>NZ_JAENIK010000013.1 GCF_016595465.1 Luteolibacter yonseiensis | reverse complement strand
TCAACATCCGTGAATATCGCGTCACGGGCCCGGCGCGGCTGCCGCGGCTGGCGGTGGAGGAGGCGGTGTATCCGTATCTCGGGCCGGGGCGTTCGGCGGATGATGTGGAGGCGGCGCGGGTGGCCTTGGAAAAGGCGTATCACGACCGCGGTTTCCAGACGGTTTCGGTGGTGGTGCCGCAGCAGGATCCGCGGCGCGGGGTGATCCGGCTGGAGGTGGCGGAGGCGAGGGTGGGGCGCCTGCGGGTCAATGGCGCGCGGTTTTTCCTGCCGAGCCGGATCAAGGCGGACGCTCCGTCGCTGGCGGAGGGGAACGTGCCGGACATGAAGCGGGTGGAGAAGGAGATCGTGGCGCTCAACCGTCTGGCGGACCGCCGGGTGACGCCGGAGCTGCGCGCGGGGGTGGTGCCGGGGACGGTGGACATCGATCTGAACGTGGAGGACAAGAATCCGCTGCATGGTTCGCTGGAGCTCAACAACCGTTACAGTTCGAACACGACGCCGCTGCGGTTGAACGGGTCGCTGAGCCATGGCAATCTCTACCAGCTGGGGCATACGGGTGGTTTCAATTTCCAGGTGGCCCCGGAAAACACGGATGACGCGAAGGTGTTCTCGGGTTATTATCTGGCGCGGGTTTCGGACAGCGTGAGCCTGATGCTGCAGGGCACCAAGCAGGACAGCGATGTGGCCATCGTCGGCGGCTCGGCGAGCATCGGCCGCGGCCACACGGTGAGCCTGCAGGCGCTCATCGACCTGCCGTCACAGGACAAGTTTTACCAGACGCTGTCGCTGGGCCTCGACTACAAGCATTTCTCCGACGAGGTCGTTTCCCTGGGGAAGAAACAGTTCACCATCGATGAAACCGCCATCGAGTATTGGCCGCTTTCGGCGAATTACGGGGCGACGTGGCTGGCGGAGAAGGCGTTCACGGAGGCGAATACCTCGCTGAACCTGCACCTGCGGGGCATCGGCAGCGGGGAGAGGGATTATGCGAACAAGCGTTACAACGCGGACGGGAGTTATGTGTTCCTGCGCGGGGATGTGGCGCACACGCGCGATCTGCGGGATGATTCGCAGCTTTTCGGCAAGGTGCAGTACCAGCTGGCGGACAAGCCGCTGGTGAACAACGAGCAGATCTCCGGCGGCGGCCTGGGGACGGTGCGGGGTTACCTGGAGGCGACGTCGCTGGGTGACAACGGTGTCTTCGGCACGGTGGAGTACCGCACGCGGCCGCTCACCGGCGGGTCCGAAGCGAAGCCTGGGACGACGCCCAACGAGTGGCGGTTCCATGGTTTCGTGGATGCGGGGCTGGTGGGGATTTATGACCCGCTGCCGGGCCAGCGGAAGCGTTTCGGTCTGGCCAGCGCGGGCGCTGGGACGCGCTTCAAGTTCGCGGATCATTACAACGGCTCGGTGGACCTGGCCGTGCCTTTCATCAGCCAGACGGACACGGAGTCCGGAGACGTCCGGGTGACCTTCCGTGGCTGGGCGGACTTCTGACCACCCCTTGCCCGCATCCGCCGACCTCCTTCATTTTCCTCATTTTTCCCACATGAAACATCCCGCCCTCATTCTCCCCGTTTCGCTTCTGCTCGCCCATGCAGGCATCGCCGCCGGCGATGCCGGAGCCGCGTGGTGGAACCCCGCCTGGACGAAGCGCCAGACGCTCACGCTCGACACCTCGGGTGACGCCGCGGCTCTTCCCGGATCGCCCGGCACGGCCACGGTGCTGGTGCGTTTGTCGGACGGGAACTTCCCGTTCGCCAGCGCCCGCGAGGATGGCAGCGACCTGCGCTTCATCGCCGCGGACGGGAAGACGGCGCTCAGCCACCAGATCGAGAGTTATGACAACCTGCTCAACGAGGCGTTCGTGTGGGTGAAGGTGCCGGACATCGGGGCGTCGGGGAAGACGACGATCCATCTTTATTCCGGCAATCCGGCGCCGGACGCCGGCCCGAAGGCGGCCGAGGCGTATGACGCGGACACGGCGCTGGTCTGGCACTTCGCCGGACGTGGCGCGGCCCCGGCCGACACCACGGGGAACAACAACAGCGCGACGGCCCCGGCGACCACGGCGGAGGGCTCGCTCATCGGCAACGGCCTGCGCCTGCTGGCCACGCCGGTGACGCTGCCCCAGTCGCCGTCGCTCGAGTGGAAGGCCGGCCAGGCGCTGACGCTCTCCACCTGGATCAAGCCCGCCGCGCTGCAGGACAACGCGGTCCTGCTCAGCCGTGGCGAGGGTGCGTCCTCTTTCCAGCTCCTGCTCAACCAGGGGGTGCCGGTGATCAGGCTCGGCACGCAGGCCAGCGCCGCCGGAGCGCCTGTCGCGGCGAATACCTGGAGCCACCTTGCGCTCGTCGCGGATGGCGCGAAGCTGCAGCTTTTCGTCAACGGCGCGCCGTATGCCACGCTTGCCGCCGGCCTTCCCGCGCTGGCGGCGCCGATCACGCTCGGCGCGGAGAACTCCGGGTTCGCCGGCGAGGTCGACGAGTTCACGCTCTCCACCACCGCGCGTTCCGAGGCGTGGATCAAGCTGGCCGCGGTGAACCAGGGTTCCACGGACGCGGCCCAGCGGACCGTGGTGCTGGGAGCCGGCGAGGGCGGCGAGGGCGGCGAGGGCGGCGGCGAGCAGAGCCACCTCATGGAGCACCTCTCGCTGTTCGGCGACATCGCCAACAACATGATGTTCGACGGCTGGATCGCCATCGGCGTGTGCGCCATCATGATCGTCATCGGCTGGACGGTGGCCGTCCGGAAATTCCTTTATCTCAACTCGATTGAAAAAGGCACCAAGGTCTTCCTCGAGCGATGGAAGCACCTGTCCACCGACCTGACCGCGCTCGACCACGGCGACCGGTCCAGCATCAGCACGCTCGGCGGCAAGACCGGCGAGGACGAGCAGCACCTCATCGAGAGGTCGCCGCTCTACCACATCTACCAGATCGGTTCCGAGGAGATCCGCCACCGCCTCGACAAGGGCGACGCCCGCGGGCAGGGGCTCAACGGCCGCTCCATCCAGGCCATCCGCGCCAGTCTGGACGCGGGGCTGGTGCATGAGAGCCACCGCCTTTCCGACGGCCTGGTCTACCTGACCATCAGCATCGCCGGTGGTCCGTATGTCGGCCTGCTCGGCACCGTGGTGGGTGTGATGATCACCTTCGCGATCATCGCGAAGTCCGGCGAGGTGAACGTGAACTCGATCGCGCCGGGCATCGCCTCCGCGCTGCTGGCCACCGTGGTGGGCCTGGTGGTGGCCATCCCCGCGCTGTTCATCTACAGCTACCTGAACGGGCGGATCAAGAACTCGCTGGGCCTCATGCAGGTCTTCATCGACGAGTTCGTCGCCAAGATGGCCGAGTTCCACAGCCCCGCCGCCGGCGCGGACACCAACGGAGGTTCTTCTCACTGAGGACAGGTCCCATAGGACCCATGGGACCTATATCCTCCTCTTACCATCAACCATCAACTTCCAACCCTCAACCTCTTCCATGGCCTCCGCCGACGACAAAAGCTACGACGACATCAACGTCACCCCGATGGTGGACCTCTATCTGGTGCTGCTGCTCATCTTCATCATCATGACCACGGCGGGCGTGCAGGGGGTGAAGGTGAACCTGCCGAGCGCGAGCAAGGCGTCCTCGCCCAAGCTGGAGGCGCCCAAGACGCAGGCCATCACCATCGACAACCAGGGCAACATCAAGCTCAACACGTTCACCGTCACGCTGGCGGACCTGGAGACCAAGCTCGCCGCCATCAAGGCCGCCACGCCGGAGGTGCCCGTCGTCGTCCGCGGCGACCGCGCCAGCCAGTACCAGGGCGTCATGGACGTGCTCGACGTGCTCGGCCGCGTGGGCATCACCCAGATCGGCCTGGCCACCCAGCCGCCGAAGTAGAAGCACTGAATCACAAGCATTGAATTCGAAACGAAGAACAGGCCTCCGCCTTCTTCCTCCAACTCTCAACCATCAACCATCCACTCTCCACTTCCTCCCACATGTCCCCACGCCCGCCATTCCCGCCGCCCGCGCGCAAGCCGTCCAAGCACCGCTTGCTGATCGGCATCATGCTCGCCGTCGTGCTGGTGGGGGGGCTCTTCTCCTTTTTGCTCAACGGTGGGAAAAACACGCGCAAGGCCGTGCCGCGCCAGGAAGTGGTCACCATCACGCTGCCACCGCCGCCGCCGCCACCGCCGCCGCCGCCGCCACCGAAGGTCGAGCCCCCGCCACAGGAGGACAAGCCGGAGGAGGAGCTCGTCGAGGAACAGCCCGTCGACCTGACGCCGCCGGACGAACCGGCGGAGGCCCCGCCGTCCGAAGACCTCGGCACCAACATCACCGGCGGCAACGGTCCCGACATGGGGCTCACCGCCGGCGGGGGCGGCGGCCGCGCCGGAGGCGGCAAGGGCGGCCTCGGCGGCGGGAACAAGTACGCCCGCTACTCGCTCTCCGCCAAGACCTCCATCGAGAACGCCCTGAGGAACGACCCGGTCACCCGCAAGGCCGTCATCAGCGGACTGACCCTCGAGTTCTGGCCCGGCGCCGACGGCACCATCACCCGCGCCCGCATCATCGGCTCCTCCGCCGGTTCGGATCTCGACCAGGCCGTCAGGCGCGTCCTCACCGGCCTGCAAACACCGCCCGCGGCCAGCGCCGCCGAAATGCCACCCTCCGTCAAAATCCGCATCAAAGCCCGCAAGCCCGGCAACTGACACCTTTTCCCGTTCCCCATGTCTTCCATCCGCCCCATCGCCGCCACCCTTTTGCTCGCCCTCGGCACCCCGCTCCACGCGCAGGAACCCGACATCGGCAGCGCGCCCGCCAACCCCTCCGAAGACGTGCCAGCTACGGAAACTCCCGTACTTCCACCCGGAGCCGCGGAGGAGCAGCCCGCCGCCCCCTCCACCAACGTCACCGTCAACCTCATCGCCCGGCTCGTGGAAAAAGGCATCCTCGGCAAGGAGGAGGCCGCCGCCATGATCCAACAGGCCGAGGCCGAGGCACAGCAGGCGCTGCAAGCCCAGCAGGCCGCCGCGGCCGCCGCCGACATCGCCGCGCTGCCGCCCGAGCCCACCGCCGACGAGATGCGCGTCAGCTACATCCCCGAGGTGGTGAAGAACAACATGCGCGACGAGATCAAGCAGGAGCTCCTCGCCGAGGCCCGCGAACAGAAATGGAGCGAGAAACGCTACCCGGAATGGACCGATAAATTCCGCCCCTTCGGCGACCTGCGCGGCCGTTACGAAGGAGTCTATTTCGGCGAGGGCAACGACAACACCGGCGCCTTCCCCAACTTCAACGCCATCAACACCGGATCGCCCTTCGACACCTCCGGCACCCAGTTCTCCCCGCAATACAACGTCGACCAGGACCGCGAGCGCACCCGCCTGCGCGCCCGCGTCGGCACCGACATCATGCTCGGGGACGGCTTCAACGGCGGCCTGCGCGTCGCCACCGGCGACACCAACAGCCCGACCTCGCCCAACCAGACGCTCGGCGGCTCCGGCGGGAATTTTTCCAAATACGCCATCTGGCTCGACCGCGCCTTCCTCAGCTACGACGCCGGTCCGGGCGATGGCGAGGAGCTCGTCTTCCTGATGGGCCGTTTCGACAACCCCTTCCTCTCCAGCGAAGTCCAGTGGGACGACGACCTCGGCTTCGACGGCCTCGCCGTGCGCGGGAAAGTCAGGCTCAACGACAAGGCCGGCACCTTCTTCACCGCCGGCTACTTCCCCGTCTACAACACCGACTTCAACTTCGCCTCCAACCAGCCCTCCAAGTTCGAAAGCACCGACAAGTGGCTCACCGGCGCGCAGATCGGCATCGACTGGAAGATCACCGACGACCTCACCGCCAGGTTCGGCATCGCCTACTACGACTTCAGCAACATCTCGGGCAAGCTGTCCGACCCCTACACCCCGCTCACCGCCAGCGACGCCGGCAGCACCGACGGCACCCGGCCCGGCTTCGCCCAGCGCGGCAACACCTACATGGCCCTGCGCGACATCGTCCCCACCGCGGCCAACGACTTCGGCACCAAATACCAATACCAGTACTACGGCCTCGCCTCCGAATTCCGCAACCTCACCATCACCGGCAAGCTCGAATACGACGCCTACGACCCCGTCCGCCTCGCCCTCGCCGGAGAAGTCACCAAGAACATCGCCTTCGACAACGGCGCCATCGGCAAAAAGGCCGTCAACAACCGCGGTCCCGGCTCCGCCGGCAAGGCCGGCGAGTTCGAAGGCGGAGACACCGCCTGGAACCTCGCCTTCACCGTCGGCAAGCCCGCCATGGAACAATTCGGCGACTGGCAGGCCGGCTTCGGCTACCGCTACGTCGAGAGCGACGCGGTCGTCGACGGCTTCACCGACTCCGACTTCGGCGGCGGAGGCACCAACGTCCAGGGCTTCCTGCTCGGCGGCAGCATGGCCGTCAGCCCCGCCGTGCGCGTCGGCCTCAAATGGATGAGCAGCGACGAGATCATCGGCTCCCCGCTGAGCACCGACACCCTGCAGTTCGACATCAACGCCAAGTTCTAACAACCGGTCATGAAACTCCTCAAAGCCATCCTCCTCCTCGGCGCCGCGCTGCCCTCGCTCCTCCACGCCGCCGAAGAACCCGATCCGGGCCTCAAGCTGCGCGAGCAGCTCCGCGCCGTCACCCTCCAGCTGCGCACCGCCCAGACCGAGGGAGCCAACGCCCAGGCCGCCGCCGCCGCCGCCGACCAGAAATCCAAGGACCTCGCCGCGAAGATCGAGACGCTCGAGAAACGCGGCGCCGCCCTCGAAAAGAAAGCCCTCGCCGACAAGACCGCGTCCGAGCAATCCACCGCCGCGCTTGAAAAGAAGGTCGCCGACCGCGACGCCAGCCTCGCCCAGCACAAGGAAGCCCTCCTCAAATGGAAGGACGGCTACGAAAAAGCCGCCGCCACCGCCACCGCGAAGGAACAGGAACGCGCCCGCCTCGCCGGAGAACTCACCGCCGCGAAAAACACCCTCGCCGACCGCGAGCGCAAGAACATCGCCCTCTTCAACACCGCCACCGAGATCCTCGACAAGTTCGAGAACTACTCCCTCGGCAAGGCCCTCGCCGCGCGCGAGCCGTTCATCGGCACCACCCGCGTCAAGGTCGAGAACCTCGTCCAGGGCTACAAGGACCGGATCCTCGACAACCGCATCGCCGCCCCCGCCGCCGGCAAGGCCCCGTGACCGTGACATGCCGGAAAGCATATCTTAAAAACATATCATTAAAAGATGACATAAAGATGACAAAAACATGATGAAGGTGATCCAAGGCCGCCCCCGGCGGCGGATCATCCGAGTTATGGAAAGACAGGGCGCGCGCTCCCCCGCCGGAGCCCGCGCTCTTCCCGCCGGAAACAGGGAAAACCATCACACCCCGCCACCCGCCATCCGGCGGAAGCCCCTCCGCCGATCACCGGCCATAAGTCACCCGGCCACCGGCCACCCGGCACCCCTCCAACCACCGCCGCCCGACGGCACCCACTCTCCACCGCACCCCGGCCCACCAGCATGAAACCCCGCCGCCACCACCGCGCCACCGGCCTCTTCGGCACCACCTTCAAATACGGCGTCCCCGTCTTCATCGGCTTCACCTTCGCCATCACCGGGCTCACCGCGGACGCCGGAGACATCCTGCGGGGAGGCAGCCCGCGCTCCGGGAAATCCGCGCGCGCCACCGCCGGCGCGCCCACCCCCGCCGCCACCGACGCCGCGCGCGCCAGCGCGAAAGACACCCTCGCGCGCACCACCCGGACCCTCGCCGCCGTCCGCAACCTTCAGAACGCCGCGCGCGACGCCGCCATCCGCAACGGCGCCAACAACCTCGGCAAGAACCCCAACCGCCCCACCGTCACCCTGCCCAACGTCCCCAACGGCCTCGGCGCCGGCGGGCTCGACCTCGGCACCGTCACCGGCGCGCACAACCCCGTGCAGGCCGTCAAGGACGGCAGGACCACCGTCACCATCAAGCAGACCACCCAGCAGGCGCTGCTCGGATGGAAGACGATGAACGTCGGCAAGAAAACCACGCTGAACTTCGACCAGAAAGCCGGCGGGGCGGACGCGGGCAAATGGATCGCCTTCAACAAGATCACCGACCCCAGCGGCAACCCGACGCAGATCCTCGGCAACATCAAGGCGGACGGCCAGGTGTACATCATCAACCCGAACGGGATCATCTTCGGCGGCGGCAGCCAGGTCAACGCGCGGGCGCTGACGGCGTCGAGCCTTCCGATCAACGACAACCTCATCGGCCGCGGCCTGCTCAACAACCCGGATCGCGAATTTCTGTTCAACGCCCTCAACGCCGGACTTGCGGCCAACACCAGGGTGGGAGACGTGACGGTGCAGAAGGGGGCGAAGATCACCACCTCCGTTTCCGCGGATGGAAACGGAGGACGCATCATGATCGTCGGCGCGAATGTCACGAACAGCGGAACCCTCTCCAGCGCGGCCGGCCAGACGATCCTTGCCGCCGGATTACAGGTCGGTGTGAACGCTCACGACAGCAAGGATCCCAGCCTGCGCGGACTGGATGTTTATGTCGGGGCGGTGGCGGACACCACCTCGTCACTGACTCCATACGCGGGCACCGTCATCAACGACGGCATCATCGAGATCGCACGTGGCAGCACCTGGCTTACGGGGAAAAACGTCAACCAGCTTGGAGTCATCAACAGCACCACATCGGTTTCGCTCAACGGACGGATCGATCTCATTGCCAGCTATGATGCGGTTTCAAACAAAGGGACCGCATCCGCCGCCGCCATACCATTCCTGTACCGTTCCACCGGCAGCGTCACGCTGGGTGAGGGGAGCATCACCCAGATCCTGCCCGAGTATGACAGCAAGGCGACGACCGTCGGCACCGAACTCGCGCTGCGTTCCCAGATCAACCTGCGGGGCAGGACCATTCATCTGGCGAGCGGCTCCACCCTCCTCGCGCCAAACGCCGTGGTATCACTGCACGCGGGAAACTGGGTTTACGCGCCGTCGTTGTTCACTTCCACCTTCGTCTCCTCCGGTGGCCAGGTCTATCTTGACCAGGACTCCGTCATCGACCTCGCAGGAACAAAAAACGTTTCCGTCTCCGTCACCCAGAATCTCCTGACGTTGGAACTGCGTGGTTCGGAACTCGCGCCGGCTCCCTTGCAGCGTGATGGGAAGCTGCGCGGCCAGACCATCACCGTGGATATCGGGGAGAGAGGGAACTTCGAAGGGCGGGACTGGATCGGCACCCCTCTGGCGGATGTGTCCGGCTATGTGGGACTGGTGGAGCGGACCGTCGGACAGCTGACCACGGCAGGCGGCACTCTGGACATCTCCGCGGGAGGCTCGGTGGTGGTGCGGGAAAACGCGTCCATCGATGTCTCGGGCGGCTGGACGAACTTCGAAGGAGGAGTGGTGAAAACCACCCAGGTGGTCAGCGGAGGCAGGATCGTGGACATCGCGGATGCCCGTCCGGACCAACCCTATCAAGGCATCTACGACGGTACCAACACCGTGACGAACGCCAAGTGGGGGGTATCGAAAACATTCAGCCACGCTCTTGCTCCGTCCGGCGCGCACTACCGCGAGGGATACACCCAGGGCGCGGACGCCGGGAAGATTTCCATCAGCGCCCCGTCCATGGCGCTTGATGGCAAGCTCACCGGCAAAAGCTACAACGGTCCCACCCAGTCCCGCGATACGCCGACCTCCAGCAGCCTGCCGCTGTCCGGTTCGTTGACACTGAATTTCCGCGGGCAGGATCCGGCGCACATCGGGTTTCCCGTCAATTTCCCATCTCCTCCGAAGATCGTTTTCGGAAATCCGGTCGACCAGGCACCCGCGGCCGACTTCACGGTGGACGCCAATGGAAACCCGCTGGAACTCGAGGCGGACCGCAAGGAGAACGTCCATCTTTCCACCGGGCTCACCTCGGTCGACGGCTTCGGGAGGCTGACCATCCGCAACGAGGGCGGCAGCATCATCGTGCCGGAGAAGATCAATCTCGATGCCGGGACCGGCGGCTCGGTTTCATTCACCGCGGGAAACATCGAGATCAACGGCAGCGTGACCGCGGCCAGCGGCACGCTTTCTTTCAACGCGCTGAACCTTTCACCGTATGACGTGGCATTGCGCCTGCCGGACGATCCGTTGCCACTGCCGAACCCCGGTCGCGGGATCTTCACCCTCGGTGCGAACGCCCGGCTGAGCACGGCGGGGCTGGTCACGGACGACCGCTTCCTTAAAATCGGAGAAGCTCTGACCCCTGCCTCGCCGGATGGTGGAAAAATCACCATCTCCGCGTTTTCCGCCGATCTGAACGAGGGCGCGGTCGTGGACGTATCAGGCGGCTACGCCATGACTTCCTCCGGCAGCGGGAGATATGGAAACGGTGGCAGCATCGCGGTCAAAACCGGCCAGGATCTCACCCTGCCGACAGTGCTCGGCGGCAATCTGAAACTCGGAGCCACCCTCCTCGGCTACTCCGGTGCCAAGGCGGGCGCGCTTTCCCTGCAGGCCCCCCAGGTGCAGATCGGCGGCACCACCACCAATCCGGACACGCTGCTGTTGGATCCGGAGTTTTTCAACCAAGGAGGCTTCGGGGACTTCACGCTCACCGGACTTGGAGTGCAGTCGGATACCTCGGTTCCCGCCGTTCATGTGACGGAGGGCACCGTGATCCGCCCTGTCGCGAAGAGTTTTCAGGTGAATCCGACGGGTGGAAAGCTGACGCTTGATGTGATCCAGGAAGTGGTGGGCGAACGTCCGGCGGTGAGTGTCAGGCTGGCGGCACCCGGCGTGAGCGAAGGCGGGGGACTTCTGGTGAGGGGCAGCGTGCTGGTGGACGAGGGAGCGGTCATCGATACGGATCCCGGAGCGACCATCTCCCTCACGGGAAACACCGTCACCGTGCTGGGCAAACTCCATACGGCGGGCGGCAACATCGTGGTTGGCGGTGGGAGCAACACGGCAAACATCTTCGGCGATACCACCAAGGCACGGACCACGACCTACCTCGGCTCGAAGAGTGTATTGTCCACCGCAGGCACTGTCGTTCTGACACCGGATGCCTATGGCCGACGGACCGGCAAGGTGCTTTCCGGAGGAAACATCACGCTCACCGGCAACATCGCGGCCGCGACGGGTAGCGTGCTGGACGTGTCCGGAGCCAGCGGAAAACTCGACATCCCCGTGGCGTCCTCCGCCCCGGGGGCGAGCGCTCCCGTGCCGACCAACAGCGGTCTGACCCTCTCGCCGGAAATCCTCGCCACCGTGAGGACTCAGGTGGACAGCAACGGCGGAAACATCACGTTGAGCGGTGGGCAAATGTTGTTCTCCGATGCGACACTGCTTGGCAACGCGGGCGGCAAGACCGCGCTCGGCGGATCACTCAAGGTTTCCTCCGGCAGGTTCTACGCTCTGGGAGAGGTCCCGCTGCCGACAGACGCCAGCCTCGTGGTTTCACAGACGGGTTTGAACATCGATCCCGACCTGCCGGACAACAGCTCCGCCATCGGCCTCACCGTTTCTCCGGGGCGTCTTTCACGCGGATATTTTTCGGTTGATTCCTTCACCAACGGAGGATTCGACTCCCTGGCGCTTGACGGCGTCGTGGAGTTCAAGGGCAAGGTGGACATCGCCGCGCGCGGCCAGATCAGCGTGGCGAACGGCGGGATATTGTATGCCGATTCCGATGTCAGTCTGACGGCGTCCCATGTGAAACTCGGGCGTCCCATGTCGGTGCCTGTTCCGGTGGGAACCCAGTTGAGCCCGTTCCAATTGAACGGTCTGGCCTACGCGGTGGCCCCTACTTTCGGAACGGGAAAACTGAGTGTGAAGGCGGACGTCATCGACGTCGGGGATCTGGTCCTGCGCGGCATCGGTCAGGCCGGACTCACTGCGGCGGACGGCGATATCCGTGGCTACGGCACGTTCACCATCGCGGGGGACCTCACGCTCAAGGCCGGGCAGATCCATCCGGTCACCGCGAGCGATTTCAATATCTTCGCCTATGACTATCAAAACGGTGGTTTGCGGAGAGGCTCCGTCACCATCCAGAGTTCCGGTACCCGGAACCTGCCCCTCTCCGCGGGGGGGAATCTCCGGATTATGGCCTCCGAGATCGTCCAGGGCGGTGTGCTCCGCGCGCCCTTCGGCACGATCACACTCGGTTGGGATGGCACCGGCACCGCTCCGAAGGACCTGCTGACAGGAAACGCGCTGGCGGTTCCCGTGACGAAACACCTCACTCTCTCCTCCGGCAGCACCACCTCTGTTTCCGCGGTGGACCCGGCGACAGGGAAGGGGATTGTGATTCCGTATGGTATCAATACGGATGGAAACTCATGGATCGATCCCCGGGGAGTGGACATCACGGCGTCGGGACTGCCGGAACGGAACATCGTGCTCGCGGGCGAGGATGTTTCCACGTTGACCGGCTCTGTCATCGATGTGCGCGGCGGAGGAGATCTCCACGCCTACCGCTGGGTGCAGGGATTGGGAGGGCCGACGGATATCCTCGCTTCCAACACCAGCTTCGCTATCATTCCGGGCTACGACTCAAGCGTCGCGCCGATCGCGGATTTCAACGCCGCCGCCGGTGGGGGCTATGCGAACGGCACGCTCAAGGCGGGCGATAGGATCTATCTGAACGGCAGCAAGTCGCTGCCCGCCGGATATTATACGCTTTTGCCCGCCAGATACGCGCTGCTGCCGGGAGCGGTGCTCGTTTCACCTTCCACGAACAACGGCGCGGGATCGATCGAGATGCCGGACAAGTCCAGCGTGGTGTCCGGTTACCGTTACAACGACCTGAACAGCGACCGGGAGATCCCCACGCTCTCCACCCGTTTCGAGGTGGCGACCTCCAAGGTCGTCCGGGCCCGGGCGGAATATGAAGACTACCTGTCGAACTCCTTCCTCGTGGAGAGCGCGGTGAAACTCAACAAGGACATCCCGCTGCTGGCGAAGGACTCCGGTTCGATCCTCTTCAAATCCTCCGGCTCCATGACGCTGCTGGGTTCGGTGGCATCGGCATCTGTCACGGGTGGCCGCGGTGCTTCGGTGGATATCAGCACCGCGAGGGATATCGTGATTTCCAACGGTTCCGTTCCCGCCGCGGCGGGCGTGGTCGCATTGGATGCGAACGCCCTGAACGCCTTCGGCGCTGAAAGCCTTCTCATCGGAGGATATCGGACGAAGTCGGCAAGTGGCACGAAGGTGACCTCGGTCACCGGGAATCTGGTGATCGACAACAAGGGCACGTCCCTTTCCGCGAACGACGTGATCCTCGTATCCAACGACGATCTGACATTGAAAGACGGGGCACGGGTGGAAGCCTCGGATGTATCGCGCCGGGCGGCGGTTCCTCTGTCGATCACCGGCAACGGCACGCTGCTGCGCGTCACTTCGTCGGATTCGGCATCGGTCAGCCGCACCGGTTCCACCAGCTCCGCGCAGCCCCAGCTCACATTGGGCGAGAATGTCTCCATCTCCGGTGGCTCCCTCATCCTCGATTCCTCCGCAGGCATGGAACTTTCCACCACGGCGGACCTTGACGCCGCTTCCTATGCGGTGAACAGCGGCCGCATCAGTCTGCAGCTCGACGGCTCCGGAAACCTTGGCGGTGTGGACGGACTGGTCCTCTCCGGCGGGACGCTCGCGGATCTTCAAAAGGGAAAATCACTCTCGCTGCTCAGCTATTCATCCATCGACATCTACGGGACCGGGAGGATCGGCTCCGAAGGACTCTCTCAGCTCACGCTCAGCGCCGGCTCTGTCCGTGGGTTCAACCAGAATGACGGCAGTGTTTCCTTCAACGCCGAGAACATCCTTTTGAACAATTCCGCGAATTCCGCTGCTTCCGCGGCATCCGCTCCGTCGGGGGGGACCTTGGAATTCAACGCCGCCACCATCCGTCTCGGGGCTGGCGAGCTCGCGATCCGCCAGTATGACGAGGTGGTGCTGGACGCTTCCCGAAATGTGCTCGGCTCGGGCACGGGCGGCCTGACGGTTCAGAAATCCCTCTCCATCCATACTCCGCTGCTTGCGGGACTGGCGGGTGCCAAGCGCACCATCACCGCGGGAGGGAAAATAGACCTTACCAGCTCCGGTGACGCCACGTTCACGGGTGATCCCGGCTCGTCACTCTCTCTCAAGGGTTCGAGCATCAATGTGGACACCGCCATCTTCCTGCCGAGTGGTTCACTGGAGCTGCTCGCCACCAGTGGCGATGTGACGGTCTCCGGCCATCTCGATGTCTCCGGCGTGAGGCAGGATTTCAGGGATGTCAGCAGATATACGAATGCTGGAAGCATCAAGCTCGCATCGGAGACGGGAGACGTGGTCCTGACCGAGGGATCCACCGTGAACGTGGCGGCCCACGCAGGTGGTGGAAATGCCGGCATCCTCCAGATTTCCACTCCGGCAGGCCGGTTTGTTTCCGATGGCAGCTTGTCCGGCAAGGGTGGGAAAAATGGCTCGAACGGCGTGTTCGAACTGGATGTGAAAAATCTGGCATCCGTATCCGCATTGAGCGACTCGCTCACCTCCGCCTCCCTCACCGGCAGTCAGAGAATCCGGGTGAGAAATGGAAGCGTGCTCATCGACGGCATCGTCAAGGCTCTGGATTTCTCGCTCTCCGCCGACCAGGGATCGATCACCGTGACCGGAACGGTGGACGCGTCCGGAGACACGGGAGGCTCCGTGCGGCTCACGGCGAACAATGATGTGATCCTGGCCGATGGCTCGACCATCACGGTGGCGGGCAAGGATTTCTCCGCCGCCGGCAAAGGCGGTTCCGTCACTCTCGAAGCCGGTTCACAGCGCAACGGGGTGGCGGGCGCCGGTTCCGTGGATATCCGCACGGGCTCGGTCATCGATCTGTCCGTTGCTTCGAAGGTGGCGGGGGACGCGGTCACCCTGGGCAGCAGCGCGTCCGAAGGGAAATTCAGTGGCAAGCTGCACATCCGCGCTCCGCAGATTTCCGGTAACAAGGACATCGCGGTGGGCGCGCTCAACGGCACCATCATCGATGCTTCAAGCATTCTAGTGGAAGGTTACCGCATCTACGATCTCACCTCCGGCGGAGGCGCGATCACGACGGCGGTGAGAAACGGCATCCACACGGACGCGCAGTCATTCCTCGGCGCCGCCGGCACGGGCAATGCGAATTACACCGCCATGACCAACCGGCTGCTGGCGAACAACGGCGGCCTCGGGTCGGTGTTTGTTCTCGCCCCCGGTGTGGAAATCATCAACCGCACCGGAGACCTCACGCTGGGAAGTTCCACCACCTCGGTGGCGAATGACTGGGACCTCGCCACGTTCCGTTACGGCGCGAAGAGCGCGGCGGGTGTGCTCACCCTGCGGGCCGCCGGAAGCCTGAATTTCTTCAGCGCGCTCAGCGATGGTTTCACTGTCAGCACCACTCTCCCTGCGAACAATGCCACGCGGCTGTGGCTGGCCAGGCCCACCACGCAGAACGCCCTGTTGCCTGTCAACATGCAGTCGTGGTCCTACCGCCTCGCCGCGGGTGCGGACCAGACGGCGGCGGACTTCAGCGAGGTGCTTGGCGTGAACGCGCTCGGAACAAACGCCGGATTCCTCAAGCTCGGAAACAACCGCACGAACACCGCGACCACCTCGGGCACCGGCGCCACCACAAGCAGCGCCATCGCGAACACCGCCACAGCCACCTCGAACGGTTACCAGGTCATCCGGACCGGCAGTGGTGACATCGAGATCCATGCGGGCCGCAGCGTGCAGCTTCTGAACCAGTTCGCCACCATCTACACCGCAGGCACACGCGTGGCGGATCCCACGCTCGGCGGCACGTTCGATCTTCCGAGTCTCAGCCAGAACGGCATCGACTCCAGCCTTGGAGCGGTGCAGCAGTCGAACCCCGCGGCCTACACCATCGCCGGGGGGAATGTCTCGATCTTCGCCGGCCAGAACATCGAACACCTCACCCGCAACAGCGCGAACGAACTGGTCGCGGATTCCCAGCTCCAGCTTCCCAACAACTGGCTTTACAAGCGCGGTTATGTCGATCCCCTCACCGGCGAGTTCGGCACCAACCGCTGGGGAGAATCCGCATCCACGACATGGTGGGTGGATTTCACCAACTTCTTCCAAGGCGTCGGCGCGTTGGGCGGAGGGGACGTGACCATGGTCGCGGGCAACAATATCAGCAACGTGGACGCGGTGATCCCCACGAACATGAGGTCGACCGGCTTCACCGACGCCACCCGCACCCACAAGACGACTCCGGGAAATGCGACCTATCTTGAAACGGGAGGCGGAAACCTCACCGTCCGCGCCGCCAACGACATCGACGCGGGTGTTTATTATGTGGAGCGCGGCCATGGCGAACTCACCGCGGGCGGGAGCATCCATACCAACGCCACCCGATCCGCTGTCGCCAACGGCGTGACCGGCAACGCATACACCCAGCTTCCGACGACGCTCTTCCTTGGCAAGGGTGGCTTCGATGTCAGCGCGAGCGGTGACGTGCTGATGGGACCGGTGGCGAATCCGTTCCTGATGCCCGGCGGCTTGAACAACAGTTTCTGGCAGAAAACCTATTTCTCCACCTACGGGGAGGACAGCCAGGTGAATATCTCCTCCCTCGGTGGCGATGTCACGCTGCGGCTCCACACGACGATACCCGGTCAAACGCAGGGAGTCGCGGACCACTTCCTGCAACTGTGGATCACCAACAAACAACTGCTGTCCACCAATTCCGCCGCCAACGCGAAACCGTGGCTCCGCCTGAGTGAAAACCAGACCAGCCCTTTCAGAACGCTCGTCTCGCTGGCTCCGGGAACCGTGCGGACCACCTCCTTCAACGGAGACGTGAACCTGGTGGGGGATCTCACACTGTCGCCCTCGTCCAAAGGCACCGTGGAAATGCTGGCCTCCGGTTCCATCAACGCGCTCCAGCCGAACGGAATCTCCACCGTGAAAGGAGTGGTTTCCCAGATATGGGGGGCTGCGACCATCAATCTCTCGGATGCCGACCCGACATCCATTCCCGGATACCGTTCGCCGTTCGCGTATCATGTCATCGCCGGGGACAACCCGAACGCCGCCAGCGTCACCAGCACCGAGAGCGATTTCCTCGGCTTCATCGACGATCTCTTCGAGGAATCCGGAGGAACCAACGCCGTGTCGGAAACCAAGCAGGCGCTGCATTCTCCCGGACTGCTTCACCGCGACGACACCACCCCCACGCGCCTGTATGCGCTGGGAGGAGACATCTCGGGTCTCACCTTGTTCTCGCCGAAGGCGGCGCGGGTGCTTGCCGGGCAGGACATCCAGGACGTTTCCCTTTACATTCAGAATCTCCGGTCGGGCGATGCCAGCATCGTCAGCAGCGGGAGAAACATCATCCTTTCGAACTCCAACAGCCCGCTCCGCATCGCCGCAAGCAGCATCGGAAACGCCACGAACTTCGACAGCAGCCCGCTCGCCGGAGACATCCAGGTCAGCGGCCCGGGAACGCTGCAGGTGCTTGCGGGAGGCAACCTTGACCTGGGAACGGTTCCGGGCAGCAGCGATGGCACGGGTGTCGGGATCACCAGTATCGGCAATGCGAGGAATCCCTACCTGCCATTCGAAGGAGCGAACCTTGTCGTTGGAGCGGGAATGGGCGAGGCAGGCAGCCTGGCGACGGGCAAGCTGAATTTCGCCGAATTCATCGAAAAATACGTCATCACGGAAAAGGGCGCGAAGTATCTGAAACAGATCGCCCCGGGAGTCGATTTCCAGGCACAGCCGGAAGAAGAACAGGCCCGGCTGGCGCTGGAGGTCTTCTATCAGATCCTGCGTGATGCCGGTCGCGACTACGCGAAAACCCGCAACTACAAGGCTGCCAAGCTCGCGATCAAGGTGCTCTTCGGCGATGACAGCTATGCCGGAGAAATCCTCTCCAGGGGACGCGACATCCGCACGGCCAGCGGCGGAAACATCGACATCATCACCCCCGGTGGTGGTGTGGCGCTTGCGGAGACCGCCATCGGAAATCCCTTGTCGCCACCCGGCATCATCACCGCCAGCGGAGGAAATATTTCCATCTTCGCACGGAATGACATCAGCATCGGCATCGGGCGTATCTTCACACTGCGCGGGGGGGATGAGATCCTGTGGTCGTCGAAGGGCGACATCGCCGCGGGATCTTCTTCGAAGACCGTCAAGTCCGCGCCACCCACACGCATCCTCATCGATCCCCAGAGCGCCGCAGTGCAGACCGACCTTGCCGGACTTGCAACAGGCGGGGGCATCGGCGTGCTCGCCACTGTCGCGGGAGTCAAACCCGGGAACGTCGATCTCATCGCGCCGGAAGGCACGGTGGACGCCGGTGATGCGGGCATCCGCGTCAGCGGAAACCTCAACATCGCGGCGAACCAGGTGCTGAACGCGGGCAACATCTCCGTCAGCGGCAACAGCGCGGGAGCGGCGGCACCCGCCGTATCTTCTCCTAGCATCAGCGGTCTGACCGCCGCCTCGAACTCCACCGCCGCAACCAACGCAACCACAACCGGAACCGCTGCGAACGAGGCGCGCAACCAGGAAACCACAGAGGTGGTGGAAACCCCGTCGATCATCTCGGTGGAGATCATCGGCTACGGCAGCGGAAGCGCTGGGGAAAGCGATGCGGACAAGGAGGATGAGGAAGAAAAGGAATCCGGGGAGTGAACATCCGGGGCGGGACACGCCGCCTTCCTGATCCGGGTGCGCCGGAGGCTTTTTGTTGGTTTCATGATGGGACCGGCTGACGGGCCTGGGTGCGTCTTTCACGAAGGCCTTGCGGATGGTTGAAAAAATGGCGGGATTTTTTCGTCAGGTTCGGAGAGTATCCGGAATAGAAGAGCGATGAGCACCACACCCGAGCACGACCCCCCCTTCCGGGAGAGCGGCGTTCTCGCGGCGGAAATCGAGGAGTTGCGCCCGGCCCTGATGGCATACGTCATGTCACTTCTGGCGGACCGGGACGCGTGTGACGATGTGGTGCAGGAAACCTGCCTGTTTCTCTGGAACCGCCGTGAGGAATTCGAGCCGGGGACGAATTTCAAGGCGTGGGCCTTCAAGGCGGCGTGGTTCAAGGTGCTCACCCACCGGCGCGAGGCGCAGCGGCGGAAGGTCGTCAGTTTCTCAGAGGAAGCGCTGGAGCGTATCTCCAAGGCGGCCGAACAGTTTGCGGACGATGTGGATCACCGGCTCGCGGCGCTCCGCGACTGTGTGTCCGGCCTTTCTTCGGACAATCAACGGCTGCTGAGATTGAAATATCTCGACCGCATTTCCTTGACCGACCATGCGAAGAGCCGCGGCCTCAAGCCGAACCAGATTCAAAAAAGCCTGTCGCGGATACGGATCGCCCTCCGTCACTGCGTCGAAACCCGTCTTGCCTCCAGTTATGAATAGCCGCCCGCCCCAGTCAGAATTCCGGAATTTGGTCGATCGTCTGCACGACGGTCCGCCGTTGTCCGGGCAGGAGATGGCCCGGCTGGAGGAGTTCCTGCTGGATGACGACGCGATGGCCTATTATCTGGCGGTGAGCCAGCAGGAGGCGCTGCTGCCTTCGGCAATTCCCGCATCCTATCTGTCACCGGTAGAACGGCCTGGGGAAAGGGGGCTTCCCCGCTTCGTCTGGATCGCGGGTTCGGTCGCGGCGGCGTGTCTTGTTTTTTTCGCAGGTCTGGGTTTTGGACGCCGTCTTGAGAAACCGCAGGGAAGGACCGCCGGTTCTCCGGCTCCCGTCGTGACTCCTGCCGACATGTCCCCGGCGCGGATCACCGGCATGGTAGGGGTGGAATGGAGGGACGAGGGCGGGCATCCGCACATCGATCTGAACGCGGGATCGAACGAGATTTCCATCAAGTCCGGCCTGGTGGAGGTCACCTACTCCAGCGGGGTGCTCGTCACCTTGGAGGGACCCGCTGTGTTTCGTGTGGACGGTTACGAATCCGCGACGCTGGAGAGCGGCAAGCTCTATACCACCGTTCCTCCCGGGGCGGAGGGATTCAAGGTCCACTATTCCGGTGGCACGGTGGAGGATCTGGGCACGGAGTTTGCCATGGATATCCACCCCGACGGTAGCACGGAGGTGGGTGTGTTTCTGGGGAAGGTGAAACTGCATTCATCCGGCCGGGAATCGATCATGCTCTTCGAAAACCAATCCCTCGTGCAGTCGCCGGACGCGGCGGAGCCTCTCCAGCCGGTGCCGCTCGACCGGCAGAAGTTCGTAGACCGCCTGCCGGCCCGGGATTTCCGCTGGGAGGTGAACTCACCAGAGGCGAAGGAAGTCTCCTTCGACGTCACCCACCTCGTTTGGAAGCCTGCCAAATACCGGGCGATCTTCAAGTGGATCAACGGACCGGATGCGGTGGTTCTGAAAAACGTGAGGCTCTGCTGCGATTCCAAGGTCGTGGCTTCCGACGATCACCCGGGAAGCACCGGCATCCTGAGATTTGTTTCCGACAACATCTACACGCTGGACATCGGTCCGGAGGATTACATCCGGGGGAACTGGACGGTGGTGGCCGAGATCGGCACCATGGATCGTGAAGGCGGGAGGTTGGTCGAGTCGGCACCGCCGTTCAGCAGCCGTGGCATCCTCCAGTTCGAGGAAGGACTGGTGACCGAGGCCGGTCCGTCGCAGTTCATGGGCCGGTGGTCCTACCGCCATATGGGGGATTCCTTCACCCGGGAATTCCACCCGGACGGATCGGTGTCCTTGGAAAAAAACGGTGTCAGCGAAAAAATCTCCTGGGCGGACAGCCGGTGGACGGTGGAGAGCGGGATTCTCAAGGTGACGCTGCCGAAGAAGGGGCTGGAGGAGCGGCACGTCCTGCGTGATCTGGACACATTGATCTTCAGCAGCAACCCCTACGAGAATGCTGTCAAGTCCTCGGCAGACTGAAATTATCACAAAATAATCGGTCAGCACCTGCGGGGAACGGGAATAAAGGCGTGTCAGACTGATGGCGCGCGTCCGTTGGCAGTGAGCTGCGGACGCTGAAGTCATCGGTCTGGGAAAAACACCCACCCATCGAAGATGAAAAAACACCTCCTGTTTCTCTCCGCCGCCTGCCTCGTGATCCCGGTAACGGCGGAGGCCGCGCTCATTTCCCACTACACCTTTGACGAACTCACCGGAACCACCGCGGTGGACAGCGGACCCGCAGGTGCGGATGGCCTGATCGGCTCGAACGTCACCCGCGGCACGGCGGGCGTGTTCGGCACGGCCTTCACCTTCAACAACGACGCCTCACAGAACGGCATCGTGGACATGGCGGACGCCGCCACCTTCCCCTATCTCGTCGCCAGCCAGGCTGTCACGATCTCGGCCTGGATGAAATGGACGGCCGCGGATGCCCGGGACAGCGCGATTTTCCTCGGAAACAACACCGGTGCGAACCGCTACATCGACGTGGGCACCACTTCGGCCGGCAAGATCTATGGCCGGTCCCGTGATGCCGCGAATTCCGCCACTCCTTTTCCTGATCTGGTGCTTGGCACCAACCTGAACGACGGCAAGTGGCACCATGTCGCCTATACCTCGAATGCGGCGACTGATGTGACCCAGCTTTACATCGACGGTGTCCTGGCCGGGACCACCACCACTCCGGCGTTCACGTTCACCACGTTCAACAACTTCGAGGTCGGTCGCTTGGGACGCAGTTCCCCGACAGATGCCTACTCCGGATCCGTGGACGAACTGAGGATCTACGACTCCATCCTGCCGGCGGAGGATATCGCGCTTCTCGCGGTGCCCGAGCCGGGCTTTTCCGTCCTTTTCGGAGCGGGCGCGGTAGGTTCCCTGCTGCTGCGGCGCAGGAGCTCCAACCGGGCCTCCCTCTGACGATTCTTTCGAGGGCAGGTGACGCGGCACCATCCGGATGAACCGTCGTCCGCCGGGTCATCCTGCCCTCGGCTTTCCCTTTCATCCCTTTTACATGAATTCCGTATTGAAACACCTCGTCGCGTTTTTCGCGATTTCCTTTACCACCCTCCCTGCCGCCACGCCTCAGGAACAGGCGGCCGCCGCCCTCGTCCAACGCATCCTGCCCGCGGAGTCCTCCCGGTTCATCTGTGAAACCGTGCCGCCGGAAGACGGGCGCGATGTTTTCGAAATCGAATCGCGCGACGGCAAGGTCGTCCTGCGCGGGAACAACGGAGGGAGCATCGCCTCCGCCCTGAACTGGTATTTGAAATACCACTGTCATCGCGACGTCTCATGGTGTGGTGACCAGCTTGGCCTGCCGGATCCGCTTCCGGTGGTGCCTGAGAAATTCCGCAAGGTCTCACCCCACACCTACCGCTACGCGTTCAACTATTGCACCTACGGCTATACCATGGCGTTCTGGGATTGGGAGCGCTGGGAGCGTGAGATCGACCTCATGGCCCTGCATGGAATCAACACGCCGCTCATGGCCACCGGGGCGGAGGTGGTCTACAGGAACGTCTATCGGGACCTGGGCATGTCGGCGAAGGACATCGACTCCTTCATCGCCGCTCCGCCGTTTTTGCCGTGGTTCATGATGGGGAACATCGACGGGTGGGGAGGCCCGAACCCGCGGGAATGGTATGACCGCCAGGAAGCTCTCCAGAAGAGGATCATGGCCCGCGCGCTGGAACTCGGGATGAAACCCGTGCTGCCGGCCTTCGGCGGGCACGTGCCCGCCGCCTTCGCCCAGAAATTCCCGAAAGCGAAGGTCGCCAGGCTCAAGAGCTGGAGCGGATTCCCAGGAGTGCATGTCCTTGACCCGGCGGATCCGTTGTTCCGCCAGATCGGTTCGCGTTTCGTGAAGGAGGCCACGAAGCTCTACGGCACCGCCCACCTGTATTCCGCCGACACCTTCAACGAGGTGGATCCACCGACGGATGACCCGGAATATCTCAAGGGAATGACACGGCAGGTCTATCAGGCCATGGCCGACGCTGACCCCGAGGCGGTGTGGTTCATGCAGGGGTGGCTCTTCGTGCACAGCAAGTTCTGGACGAAGCCCCGGATCGACGCGCTGCTGTCCGGTGCGACGGAGGAGCAGATGGTCCTTCTCGATCTTTTCGCCGATGGGAAATCCCAGTGGAAGCGCACCGACGCCTTCGCCGGAAAGCCGTGGCTCTGGTGCATCATCAACAACTGGGGCGGCAAACAGGGAATGTACGGACGTCTCACCGAGGTGGGGGTGAAGATGCCGGAACTGCTGAAAAGCGGCACGGCGGGACGGCTCTCCGGCATCGGCACGCTCAACGAAGGCGGTGAGAACAACCCCATCGTCTACGAGCAGATTTATGAAATGGCGTGGCATGACCAGCCGCTGGATCTGGAGGCGTGGGTGGAGGAGTTCGCATGGGCGCGCTATGGAGTGAAAAACCAAAACGCTCTCGACGCATGGAAGCTGCTCTCCAGCACGCTCTACGACTGCCGGGATCTCCGCCATGGTCCGCAGGGAAATTTCCTCGCCATGCCACCCTTGCTTGCCGAGGGCGGTGGCAGCTTCGTCCGCGGACCGATCTTCTATGACACCGCGAAGATCCGCGAGGCGTTCCGCCTTCTGCTGGCGGCTGCGGACGAGCTGGGGGAGAAGGACACCTACCGCCACGACCTTGTCGATGTGGGGCGTCAGGTGATGTCCGACATTTCCCAGCAACAGTTGCACACGGAACTCAGGGCGGCCTTCAATGCGAAGGATAAGGAGCGGTTCAAGCGCTCCTCGGAAATCTATCTGCAAGCCATCGTCGATTGTGACCGGCTGCTCAGCTCCCACAGGATGTTCCAGTTCGGGCGCTACCTGAAATACCCCGCCTCGGCGGGCGGAACCGCCGCGACGAAAGCCCAGTGGACGAGGAACGCGTGCCGCCTGATCACCTTGTGGGGGGGCGAGGACAACTCATTGTTCGGCTACGCCCAGCGCCAGTATGGCGGACTCATGCGCGACTACAACCTGAGAACCTGGAAACTCTATCTCGACGCCGCTGCCAAGGGATTGCGGGATGGCGGGAAAATGCCCTCCGGTGAGATGGTGCGCGAATTCACCGAAAAATGGATCGCCGAACAGAAGCAATTCCCGGTGGAAGCGGAAGGGGATACGGTGGCCGCGGCCCGCATGATCTGGGAGAAATACGCGGCGAAGGCGACGGCTGTGGCGGGGCCCAAGGCACCGCTGCAGATCAATGACCGGGAGTGAAACCGGAGGATTCCGCGGCATGTCCGCTCCGGGACGTGCTCTGGTAACATGAAATGGGAAAATTTTTTCCGATATCGTGTCAGCATTGTTACGGACCGGGAATTAACTCGTGTCAGATTGATGGCGTGGAATCCGTTTGTCGGCGGATGGCCGCGCCTTCGGTCCTTAAAACCAAAGCGCACGAATGAAAAAAACCATCCAGTTCCTCGTGGTCACCGCCACGCTCACCCTCGGTGTGGCGAAGGCCACTCTCGTTTCCCACTTCACCTTTGACGAAACCAGCGGCACCACCGCGGCCGACAGTGTCGCAGGGGGAACCCCCGGGACGATCGGCACGAATGTCACGCTCGGCGCGGCCGGGAAATTCGGCACGTCCTTCACCTTCAACAACGACGCCACCCAGAACGGCATCGTGGAGATGGGGAATGCGACAGCATTCGCAGCCCTCACCGCCAGCCAGAAGGTGACCGTTTCCGTCTGGTTGAAATGGACCACTCCGGGCGGTCGCGACTGCGCGGTTTTCCTCGGCAATGATACCGGTGCCGCCCGTTACATTGATGTCGGGACGACGTCCGCCGGAGCGGTCTACGGACGCTCGCGGGATGCCGCCACCACCGGCGGCGCCTTCGCGGATATCGCCTTGGGCACGGGATTGAATGACGGCCAATGGCACCATGTCGCCTACACCTCGAACGCCGCGACCGACGTGACCCAGCTTTACATCGATGGCGTGTTGGTCGGTTCCACCAGTTCGCCGGCGTTCACTTTTCCGGCTTTCAACAATTTTGAAATCGGCCGTCTCGGCCGCTCGTCGCCGACCGATGCGTATGCCGGATCGGTGGATGAACTTCGGATCTATGACACCATCCTGTCCGCCAGCGACATCGCCGGGCTCGCGGGGATCGTCACGAATGATCCGATCCTCCAGGTGGAGGACACCAGCTCGTTCATCAACAAGGGCAAGCCACAGGTTCTTTCGATTCCTTTCTCCAATCTGGGGACGGCCCAGACGCTGAGCCTGTCCGGTCCGACACCCATCGCCATCGGTGGGAACAACCCGGAGAATTTCACCGTTGCCTCCTACGACAACAGCCTCGCACCCGGTGCCTCGGGCACGATCCTGCTCAACTTCACCCCGGCATCCTCGGGTTTCCACTACGCGACGCTCACCATCGCTTCCAATGACGCGCTCCACCCCATGAAAGAGGTGTATGTGACGGTAGAGGTGAGGGACCCGGTTGCGCTGGCCGCCCCGACGTCGCTGGATTTCGGCAGTTTCACCACCGTTTCCCAGCCCCAGACCAGGACGCTCACGATTACCAATGACGGGGAGAAAACCGACCTGCAGGTTTATGACGGGGTGGTATCGGGAAGCCTGGCGTTCTCCATAACGAACCAACTGCCGCTCACCATCGCGCCCGGCCAGCAGGCCAATATCACGGTGACATTCGATCCGGCTGGAGCGGAGGGTGGCTTCCAAGGCAGCCTGTCGATCTTCACCGATGGTTATGTCGGAGGTTCCCTGTCCATCCCGCTTTCCGCATCGGTGAAACTGGGCGATCCGAACGCGGCCCTCGTCTCCCACTTCACCTTCGATGATTCCGCCAGTCCCGGCAATGACAGCGGCAGCTACCACAATCATGGCACGCCCGTGGGTGACGCCCGAAACACCTCATCCGCGCGCATCGGCTCCGGCGCCCTGCTTTTGGATGGCGCGGGGGATCTGATCGATCTCGGAACCGCCTCCGGACCGTCCTACACGTCGCAGCTCGTCGATGACGGGGATGGTTTCACCGTTGCCTGCTGGGCGGCTGTCCCTACCACCACCGTTTCGGACCGCGTGCGCTTTTTCTCAAGCTATACCACTGGGACGACCGCCGAGGGCTGGGGTGTGGGCCGCAGGAACGGCTCGAGGGTTCTGGCTGCCACGACTTATGGCAAGGTCGACTATCTCACGCCCGCCAACTCGGCACCCGTGGCGGGAGCGTGGCACCACTATGCCTACGTTTTCCGCCAAGTGCCGGTGAACCGCATCGATTTCTATGTGGATGGTGTCCTGGCGGGCTCCCAGACTTCGAACAACTCCGGTTTCAACGATGCCTCCACCATCGGCTTTGCGATCGGGGCGCTGGGCAGGACCGCGTCGTTCGAAGGATTCGACGGCCGTCTGGACGATCTGCGGATCTACGACAGGGAACTGCAGGCGGCAAACGTTTCCGACCTTTACACCAGCGCTCCGCCGGAGTCCGGCTATGGCGTCTGGGCGGCCGGGTTCGGACTGAATCCCACCGGTGACGGCGCCCGCCTTGCCGATCCCGATGGCGATGGTTTTGCGAACTCCGTGGAATACCTGCTCGGGTCCAATCCGGTTTCCGGTTTGTCTTCGCACCGTCCCGTCGTCACGAGGGGTGGGGGAAATCTCGTCGTCATCCATCGCCGGAAAACCGCGGCTGTCGCGGAAGGATGGGTGGACCAGGTGGAATACTCGGATCTTCTCAACGCGGGTGGCTGGGTCACCGCGGTGAACGGAGTGGGCGGTGTGACGGTCGGCACGGTGGCCATCGATGCCGAGACCGAGGAGGTCACCACCACGATCCCAAGTCCGGGAGACAAACGCTTCGCAAGAGTCAAGGTGATCGCCCCCTGAGACATCGTGGATCTTGCGCTCCCCCATGGCCGCGTCGGTTCCCGGCGCGGCCAACGGGATCAATAAGTCACCACCCGATACGCCCGGGTCACCCCAAGGCCGATCTGAGATCCGCCGCAGCGTTGCGGGCGCTGGCCGGTGGATCGGGCACGAAGGTGAAATCATCATTCATCGCGGGAGAAAGGATGTCGTCGGCGGTGGCGCTGTCGAGCGCGACGGGTGCGGGCTCCTGATGGCTGGCAGCCACCTTGCTTGCGAGGGCCAGGGCGGCCAGGGCGGCAGGGGGTGCTCCGGAGGAACCTTGCAGACCGCGCGGCAGGCTGTTGATGGGTTCCACGTGCGGGATGGTGGCGGCTTCCGGGGTGGCTTTCAGCTCCTCGAATTTCCGCGCGGTTGCGAGCACACGTGTCTCGAGAGAACCAACGGCGCTGTTGTATTGCTCAACGGCATTGCCCAGCGAGCGGCCGACTTTTGAAAAATGCTCGGCAAGTTTGGCAAGGCGTTCGTGCAGAGTACGACCCAGCAGGGAGATCTCGCGGGCGTTCTCGGCGATGGATTCCTGTCTCCAGCCGTAGGAAACCGCCCGCAGCAGGGCGATGAGCGTGGTGGGGGTGGCGAGAATGACACCTTGGTCCACGCCGCGTTCGATGAGACCGGGATCGCTTTGCAGGGCGGCGGCGAAGAAGGATTCGCTTGGCAGGAACAGCACGGTGAACTCCGGCGTCTGGGCGAACTGCGCGGCATAGTTTTTCGATGAAAGCTGCTGGATGTGTGTCCTCACCTGGCGGGCGTGGCGGTGCAACGCCTCCTCGCGGGTCACGTCGTCATTCGCCTCAAGCGCGTCCAGGTAGCCATCCATCGGCGTCTTGGAGTCCACGACGATGGTTTTTCCACCGGGCAGGCGGACGACGAGGTCGGGGCGGAGCTTTTTCCCTTCGTCGGTGGTGGCGGTGTGCTGGAGTTCGAAATCGCAATGCTCCTGCATCCCGGCGAGTTCCACCACACGGCGGAGCTGGATTTCCCCCCATTGGCCGCGGCCGGTCGGCTGGCGCAGCGCCTTCACCAGCGAGGCGGTCTCGCGTTGGAGGCCGAGCTGGCCCTCGCCGAGCGCGCGGACCTGCTCGCGGAGTTCCGAATACGCGCCCTCGCGGGATTTCTCGATTTCGCCGATACGCATCTCGAATTTCCCGAGCGACTCGGCCATGGGCTTGACCAGTGTCTCGATCGCGAGCTTGCGCATCTCGATCTCGCCCTTCGCTTCCTCCGTCTGGGTGGCGAGCGATGATTTCGCGAGATGGAGGAACTGCTCGGACGAGGAACGCAGGGCATCGGCGGAGAGGGCCTTGAAGGTGTCCGTGAGCTTGGTTTCCGCCCGCTCGAGGATGGCCTGTTTCTCGGCGGCCGCTTTTATTTCGCTGTCGAGGCGGGCGCGGAGTTCGGTGAGCTGGTTGCGGAAGGTCTGGGCTTCCTGTTCGTTGCGCTGGGCCTCGGAAGTGGAGTTCGCGAGACGTGCTTCGATCTCGGCGGCGCGTCGTTCCTCGGACTTCAGACGCTCGGCGGCGGCGGAGATTCTCCCTGATGCGACAAGACGGGTGAGGATCCAGCCGATGAAAAGTCCGGCAAGAGCGGAAATGATCTGGGGAATGTAGGGAGCGAGTTCGGGTGGCATTGTGGTTTTGTCCTTGCGGGGCGCGGCTGGCTCGGTTTCGTAGAGGCGTCGCCGATTTCATTCGTGCTATCGGATGGTCCGGCGATACGCAAATCAAACTCCTCTAATCATCATGGCACACACACTTCCCGAACTCGGCTACGCCTACGACGCGCTCGAACCCCACATCGACGCGAAGACGATGGAAATCCATCACTCGAAGCACCACCAAGCCTATATCACCAATCTCAACAACGCCATCGCCGGCAAGCCCGAGCTTGAGGCGAAATCGATCTGCGAACTCATCAGCGACCTCGCATCCGTGCCGGAAGACATCCGCGGCGCGGTCCGTAACAACGGCGGTGGTCACGCGAACCACAGCTTCTTCTGGAAAGTCATCGCCCCCGGCGGTGCGAAGGCTCCTTCCGGCGATCTCGCCGCCGCCATTGACAAGGCGTTCGGTTCGTTCGACGCGTTCAAGGAAGCGTTCGCCAAGGCCGGTGCCACCCGTTTCGGCTCCGGCTGGGCATGGCTCGTGAAAAAAGAAGATGGCTCGCTCGCCGTTTCCTCCACCGCGAACCAGGACAGCCCTTGCATGGGCACCGCCGTCGCCGGCACCGAAGGCAAGGCGATCCTCGGTCTGGACGTCTGGGAACACGCCTACTACCTCAACTACCAGAACCGCCGCCCCGACTACATCTCCGCCTTCTGGTCGGTGGTGAACTGGGACGTCGTCGCGGAGAACTTCGCGGCCTGATTTTCCTGGCATTTCCCGAAGCGCGTCCGCCTTATCCGGGGCGGGCGCGTTTTCGTTTTTCCCATTCAAGGAAATCGGTGCTAACCCTTGTCCGTGAGTTCGCCCCAATGTCCAAAAGAGCCGCAAGTCGCCCATGAGGAGATTTCTGACAAGGAGGTGCGCGAACAGGAAATCTTCGAACTGGAAAGCCCCGACCATTCCCTGCTTTCCGGCCCGGATTCCCGCATCCGCGATCTTGCGACGATTTTCCGCGTCGGACTTGATCTCATCCGTGGCTTCCGCGCGCTGCATTTCTCCGGACCGTGCGTCACGATCTTCGGTTCCGCGCGGACGAAACCCGGCAGCCGTTATTACGAAATGGCGCGGAAAATGGGCGAGGCCTGCGCCCGCCTCGGCTTCACCGTGATCAGCGGCGGCGGCCCCGGCATCATGCAGGCGGCGAACCAAGGGGCGTTCGAGGCCGGCGGGCGGTCCATCGGCGTGAACATCGAGCTGCCCTTCGAGCAGTCGTTGAATCCCTACGTGCAAGGTTCCGTCACCATGCGCTACTTCTTCACCCGGAAGGTGGTGCTCATCAAATACTCCTACGCCTTCATCGTGCTCCCCGGCGGGGCGGGCACGCTTGATGAGATGTTCGAGACGATGACGCTCATCCAGACCGGGAAACTGAAGGTTTTCCCCATCGTCCTCATGGGCAAGGATTACTGGCAGCCGCTCATGGACTTCGTCTATCGGATGGCGGAGGAGGGGACCATCAGCCCGGATGATCCCGATCTCATCTTCTTCACCGACGACATCGAGGACGCCACCGCCCACCTCCAGCGCCATGCCGTCCGCCAGTTCGGCCTGCGCAGGAAAAAACAACAGGAACCCATCAAGCTTCTGGGTGAGAAAAAACTCGGCGAAACGTAAGACGCCTTACGAAGAGGTTGCCCTCCGCGCCTCACCTCTCCATCCTCCGCCGCATGAGCTACGCAGAACGTCTCCAGAAGCGGATTGAGAAAACCGGTTCCCGCCTTTGTGTCGGGCTTGACCCGAGGCCGGGCGACGGGGGGGCGGCATTCGCGAAAAATTTCCTCACGCAGGTCATCGAGGAGACCGCGATCTGGGCGGCCGCCTACAAGCCGAACATGGCCTACTTCGAGGCGATGGGCATCGAGGGGATCAAGCTGCTCGAGGATCTGCTCGCCGCCATGCCGTCGGATGTCCCGGTCATTCTGGACGCGAAGCGCAGCGACATCGGCGAAACGCAGAAATACTACGCCCAAGGCTATTTCGCCGGTTGGAACGTGGATGCGGTGACCCTGAACCCGTTCCTGGGCTATGACTCCATCGAGCCGTTCCTCGATTGGGAAGGGAAGGGGATCTACCTGCTCGCCGTCACTTCGAATCCCGGTTCCGCCGATTTCCAGCGGCAGAAGCTCGCGGACGGTCGTTCGGTTTTCGAGCTCGTCACCGCGCTTGGCGATCGTGCGAAGGCGGAAGGCCGTGCCACGGATGTCGGCTATGTCGTCGGCCTGACGAATGCGGCGGATGTTTTGGAAAAGATTCCGGACGCACCGCTTCTCGTCCCCGGTCTTGGCGCGCAGGGCGGGGATCTCGCTTCGCTCGCCGCAGCAGGGCGCTCCGCACCGGATGTCATCAACGTCTCACGGGGCATCCTCTATGCCGCCGACGAGCGTGGTTTCGGCAAGCGCGCGCGCGATTGGGCGGAAAAGATCTCCGCGGCCTACGGAAAATAAACACGAGGTTTTCGATGCAACCCGGCGTCATGTGGGGTAGTATCAGGGGACAGTGCACAGCGAAGAACCGTACTCCATGAAGCCGATGCCCGCCCGGTATTCAGGTCTGCTTCCCCAGAAGGGCTGGCCCGGCCGGAATCTCAGCTTTCTCCGCCACCGCATCGTTCCGGGCATGTTCCGGCGGCGGGATGGAAACGTCCTGGAACCGGTGCTTTCCCCACCGGATTCAGGGAAGGTGAGGGTCACGTGGATCGGACACGCGTCATTCTTCCTCCAGTTCGCCGGACACTCGGTGATCGTGGATCCGAACTGGGCGAAATGGCATGGCCCGGTGAAACGCCAGCGCCATCCGGGACTGGACCTCCACGGGGTGCCGGAGGTGGACCTGGTGCTGGTCACCCACGCCCACTTCGACCACCTGCACAAGCCGAGTCTAAAAATCCTCAAGGCCCGCGAAGGGATCGTCGTGCCACGCGGCAGCGCCACGCTCGTCAGACGGCTCGGATTTCCCGCGACCCACGAGATGAAGATCTGGGACGCGCTGAATTTCACGGAGATGGAAGTCATCCACACGCCGTCGCATCATTGGGGCGCACGCTTCATCCATGACACCCATCGGGACTACGGCGGCTACATCGTCCGTGCGGGCGGGAAGAGCGTCTTCCATTGTGGAGACAGCGCGTATTTCGACGGCTTCACGGAAATCGGCAGACGGTGCGACATCGATATCGCGCTCATGCCCATCGGCGCCTACGGATCCCCCAGCGGCCGAGACGTCCACATGAATCCCGAGGAAGCGGTCCGCGCCTTCGCTGATCTCGGGGCCAAGGCGATGATTCCCATGCACTATGGCACCTTTCCGCTGGGTAACGAGCCGCTTAACGAACCCGTCGAGCGCCTGCTCATGGAAGCGGACCGGCTCGGCATCAGCGACAAGATCATCATTCCCGAAGAAGGTGTTGGCATCGAGTGGTGAAGAAAATTGAGGAACAAATCCGGGAAACGCGTATCCTATCATCATGAACCGCCGCCTCGCCCTCGCATTGCTGTTTCTCATTCCCTCGTTAGCTTCCTGCGAACCCGAAAAAGTCATGTCCGAAACCGACAAACAACCAGCCAAAATGCCCGCAGTCCCCGAGGGTGCGGAAGTCGCCACACTCGGAGCGGGGTGCTTCTGGTGTATCGAGACAGCCTATCGCCAGCTCGACGGCGTCATTTCCTCCACCTCCGGCTACATGGGCGGCAAAACGAAAAATCCCACCTATGAGGAAATCTGCACCGGCGACTCGGGGCATGCCGAGGTGGTTCACGTCGTGTTCGATCCGAAGAAGATCAGCTACGAAAAGGTCCTTGCCTGGTTCTGGGATCTTCACGATCCCACCACGCTCAACCGCCAGGGGAATGACGTTGGAACGCAGTATCGTTCGGCGATCTACTATTACTCCGCCGCGCAGAAGAAGACCGCCGAGGCCTCGAAAACCGCCGCACAGGCGAATTTCAAGGATCCCATCGTCACGGAGATCACCAAGGCCGGCGAGTTCTATCCGGCGGAGAACTACCACCAGAACTATTACAACCAGAACAAGTCGAAAAATCCCTACTGCCGTTTCGTCATCGAGCCCAAGTTGAAGAAACTGAAGCTCGACCACTGAGCGGTATTTGCGGCGGTGGAATGAAGCGGATCGTTCCCTGGGAATTTCGTGGGATTGTTTCAGCTTTCTTGACTTTTTGACTTTTTTCGGGAACTCCTTGGGCCGGTAATGGCAAAACGATCTGTCACAGGAGTGAAGCTCAAGCGTCTGGAGGCCCGCACACGGGCCATCCAGGGGGCCTTCCGGCTCTCGTTCGTGGCCTTCTGTGTGTCGATCGGCTTCGTCGTTGTCGCCACGGCGTTTCCCCAACGCCGGGATCTGGTAAAGCTTGAGGAAAAACTCAAGGAGACCCAGCAACGTGAACGGGCCGCGATTGCCGAGCGCGAGTATCACCAGATCGAATATCGCGCCTTGCGGGAGGATCCCGAATTTTTGGAAATCCACGCCCGCGACCGCCTCGACTATTACCGCCCCGGCGAACGCGTCCTGAAATTCCGCCGCGACTAGGCGACCTGGGGAACTCCGGATCAGGCATGCCGCCGCTCATGGGCAAAAAAAAGACCCCGCCGGTCTTGGCAGGGTCTTTGAAAAGCGCGGTCCGTGTCAGACGATCAATCGTATTTCGGCGTCGAGTGCTGGTGGAAGTAGCCATCACCGGTATACATCTTGCCGCCATAATCAGGCAGCGGGCCGGCATCGGGAGGCAGCGGGATATTGCCGACGACGGAATCTTCAGGCTGGGAATAGGCGATGTTCACCGGAGTGCCCACCTTGACGAGGCGGAAAAATTTCGGGGCGAGATTCTCGTGCATGCGGATGCAGCCGTGGGTGCAGGGCTGGTGCTTCACCCAACCGGTGTGGAAGCCGTAGTTTGGCTTGAATTCGCACCAGTAGGGCATCGGAGTGCCCTTGAATGAGTAGCCGGCCGGCTTTTTGCTGAGCATGGTCTGCACGGTGGTATCGCCCTTGTAGGCGTAGCCGTGGGTGTTCGCGCGATGCTTGTGCTCCTTGTTGAAGATGGTGAAGTTGCCCTTTGGCGTGGGGGTGCTCGGTGTGCCGATCGACACCGGCATGGCGAGCAGGATTTGCGAACCTTCCATGACATAGGTGCGCTGCTTGCTGAGCGACACCTTCACCCGCACGGCGGAGGGGTTGGCGGGCAGTTTGGTTGGGAGGTCATATTGGTGGTAAGCCGCCAGTCCGATGCCTCCGTTTGGAATCCTGGTACAGGAAGTGGAGAACATGGCCGACACGGCGGCGGCCGCGAGGATGAGGGATAGTTTGAGATTCATGGTGTTTTGAATTGCCATGAAGAATCACGAATGCGGGAGAGATTGCAAGCCGGATGGATGAGGATGTGTCCGGTGGTCCATGACCGGCGGGCATCCGCCCCCACTACTGCCGCACCCGTTCCCACGACTCCACCTTGCCGCCTGTGAACCAGACCGAGCCGATGCGGTATGGGACGAAGGCGACGTCCGGGCCGATGCCGTAGCCGTAATGCGAATAAGGGCCGTAGCCATACGGACCGTAACCGTAGGGGCCGTAGCCTGTGAAAAGGTCGGCGGAGTAAACGGGGCGCGAGCCGACGTAGTCCCACCGTTCGGCGGGCCTGCCGTTCCGCGATCCTTCATAGCGCTGCTCCGCATTTCCCCATGCGAGCACGACGGCTTCCGGGGACATGCCGGGTGCGAGTTGTCCCTGCCTTACCAGATCCTGCTGCTTCGGGCTCAGCCTGGCGAACGCCTGGGGATTTTTTTCAATGCGGGTCTGTGGAGTGGACGGCGCGCAGGAGGTGAACGCCCAGCCCGCGAACAACGCGATGAAGATCGGTTTCATGGGACCAAGCTACCCGCAGCCATGCCAGGATGCAATGTTCTGAAACATCATTTTCATTCTCCGCGGAAACGAGCTTGCCAACTGTGAATCCGACGCAGCAATCTTCCCCCGAACGTTGCCCCGATTTAATCCCATGTCAGAACTTCTTGAAGATGATGATCTCACCGCAGCATTGAGAAAATGCCCAGAGTGGGACTACGAAAAAAAATCCATCACCCGCACTGTTGAGTTCGAGGAATTCATGGATGCGATTGATTTTGTCAACGACCTCGCCGAGATCGCCGAGGAAGCCCAGCATCATCCGGACATCACCATCAAGCACACGAAGGTGACGCTCAAGCTCACCACACACGACGCGGGCGGAGTGACGGATCTGGATGTCGAACTCGCCCAGCGGGTGGACAATCTGGTGGACTGATCCGACAGGGAATCCATTTCCACGCAGCACGGTCTCCGCGACCGCGCTGCTTTTTTGTGGCTTGGTCCCTATGTCCTTGCCCGGGGGCGGGATCGCCGGTTTTGTTGGAGGCATGTCCGACACCGCCGCCGCCATTCGATCACGTCCCCGTCAGGTATGCGTTCTGGGAAGCGCGGAACCGGGTTCCCAGGCTTATGAACTGGCCGCCGCCGCAGGAGAGCTTCTCGCAACGCTCGGTATCACGGTGGTCAGCGGTTGCGGCAGTCCGGCCACACGGGTGGCCGCGGAGCGTGCGCTCGGGGCAGGGGGGACGGTGGTCAGCATCGTTCCTTCGGATGACATCGGTTTGGAAGACTGGCCGTGCAGCGTGCTGATTCCCTGCGGCATGGGAGATGCGAGAAATCTTCTGATGGCGCTGGCGGGCGACGCCTGCCTGGTGATCGGCGGTCGCGCGGGGACGATCTCGGAGGTCTGCCTTGCGTGGCTCCATCATCGCCCGCTGCTGCCACTCACGGGTTGCGGCGGATGGTCGGACCAACTTGAGAGGAATCCTCCCGACGAACGAGGGAATTCGCCGATCCTTCCTTGGGGATCGGTGGAGGAACTGCGGACACGGTTGCTCGAACTGGGCTTTGTGGAAGTCTGAGGACGGGATCTGTGATCCACCGGTCCTTATCTGGGAAGCATCAGTTCGTCTTCCTTGAGACCCGTCAGGTTCTCCAGCCCTTTCAGGAGACGGCGGAGGGTGAAGAAGAGGAATATCAGGATGGGCACGCCGATGACGGCGAATCCCCAGCCTGTGATGCTGCCCATGATGGTGTTGTATTTTTCGAGGGCGTCCACCGCGTTCGCATCGAAGCCCCGGAAAAACCATTGTGCGAGGCCGAGGTTCATCAGGGAGCTGAGGAAAAACGAGGTGGCGAAGAGTTTCGTCGCACCCAGCAGGAGCCGGTCATACGCCGGCTGTGCGGAAATCTCCGCGACGCGGTTTTCAATCTTCGGGATGTCGAAGATGGTGTCATTGTAGAGAAACACCCGGATCAGCGGTGAGGCGGTGCGGTGGGAGGTGAGGATGGCGATGCCGAGCACCAGCGGGATGAGCGCCTCCTTGATGCCGAAAAGCAGGCCGGCGTTCGGCTTCACCGTTCCGTCCTTGTTCCAGAGGTAGATGGTCAGGCCCCCGGAAAGAAGCACCGAGATCAAGCCCAGAGCGGAGAACAAGTTGAACTTCCTGGTCTTGATGAATGCCCATATGCCGTATCCCAGCGGCAGCGCGAGCGCGACGGCCATCGCATAGACCGGCCCGATGTGCCACGGACGCGCGACCTTTCCGAGCTTCTCCTGCAGCGCGGGATCCTTGCTCAGGTAGCTGAGAACCAACACCGGGATGACGACGTTGATCAGGATGTTCGCGAGCGGATGTTCTTGCGGTGCTTTTTTGTCGGACATGTTGCTGCCAAGGAGACAAGCAGTCCCGCGTTGCCGTGGAAATGAGAAAAACCGCTGCGAATCCGATTTGAAAGTTTCTCTTGATAACCCGATGGAAACTCCTTCGTTCCCTATGGTTAATTCCATGAAAAAATCCGCCATCCTTCTTTCCGCCGCCTTCCAAGCCGCCTCTTCTCTTTGGGCCGCGCTGCCCGCGCGGGAGGATGTCTTCTCCATTGGCATTTACTCGCCTCCTGAGCACAACCTCGTTTCGCGTGATTTCATTTTTACGGGCCTTCCCGACTATCGGGAAATCGACCGGGCCGCGATGGTAGATTACCCATCCCACAAAACCGCCGCTACCCAGCATGGGGTGATCGTGCTCAAGGACAAGTCGGTGCTGTTCTTCGAAACCCGTTCGCCGGATTACCTGCTGGTCGTGGATTCCGCGAATCGGTCGACGTATTATCGGTTGGCGAAACCGGTCCGCGCGAAGTTGGAGTGCCCGCGGCCGGAGAAGAATCTTGCCGACATGGAGTTTCCCAAGCCGGATGAAATTTTCTGCGTGGCCTTGTTTCCGTGGAATCAAGGCAAGCAGTTCCGCCCGGAAACCCTGGTCCAGACGCTTCCCAAGTTCCGCCTGCTGACAAAAAATGATGTGCCCGACCTAGCCAGTTCGTCACAGATGGGGAATACCGGCCGCATTATTTATACTCCCGCGGAGTGGATGACTCCGGCCGGCCGCGCGGCGGATGTGCTCAATGGAGTGATCGTCATGAAGAACCGGGCGGTTTTGAAGTGGATCACCTGGTCGCCGACGGCCCTCGCTTTCCAGAACCACCGCCAAGGGAGTTACTACGTGATCAGCCGCTGATGAAAAAAGCGGCCTCCGTGAGGAAGCCGCCTTTTCGTGAATCAATAGAATGAATGAGATCAGACGGTTCCGAAGATCGTCTTGCCGGTGGACTTGAGGTCGTCACAGGCTTCCTTCATGCGGGCGCAGAGGCCTTGCTCGCCTTTTTTCAGGTAGGAGCGCGGGTCGTAGTTCTTCTTGTCGCCGACTTCGCCGTCGATCTTGAGCACGCCTTCGATGTTCGCACAGATGTGGGTGACGATCGGGCGGGTGAACGCGTATTGGGTGTCGGTGTCGATGTTCATCTTCACAACGCCGTAGTCGAGGGTCTCCTGGAGGTCCTCGCTGGATGTGCCGGAGCCGCCGTGGAAGACGAGGTCCATTTCGGCTTCAGGGCCGTATTTGTCGGTGACCGCCTTTTGTCCGTCGCGGAGGATGGATGGCTTGAGTTTCACCGCGCCTGGCTTGTAAGAACCGTGAACGTTGCCGAAGGTGGCGGCGAAGAGGAAGCGGCCGATGGGCTTGAGGGCTTCGTAAACCTCCACCATGTCCGCAGGCGTGGTGTAGAGTTTCTCGATAGGAAGGCCGGAGGTGTCGTGGCCGTCTTCCTCACCGCCGACGCAGCCGGCTTCGACTTCCAGGATGATGCCGAGTTCGGCGCACTCCTTGAGGAGGGCTTTGGAGATTTCGAGGTTTTCCTTCAGGTCGACGACGGAGCCGTCGAACATGTGGGATTGGAAAAGAGGGCCCTTGCCTTCGGCGATGCGCTTGCGGGAGGCTTCGAGGAGCGGCTTGAGGAAGCCTTCCACCTTGTTCGGGTGGCAGTGGTCGGTGTGGAGGGCGATGAGCACGTTGTGCTTCTCGGCGAGAAGGTGGCAGGCTTCGGCCAGCACGATGGCGCCGAACGCGGCGTCCTTGACGCCGGTGCCGGAGGCGAACTCGCCGCCACCGGTGGAAACCTGGATGATCCCGTCGGATTTCGCTTCGGAAAACGCCTTGAGCGCGCCGTTGATGGTGGGCAGCGATGTGACGTTGATGGCAGGGTAGGCGTAGCCACCTTTTTGGGCGGCGTCCAGCATGGCGGCGTATTGCTCAGGAGTTGCGATTGGCATGGGGCGGATTCCATAACGAACCCGTACCGGAAGGACAAGCGGGAATACTGGGAAATCCTCGCAACGGGCGGCTTGTGGCTTGCCAACCGATCCTCATCCGGGTTGTTTCTTGACCAGCCCGATGACTCCGTCCGAAACAATCGTCTGTAAGCCCACGCCCTGGTTTCTCCTCCGCGCGGTGGTGATGTTGCTCATGTTCGGGGTTTTTTCCGTGCTGTTCTATAAGGACGGTCTGACCGGTTACCGGAAAAAGAACGAGGTGTTTTATCTCAACAAGACCTTCGAACGCGCCGCCAAGGAGGATTTCTCCAAAATGAACGCCGGCGGCACGCTCACCGCCGCGGAGTGGAAGGCGTATGCGGAGAAGCAGTCCGTCCTGTTTCCGGAAGATCCCTACGTGCTGCCCGCGGATATTAAGCTGCCGATGCCGTGGCCCGCCGTGCTGCACGACTATGAGCGAATGAAGCCGTTGCAATGGAACATCTTGTGGCGCGAGTATTCCAAGGAGCACGGTCTTGCCGCCTCACCGCCGGAAGAGGCTTACACCGCACAGAAAATCCGCGAGCAATGGATCGTCTTCTACATCTGTTCAGCGCTCTCGCTGGTCGCCGCGTTCATCCTTCTCCGCACCCTCCGCCGCACGATTTCCGTGGATGGCGAGGCCGTCACCACCCAGCAGGGCAGGCGCGTGCCGTTCGGGGATTTGAAAAAACTCGACCTTCGCAAGTGGGAGACCAAGGGGCTCGCCTTCATCGATTACGACGGCGCTTCCGGGAAAGGGAGGATCCGCATCGACGGCCTCACCTACGGTGGATTCAAAAAAGAGCAGGACGAGCCGGCCGAACGCCTGATGCAGCGGATCCGGGCACATTTTTCCGGGGAAATCATTGAATACGCCCGCGTCACGGAAAATACCCCGGCTGACGGGGAGACGAAGCCCGGCTGACCGAAATTTCCGCCGCCCGCGCTTTTCCGCCTTCCGATTCGTTTTCGAGGTTGCCAAGTGCCGTCAGCAAGCGATAACCAAGCCCAACGCCAACCCCAACCCTCAACTATAGCAACTCATGTCAGAAAAAAGTATCGAAGCCCGTGTAAAGGACATCATCGTGGACCAACTTGGCGTCAACGCTGATCAAGTCACCCTCGAAGCAAAATTCGTCGAAGATCTCGGCGCCGATTCACTCGACACCGTCGAGCTCGTGATGGCATTCGAAGAGGAGTTCGACATCGAAGTGCCGGACGAAGAAGCTGAGAAGCTCCAGGCTGTCGGTGACGTCGTCACCTACATCACCAGCCAGCAAGCCTGATAGCGGTAGGCGGACGCTTTGTGAAAGGGCGGGCTCCTAGAAAGGTGTCCGCCCTTTTCTTTGCAATTCGCCACAGCCGGGTGACAATTCACCGCACATGCACACACCGGACGACATTCAATACGCGCTGGAAACCACCAAGGTTCTTCACGAGCCGGACCGCCGCATTGATACCTTCGGAGAGACGCGTTTCGAGTTCCAGCTCATCAGCGAGCTCATGGACCGTGCCGGCGAGGTCCGCATCCGCACCGGGGAGGTGGAGGCCATGCGCCCGCGCATCCTCCGGCCCGCGGCCTATAACGAGGTGAAGCTGGAAGGCTTCGACCCGTCCGCCCGGGCGCGGTTCGACAAACTGGTGGAAAAACTCCGGGCCGAGGGCAAGGACCTCGCGTTCCTCCAATATGGTTTCCAGTTCAAGCGTGGGCATGTTCACGAGGAAATCATCCACGACACCCTGGACTCCGTGCGCGAGCGCGTGCTGGAGGACATCCGCAAGACGGGAAATCCCGCCCGCGCCGTCATCGAGGGTGTGGACGACGCGTGGGAAATCTCCATTCTCAAATTCTCCTTCGAAATGATCCTCCGCTCCCATGAGATCAATGCCTTTGATTTCAAGCGCCGCGGACTTATCTGATCTCCCATGAGCCTTTGGACGGTTTTCAAGCTATTCGCCGCGTTGGGTGTCATGGTCGTCATGGCCTTCACGGGAGCCCTGGCCTATCACATCCTCGTCGCGCCGCTTGACGGGCTGTTTGCGAAAATCATCCCGAACCCGGCCGAAGTCATCGGCACGCAGCCGGACGCCGACTTCGCGAAGATGCTTGATTCCACCGAGCTTCCGGACATCGATCCCGGTGAGAAGGCCTTCCAGAAAGCCCATGAGCTGCTCGCTCTCGGCGAGCTCGCCGAAGCCCGCGAAAAGCTCACCGCCATTGTCAACGTTTACCCGACCTCCTCTGCCGCGCCCACCGCCCGGCGCATCGTCGGAGAGATGAACCTTGATGAAATCCTCTCGACCAAGCGGATGGAGGGAAAAAAATCCCACATCGTCAAGAGGGGGAACTCCTTCCTGGGCATCGCCAGCCAATACAAGACCACGCTCGACATGATCATGTTCCTGAATGGCATGATGGAGCTGAAAAACATCCAGCCCGGCGAGGAGCTCATTGTCATGCCGCTCGAGTTCCGCCTGCTCATCGAGCCGCAGCGCAAATCGATCTCCGTTTGGGATGATGGAAAGTTCGTCCGCGAGTATCCCATTCTCCACATGGCCGCTACCCCGCCGGCGAAGGGGAAGACCACCATCGCTTCAAAAGCCGCCGAACTCGACGGCCATCGCGTGCAGCCGCAGTCGAAGGACTACCGGGCTGCCGAAAAGGTCATCCAACTCGCGAAGCCCACCCTCCAGATCCGTGGTGCCAGCGGCGCCGGTGAGGACGCCCCCCGGGGCATCGTCATCCGCTCGCAGGACATGGAGGAGATCAGCCTGCTGACCCGGGTGGGCAACGAGGTGGAGATCCGCTGATGACGAGGCGGTTGGACTTCCCGCGCTTTTCTCCGATCCCACAGTTGAGCTGAGCCGGCGCGGCCGGCTTTCCGCATTACTCCATTTTATCTCTTGCCCCGGGCGGCTGGCCGGGTGGAATAGAGGCGCAATGGCATACCTTGACGAAAACTTTCTGCTCTACTCTCCGACGGCCCGCCGGCTCTTCCATGAAGTTGCGAAGGATCAGCCGATCATCGACTACCACTGTCACCTTTCCCCCCGGGAAATCGCCACCAACCACCGCTGGGCGAACATCTCCGACATCTGGCTCGGTGGAGACCACTACAAGTGGCGTCTCATGCGTGCGAACGGTGTGGACGAGGATCTGATCACGGGTGACTCAACTCCGCGCGAGAAATTCCAGGCGTGGGCTGAGACCGTGCCCTACACGCTGCGCAATCCCATCCACCACTGGACGCACATCGAACTGCAACGCTACTTCGGCATCGACAAGCTGCTGACACCAGCCACCGCGGACGAGATCTGGGACCGCACGAACGCCACCCTCGCGGAGGCGGATTTCTCCACCCACGGGCTGTTGAACAAATTTGATGTGCGGGTGGTGGGAACCACGGATGACCCGGCGGATTCACTTGATGACCACCTGGCCATCGCCGCCTCGGACTTGAAGACACTGGTCGTCCCCACCTTCCGCCCGGACAAGGCGATGCTGGTGGATCGCCCGGACCTGCTCAATCCATGGCTGGCGAAACTCGAGGCCACGGCGAACACCTCCATCGTCCATTTGTCCGACCTCTTGTCCGCGCTACAGAAGCGGCATGACGATTTCCATGAGGCGGGCGCGCGCCTGTCGGACCACGGGATGGATTGCCTGCCTGCCCAGCGTTGCACGGACGAGGAGGCGGCGATGATCTTCGAGCGCGCCCGTTCGGGCAAGGCGGCGTCCGCGGACGAAAAGGAGAAGTTTTCATTCTATCTCATGGTCTTCTTCGGCCAACTGGATGCGGCGAAGGGCTGGACCAAGCAGCTTCATCTTGGAGCGTTCCGGAACATCAATTCGCGCATGGCCGGAAAACTCGGGCCGGACACGGGCTATGACACCATCGGCGACACCCGTCAGGGCGAAGGGCTGGTCTCGTATCTCGACGCGCTGGCCAGCAGCGACTCGCTGCCGAAGATCGTGCTCTACAACCTGAATCCCCGGGACAACTACCTTTTTGCCTGCCTCACCGGAGTCTTCCAGGACGGGACTGTCGCGGGGAAAATCCAGTTCGGTTCCGGCTGGTGGTTCCTCGATCAGAAAAACGGGATGGAACTCCAGCTCGACGCACTTTCCGCGACCGGACTGCTCTCGCGCTTTGTGGGCATGCTGACCGATTCGAGGTCGTTCCTGTCCTTCCCCCGCCACGAATATTTCCGCCGGATCCTTTGCAACCTCATCGGCGGAGAGGCCGACCGGGGAGAACTGCCGGATGACTTCGAGGCGCTTTCGAAACTTGTAGGCGATATCTGTTTCGGAAATGCCAAGAGGCATTTCGGGTTTGATGTCTGATGCATGAAACGAATCCGGGCTGTCATGGCCGGGATCAGGAGGAGCGGCGACAACGTCGCTCCTCCGGCGGAAGAGATGTATACGAAACGGATTCCACTTATTGCGGCGACTCTGGCGGCAGCCGCGTGGTGGTGATGTTGACCTTCAGCGAGCTGCCCACACCGGAAAGCCCGCTGAAGCCGCCGGTCACCGGCATCACCCCGCGCGGGTGATGGCTGACCCCCACGGCGATGTGTCCCGGACCGACGCGCTTGCCAATGGATGGATCGTAGCCGGTCCACCCGTGGTCCGGGAGATAGACTTCCGCCCAGGCGTGGGTCGAGCCGCGGCCGACCTTCGAGTTCGCGCTTTCCAGATAGCCGCTCACGAATCTGGCGGGATAACCGAGCGAGCGGCTGGTCTCGATCATCAGCACGGCCATGTCGCGGCACGAACCGGAAGCGAGGCGCAGCGTTTCAGAAGGGGATTGCACGCCCGTTTCCTCGCGTCTGTTGTAGCGGATGACGCGGTGGATCAGAATGGCAAGATCGTCGAAAATCGCGCTGTTAGTCCCGGGCGAGGGCGCGAGGCCGGTTGAGGAAAACCATTGGCGGAGTTGCCCGGCCTCCGGCGGGTAGATGTATTGGAGATACGGCGTGGCGGCGAGTTGTTCGATGCCGGACACCAGGGAGGGATGGGGAACATAGATCGGCGGAGCCTTTTCAACCGCTGCCGGCGGGACGCTGATGGTGAACTCGCTGTGAATCCGCAATTCGTCCGCCGTTTCCTCGAAGGTCGCGACGGCGATGGAGTTGTCCAGAAGGTCCCTGTGCCAGCGGATCTGGGATGGCGGATTTGTCGTCAGACTCATTGAGTGGAGCCGGATATCGTGTCCCTCGCGCGGTCGTAGCACCAGCCGATGGGTCAGGAAACGGACCGGCTGGGTGTAAGTGTAGCTGGTTTCGTGGATCAGTTGGATCCGCTCCCACGTTTCCGGCGGGGCATTGAAAATTTTCATGGGAAGGTTTTGCTACAGGAGGGCGATCGCCTCACCCGCATTTGCCAGGCTGTCCCGCGTGACAGGGGTGAAAGCCGGATCCAGGCACTCGCACTTCACCACGCTGAGCGTCAGTTCCGGATTGCCGAAGATGGTGCAGACCGCGGTATCCGCCGCATCCCGGCCGGTGGTGATGCGGACGAGTCCGTTGAGGGGAGCCAGGCGGGTGGCATCGAAGATATACCACCATCCGTCGATGAAGACCTCGAAGCAGGCGTGGAAATCCGGCGGCTGCAACTGATAGGCGTAACAGGTGGCGTAGCGGGCCGGGACATTCAGCGCGCGGCAGAAAGCGATGGCGAGGTGGGCGAAATCCCTGCACACGCCTTGCCGCTGGTCCAACGTGTCGATGGAGGATGAGGTTTCCCCGGAGCTCCCGCTCACATAAGCGATGTTCTCATGGATCCAGTCGCTGACAGCGGAGGCGATGGCATAAGGGCTGCCCAGATGGCCGAAAAGTTCCTGGGCTTTTTCCCTGATTCGATCCGACTGGCAGTAACGGCTTGGAAATAAAAAGGGGATCGCATCCGGTGCGAGATCTCCAGGGCTGTCCACATGGAGCGAATCCACCGGGACGATACGCACCGAATTGCTGACGTCCGCTTGGTATGAGACTTTCAAGTTTCCCGGATTCAGGGTTTTCAAGCGGGAGAACCGGTTCATGCCACCCGTCAGGGTGAATTCTTCGATTTCAACAAACGGATCAACTGACAATGCCTCTTTGGCGATATGTTGGCCACCGGTTTCGATGCATTTGACAGCGAAGAGGAAGGTGGCCGGACCGTGGAGCAGGTAGTCGAGTTCGCAGGTGACGTGGAAATTCATGGGAGTCGGGTTGTGGGGAGAATGAGAAACCGGGTGGTGGAACCTGACGGTAGACCTCATGTACAACCGCGGATGAGGAAAAGTCCCAGCAGGACCGGCACCGGAACACCGATCAACCAAAGCAGGATCCATCCCACTTTTCCGGATTGATGTTTGAAATGACGGGCAACCGACGATTTGTGATTGGAGTTTGTTTTCATAACATCAACTGGTTCGCAGGTGATGTGCCATCAGGTGGATAGGTTGTTATCCATTGTCTGACAATGATATGCATGTTTTTTTGACGCGACGCCTACGCAAGAGATGAGCAAGCTGCATCAACGATGGATTGCATAATGCGCGGACCACTTTCATGCGACTGCCTCGGTGGGACGGATCACATGAAAAGCCAGTCTCTCAACCGCGGCCGCCATGGTGGTGACGACATCGTCCGCTCCCGCTTCACGAAGTTGTGAGGTGACTTCCGCGGTCTTTTCTCCCGCGCCCCATAAACCGACGATGATTTTCAATGCAGGGAAACTCGCGCGCAGCTTCGCTGAAAGGTAGCGGGCCTGGCTGCTGGAACTGGGGGCGACCACGGAGATGCAGACCGCGTCTGGCTGGGATTCGCGAACCCAGCCTACCAGCTCCCCGGAAACCATTTTCGCGGAACCATTCTGGGCGGTGTGGCCGCCTTTCCGCAGGAGGTGGCCAAGCATCTCTCCGGCAAGCTGGTCACGATGGGCCCTGACGGGAACGATGCAGACGGCGGCGGTCATTTCCTTTTCCGAATCCCGCAGATCCACCTCATCCCGCATTTCGAGTTCGTTGAGGATGTCGCCCAGTCCGCGTTCGATGAAATCCAATTGCTCGGTCTCCAGAAGTCCCGCCCGATGGTCTGTCTCGGCGGCGGTGATGACGGGGACAAGCACGGAATCGAACAAGGAGGCGGTGGAGTTCGCCTTCAGATAGTGGTCCACCAATTCCATTTCATCGTGCTCCCCGGCACGGTGGAGTCGATGGTAGCATTCCTCCGCAGGAGTGAGCGGTTCTTCATCGCTCAGGATGATGCTGAGAAACGCCAGCCTCGGGATGTGCCGGCCCATTACGACGAGGCAGACGGTCAAGGGGGTGGCCAGTACCAGCCCGACCGGACCCCACAGCCAGGTCCAGACCAGCGCGGCGACGATCAGGGCGATGGGCGTCACCCCCGTGCTCGAACCATACAGCCACGGCTCCATCACATTGTTGCTGAAGAGCTCCAGGCCGATGAAAAGGCCGATGGTCAGCATGGGTGCCATCCATCCGGGGGACACCGCCAGCGACAGAAGGATGGGAAATCCGGCCGCGATCCACGGACCCACATAAGGAATGAAACGCAGGACGGTGGAGAGCGCGCCCCAGAGGATGGCGTTCGGCACTCCGATGAAATACAATCCTATCGCCACCGGGATCCCGTAGGTCACATTCACGACCAACTGCATGAACAGGTATCTCGAGACCCTCGATCCGGCGTCGTCCATCGCCCTCGAGGTCGCGCTGATGCGTCCTTGGCCGATCAAACGGATCATCCGGTTTCGCAGGTCCTCCCGCTGCAGCAGCATGAAGACCAGCAACAACACCACCAGGCCCGCCGTGCCCAACGGGCCTAAAACCGGGGTGACAACCTCCTGCACGAATTCCACCCGCTTGTCCTGGCCGCTCACCACCTCCACCGGCATGGGCGGCTGGTCTTCTTTTTTCAGGGCTTCCGGTTTGAGACGGGTTTCGGAGTTGCCGGATCCTGGGAGGTCTTTTTTCAGCTCCTCCATGGTCTCGGAAATCCTGGTGAACGGACCTTCATTCGGTATTTGAATGGAGCGTAGCTTCGCACGGATGTTTTCCTTATATCCGGGGAGCTGGTTCGCGAGATCCACCGCCTGCCGTGTGAGGACCCAGCCGGCGACTCCGGTGGCGGCGAACATCATCGCCACCACGCTCAGGACGGCTCCGATCCTGCCGATCCATCTCTGGAGCCGGTTCACCAACGGTGTGAGCATGAAGGTCAGCAAGGCGGCCAGCGCGAGCGGCACCAGCAGTTCCCGACCGAAATACAGCGCGGCGATGATGGCCGCGCTGAGCAATACGTTCGAAATGGTTGCCAGAGATTCGGCTGTGGGGACTTTTTTTGTCGGAGGTGTCATGAGAGGGTCAGGATTCGTGTTCGTTCCGTATCACCAGCTCTTGAAGTGTTGAGACATGGTGCAGCACGGCCGGGAGCAGGTCTTCCCGGATGAGCTCCTTGCACTCCGGCCCCACGTTCTCATCCAACAAGGCGTTTTCGTAGTCGTCGCGGTCCGCTTCCTCTCCCTTCAAAAGAGACTCGATGGCGGATCGAGGGCCGAACAGATTGGCAGCTCCCTGCGCGACCGTGGCGACAAGTCCCCAAGCTCCGGAATTTTTTTCCGGCTCACCACTCATGTCCCGGACATTGGCGGAAAGGAGGTTTGCGGAACGGGAGTGATCCTTGCGGATTTGCCTGAGGATTTCGTCCGCATCCGAATGGGTGTATTTGTCGATGACCTGTGTGTAAGTCTCGACGGCCGACAGCTCCCCCCGCAGGAGCCGATTGCAAATGCAAATACAGCGGTCATGGATGTGGGCGGTGTGGTACATGGGTGCTGCGGGATCGAACGGGATTTCCATCGCAGGAAAGGTGCCAAGCAAAAATCGCTTGAATGGAACTAACAGGGTCTATCGAAGTCACTGATTTTGCAACACCGGTTCCGGCTTTCGTTGCGTTTCGCAATGGTTGCCGGGACTGGCTTCCATTCCGGACATCATGAAAAAATGTGCCGAAATGGTTTCTTTTCAATCTTGAAAAAATGCGTAATTATCCCAGTAGAAATACGGCATCTCTTTTTTCAGGTCTCAAAGCGGCTCGGTACGGATTCTGCCTAATTTGATTGACCCCCACCGAGTGAAATATTATCAATCTGATTCAGATACCCCCTTTTTTTAATCATATGAAAATCATCCCAACCGCTTCTCTGGCAGTGATTTCTCTCTTCTTGGGGGCTTGCGATCAAGGCGAGCGCCAAGCGGCGTGGTGGGGCGCTGAAAAGGAACGGGTTGAGCTGGCCCAGCAGGTGGAGCTCGCAAAATACCGGTTTGACCGGTTGCTCGGCTCCGAATTTGAAGATCTTGAGAAGATTCGCGCCGCTACCGAAAAGACGGCGACATTGCGGAGGTCTTTGGAATCCAAGAAGGTTCTGGCTGCCGCGGAGGTGGAATCCCTGCAGGAGCAGTGGGCGGTTTTCCGGAATGACATGATTCACGGCCAGCGCCAGCGGGCCATTGGCAAATCCTTCGATAAAATGGTCCTGGCTTCCGGGCGGAGTTTTGAAAATGTGTCCGTCTCAGCCATCACGGATTCTGGAGTAACAATCCGTCATTCGGATGGCTCCGCGCGACTGCGCTTTCAAGATCTGGACGTAAGGCAGCGTTGGCTTTTCGGACTGGAGGAGGATCTGGCGATCGCGGCTCACCAAAAAGAAGTTCAAAACGCCGCCGAATACGAAAAATGGGTGGATGCCCGCCTTGCTTCCAATATGGAAAAGAAAAAGCAGGAGGCGGACGCCGCGCTAGAGGTGGAACTCGCCGCCAGCCGTGCGAGGACCAACCTGTTGGCGAGCCAGACAGCTTCGGCGGACACCGGTCCGTTTTCCCGGTCATCTTCCGTGGGAGATTCAACCTATTATCGTTCTTCCCGCACCTATCGCTCTTATTCCAGGCCCACTTATTACCGCTCATACAATTACTGTGCGCCGGTGGTCAGCCGCTGCTATTATCCATCCCGAGGAACCATCCGGGTGGGGGCTGGCAGGGCGGCACGCGAGTCGAGCACCCTGAGTGGCAGGCCCTACAATTCTTACGTTCCATGAAATTCCCCATCCGCTCCAGCAGTCTTGCCGTGATTGTCGCCCTTTGCTGCGTATCGTGCAGTGATCCCGCACTTGTCGAAAAACGTGAAAAACAGAAGGCCGAAATCGCCCGTCTGAAAGGTGAGCTCGCGTTGATTACTGAAAAGCTCAAGAGTCTTCCTCCTGATGTTTCGGAACAACTGGCCGAGGCCAAGAAGCTGTCCGAGAAACAGACAGGCGAGGTGACCGCTCTCGAAACGGAGATCGCGGCCCTGGAGACCAAGAAAAAATCCCTCCAGGCCGAGTTCGACACCTACAAGCTGAAATATCAGGTTAAATAACCCCCCAATCTTTAATTCAATACAGATATGTCTTTCAGTGATATGATGTCGAGCGGTCGCGGTCCCGGAGTGATCGGGATGGTGATGGCTCTGGCGGTTTTGCTCGGATTTGGTGTTTTGTTCATGTTTGCCTTCGATGAAGGGTTCCAAGGCGGAGAACTGTCCGACGAGGCGCTCATCGTCCAACAGGGCAAGGAAATCGACAGCTATCGCATGAGCATCGACAAGGGGCAGCAGAAGCTGGACCTGACTCCGCAGCGTTTGAAGGACTCGAAGGAGGTCTCCCGCCTGGGAGTGGAAAGCCAGACTCTCCAGCAGAACATCGTTTCCCTGACGGACAAGGAAAAGGCGACCGAAGCGGAGATCGTCGAAAAGAGAAAAGCATTCGATGCATATAAGGACGAATACCGGGCTTATGTGAGGAGCAAGGCGAAGGGAACGGAGATGGAGCAGCTTGTGACGCAAAAGGGCGTTGTTTATAAAGGCGTCATGATCAGGGACGTGACGGCGATCGGTATTCAGATCCGCCACGAAGAAGGTCAGAAGCGGGTTGATTACGAAGATCTTCCGGCCGACATGCAGGACTATTATCAGTTCGATGCGGCCCAGAAGGAGGCCGAGATCGCGAACGAGGAAACGGTTCGGAAGACCCACAATAAGGACGTGCTGGAGGCGGACAAGCTCGCCGAGATTGAAATGGGCAAGCAGCGTGAGCGTGAAGCCCTGCTCGATAAGGAAAAGAGGCGGCGCCAGATTGCAGGCAAAGAAGCGGATATCAACGCGCTTCAGGCTGAGATCCGTGCGCTCGGCGCCGAAATCGACCGGTTGGCTGGTAAACCGAAAAGCGGCGGTCCTGGTCTCGACAAGACAAAAGCTCTCAACCGTACCATCAAATCGAAGCAGAATCAGATCGCCGCGATTCGCGACGAGATCCGGCTGATGAGGGCATCGCTTTAACTCGTTCTCACAGATGCTATCTTCCGACGAGCATTCGGGGTTGTTCACCTTCATGGTGGGATTGATCGTTCTGGTCATGGCCGCGGTGGGGCTTTCCCTGCTGATGGACCGGCGTTTCCAGTTCTCCAGCGGCGTGGCCGAACTGCGGCGGGAGGTCAAACTCAGCGATGCGGAAATCTCCGAGTTGAAGAACAAGCTGGAAGATGGCAATCAACGGCTGGTCGAGTATGGAACGAAACTCCATGCGGACTCCCGGAGTCATAAGGAACTGACTTCGAAGTGTGACGGTTTGAACCTCCGCCATGCGGAATTGGTGAAAACCCGTGATGAGGCGCTTTCATCCGTGACGGCGCTGGACGGCAGATTTTCCGATTATCGGGCGGATTACCGAACCGCGACATGGCTTGCCGCAGTGGGTGAAAACCTGGGCACGCTGACGCTCCGCAGCGGACGTTCCTACCAGCAGGCCGTCATCCGCCGGGTGACGGATGTTGGTTTGGAAATCAACCATGTGGATGGCATCGCGAGAGTCCAGGGACCCGAGCTGGATCCGAAATTCCAGGATCGTTTCCAATGGAATGACGAGGAACGCCGGTTGCGATTGAAGAAGGAGAGTGAAAACTTCGACGCCCACACGGCAAAGACCGGAACAGAAGCTGAAGCAACTCCTTCCGGCGAGCGTGATGTCCGGCGGGCGAGATTGGCGGAAGAGAATCTCAAGCGAAGCAATCTCCGGCAGAATGTGAGGAATTGGAAAAACAAGGTCAACAAGCTCGTCGCCGACCATGCCGAAGCTTCCTCCCGTTCGAATTACGGCAGCAAATCAGTGCCCGGCAGCCTTGAGACATGGGATGCGAAGGCGAAGAGACTGAGCGCGGAACTCAAGAACGCGCGGGCGGCATTGGCGATGGCGAAGTCGGATTTGGCGATGGTTTCCCCCAATGACACTCTCCTTGCGCCGGAACCGGAGTTCTGACTGTCATTTCGGCAATCCTCGAAAATCCGGATTGCCCTGCCGCGTTGCTTCGCGTGAAGTCCACCCGTGCGATACGAACCGATTTCTCCAGCGTTTTTCATCCGTAACCGCGAAAATCTCCGCGGCCTGCTCAAGCCCAACAGCATGGTCATTCTCCGTGCGAACGATATCTATCCGACCAATGCGGACGGCACGATGGCGTTCAAACAGAACAGCGATCTCTTCTATCTGACCGGCGTCGATCAGGAGGACACCACGCTCGTTCTCATGCCGGATGCGGTGGATCCGAATGAACGGGAAATCCTCTTCGTCAAGGAGACCAGCGAGCTTATCGCCATCTGGGAAGGAGAGAAACTCAACAAGGAGCAGGCCCGTGCCGCCACGGGTGTCGAACGCATCGAGTGGTCCGGCTCGTTCGACGGGTTCCTCCACCGCATGGTTCCGCAGGTGGAGCACATCTATCTGGCGACCAACGAGCATCTCCGCGCCAGTGTCGTGGTGGAGACCGCGAACGCGCGCTTCATCAAGGATTGCCAGTCGCGCTACCCGCTGCACCGCTACGAGCGCCTCGCTCCGTTGCTCCACCGCCTGCGGATCACGAAGGACCAGGAGGAGGTCAAACAGCTCCAGCGCGCCTGCGACATCACGGAGGCCGGATTCCGCAGGTTGCTGGGCTTCATCAAGCCCGGAGTGGGGGAATGGGAGATCGAGGCCGAGTTGTTGCACGAGTTTGTCCGCCGGGGGTCGCGTGGTTTCGCCTACGCTCCCATCATCGGCACTGGAAAAAACGCGTGTGTGCTCCACTATGTGGAAAACGACAAGATCTGTCAGGATGGCGACATGGTTCTGATGGACGTGGCCGCCGAGTATGCGGGGTGGGCGTCCGACCTCACCCGGACCGTGCCGGTGAACGGCCGGTTCACCAAGCGCCAGCGGGATGTGTATGACTCCGTCCTGCGCGTTTTCCACGGAGCGAACGGCATCCTCCGTCCCGGCAACACGCCGATGGAATACCAAAAGCAGGTCATCGAGCTGATGGAGCGAGAGCTTGTCCATCTGGGGCTTTTCTCTGCGAAGGAGGCGGCTGCCCAAGGGCCGGACAAGGCTCTCGTGAAAAAATATTTCATGCACGGCACCTCGCACCATCTGGGGCTGGACGTGCACGACGTCTGTCCGCCGCACGAACCTTTCGCGGAAGGCATGGTGTTCACCATCGAGCCGGGTATCTACATCCGAGGAGAGAACATGGGCATCCGGTTGGAAAACGATGTGGTCATCGGCAAGGACGGCAACTTCGACCTGATGCGGAACATCCCGATAGAGGCGGAGGAAATTGAGGAATTGATGAATGCCGGCCGCTGATGTTCGAAATCGGCCTGCGACCTGCTAGAGATGCCGGACCATGATTGGCATAGTATCGGGATCGGGGCTGGGGGCGTTGGCGGATGCGGTGGAGATTGAAAGGGAGGTTCCGTTCCTGGAAGCGGGGCTTCCCATATCTTCCGTGCCGGGACATGCGGGAGCGTTTGTCTTTGGCAAACTCGCCGGCAGATCCGTGCTTCTGATGAAAGGCCGGCTCCACCTCTACGAAGGCTACGACGCGCGACAGGTCACCGCAGGGATACGCTGGATGGTGGCACAAGGAATCAACAAACTCATCCTGACCAACGCCGCCGGCACGATGAACAACGCCTTCGCTCCCGGCACATGGATGATGCTCAGCGATCATCTGAACCTCACCGCGACATCGCCGCTCGCAGGCGCTGATTTCACCGACATGTCCGTGGCCTACGACGCCGCATGCCGCGCCGATTTCCGCACCGCCGCGATCGTCTCCGGCATGACGCTTCATGAAGGCGTGTATGCGGGCCTGCGTGGTCCGCAATATGAAACTCCCGCGGAAATCCGCATGCTCCAGTCCATGGGGGCCGACGCCGTGGGCATGAGCACCGTGTTGGAAACCATCCAGGCACGTTCGCTGAAAATCCCTGTGGTGGCCTTTTCGTGTCTGACGAACTGGGCAGCTGGACTCACAGGAGCCCATTTGGATCACAAGGGAGTGCTGGAAACCGGCAGGCAGGCGGCGGATGAGATGGCCTCGCTCCTGAAGCAGGTGTTGGGGGAGAAGCGGTGAGGGAGAAGGGTTTGGTTGTTTGTGCTCCGGCTATCCGGGTGGCCGGATCTCCGGTCGGTGAAACGGGTGTGAAGGCCGGGAAATCGCCGGCCGTTGATGTGGATGAGCGTTGATGGCGGAAGATATGGATGTCCAGTCATCATCGGACACGGAGTTTTTCCCGGTTTGATGTTGCGCCGTCGCAGAACGGGTCAGCCGGAGTCGGACCCTCCGGTTGTTATTTTGCTGCGGGTTCGAGTCTTCCGGATGGAATCACCTCCCTTGGCTGGCTTTCGCTGGACCATTCGAGGCGGGTGTTCGCTCCGCCGCCGTCCTCGTAGTATTCGAAGGTGATGGGATATTTTTTTCCGGCCTCGAGCTTGATGGTTCCGGTGTAGGTCTGGTCGTAGTCATCCAGCCATTTGTCGATGACGGGCTGTTTGTCGATCCACAGCCTGCGGCCGTTGTCGGACTTGGAGTGGAAGGTATACGTTTCGGAATAAAGCGGGGTGATGAATCCCTCCCAGCGGACGGAGAACGTGTCGTTTTCTATCAACGGGTCCGGCGAACCATTGCCCCAATTGAAGGAGATTTCAGGATCAAGGCGGGTGAGTTTCTGGTCCGTGAGGTCGCGGTTGTTGTAGTAGCTGCCGGTCAGACCGTGGATTGGGGTGGAGCTTTTCGCGACTGCGGCGGAGTCCAGCGTGACCTGGCCGACGTCGCCCTCGTCATTCTGCCAGGCGATCTCGTTTTTCCCGGCCTTGAGCTGGAGATTTTCCCCTTGGAACATCCACACATCCCAGTTCGTGGTGCGGTGGAACTGGGTGCGTTTGATCTTCGCCCCGTTCACATACAGCGAGAGCGTGCTTTGGGCGGGGGGATAGATTTTCGGGAACGACTGTTGTTCTCCCTCGACCTTCACACCATTCGCGTAACGGAGGATCACGCGATAGACACCCGCCGCCGGGACGTCCGCGGTGAAGGTGGCTTTGGCTCCTTTTTTGGAAAAGCCGTCCACGTAGCCGGTGCCGGTGAAGTTCTTGTTGGTGGATGCCTTCGCCGCGTCACCGGAGAGTTGCCAGTCCTCGGCTTCGTAGAGCTCGCCCATGCCGGGATCGCCGGAGGGGTTTTCCAACAAGGAGGTGGGGCTGGCAGCCGTGCCGAAGTCCGGCGTGTCGTCCTCCTTGAAGGTGAACTTCTTGATGTTGATGGCGCGCATGCCGTTGTCGTCGGCGTTGAAGATCTTCGAGTGATACATCACCCAGTTCTCCTTGCCATCCGGAGAGGTGGTGAAGCTGGCGCGGGATGGTCCCCAGACATCGTCGGTGGTTTTCAGGAGGGTGCCCAGGGGTTTCCACGATTTCTTGTCATCGATGGGTCCGGCGTCCGGGGAATAGATCAGCGCGGAGAGCCGGTAGTCCTTGGAGGCGAATCCTCCCTCGGCGCCGGTCATGATCAGCTTGCCGTTCCTCAGGATGGCACGCGGACCCTCGGCGTGCAGTCCGATCTCCTTGCGATGAGCGGTGATCCTGGTGGGACTGTCCATCGGAGCCATCACGGCACCTTCCACGATCTTGTCCGCCAGCGATCCCCAGAAGGCGTAGAGCTGGTCCTTGTACGTCACCACGGTGATGTCGTTCGCCTGCGCGTTGCCGTGCTCGTCCCCGGTGAAGAGCACGCCCCTGTTGGTGAATCCGTCCAGCGGGTTGTCCGTATTCGCCTGCAGGACGACGGCCATGTGCTTCCAGCCCTCGGATCTGACGTCCGCGCAGAAGTAGATGTACCATTTCCCCTGGATGAAGTGAAGCTCCGGAGCGAAGACGCGGCGGTAGTTGTCGCCATCCTCCCAGACCTTCACCTTCTCCCCGCGCTCGGTGAGGGTGGGGGACTTGGAAACATAGACGGCCGTCGGCTCCGACGGTCCGGAACTGCACATGTAGTAGCTGTTCTCGTGACGGATGACCCATGGATCCTCTCCTTGGTAGAGCGGGTTGTGGAAGGCGGACTGCGGCTTCGCGCTGGCGATGAAGGTCATGGCGAGGGACAGCGGCAAGAGGGTGTGAAGAGGTTTCATGGAAATGAAAATGGGCGTGATGCGCCAGGTCGGACGCAGGGATTCACAAGGTGGTCGGGCGCGGGAATACGGGCAAGTTTGAAATGGGGGACATGGGACGTCATGGTCGGCTAAACCGGCTTCTCGGATTTTTTCAAAAGACGCGTGGAGGCCGCCAAGAATCTCGGTCATTTCATGGGAATGTCATCGCCTCCCTTTTAGAGGACATGGATCCGCTGGGGTGGCTTCCTGTCCCAAAGAGCCGGGCTTGGCCGGGCCGACGGGAACTATTCCTGGATGATCGGCCGCATATCGCACCGGAGCGTGGATACCGCGTACCAAAAAAGTCGCGATGTGATAAATTCCAAACGGAATGACAAAGGATGCGAGGCACAAAACCGACGGAAGCCAGGTTGACGAATGTCGTGTCGCTTGAACCAGGCCGGTGTTGACGGATGAGATGCCAGCAAGCCCGAAAAAAGTCGCCATCAACTGAAGAACCGACCTGCGGCCAAGGATGTAACGTTTGTCGCGATACTCGGGGAGAAAACAGCCGACGATGAAAAACGCGGATGCTGCGATGGAGTAGGTGGCCACGAAATACCAATCCGAGACCCGGGGAATCAGGGCTGAGGCACAGAGCCAGCAGGCGAACGCAAGGAGGACCAGCGATGTTCCTCCGATCCTGCTATGGACAATGTATTTCATGATCAGGTTTGTGATTGAATGCTTGTCACGGAGCCGGTTGGCGGGATGCATCGCCGCCCTTGCCGGCACGTTCCCGGAGGGTGTCTATCGCCGCGAACCATTTCGCCAGAGGCGGGTTTCCCGCGACCTTGTCCTTCGGAATGACATAGTCCACCCATTCCTCGGAATAGCGTTCGGGCATTTCGTCGTAAACATGGATGAGATGGTGGATGGAGGTCTGCCGGTTGTCGGATTTTTTGCCCCGGTATGCCTCGATGCCGGGAATGGCGTAGAAATCTTCGAGTATCTTCAAACCTTCGGCATACGGTAGATTGATTCTGTTGGATTTCGCGGATCCCTGCGAAAAAGTGGCACGATCTCCGTTCAACATCACCCCGAATGCGTCATCCGTGCCGACAGAGCGAATGGATCGGATCATTGGTTTCTCCGGAACCCGGGTTTCGGAAACCGGAGTTGCCGCGCGTGAATCGAGACCTTCCTGTTTGCAGGCAGCGAGGGAGAGACCGATCAGCAATGGGATGAGGGCGGCACGCATTTCCGGTGAACGCTCGAACGTGGGAAATCCGGGCGATGATGGCCAGTCCAAACGCGGAATAGGGGACTTCTTCGGGGGAGGGGGATGACAATGCGATCCCGCCCCCTTTGTCGGGGGGGGGGATCGTGCCTGGATGGCGTCCTGGGAAACTTCGCCGTTGCTGCCGGGTCAGCCTGAGTCAGACCCTCCGACTTGGCTGCTTCAGGTAGCTGGTGAACCGGGGGAGCTTACTTCTTTTCCTTCCGTGCCAGCGGCTTTGGCTCGGCTTCGGGGTGGCGGGCGAGGATGGCTTGCATCTCCTTGACGACTTCCGGTTGCTTCGTGGCAAGGTTCTGTTTCTCGGTGGGGTCTTCCTTGTAGTCGTAGAGTTCGAGCTTGGCGGTGTCGGCGGGGGCTCCGGGGACTTTCCACTCGACAAAGCGGTAGCGCTCGGTGCGGATGGCCCGGCCGATGCGGCCCTCGCCACGCGGGAAGCAGTGGTAGGCGTGATCGCGCAGTCTCACGGAGGGGTCCTTGAGCACGGGAATGAGGCTGACTCCGTCGATGGGCTGCGGAACGGAAGGTTTTGGCAATCCAGCAAGCTCGGTGACCGTAGGGTAGATGTCCACGGTCTCGGTGAGCTGGCGGGTGGAACCGGGTTTCATACCGGGGGCGATGATGAGCAGCGGGATGTGGTTGGCCTGCTCGTAATTGGTGTGCTTCGTCCAGTAGCCGTGGTCGCCGAGATGCCAGCCGTGGTCGCCCCAGAGGACGATGATCGTGTTTTCCCAGAGTTTCTGGCGGTCCAGCTCATCAAGCACGCGGCCGAGCTGGGCGTCCATGTAGCTGGTGGCGGCGTAGTAGCCGTGGATGAGCTTGCGGGCATTCTCATCGTCGACCTTGCCGTTGTCCGGGATCGGTTCGTAGTTGGTGATCTCCCCGCCTTTTTTTCCAGCGAGAGGTGGAGCGTCCTGGGGTGGTTTGGTGTTTTCTGCGAGTTTGAATTTCGTGGGGTCGTGCATGTCCCAGTATTTCCTCGGCGCGGTGAAGGGCAGGTGCGGCTTGGTGAAGCCGATGCCGAGGAAAAAGGGCGTGCCTTTCCGTTCCGCCGCCGCCTGGAGGCGCTTGATACCTTCATCCGCGATGCGGCCGTCGGAGTAGGCGTTGTCCGGGACATCGGCGATCTCCCATGCGGCGCCTTTCGGAAGCTGGCCGATGCGGCCGAGTTCCTTGTTTGAAAAATAGGCCTCCTCGCGGGTCAGCCTGCCCCCGGCGGAGCTGGCGGGGTCCGCGTATTCCACGACTTTTTCAGTGATGGTCGGGACGGACCATGAGGCGGCGTCGTCGCTGTTGCCATGACCGGAGTGGAGGATCTTGCCGACGGCTTCGGCGCGGTAGCCGTTGTTCATGAAATATTGCGACAGGGTGACGGCATCCGGCACCGCCTTGCGGAAGTTCTGCGAGAGGTCGTAGATGCCGAGCGAGGTGCTGCGCGAGCCGAGCATGAGGTTGTTCCGCGAGGCGGAGCAGACGGACTGGTTGCAATAGGCGTAGTCGAAACGCATGCCGCGGGCGGCGAGGCGGTCGAGATTCGGTGTGACCGCCAGCTTGTCTCCATACGCGCCGATGGTGGGCTTGAGATCGTCCACACAGATGAGAAGGACGTTGGGTTTTGATTTTTCCTGCGCCCCGAGGTGGGGTGGCAGGGCCAGGAGGGCGATGAGACAGGCGGCTTTTTTCATGGTCGGTCGGACGTGTCGTTGGAGATGGTGGATTCGATATTCTGCCGTGGGCGGCTGGAATGGTTTGTTTCTGGGGGAGGAGAGGTGAAAATCGGACGGTGCTTCAGTTACCAAGGGGTTCGCGTGGTGGTTTTCATGGCGGGAACCGTTCCGGATGTGAAAGTGGGAATGAAGCGGTGAAACGAAGGGGTAATCGGGCAGCCCGTAGTGCTACCCTCCGTTGGCGGAGTCTTCCAGAATCACACGCACGTCGTCGGTGGATGCTCCGGCGTAGAAAATGAGTTTCACGGTCCTTCTGTCGGGGGAGAGGGTGACGCTGTCGGGAGGATTGAGCCTCTGGCTGAGTTCGATGCCCCGGAGCGGATCCGGCCATCGGGCGGTGGAAAAGACAGGGTCGCCATGGGCGAGGGGTCCGTTCAGGCAGGAAATCGCGAGGACCGGCCGGTCGAAGGTGACCTCACCCTCGAAACACAGGAAATGTTCCTCGCTGATCACTCCCACAGGATTGTAGCGGATGAGGAAGCTGCTCAGCCGCTTTCCGGAGACCGGGGACAAGGTCCGGACTTCGCCGCTGATATCACCGGGCAAGGTCCCCGGTTCGGTGATTTCGGCCTGGATCTCGTGATCAAAGGGGATTCCCCGCCGCTCGGGGATGACGAGGATGTGTTTGTCATTTTCCAACAGCGCGAGTTTCTCCGCCGTATCGGGAGGAGCGGGGATCACCGCTCCACGGGTGGTGAGGATGCCGTTTGAAAAAGGCCAGGTTTTGGTGAACGCGGAAGGGTCGAATGCCACGGCGCGCATCGCTTGGTCCATGCTGGACTTGATCGCGGCTCCCTCCTCCAGCCGGATCTTCTCATCGCCTTTCTCCACCTCCACCAATCCGTCCAGCACCATGAACTCCGACTTGCCATCCTGGGTGGTGGTGATTCCGAAGGAGGTGCCGAGGTCGGTGAGGACGGCGGATTTCGTATGAACCTTGAAACCGTGCGCCGTGTCCGGGCACCAGCCGTTCATACGGCCGGATTCCAGTTCGATCGCCATGCCGGAGACGACCTTGAGCTTCATCGGCCCTTCGACAGCGGCGACGGCACCGTTCTTGAAATCGAGCCGGACGAGGCCGCTCGTTTCCTCGATCACGGTGCCCGAGTAGATCGGTTTCGAGGAAATCACCTGGTTGTCGTGGTTCATCCTCAACAGCAGCGCGACCCGCTCGCCCCGCGGGGCGGGATTGTAAAAGAAGTGAAACCCGGCCAGCGTCAGCACCGCTGCCGCAGCCAGGCCTTTGACCATACGGCCACGGGCCACCCGCCGCTTCACCCGCCGGGCGAACGCGAATTCCCCCTCCTCGGCGATCCTGATGACATGGCTGGCCGTGCGGCTGGCAAAATCTTCTTCCTGCCGCGCCGCCAGGTGCAAGGTGGAGGAGATGTCCAGGTGGCCGGCGATCCTGCCGAGCAACGCGGGGTTTTTGTCGATGAGTTCCATCAGCCGCGCATGCCCGGCGTCATCGAGCGTTCCCTCCATGAGGCGTTCGATGAGATCGATGGTTTCGCTTGGGATTTTCTCGGCCATTACCAGTGGACTTCGATGGGTTTCCCGCGCAGGCACTCGGCGAGCGACTGGCGTGCGTGAAAAAGCAGTTTCCTGACGGCGGCCGGTTTCATCGCCATCTCCTGGCCGATTTGGAAAGAGTTCATGTTTCCGAAGTAGCGTGCCTCGATGACGCCACGGGTTTTTTTCGTCAGGTGGCCGAGGCAGGCGCGCAGGGCTTCGAGCGTCTCCGGAGGCATGGGCGGAGGAGGTGTGGATGTCTGCGCGTCCTCCGCCTCCACGAGAAGCTTGGTGAGGTTGTGGCTGAACAAACGTTCGCGCCGGTTGAGTTTGGCGGTTTCGTTCAACACCAGGTTTTTCGCGACGGTTCGCAGCCATGCCCCGGGATTGTCCACGGCGAGGAACTCATCCCACTTCCGATAGACGACGAGGAAGGTGTCCTGCGCGATGTCATCCACCCACGCGGGATTCACCCCGAAGCCGCCGATGTAGTGGCGCAGGCTTGAGTGGTGCTCCGCGATGACGCGGGTGAATGCTTCTGAGTCCGGCATGCGATTCGTATATTAATGTCGCGAACCGGAGATGTGTTCCCGGAATGCGGTTAAATTTTCAAAAACGCGTCCACATCGAGGAAATCCTGGCCGTGGATGATGTGCTCCAACAGCGGAACGCCGGTGAGATCCTCCACCACGCCCTTGTTCGTGATCATGGCGGTATCCATCTCGTCCTCCAACTGGTTCAGCACGATGCCCGCGCAGGTGAGTCCCTTGGCCCGGATGGCGTTCACGGTGAGGATGATGTGGTTCAAGGCGCCAAGCTTGTTTCCCGCGACGAGGACGACGGGCAGTTTCAAATCGGCGGCGAGATCGGAGACGCGGTAATTGGCGGCGATGGGAACCTCCCAGCCGCCCGCCCCTTCCACGACCACCTGTGCGTGTTTTCCGGCGAGGTTGTGGTATCCGGCGATGAGTTCGGCCGGATCGACGGTCCGGTTCTCCAGCATGCCCGCGACATAGGGGGCGAGGGGGGTATTGAGGGAAACCGGGTTGATTTCATCCAAGTCCACGCCGCCCGAGACTTCGGACAGGATGGTGGCGTCTCCGCGGTCTCCGCAGGAAACCGGCTTGTAGCCGACGGCATCGCGGCCCTCGGCGCGCAGGCTTTCGATGATCAGGCGGGTGACATAGGTCTTGCCGACGTCGGTATCGGTGCCGGTGATGAAAAAACTCATGGGGAAGGGGTGGCTTGCCGGGGCGGCGGGGTCAAGGCGGGTGAGTGACAAATTTGCCTTTTTCCACGGGGCGGGTCCGTTCATGCTCGCGGCACATGACAGCAGATTTCCTGGTGATCGGCGCGGGTGTGGCCGGACTTTCCTTTGCCTTACGGGCCGCGAAACATGGTTCGGTGATCGTACTGACCAAGGGCGACGCCTATGAGTCGAACACGGCCTGGGCCCAGGGAGGGATTGCTTCCGTCTTATCTCCGGACGAGCGTGACGCCGGAGACACCGAGGAACTGCATGTGGCGGACACGCTGGATGCGGGGGCGGGGCTTTGCAAGGAAGAGGCCGTGCGCACCATCGTGGGCGAGGGGGCTGCGGCGATCGAGGACCTCGTGGATTACGGGGTTTCCTTCGACCAGGAGAATGGCCATTTCGAGCTGGGAAAGGAAGGGGGGCATTCACACCGCCGCATCCTGCACACCCGGGACACCACGGGCCGTGAAATCGCCCAGGCACTGATCGAAACCGCCCGCAAGACGCCGAATCTCACTCTTTTGGAAGATCACTTTGTCATCGACCTCATCACCACGGCCAAGCTTGGCGCGGCGGTGGACGATCGCGTGATCGGAGCGTATGTGCTGGAGACAAAGACGAACGAGGTGAAGGTCTTCCGCTCGGACCGGGTGGTTCTTGCCGCCGGAGGTTGCGGAAAAGTCTATCTCTACACCACCAATCCGGACTCCGCGACCGGTGACGGGGTGGCGCTCGGCTGGCGCGCGGGCGCGAGCATCGCGAACATGGAGTTCATCCAATTCCACCCCACCTGTTTCTACAACCCCGGCGCGACCGGTCCGGAAGCCAGGTCCTTCCTCGTCAGCGAGGCGGTGCGTGGCGAGGGTGGAATCCTCATCAATTCGAAGGGTGAGGATTTCACGAAAAAAATCGATCCGCGTGGTTCACTCGCCCCTCGTGACATCGTCGCCCGTGCCATCGACCGCGAGATCAAGCGCACCGGTGCGTCCTGTGTTTACCTGGACGTGACCCACAAGCCGAAGGGTTTCATGAAGGAGCGTTTCCCCTATATCTATCAGACGCTGCTCAGGTTCGGGCTGGATTGCGAAACCCAGCCGATTCCTGTAGTTCCCGCCGCGCATTACATGTGCGGGGGCATCCTCACGGACGTGAACGGGAAGACTTCCTTGCGGGGGCTTTATGCCGTGGGGGAGGTCGGCTGCACCGGCCTGCATGGAGCGAACCGCCTTGCTTCCAACTCGCTGCTGGAAGGAAACGTCGTCGCGCGCCGCGCGCTTGAGGAAATGATGCGCATGCACCCGCCGGGAAAACCGGTGCCGGAAACACCGCCGGTTCCCGAGTGGTCGCATGGCGACACCGCCGAGCCGGACGAACTGGTGGTGATCTATCACAACTGGGACGAGATCCGCCGCCTGATGTGGGATTATGTTTCCATCGTCCGCACGGACAACCGCCTGCGCCGCGCCACCGCCCGCCTGCGGAATTTGAAAAAGGAAGTGCGGGAATTCTACTGGGGCCACCGCGTGAACGCCGACATCTTGGAACTGCGGAATCTCGTGGCGGTGGCTGGCCTCATCGTCGAATGCGCCACCCGCCGCAAGGAATCCCGCGGGCTGCACTACACGCTGGACCATCCGAACACGGACGAGCGGCTTTGCACGGACACGGTGATCAGGAAGTTTTAGGTATTTGAAACGCGCCAGTGGGAATGGCGCGCGCATCGTGGCGGCGGCTCCCAACCGCCATGCTGCTTTCCCATAAAATCCATAGAACCCATGGAGCCCGTGCGTCCGGTTGTTTCGTAGGGTTTCCTTTGCGCATGACGCCGGTTCGCGCGAATGAATTCCGCGCTCCCGGTGTGGTCAGTCGAGAATCTGGGCCAGCACGTAGGGAAGGATGCCTCCCGCGCGATAGTAGTCTTTTTCGACCGGAGTATCGATGCGGACGATGACGGGGACGTCGAAACTCTCGCCGGTCGACGGGTGGACCTGAAGGGTCGCGGTCTGCATGGGTTTGAGGTCGTTGTCGATGCCGGTGAGATCGAATATGGCGTCGGCGAGGTCCTTGATTTTGTCGTAGTCTTCCTTGTTGACGAAGTTGCAGGGCAGGACGCCCATGCCGACGAGGTTCGAGCGGTGGATGCGCTCGAAGGACTTGGTGATGACGGCCTTCACCCCGAGGAGGTTGGTGCCTTTCGCCGCCCAGTCGCGTGAGGAGCCCATGCCGTAATCCTCGCCACCGATGATGATGGTGGGGATGGTGTCTTCCTGATAGATGGCGGCGGCGTCGTAGATGGCCTTGGTTTCGCCTCCGATGCTGGTGACACCGCCCTCGATGCCGGGAACCATGAGGTTCTTGATGCGGACGTTGGCGAAGGTACCGCGTGTCATGACGCGGTCGTTGCCCCGGCGTGAGCCATAGGAGTTGAAGTCCGCGAATCCGACGCCCTTTTCCCTGAGGTAGCGTCCGGCGGGACTGTCCATCTTGATGGCTCCGGCGGGCGAGATGTGGTCCGTGGTGACGGAGTCCGCGAAAATACCGAGAGGCCGGGCGCCATGGATTTCCACGATGTCACGCGGGGCGGGGCTGAAGCCTTCGAAGAACGGAGGTTCCTGGATATAGGTTGATTCGCGATCCCACTCGTAGACGTCGCCGGTGGAGGACTTGATTTCGTTCCACTTCGGATTTTGGTCGGAAAATCCGGTGTAGAGGCGTTGGAAAACGTCCGGTTTGAGCGAGGAGGTCATCGCGTCGGTGATTTCCTGCCCGGATGGCCAGATGTCGGCGAGGAACACCGGCTCGCCCTTCGGCGTTTTGCCCACGGGCTCGGTGGCGAGGTCGATGTCCACCGTGCCTGCGAGGGCGTAGGCAACCACGAGGGGTGGGGACATGAGGAAGTTCGCTTTCACCGACTGGTGGACACGGGCCTCGAAGTTGCGGTTGCCTGAGAGCACTGAGGCGGCGACGATGTCCTCGGCTTTCACAACGTCTTCAATGCCGGAGTCCAACGGGCCGGAGTTTCCGATACAGGTGGTGCAACCGTAGCCGACTGTCTGGAAGCCGAGTTTGTCGAGTTCCTCCTGCAGGCCGGTCTTGGTGAGATAGTCGGTGACCACGCGGGAACCGGGTCCGAGCGAAGTCTTGACGGACGGGTTCACCTTGAGACCGTAGGCGTTGGCCTTCTTGGCGAGGAGGCCGGCGGCCAGCATGACGCTGGGGTTCGAGGTGTTCGTGCAACTGGTGATGGCTGCGATGAGGATGGAACCGTGGCCGATCTTGTCAGCGACGCCATCCTTGCTGTTCACGTGGACGACGGCGGTCTTGGATTCGGTTTTGGCGAAACCACCCTCCGCGACAGGAGCGGCGAGAAGTTCTCCCCATTTGGCCTTGAGGTTGTCCACATCGATACGGTCCTGCGGACGCTTCGGTCCGGCGACGCCGGGTTTCACGGAGGAGAGGTCCATTTCGACAACCTGGGTGAATTGGAGCGCGTCCTTTACGGTCGGGATGCCCCACAGCCCCTGGGCTTTGTAGTAGTTTTCGACGGTGGCGCAGAGTTCCGCGGAACGGCCCGTGCCCGCGAGGTAGCCGGTGGTGACCTCATCGATGCCGAAGAAGCCCATGGTGGCGCCGTATTCCGGTGCCATGTTGGCGATGGTGGCGCGGTCGGGAAGGCTGAGCGCCTTGGCACCGGGGCCGTAAAATTCGACGAATTTGCCGACGACCTTGGTTTTCCGCAGGATTTCGGTGACGAGAAGCACGAGGTCGGTGGCGGTCACGCCGGTCTGGAGTTCTCCGGTGAGGTAGACTCCAACGACTTCCGGGACGAGGAAGGTGACTGGCTGGCCCAGCATGCCGGCCTCCGCCTCGATGCCGCCCACGCCCCATCCGACGACGCCGAGGCCGTTGATCATGGTGGTGTGGGAGTCGGTGCCGACGAGGGTGTCCGGGTAGTAAACTCCGTTTTTCTCAAGCACGCACTTGGCGAGATACTCGAGATTCACCTGGTGGACGATGCCGATGCCGGGAGGAACGACCTTGAAGGTGTCGAAGGCTTGTTCGCCCCATTTCAAGAACTCGTAGCGCTCGCGGTTGCGGTGGAATTCCAGATCCAGGTTCTTTTCAAGGGATGCGGCCGTGCCCGCGTAATCGACCTGCACCGAGTGGTCCACGACGAGATCCACGGGAACGAGCGGTTCGATCATCTTCGCATCCAGGCCCATGCCATGGACGGCGGAGCGCATGGCGGCGAGATCGACAAGAAGAGGAACTCCGGTGAAATCCTGGAGGACGATGCGGGCGACGACGAACGGGATTTCATACTCACCGGGTACCGCGGCGTTGTAGCTCGCCAGGTTGTTGATGTCTTTTTCGGTGACCTTGAGGCCGTCGTTGTTGCGGAGAAGGGATTCGAGAACGATCCGGATGGAAATCGGCAGCTTGCCAAGGTTAGGGAAACCTTGTTCGGAGAGCGCGGGGAGGGAGTGGAACCTGCCTTCGACTCCTGAGCCGGTCTTGAAAGTCCTGAGAGTGTCCATGGGGGACTACCTACAACAGTAGTCATGAATCTTCCAGAGGCATTCCGCATTCTGCGTAATAAACTCTCAGGCCTCCCATAGACCCAACGGTTATGGGAGATGCTCTTCTCAAGGAGCGGTGATCTCCGAATCGCCGTGTCGATGAGAGGCCGATGATTTGCGGCATTCGCCCATCTCGTCGTCATCTCTTGGGCTGGGGCGGATCGGAGTCCGCCCCTCCTTGATTCATGGGCATTTATGCTCGATCTCCTACCCTTAAAAGACCGATACCAGTTCCTTCACAGGAGGGGCGAAGGTGGTGAGGTCGATGCCTGTAACGGCGGATTTGTATTCCTCCAAGCTCGGAGTGCGGCCGAGGATGGCGGAGAGGACGACGACAGGGGTGGAGGAGAGCAGGGACTCGCCCTTTTTCCTGTCGGAGTCTTCGACCACGCGGCCTTGGAAGAGGCGGGTGGAGGTGGCCATGACGGTGTCGCCTTTTTCGGCCTTCTCCTGGTTGCCCATGCAGAGGTTGCAGCCGGGTCGCTCCAGATACATCATGTTCTGATATTCGGTGCGGGCGACGCCTTTGGGATCGTTGTCGTTGAATTCGAAGCCGGAATACTTCTGGAGGATGTCCCAGTCGCCTTCGGCCTTGAGTTCGTCGATAATGTTGTAAGTCGGCGCGGCGACGACAAGAGGAGCGTTGAATTCGACCTTGCCATAGGTCTGTTCGAGGTTCCTGAGCATCTTGGAGACGATCTTGAGATCTCCCTTGTGAACCATGCAGGAACCGACGAAACCGAGGTCGACCGTTTTGCTACCTTCGTAGTAGGAGAGGCCGCGGATGACGTCGTGGGTGTAGCGCTTGGACACATCCTCGTTGTTCACGTCGGGGTCGGCGATCATGGGCTCGTCGATGATGTCGAGGTCGACGACCATTTCGGCGCGATACTTGGCATTGGCATCCGGTGCGAGGGGCGGCTTGGAGCCGGACCGGATTTCAAGGATGCGGTTGTTCGCCTTGTCGATGAGGCCTTGCAGCACATGGGTCGCGTTGTCCATGCCCTTGTCGATCATGATCTGGATGCGGCTCTTGGCGGTTTCCAGCGATTCGATGAGGGTTTCGTCCTGAGAAATGCAGATGGAGGCCTTGGCCTTCATCTCGGCGGTCCAGTCGGTGAAGGTGAAAGCCTGATCGGCGGGAAGGGTGCCGATGTGGACTTCGATGACGCGGCCTTGGAAGACATTGTCACCGAATTTTTTCAGCATCTGCGCCTGGGTGGCGTGGACGACGTCGCGGAAGTCCACATGGGGCTTGAGAATGCCCTTGAAGGTGACCTTGACCGACTCGGGGATGGGCATGGTCGCCTCGCCGGTGGCGAGGGCCAGGGCGACGGTGCCGGAGTCGGCGCCGAAGGCGATGCCCTTGGACATGCGGGTGTGGGAGTCGCCGCCGATGGTGATGTCCCAGTCGTCCACCGTGAGGTCGTTGAGGACCTTGTGGATGACGTCGGTCATGGCGTGATAGCCGTCCTTCGGGTCGCGGGCGGTGATGAGCCCGAAGCCCTGCATGAAGGACATCAGCTTGGGGATGTTGGCCTGGGCCTTCTTGTCCCAAACGGAAGCGGTGTGGCAGCCGGATTGGTAGGCGGCGTCGACCGTGGGCGAGATGACGGTTGCCGCCATCGCCTCAAGCTCCTGCGAGGTCATCAGGCCGGTGGTGTCCTGCGAGCCGACGATGTTGACCTTGACGCGGACGTCCGAACCGGCGTGCAGGGTCAGGCCGGGAGTGGTGCCGACGGCATTGCGGTTGAAGATTTTTTCGACGGCGGTGAGTCCCTGGCCCTCATGGGAAATTTCCTTGGCGGGAGCGAAAACGGCGGGTGTTTCGATGCCCAGCGTTTCGGCGGCGAAGGTCTGGAGCTTTTTACCGAAGACGATGGCGTAGGAGCCGCCCGCCTTGATGAACTCGAGCTTCTGCGGGGTGAAAGCGGAGGAAACATCGGCCAGCACCTTGCCATTTCCGTAGAGCTTTTTCTCTTTGGTATTGATGGTAAGGATGGTTCCGGTCTCGACCGAGTAGACCTGCTCCAGAACGGGATCCCCGTTGTCGTTGGTCACGATCTTGCCTTCGGCGTCGGTTTTCTTGACCCAGTTCTTGAGATCGAGGCCGATGCCGCCGGTGACGCTGACGGTGGTGAGGAAGATGGGGGAGATGCCGTTGGTGCCTGCGACGATCGGGAAGAGGTTGACGAAAGGCACGTAGGGGCTGGCCTGTTTGCCGGTCCAGAGAGCGACGTTGTTGACGCCCGACATGCGGGAGGATCCCACGCCCATGGTGCCTTTTTCCGCGATGAGCATGACGCTCTTGTCGGGGTGGAGCCTTTGCAGGGCCTTGATTTCCGCCTGTGCCTCTTCGTTGATCATGCACTTGCCGTGCAACTCGCGGTCGGAGCGGGAGTGTGCCTGGTTGCCGGGAGAGAGAAGGTCGGTCGAAATGTCACCTTCGGCCGCGATGTAGGTGACGACCCGGACTTCCTCGGGAACTTCCGGGAGCTTGGTGAAGAACTCGGCGGCGGCATAGCTTTCAAGAATGTCTTTCGCGACCGGATTGCCGGCGTTGTAGGCTTTTTCGAGTCGCGAGGTGTCGGCGTCGTAAAGGAATACCTGGGTTTTGAGAACCTCGGCGGCCTGCAGGGAGATTTCGGCATTTTCGCCGAGAGCGAGGTTGAGGAGGGTGTTGATGGAGGCTCCGCCCTTCATGTGGGAGAGCAGCTCGAAGGCGAAGGGGGTGGAGATTTCCTCCACGACCGATTTGCCGAGAATGATTTCCTCAAGGAAACGGGCCTTTTCGCCAGCCGCGCTGGTGGTGCCCGGAAGAGTGTTGAAGATCAGGAAATCGAGCGATTCCTTGCGATGTCCGTTGGAGGGGTCCTTGATCTGGGCGATGATCTCAGCCGTCAGTTCGCCGCTATCGATGGGTTTGGGGTGCAAGCCTGCGCTTTTGCGTTCCTCAATTTCTGCCAAGTAGTCTTGATATAGCTGCATGTTCTTAAATCGATCGATAGGAATTCACTGGGAGATCAGGCCGCGCCGGGAGACAGGCGGCCGGGTCCGGTCATGGGGTGGAATCTTGCTCCGGAGCCGGTGGTGAAGGAGCGAGATGGGTTCATGAGCGGATCGTTGTGAAAAATGGACGGTGGTTTGTGACCGTCGCTGGAGGTGGTGCGGAGAGTGTGATGGCGTGAGGGATTTGTCAAAATCGATAACCCGGAGATTGCGGTTTGATTTCGGGAAAGGGGAGTTGCTAGCTTGGGGGCATGCGAATCTCACGGATCTGGATGGTGGCGGTGCCTTGCGCTTGGCTGATGGCGGGTTGCGGCGGGGTTGGATCCGCCCCGAATTTGGGAGATATTCCAGCAGGTGACGAGCCAGCGGAGGGAGGAATTGCCGAAGTGCCGAATCCCAACCCGGCGATGGCGAAGAAAAGCGGAAAGCCCCTCTCGCAGCTCCAGCGCGGTCACGAGACCTACATGCTGCGCTGCGGGGAATGCCACCGCTACATGCTGCCGCAGAACCTGGACGTGGACGAGTGGCAGGATGCGATGCCGAAGATGATCAAGCACGCGGGCTTGGAGAGCGCGGATGAAAAGGCGGTGCTGGACTACGTGGTGGCGGTGAAAACGGATCGCGGGGAATGACTCCGGCTCTCGAGCTGCTGGCGTTCGCCGGGGTGATGGCGCTGGGGCAGTTCAGCCCGGGACCGGACATGATCCTGCTGACCCGGACGGCACTTAAGCTCGGAGCCCGGGCGGGGGTGGAAATGGCCCTTGGAATCGCCTGCGGGCTCACTTTTCACTCGGTGATTGCGGTGGCCGGTGTCGCTTTGGCGCTGGAACGGTCTGCGGTGCTGCGGGTCGCGTTGCATTGGCTGGCGGCGGCGTATCTGGCTTGGCTGGCGATCGGGATCGGCAGGGAAATTTTCCGCAAGGAGGAGTCGCAGGAGACGGTGGTGGCGGATACGTCGCGTGGGCCGTTCGTGCGGGGATTGCTGTGCAACCTGCTGAATCCGAAGGCGGCGATTTTCCTCGCGGCGGTGAGCGCCCCCTTTCTCAAGGGGGCGCGGCCCGACTGGTGGCCGGTGACCATCTGCGGAATCGTGGTGGTGCAGGGCTGCGTGCTTTGGTCGCTATGGGCGGTGCTCCTGCAATGGGGGCCGCTGCGGATCGCCTACGGAAAATCGGTGAAATGGATCGATGGGGCGTTCGCCGTCGTCCTCATCGGGCTGGCGTTGCGGCTGGTTTGGGGATGACGCGGTCCACGACGGGTGATCGGGCCCATCTACAATAAGTGTTCGACGGTCGGTCGTTCGCAAGTCGATGATTTTCAATCGTGTGTCAGTACCCGCAATCGTCTTTCACCGATCTCTCACGCCTGTTGCACCGCCGATGCGGCCGCCGGATCGAGGATGAACTGTGCCGAAGGATGGTTCTGGAGATAGGATGCCGCCACCCGGGACGACACCGGTCCACAGAGGGCGCTGCGGACGATGCGGGATTTTTTGGAACCCCATGCGAGCAGGGAAATCCTGCGCGCCTTCAAAATCGTCCCGCAGCCCATCGTCACCGCGTGGGTTGGCACGTTTTTCAACCCGTTGAAACGATCCGCCACATCCTCGCGGGTCGTGTCGCTCAGTTCCACCCGGTGGGTCCGCGATACCGGGGAGGTCCCGGGCTCGTTGAAGCCGATGTGGCCGTTCCTGCCGATGCCCAGCACCTGGTAGTCGATCCCTCCCGCCTTCTTGATCATGCGCTCGTAGCTGGCGCAGTGGGCGGTGACGTCCGGATCCGCGATGTTCCCCGAGAGGAAGCGGATGTTTTCCGGCGGCAGGTCCACATGATCGAAAAAATGCCTCTGCATGAAGGAGCGGAAGCTGTGGGGATGGCTGCCGGCGAGGCCCATGCATTCGTCGAGATTGAAGGTGACGACGTTCTTGAACGACAGGCCTTCCTCCCGGTGCTGGTAGATCAGCTCGGCGTAGAGGGGCAGGGGGGAAGCCCCCGCCGGCAATCCGAGCACGGCGGTGCGGCCGAGGATCGCCCGCTCACGGATGAGCTGCGCGATCTCCGCCGCCACCAGCGCGCTCGCGGAGTCGGGGTTTTCAAAAACCCGGAAACGTGCGGTATGGGACATCATCCGGCTGGGTCGTTTCTCAGGCTTCGATCTCGACGATGAGGTTGATCTCCACCGCCACATTCAGCGGCAGGGACGCGGCGCCCAGCGCGGTGCGCGAGTGCCTGCCCTTGTCGCCGAAGATTTCCACCAGCAGCTCGGACGCGCCGTTGATGACCTGGGGGTGTCCGTAGAAATCCGCCTCGGAGTTCACAAATCCGTTCAGCGCCACGATCTGCTTCACCTTGTCCAGCGAGCCGACCTCGTCCTGGATGACGGCAAGACGGTTCAGGATGATCATGCGCGCGCCTTCCTTGGCCTCGTCGATGGAGACATCCGTAGGCACCTTGCCGATGACTTTCTTCTCACCATCGATCGGCAGACCTCCGGAGAGGAAAAGCAGGTTGCCGCTGCGCACGCAGTTGACGTAGGCGGCGACGGGCGTGGGGACTGCGGGCAGGGTGAGGCCGAGGGCGGTGAGTTGATCTTGGACGGACATGGGTATGGTAGGGTCAGGGGGTATGGGGAAAATCATCGGTCAGCAGCGAGACGAGCTGCCTGCCGCCGTTGGTGAGGGTGGCCTTGTTGCCCTCTCCGGAAATGAGGTTCCGGGTCATGTAGCGTTGTGGCACGGTGGACGGGCGGACGGATGTCACGACCGGCACGGTCACGTCGCGCTGGCTCCGCTCGAAGGCGAGCGGCAGGCCGGTGGCGCTGAAGCTGATTTCCCACGAAGCGGCGCCCTGTGTGTCGCCTTTGACAATCCATGGGTAGCGTTTCACGAACTCCGGCGGGGTTTCCTTCGCCGGCACGGCCACCTTGAAATAGACCGGCGTGGAGGCGATATACTGGCTGAACTGGAGCTCGGGATTCGCCTTGTGGTCGAGGAAAAACCGCGCCGCGTCCGCCCCGCAGATGTTCATGCCGTTGAAAAGTCCGTGGTAGTTCGTGCCTCCGCCGAATTGCTGGTGCCACTCCATGTAGCGCGAGCTCATGAGCATGCCGATTTCCAGGTGGCAGTGTGCCCGCGTGCGGTCGATCCCCGCGCCGGTGTAGCCCATGCGGCCGATGACGGAGCCCGCCTTCACCTCGTCTCCCGGCTTCGCGGTGATTTCCGCCAGGTGGGCGTAGAGCGAGATTATCTGGGAGTTCTCCCACGAGTGCTCGATGACGACGTATTTTCCGTAATTGCTGCGCCCCGCGATGGGACTCACGTAAACCACGCGCCCGTCCGCGATGCTGGAGACCAGGTCCAGCGGATTGCCCGCCTTGTCCCGTTTCACCGGGGAAATGTCGATTCCTTCGTGGAATTTCGTCAGCAGCACCTCGCCATTCACGCGGATGGCCGTGCGCACGAGGCCGAACGATCCCGCCTCCCAAGGCTTCGTCTGCTGCCCTTCGAAATTCCGGTCCACATACATGTAGAAGCGGTCCATCTCACCGGTGAAAAGGTGGTGGTTCTCGGTGGGCAGGCGGAGGTCGATGGGGGCTGCGGCCGTGACCGTGGCCAGGGAAAGCAGGGAAACAAGCGTGCGGAACATCGTGAAGCGGTTGATTCTTCGTGAAGGAGCGTTATTTCTTCTTCTTTTTCCCATTTGCTCCGGTGCGTGGGAGCTCCTCGTCCAGCAGTGTGATGTCCGCCAGGGTCACGCCCTGCCAGATCACCACCACGCCGTCGTCCACCTGCTTGTCGATGAGAAAACCGTTCACCACGTTGCCGTTGACCTGCGAGATCATCCATTTGCCCTGGTTCGCGTTCGTGATCGCGGACAGACGGGCGGCCGCATTGCTCTTCAGCCTCACCACCACGCCATAGTCACCCGCCTCGGACGGGAACGGGCTGAAGGAAACGATGTCCTTGGTGCCGATCTCCGGCATCCGGCGGAAGTAGCGCTGCTGGCCGTTGGCAAGCTGCGGGAAAATCATTTTCGGGTTGTCCGTCGCCTCCGTCTCCATGTGGAACGTGATGGACGCCTTGCTCTCCTTCTTCCCGCTGGCGAAGGCGGAGGGAGCAAGCGCAAGGAAGGCCAGCATCAGGAAAGCGGCGAAGCGTCGGTTCATGCCGCGAGTGAAGCACAACCGGACGATCCCGGAAGAAAAAACTGAGAGACCCGGACATTCCCGGCGGAGGAGGATCTGCGAAAGATGAATGCGATCGATGATCGACGAATGAAAACTCCTGCCCTCGTCGATCATCGCCCGTCCATCATGGGATCATAGATCCACGTGATCGATCAACCGCACCTCGCCGTAAAACACCGCCGTCGCCAGCACCGCCGGACGCACCAGATCCGTCACCGGCTGCAAGGTCTCCGCATCCACCAGCGACAGGTAGTCGATCCGGGCGAGGGGGGATGCCTCGATCTCCTCCCGCGCCCTAGCCAGAATGGCCTCCACATCGCCCAATTCCGCCGCCGCCTTCAGCGTCCGCAGGATGCGCGGAGCGTCCGCCCGCTGCTCCGGGGTGAGCCGCGTGTTGCGGGAGGACATCGCCAGGCCATCCGCCTCCCGCATCGTCGGGCAGGAGACGATCTCCACCGGCACATCCAGATCCCGCACCATCCGGCGGATGATCGCCAGTTGCTGGAAATCCTTCTCCCCGAAAACCGCCACGTCGCAACCGCTCAGCAGGAAAAGCTTCAGCACCACCGTGCACACCCCGTCGAAATGCCCCGGCCGCGCCGCCCCGCACAGATCCCGGGAAAGCAGCGTCTCCGTCACCGTGACAGACCGGTCCGGGAAATACATCGAATCCGCCACCGGCGTGAACACCACATCCACCCCCGCCGCCTCACAAGCCGCCAGATCGCTCTCCATCGGCCGCGGATAAGCCTCCAGATCCGACGCCCGGTCGAACTGGATGGGATTCACAAAAATCGAAACCACCACCGTCCCCTCCGGTCCTGAGATCTCCCTGGCTTTGTGCATCAACGAGATGTGGCCGGGGTGGAAGGCTCCCATGGTCGGAACTAATACGCGTGGACCGGGCGAATGCTTCAGCACATCCCCCAAGGCACTTCCGTTTTCGGCAATTTTCATGCCTCGGGGTATTCCCGAAAGGTGGCCGTAGCAAGTGTGGGATAGGTAGTTCGCCCTATTCTTTCATTGGCCACAGATTCCGACAGTCTGACCTATGGTAAAAGCAGACGCTGTGTCTCTCCCTCCTGGAAGTTGAATATTTGAAACTAGCAACTTAACCTGCCGGCAACTTTCCTTTCTTCCAGTCCACACGGTTGTTGTTAATTTCCGCGTTCGGAAATAGTTTCCGCCTTTAGAAACTCCGCCGGATTTCCCCAGCATGGCATCGCCTGATCCTCCTCCTTACACCATCACCCCGGCGATCCTTTCGCTGGTGGCGGAAATTGCCGGGGAGATGGGACGCATCGGTGCTTTGTCGGGTGCTGCACAGATTCCCAAGCTTCGTCGGGAAAACCGTATCCGCAGCATCCACGCCTCGCTGGCGATCGAAAACAACACGCTCAGTCTAGATCAGGTCACCGCCTTGCTTTCCGGCAGGCGAGTGCTCGGTCCCGCCCGCGAGATCCGGGAAGTGGAGAACGCCTTCGCAGCCTACGAAGTAATGCCCTCGTGGAATCCATCTTCCACGAAAGACCTCCTGGCAGCCCATGGGCTCATGCTCTCCGGTCTCGTGCCGGATGCCGGTAAATTCCGGACCCGATCCGTGGGTATCGCCCAAGGGAAACAGATCGTCCATCTGGCACCTCCTGCCGACCGCGTGCCGGGTCTGATGAAAGACCTGCTGTATTGGCTCAAGCGCACAGACGCACATCCTCTCATTGCGGGCTGCGTGTTCCACTACGAACTGGAGTTCATCCACCCCTTTGCGGACGGCAACGGCCGGATGGGCAGGCTCTGGCAAACGCTGATTCTTAGCCAATGGAATCCGCTCTTCGCCTTTCTCCCTGTGGAATCCGTCATCCGCGATCGGCAGGCCTCTTACTACAAGGTTCTCGCCAACTGCGACAAGGCGGGAAACTCCACCGCCTTCATCGAATTCCTGCTTGGAACACTGAAAACGGCACTCAATGAAGCGGCCGCTTCCGAACCTATTGCCGCCGGAAAAAGCACCAAGTTGGCACCAAGTCGGCACCAAGTCTCTATCCTGCGCCAATGCCGCGTCGAAACCGCCATCGGAGCCCTCATGGCCATCGCGGAACGCAGCGACCGCACCAAATTCCGCAACCAGATCCTCAAGCCTCTTCTGGATGCCGGATGGGTGGAAATGACCCTCCCCGACAAGCCCAACAGCCGCCTCCAAAAATACCGGACCACCCCCGCAGGACAAGCGGTATCAACGTGACTTCAAGTGAAGCAGGCGTCCACGTCTTTGAGCCGGCCCACATGATAAGGCGCGTTCAGTGATATCTGACGCGCCTTTTTTCTATATGTTGAATTTGGTTTCTTTACACCGGCGCTCCAATTTCCATTTCCGGATATAGCAGCTCGATCAACCCCGCCCTCACCTCCGGGGGGCAGGTTTTGTGGTTGGTGACGGGATCGTGGAAACGGACGACCGGGTCCGGGTGGGGGCTGTGTTCCCAGGAGACGAGGGGGAAGCGCAGGGTTTTGCGGAGGTGGGCTTCGGCGGATTCGTGGAGGGAGTCGCGGATGCGGTCGGAGTTGAGGACGACGACGGGGCGTTTTTCCTTGGGTGTCCGGCAATCGGCTTCCAGCTCGATGCGGTCCGGCTTCGGTGAGGTCCGGAGTTCGATTCGGGTGACGGCGGCTTCGGGCGAGTAGCCTTCGAGCCTGGCCTGGACCGCGGCGGGGAGCGTGAGGATTTCGCCAATGGTGGGGCGTTGATCGAAGTCGTGGGACCAGGTGGCGAGCGGGGTGAGTCCGTCTTTCAAGACGACGGTGGCTTGTGGGGTGTGTTGTTGGTTTTGCATGATGTTGTTTCTATTTGGGTTGTTGATTGTTATGTGAGAGGGCTGTGGTTCTTGTTTTTCACCGCAAAGTCGCCAAGGTCGCCAAGGGTCGCGAAGGAAGAGATTGAGAGCTTTGTTTGATGTCTGCTGGTGTGCCATGTCGCAGGCTTGGTATCTTTTTCAACTTTGCGTTTCTTTGCGGCCTTTGCGACTTTGCGGTAAAGTCTGAAAGCCGGGCAGCCAGACTGTTGGTATGGATCGTGGTGGTGGTTCAGGTTTCCTGTTTGCGGACGGCGATGATGCGCATGCGGCGTTGGCCGATCGGGGTTTCCCATTCGACCATCTCTCCAACTGGGCGGCCAAGGACGGCGGCGGCGATGGGGGTGAAGATGGAGATATGGTCGAGGTCGATGTCCGCCTCATCCGGCATGACGATACGGAACTTGTAGTAGTCCTGCGAATCGAGCGGCGAGATGAGGGTGGTGTGGTCGCCGATCTCGACGTGGGTGAGCAGTTTCTCACCCGCTGTCGGCGGTCGCGAGGATGCGAGGAGGTGGTTTAGCCTGTCGGCCTGTTCCGGATCGGGATAGGGCGGCCGGGAGTTGCGATGGATGATGGAATGGAGGCACGATTGGTCGGCCTCATTGAGGAGAATGAGTGGTTTCACGGGAAAGATTGTCTGTGCGGCGTGGGCGGAAATGCCGCCACGTCACGGGGTTGGGAAATATATTGGTTTTTCCAGACAACCCCGGCTTGCGCCTGTTCACGGAGGTTGCCTTACCAAGCCCGGAAGGCGGACAGTCGATGCGCGCACCAACCCTGCGGCAGCACCGCGGGTGCGGGCCGTCCAAGCTGGAGTTGTTTGTTCGTTGAGAAACGCATCGCTATCAATCACGGTTGAATTCGTGTTGAAGTCAAATGGATTTTTTGAAGAAAGTTGAGGGTTGGGAGTTGATTGTTGATAGCAAGAGAATAGGGAGGGAGTTGATGGTTGGGAAATATCGAGTGTATTCGTAGATAATGGTGGAGAAGAAGTCGGGAGTTTGATGTTGGAAGATTTATTTATGGCCGCGCTTTTATTGGCGTCTTCATGGAAGGCGGATCGGTGTTTGCGACTCTTTGTTCCACGGCCTGGCGCGTTCCCGACTTACTCCATTCGGGGAGGGGACAAGGGGGGCGTTTTGTTGGCAGACTGGCGGGCATGTCGTTGCGGATCGTTTTTATTTTTTGTCTGGCCGTATGGGCGGCGGCTCTGCCGTGTGTGGCGAAGCCGGTGCTCTACATCATCGGGGATTCGACGGTGCGGAATGGCACGGGCGGACAGATGGGGTGGGGGGATCCGCTGGTGGATGAGTTCGATCCGGCGAAGATCACGGTGATCAACCGCGCGATCGGCGGGCGCAGCAGCCGCACGTTTCTCACGGAGGGACGGTGGGACGCGGTGATGGCTCATCTGAGACCGGGGGATTTCCTGCTGATGCAGTTCGGCCACAACGATGGCGGGAAGCTCAACGACGAACGCTGCCGCGCTTCGATCAAGGGTATCGGGGAGGAAGCGGAGGACATCGTCCGCGTGACCGACCAACAGCCGGAGACGGTCCATAGTTATGGTTGGTATCTGAGGAAATATATCACGGAAGCGAAGGAGAAGGGCGTCACTCCTATTGTCGTTTCACCCATTCCCCGCAACATCTGGAAAGAGGGCAGGATCGGCAGGTCCGACAGGGATTACGGTGGATGGGCGAAGCAGGTGGCGGCCGGGGAGAAGGTGCCGTTCATCGATTTCAACAACCTGCTCGCGGACCGCTACGAAGGCATCGGCCAGGAAAAGACCGCCGCACTTTTCGCCGGCACGGACCACACGCACACCGGGCCCGCGGGGGCGGCTTTCAACGCGAAGGCGATGGCGGGTGCGATCCGTGGGCTGGCGGATTGCCAACTCGGCGCCGCGCTTCATCCGGCGGACCTGTGGCTGCCATCGGTTTTCTCGGACCACATGGTTCTACAGCGCGGCATGGCCATTCCCGTATGGGGCCGGGCGACAGCGGGGGCGGAGGTAACCGCGACTCTTGCAGGGAAATCCGCCACAACGAAAGCTGGCGATGACGGAACATGGAAAATCGAACTGCCATCACTGGACGCGGGCGGACCTTACCAGCTCAAGGTTTCATCCGGCGCGGCGACACGTGATTTCAGCGATGTTCTGGTCGGCGAGGTGTGGCTTTGCTCCGGGCAGTCGAACATGGATTTCACGTTGGCGAAAACCGCAAAGCGGTCCTTTTCCGGTGCGACCGACTGGGAAAAGGAAGTCGCCGCTGCGGATCATCCCCAACTCCGCACGTTTTCCGCGGAGTGGAAGATGAACGAGTTCCCCCAGCGGGACGTGCCGGGGAAGTGGACCATCTGCACTCCTCAGACGGCGGGTGATTTCTCGGCGGTCGCGTATTACTTCGGCAGGGGATTGCAGGAACGCCTCAAGGTGCCGGTCGGTCTCGTGACCTGCGCGTATGGCGCGAGCACCATCGAGTCATGGATACGTGGGGAGACGCTCGCGGCGCATCCGCAATTCAAGGATCTGTTGAAAAATTTCAGCACGAAAAACCGGACATTCCGCGACGATCCAAAACCCTTCCTCGACTACGGTGTGGCGCTCGCGAAATTCAAGGGCGGCAAGGCACCGAAGAATCCCGACCCATTCCAGGACCAGCACAATCCTTACGTCCTGCACAACGGCATGATCTCGCCGGTCGTGCCCTACGCCATCCGTGGGGCGATCTGGTATCAGGGCGAGTCGAACATGAACACCCGCAAACTCTACGCCGACCTGCAGCAGTCACTCATCGAGGACTGGCGGGACCTGTGGGGAAATCCGGATCTGCCATTTTACTTCGTGCAGCTCGCCGCCCACAAGACGCCCTCTGTGGAACCCGGCGGCGGCCAGCTCACCGAGATGCGCGAGGCACAGGCGAAGTCCCTTGCCATCCCGCACACCGGCATGGTCGTCACCACGGACATCGGTGACGAAAAGGACGTCCACCCCCGCAACAAGCTGGACGTTGGGAAACGCCTGGCCCGTCTCGCGCTGGTGAAGACCTATGGAATGTCCGGTGAATCCAGCGGTCCGATCTTCCGCGAAAGTGCGGTGGAAGGAAACCGCATCCGAATCAGGTTCGACCACACCGGCGGCGGACTGGTGGCGAAGGGTGGCACACTGGGGCAGTTCGCGATCGCGGGCGGCGATGGCAAATTCGTCTGGGCGGATGCGGCGATCGAGGGGGACGGCGTGGTTGTTTCCAGTCCCTCGGTTTCCTCGCCCACCCAGGTCCGCTACGCGTGGGGGGACAACCCGGCAGGCGCGAACCTGTATAACACCGAAGACCTGCCCGCAGCTCCGTTCCGCACGAACCCATGATTCCCCGCCTTCTCTATTTCTCACTGCTGGCCATCCTGCCCGCCGCCGCACAGATCCCCGCGTTTCCCGGAGCGGAGGGGTTCGGCGCCTACGCCACGGGCGGTCGTGGAGGTGATGTCTACTATGTGACCAATCTGAACGCCAGCGGGGCGGGCTCGCTGAGGAACGGGGTCGAGACCGCTCCATCGAACGGACGGACCATCGTCTTCGCCGTCAGCGGCTACATCCCGCTGCCCGGCGGGATCGCGTTCCGCATGGTGCGGAACAAGATCACCATCGCGGGGCAGACCGCGCCCGGGGATGGCATCGGATTGAGAAACGGCACCGTGCGTGTCTCGGGAAACAACACGGTGCTGCGGCACCTCCGCATCCGCCATGGGAAGAACGGCAGCGGCGGGGACTGCATCGACCTGGACAGCAGCGCGTCGAACAGCATCATCGACCACATTTCCATGATGTTCAGCACGGACGAGAACATCTCGTTTTTCAACAGTGCCCTGGACAACTTCACCATGCAGTATTCCACCAGTTCGTGGGGCATGGAGCGGCACAACGCCGGAGGATTGTGGGACCTCAGGAACGGCTCCTGCCACCATACCCTGTGGGCGCACCACCGCACCAGAAACCCGAAGGCCCGTCCCGCGATGCTGGAGTGGATCAACAATGTCACCTACCACTGGCGGAACGAGGGATTCATCATGGGGGATTCCGAAACCCCGGCGAACTGGAAGGCGAACGTCATCGGGAATTACTATATCTCCATCAATGATCCTGACACGGGCTATTCATTGAGAAACAAGGGGCTCACCAAGGCACGGGTCGCCTCGAACAATGTGCCGAATTTCAGCCTGTATCTCGCGGACACGCTCCACGACGCGGACGGCGACGGCGTGCTGAACGGCACGGACAAGGGGTATGGCATCGTGGATGGAGCGGAGTTCGCACCCGGCGATGCCGTGGGGGCGAACCGGTATTACAAATCCGCCACACCCTTTCCCGGAGCCACGGGCGGTTCCGCAGTCAGGATCGACGGTCCGCTCACCGCTTACAAGAAGGTGTTGTCCGCGTCCGGTGCGTTGCGGCTGGATGCGAACCACAGCGGACTGTTGCGGGACGAACTCGACACCCTGTTGGTGGACAGCGTGGTCAACCAGCAGAGCATCCTCGTGCAGAAGGATGGCAACATCGCGGGAGAGACCACTCCGGGCAATGGAGAGGCGAATCTCGCCAATCCTCCCTATAACATCACCAACTATGGCTTCGGCACGTTGAACGGCACCACGCCTCCCACCGATGTCGATCTGGACGGCATGCCGGACGCATGGGAGTCCACCCTCAACGGCGTGAACGGAATGGCCTACAATGTTTCCGGAGACGATCATAATAACGTCTTCACCGCAGGCCAGCTCGGCAACACGTTTTTCCCGGCCGGCACACCCGTTGGCTACACCTACCTTGAGGAATACCTGCATTTCCTCGCGGTGCCGCATGCCACGGTTGTGAAGAATGTCGCGGGCTCGCCCTCGTCGCAGACCGTCAACCTGCGGAAATACACCGAGGGATTCACCAAATCTCCGGCCTACACTGTCAGCGGAGTGGTCAATGGCACGGTGCTGCAGTTTCTGGCCGACGGCACCACGCCATCCGCCACCGGGCCGGTGGTGAAATTCATCCCCACTCCGAACGCCACCGGCCGAGCGGGATTCCTGTTCACCGTGGTGGATGCCGACGGCAGCCAGTGGACGCAGCAGTTCGCACTGCTCATTTCCTCTGCCTCAGCGCCGCGCGACCTGATCTGGAACGGCGACGGTTCCACCAACGCCTGGAATGACGCGGCGGCGAACTGGAAACAACCCTCCGGTGCGCTCACGGCTTTCGCCACAGGGGACACGGCGCTTTTCGACGACCGCGGCTCCGCGACACCCGCTGTGAACATCACCACGTCGCAGACGTCCGGTTCGGTACTGGTGACGGGGACGAAAAACTACACGTTCGGCGGCAGCGGATCACTCGCATCCACCGGCACGCTCACCAAGGCGGGGGATACCAAGCTCACGCTCGCCACGCCGGTGAGTTTTTCGCTTGGAAGTTTTCTCAATGGCGGGGAGACGGTCCTCAATCCTGGCGGCGGTCTGGCAGGCGGCACCATCCGTTTTTCCGGAGGGAGCACGCTTACCTCCGCATATGGAAATACGACGCTGGGGATCAACCCGAACATCCAGGTGGACGCCGGATCGGTGGGGAACATCAACCTTTCCCAACGCGTCGAACTGAATGGTTCGTTGTCCGGAGGGGGAATTTTCAACATCTTTTCACCATCAAACCTCGGAACGGAGGGGCGTGTGTATCTCGATGGTGCCTCCGCGGGTTGCACCGGAACGGTCAATCTTTCCGGTGGCGCGACATCTCCGGGCAACGCGGGGCGGATCGCTTTCAGGGCGAATGGCGGATCCTTCAACGGCTTCGGCAGCGCGAGGGTGAACCTCTCCGGCATCGATCTCTTCACCACGAACAATTCCGGAGGGAACACCTACCCCATCGGCCAACTGGGCGGTGATGCGAATTCGCGCCTGAGAAGCAACTATCTCAACGGAGGCGGCGCGACCACGTGGTCCGTCGGTGGTCTGGGCACCTCCTCGACCTTCGCGGGAGCGATCATGGATGGCACGCGCGCGGATGGATCGAACAGTCCGACCCTGCTGACGAAAACCGGTGGAGGCACCCTTACCATCACCGGAACGAACATCCACAGCGGTGCGACGACCGTCAGCGGAGGAACGCTCGCGGTGGATGGCGCGTTGTCCTTGTCGCCTGTCACCGTGGGCGGCGGTGCCACGCTGGTGGGGAATGGAACCTTCGGCGGGCTGGTCACCATCAACAGTGGCGCCCGCATCAATCCGGGAAACTCCGCGACACCCTACCGGGCCCTTCCCGCGAATGGCGGACTCACCGTGTCTTCCGGCACGCTGGTTTACGACCTTTCCTCGAATCCGGGCGGAACCAATGACAGGATCACCGTCGCCGCCGGCACTTCCACGAATCTCAGCGGCACGGTGAATTTCCAACTGAACTTCGTCGACGGCTCCCTCGGGGCGGGTGTTTATAATCTGATCGACGGGGGTGCCACGCAATCCGTGAGCGGGTTGACCATGGTGCCGGTTCTTCCTGCTCCGACCGGGACCACTCGCCAGACATTTTCGCTATCCCGCCCTTCGTCCGGCACCACACCGGGTTATGTGAAACTCACCGTCACGGGAAACGCGGGCAACCTCACATGGACCGGTGTCAATGGCGGAATATGGGACCTGAACGCGACCGCAGGCAACTGGTCCGGCGCGTCACCCGATACTTTCAGCAATCTGGACCTGGTCACGTTCCCGGATGGCGCGGCGTCCGGATCCGTGAGCCTGGCCGGCACGTTGCAGCCGGCCCGTGTCACCGCGGCGAACAACACCTTGGCCTACACGTTGGGCGGATCAGGAGTTCTCGGCGGCGTCGGAGGATTGATAAAAAGCGGGGGCGGTATTTTCACGATCGGCAACAGCGCCGCGAACACCTTCAGCGGAGGAACCACGCTCAACGCGGGGACCCTCAGGTTGGCGAACACCAACACGCCTCTCGGCACCGGCGTTATCGCTGTGAATGGCGGCACGCTTTCATTTCCCTCGGCCATCTTCCTTTCTAATTCCATGGTGTTCACAGGGAACAGCAGGATTACCAACACCGGCGGGAATTCCGCGATCCTGAATCCCACAACAGGCACGCTGTCCAGTGTGGGGAATGCCAACATCGATCTCAGCGGTGTCGAAGGCATCCTGAGCATCAACGGTCCGATGGATGGTTTTTCCGGCACGCTTTCATTCGGTTCCGGTTCGGGAACGGTCCGGCTCAATTCGAACAGCAGCGCCGCGGCGGATGTGAACTTCGGAAGCGCGGACACCCACTTCGATCTCGGCACCGGTTCCGCCTATCTGAACAACCGGAACGGAGGCATCGTCATCCACCTCGGCGCGGTTTCCGGTGGTGGGAACACGCATCTCGACGGTCGTCAGAGTGGCAGTGGAAATACCGTCACCACCTACGTTGTCGGCGGGTTGGATACCTCCACCACGTTTGCGGGAACGATTTCAAACGCGGGAGATCTCTCCGGCCTGGATCTGGTCAAGACCGGCAGCGGGACGTGGACGCTCGGTGGAAATTCGAATTTCACAGGCGGTTTCCGGATCGAATCTGGCACGCTGGCCATCGCGGGAAAGACGATTTCATCGGCTGAGACGACCGTCGCAGAGGGCGCCGCACTCGTTTTGTCAGGCGGAACCTTTGGGGCGGAATCCGTCGGTGGAAGGGGCCTCATTTCCGGTCATGGCACGATCGCCGCGGACCTGAATCCGGACGGGGTGGTGATCGGGCGGGGATTCGCCACTGGCACGCCGGGCACTCTCGTGGTTACGGGGAACGCGAGCTTTGACAGCTCCTCCGTCATGAAACTGCGCGGCGGCGTTTCATCGGACCTTTTGGCGGTCGCGGGCGATTTGCAGCTTGCGGGGAGTATCCAGATCGCTCTCGCACCGGAGACCACCTTCGGACGTTATCCATTGCTCACGTGCGGTGGCGAGCTTTCGGGCGACGTTTCTCTAACAGGTGTTCCGGCGGGTGTGGACGCGCATCTCTCCCTGAGTGCTCCGGGGCGGGTGGATCTTGTCATCGATGACTCCGATGAAGACGGTCTGCCGGATTCATGGGAGGCGTTTCATTTCGGAAATCTTGCCAGGCTCCCGGACGGAGATGATGATGGAGACGGGCAGGACAATGCCGTGGAGTATCTCGCGGGTACGAATCCCTCGAGCGGAATCTCACGCTTCGCCGCGACGCTGTCGCCGCTGGACGACACCCGGTTCGCCCTCTCCTGGCCGAGCATTCCCGGGAAAATCTATCAGATCCAGACCAGCGGCATCCTGCTCGATGGTTGGAGCCCTCTCACCACTGTTCCCGGTTCTGCCGCTCCTGCGAAGAGCACCAGTTATTCCGTGGTCAGGACCGGAGGGGGGATGTTCTATCGTGTCGCCATCATCCCCTAGATGGGAGTTTGGTAATGGCGATGCAGGGGCATCCATCATTGATCAGACGATACCCATACTCCTTTTTGGTTAATTGTTGATCATGCGGGGAGTGGATTGAATCACCACATTGGAAATCGACCGTATCAAAAAACCTATCGGATTTCCCCCTCATTCCATGAAAACCCGTCAATCGTCTGTACTTCGTCCGCTTGCCCCCGCAGGTTTCCTATATCTCTGCCTTTCCGCGCACGGCGCGACGGTCAACAAGGCGGATAACGCCACAAACCTGAATCTATCGGGAGCATGGCTCGGTGATGTGGTTCCCGGGACGGCGGATGTCGCGGAATGGAACAGCGCGGTGACAGGCGGAAATTCCACCATTCTCGGAGGAAACCTGTCATGGAAGGGTTTGAAGGTGGTTGATCCGGGGGGAGACGTGGGCATCGGATCCGGAAGTGTGCTCACCCTGGGGTCGTCAGGGATCGACATGAGCGCCGCCACCCGGAATCTGGCTATTGGAAGTGGTGTGACATTGCTCCAGAACACTTCGCAGTCATGGCAGGTGGGCAATGGTGTCCAACTGACGATCGGCGGCACATTGACAGGGGGTGGCGGAGGGGTGGCGAACCTTTCCACAGCGGGCAGCGGACTGATCAACGTTTCCAGCGGCACCACCACCTCGCGCCTGTCGTTCGCGACCTTGAACGGTGTGGATGTCGCGGCGCTCGATGCTTCGAAAAACGTGGTGAACGCCACGTCGGTTTTCACCTATGTCAATCCCGCCGGAGGAAACTCCAGCGGAACGGTGGTGGGCATCGATGTGCAGACGACGACGGCGGGATCGACCCAGGCCTACCGCCACAGCAACAGTCTCACCCTTACCAACGGCGTGCGTTTCAATGCGGCGAACACGCAGGCCTCGAGCTGGACGGTCGATACCTCGTCGGCCGGGCGTCTGGGCACCCTGCCACACATCATCGTCACCTCCAATGTCGGAGCACAGGATATTTTCTACAATGGGTCGGGCGGGTTGCGCGCCGGTTCCAATGGAGGCGAGCTTTATCTCCACCAGTTGAACACGAGTGGAAGACTGGTTTTCAATACAACCATCATCAACAACAACTCCGCCTCGTCCCTGACGAAAACGGGGGCTGGCACCGTAGTGATCGCCTCCGCGAGTGGTTATTCGGGTGTCACGCGGATCAACGAAGGAACGTTCCAGCTCGGAAACGGGGGGACCGTGGGATCGGTTGGCAGCACCTCCATCATCAACAATGGAAACCTGTCTTTCAACCGCACGGATACCTATGCGGCCGGTTACGTCGTTTCGGGGATCGGGTCGCTGGTCCACGAGGGCACCGGAACCCTGACCCTGACCAACAACAGCACCTACACCGGAGCCACCCTAGTCAGCGCGGGTACTCTGCTGGTGAACGGTTCGCTCGGCAACACCACGACCGTCGTGAACGGCACGGCGACCTTGGGTGGGACGGGAACCCTCGGTGGTTCGGTGACCGTGGCGTCCACCGCGTTTCTTGCGGCAGGTGACAACGGAATCGAGTCGTTGGGAGTCGGCTCGGCGGTGATCAACGGCCGCCTGCTCACCCAGTTCGATGGCACGGGCGCGGGAACGATCGATCTGCTGGCTGCGGCGGGAAATCTTGATATTTCCAACGCGACCCTGGACCTGTCTCTGGTTGGTGGCGGTGCGGCGCTGGATGACGCAGCCTATGTTTTCGCGAGCTATGGTTCCCTGACGGGTGCGGCGTTTTCGTCGGTGCTGAATCTGCCTGGCGGTTATCAGATCGATTATGCGTTCGGAGGAAACAACATCGCATTGGTCGCTGTTCCGGAGCCCGCGGGTGTTCTTCTCGGTTCGTTGGGATTGCTGGCCGTTCTTCGTCGCCGCCGGATATGATTTTTCCAGGGTATATATAGTATGGGTAATAATGGAAAAGCCCGGCAGGGGGACTGCCGGGCTTTTTGCTGGTCGGAGGCGTCGTATGCGGGACCCGGACCCGTCCGGAGACATTTCAACCGGCACGCTCATGGTCCTCCGCCCGGGGATGGGATCACCGGACCGCGGATCCGATGCGCGAAAAGAAGGCGAGAGCCAGGACCGCCGCGGCGAGCAAGCCGAAGACTCCTTCAAGACCGATGAATCCGGCGACGAAACCGATCGCCGCGGGCCCGGCAAGAATACCCGCGTAACCCATCACGCTGATGGCGGAAATGGCGAGATCCTTCGGCATGACGGTCTGCCTGCTGGTGGCGCTGAACAGGACGGGAACCAGGTTCGCCGCTCCCAGGCCGATGATGGGAAAGCCGATCAGTGCGGCTGTCGCGCCGGGAGCCAGGATCAGCCACACCAGCCCGGCCGACGTTAGAATCGACCCATGGAGGAGCATTCTCTTGCCGCCCCAGCGTGCGGTGAGCCGGTCACCCGTCAAGCGTCCGATGGCCATGGCCAGCGAGAACAGGGCGAAACCGGTTCCTGCCAGGCTTTCGGGCATCCCTCTCTCCTCTTTGAGGAGCACGGCGCTCCAGTCCAGGAGAGAGCCCTCCAGCAGGAAGATGATGAAGGTGAGGCACCCGATCAGGAGGACGACGCCCCGGGGCCTGACGAAAAAAGGCGTTCCCGCTTCCGGCCGCGTCGCAAGCAGCCGTGGAGCGGCAATGAGCACACAGGCAGCACCCAGCACCGAAGCCGACAGTGTGGCCATCCATGGAGGGACGCCGTTTGTGAGCAGGAGTGTCATCGCTCCCGAACCGGTCAGGCCGCCGATACTATAGAAACCGTGGAAGTTCGACATCAGCGGGACACCCGCACGGTGTTCCACTTCCACCCCATGGATGTTCGCCGCCACATCCACCGCCCCCAGAGAGGCTCCGAACAAGGCGAGGGTGACGGACAGCTGCCAGGGAGTTGTCACGACCGACAGAAGGGGAAGCACCAGGGCCAGCGCGGTCAATCCACCGAGGATGACGGCGCGGCTGCCGAACCTGCCTGCCAACCCGCCAGCCACCGGCATGGCCGAGACGGAACCCGCACCCAAAAACAGCAGCATCATGCCAAGACCGGCCTCGTCCAGGCCGAGCTTCGCCTTGGCGTAGGGCACGAGCGGCGCCCAGCAGGCGACCCCCATTCCGGCGACAAAAAAGGCGATGCGGGTGGCCAGACGAAGACCGGCCAGTGTGTCGTTGGAAGCCGGAGAACCGGTGGCATTTTGGTGGGAGGGTGAATTCATGTGAAGGGCGGATACGTCGTTGGAACGCTGCCATACGATGGAGCGTCCCTTCCGTGGCTCAAACGCTTTCTGCCGTTGCGTTTGAGGGGGAATTGCGAAAATAAAACGCCGCCCGCCCGGCCAGTCATTCTCATGACGTGGCCGGAGCGGGCGGCGCGTTGTTGATTCGTATCCGGCTTGCGGTGGTCTCGGACGCGTCGCCGCGGTTGCTTATCGTGACGCGGGGCGACGGCGGTTGTTTCCGCGCGAGGCGTTGCTGTAGTCGCGGCCTTCGGCGCCACGTCCACCGCCACCACCATTGCGGTTTCCTCCGCCTTGACGTCCGCCACCCTGACGGCCGCGGTTTCCGCCGCCCTGCACCATGCCGCCGCCGGTGCGGAGACGGAGGTGACGGTCGGCGAGGGCCTCGTCGTGCCACTGGTGGTCGTCCCAGCGCGGGACCGGCATCTTGATGACTTTCTCGATCTCGCGCAGGAACTCGCGTTCATCTTCCGCGCAGAACGAAACCGCGCGGCCTTCCGCTCCGGCACGACCGGTGCGGCCGATGCGGTGGACGTAGGCTTCCGGCTCGTTCGGCAGGTCGAAATTCACCACGAGACCGACGTCTTTCACGTCCACACCACGGGCCGCGACGTCGGTGGCGACGAGGACCGGGGTGAGGCCTTTCTTGAATTTTTCCAAGGCTTTCTCGCGCTGTGCCTGGGACTTGTTGCCGTGGATGGCTTCCGATGGGAAACCGGCCTCGCAGAGACTCTTCGCCAGCTTGTTCGCGCCGTGCTTGGTGCGGCTGAAGACGATGGTGAGCTTGCCTTCCGTGGCTTCCGCCTGGCCGCGCAGCAGTTGTTCCAGCAGATGACGCTTGTTTTCCCGATCGAGGAAGCACACCTGGTGGTCGATGCGCTCGGCGGTGGTGGTGCCGGGATCAATGGTGACGCGCGAGGGATTGCGCAGGATGGTGTGGGCGAGCTCCACAATGGTCGGTGCCAGGGTCGCGGAGAAGAACAGCGATTGGCGGTACGGCGGGAGCAGGGAGACGATCTTCTTCACGTCGCGGGCGAATCCCATGTCGAGCATGCGGTCCACTTCATCCAGCACGAAGAACTCGACGCCGGAGAGGTCCACTGCCCGTTGCTCGATGAGGTCGATGAGGCGGCCCGGTGTGGCGACAAGCACGTCCACGCCTCCGCGCATCGCGGAGACCTGCGGGTTCTGGCCCACGCCGCCGTAGATGAGCGTCTGCTTGAAGCGGATGTGCGCGCCATAGGTGCTGAAGCTCTTGCCCACCTGGCCGGCCAGTTCGCGTGTCGGTGCCAGCACGAGCGTGCGGCACTGGCGCGGCTTGACCTGCTTGGGCCGTTCATTGATGGCGTGCAGGATGGGCAGCGCGAAACTCGCGGTTTTTCCGGTGCCGGTCTGGGCGCAACCGAGGAGGTCGCGGCCTTCGAGCAGGATCGGAATGGCCTGGGCCTGGATGGGGGACGGAGTGGTGTAGTTCAGCTCGCGCAAAACACGTTGGAGGGGCGCGGCCAATGGCAACGCCTCGAATTGATTCGGGGTCATGTTGTTTTTGAAATGCCTGCCTCGTCCCTTCGTGGGCGGCGGGCGGTGTCGATGAGCGGTTGGAGTGACCTCAAACAATCTCTCATCGATGAAGACCGGAAAAGGGCGGGTCATTCGTGAGACCCTCGACGCTGGAAACAGCGTGCGCGGCGACGCAATAGCGGAATCTCGCGGGATGGCAAGACTTTTCCATGTTGTATTTCGAATGGAACATGACACATCCGCTGAATCCCGGGAAAGGGATCGATCTAACAGGTTTAACGCCGTGTTTCGACTTCTTGCTTTCCCCTGTGTCCCGGAGGATCTAGAGATTACCCATGAGAAATCACCTCATCTGCTTCTTCCTCGCATGCGTGCCGCTGAACGCACAGGACGAACTCTTCCGGGAGCGGTTCGCCGATCCCGAGACGCGTGCCACCGCCCTGACGACCCTGGTCCCCGGCACCCGGACCGCGTATTTTTACACGGCTCTCGATCATCAGCTCGCCGGGCGTGAGGGGGAGTTCCGCAAGACGATGTCGGAATGGAAGGCGGCTGCGGAGCGTGAGGAGAACCCGGTTTCTTCCGAGGGGCTTGAGGCTCTCTCCAATCGCGGAATGCTCAAGGAGTATGCGAAAAATCCCGACGGCTCCCGTGCGGAGCTTATCCGGAAACTGGGCCTTGTCTTCACCGACACGCGGCCGGATGCGGCCGCCGCCGCGGAAAACCTGCCTACCAGGGTTGATCCCGCCCTCATTACGGAAGCAGCGTTTGAAAAAGCCACACTCGGGGAGAATCCGGAAGCTCCCTATGAACAATACAAGGGCGGACGCCTGCTGCGTGAGTTGGAGAACGTGGAGAAGTTCGATGAAACCAAGATCCGCTGGTTTTTCGAAAACATCGGTCGCGCCGATCTGCCGGGCGTGGTGCCCCTCATGGATCGCATGCTCTCGTTGAACGAGACATTCTCTTCTGCGGATGATCTGTCGTCCCGGCTCACCGCGGAGCAATTGAAAGCCCTGCTGGTCTTGCACCCGGATCTCAAACAGAACGAGTCCTTCTGCGTCGCCTACCTCGGCAAGCTCCGTCCCGGAGCGGAGACGGATTTCTCGAGCGATCCCCAGGCACATGCCGGACATCTGCGGAGGTGCCGCGACTTCGTGATCACCTTGCCGCCCGCTTTGAATTCGCTGAAGGCCCATGTGCTGTTCCATCACCTCCGGCTGCAGGCGGAGATGGGAAATTTCCCCAAGGAGGATTTCCTCGCTTACATCTCCCTGCCACGGCGGATCTCGAAAATGAATTTCTTCAAGCATCAGGATCGGTCCGCGGAGGAGGAAATCGACCTGGCTTCGGATTTTTCCTCCGCCACCGGCTGCGGGACGGTCGACAACGACAACCGGGTGGTGAATGAATATCTCCATCATTTCCTCAGCAGCTCGGACTCCGCCGCCGATTTCGCTCCCTTCATCGAGGAGATGTTCCTCAAACCCATCCACGCCCGCGCCCGCCTGCTCGGTGGCGGAGACCCGGCGGTGTGGGGGAAGTTGCTGGATCCCTCGGAATTCAATTCGCTTCAGGAGGAGGCGGAAATCGCCGTCGCGAAAAACGCGCCTGTCCAACTCTCCGCCGATGCCGCCGTCGCTCTCACGCTGGATCTCAAGAACACCCCGGACCTCCTCATCCGCATCTACGAACTGGACCTGCCGGCCCACCTCGCAAACCAAGGCGTGGAGCCGGAGGTAGGCATCGATCTCGACGGGCTTGTGCCACATCACGAGCGCCGCATCTCCTATGCCCAGGCCCCGATCCTGCGTCATCGCGAGACCATCACCCTGCCGGAGCTTGCGGGTCCTGGCGCGTGGATCGTGGACTTCACCGGCGGCCAGGTTTCCGGTCGCGCGCTCATCCGCAAGGGCCGGCTCATCGCCTACCCAGAACGCAACGCCACCGGACAGAGCGTGCGTGTGTTTGATGAAAAACACCATCCGGTCCCTACCGCCAGTCTTACTCTCGGTCGGGAGAAATTCAGCGCGGATGAGAACGGCCGCATCGTCATCCCCGATGCGGCGAACCAGCCGGTCACCCGTGGCGTCCTCAGCGCGGGCAAGCTCGCCACGGCGGTTTCGCTCGAATCCCGCGGCGACGAACTCGCCATGGACGCCCGTTTCCATCTGGACCGCGAGCAACTCCTGGCTGATCAGGAGGCGAAACTCCACCTCCGGGTCCGCCTCACGAACCACGGCCACGAACTCCCTCTGGACCGCATCAAGGACCCGGCCCTCGTTCTCAAGGCGGAGCTGCTCGGCGGGATCACCACCGAGCGGGTCATCGCGGAAAATCTGAACCTCACCCCCGTCATGGAGATTCCCTTCCAGGTCCCGGCGGGCTTGCTCAAGCTCACCCTCGCCCTGCGTGGTACCGTCACCCCGGCGACGGGAGGCGAGCCGCTCAAGCTGAGCGGGGAGACCGGCTATGAAATCAACTCCGAGCTGCAAAAGAACAACATCGGAACCGCCTTTTTTTCACCGACCACGGAAGGACACCGCCTGGAAATCCGGGGCCGGAACGGCGAACCGTTGCCTTCGCGCGAGCTCGCTCTGACGTTCATCCGCGAGGACTATGAAGAGAGAGTCCGGCTTCAGGTCCGCACCGATGCGGAAGGCCGCGTGGATCTGGGAAAACTCGATACCATAGATTTCATCAATGCATCGGGCAGTGGCATCACCGGTACCGCCTACTCGCCCAGGTCACAAGACCTGTTCCTCTCCCGCAGGCTTCAGGTTCCGGTCGGTCAGGAAATCCGGCTGCCGCTGGAACAAGCGGCCGCCGTGCTGGATCACGAGCGGATCTCCTTCCTGGAAACCCTGGAGGGAGAACCGATCCGCGACCACTTCGACAAGCTGGCCATTGAGGGAGGGGATCTCGTGATCCGCGGGCTTCCTCCCGGGGACTTCCGCTTGCAGATCTCCGGGCGGACCACTGGAATCTCCGTCTCGTCCGGAGTGGTGAAGGACGGTCTCATCCTGTCGCAAACCCGAATCCAACCGCTTCACGCGCCATCCCAACCCACGGTGGCTCATGCCGGGGCCGGGAATGGGGAACTGCGGCTCCAACTCCGTGGTGCGGGACCGGACACCAGCGTTTCGGTGGTGGGCAGGCGTTACCAACATTGGCAGTGGGGAATCGTGGCGGATTTCCGGCCGTTTTCTCCCACGGTGTCCGACACTGTTGAGCCCGGTTTCGTCGGCTGCGGCTACCTCACCGAGCGTCGGCTCAGTGATGAGATGCGCTACATTCTCGACCGCCGCGCGGCCATGACTTTTCCCGGTTCATTGCTTCCGCGTCCCGGACTCCTGCTGAACCGCTGGACGGATGCGGAACTGGCCCAGGAGCAGGTAGATGGCGGTGAAGGCGTGAGCGGAAGTGCCAGAGGTGCCCTGATCCGCGGCGGCCGCCGCACCGAAGACACGGATGCCAGCGAGTCCCGGGGCGATGCGAACCGCTTGGAAACGATCTGTGATTTCCTGCAATTTCCATCCACCGTGCGCTACGACCTCAAGCCGGAAAAGGACGGCTCCCTCAAGCTGCCGCTCGCGGATTTCAGCGGAAGCCAGTTCATCGAGATCATCGCCGCGGACAAGTTTGCCAGCGATTCGGTGATCCTGCCGCTGCCGGCGGATGACACGCCGTTGCGCGACCGCCGCATCGCCCGGCCGTTCGATTCGAAAAACCACTATCTGGCGAACCGCAGTGCCGCCGTGCTTGAGAAAAACGCCGAGGCGGCGATCGAGAACGTGCTCGATGCGGATTGGCGTGCCTTCACCACGCTCACCGAAGCGCATCAGTTCCTCTATGGCATGACCGGAGATGACCGGCTGCGCGAGTTCGTCTTCCTCACCGAGTGGCCGAATCTGACAGAAGAGAAAAAGCTCGAATTGTTGAAGGAGCACGCGTGCCACGAACTGCATCTTTTCCTCGCCCGCAAGGACACCGCGTTCTTCGGGAAATTTGTGAAACCCCTGCTCGCCGGAAAACCGGAGCCGCAGTTCATGGACGACTACCTGTTGGAGCGGGATCTCACCACCTATCTGCGTCCTTACGCCTGGGCACGGCTGAACGCAGCGGAAAAAGCCCTGCTCGCCCGGGCCATGCCCGCCGCCCGCGAGCGCATCTCCCGCGAACTCTCTCTGCGCTGGCAATTGGAAGTTCCCGCACCCGATCAGGAAACCAGGCTCTTCACCCAGACATTGCAGGGAAGCGATCTCGCACTACAGGACAGTCTCGGACTGGCGAAGAGGGATCTGAATGAAAAAGTCATCCCGGATTCCCAATTGGCGGAAAAGCTCCGGCGCATGATCCTTCCTCGCATCGACTTTCAGGATATCAGTTTGCGGGATGCCGTGGGTTTCCTGCGCGAGGAGTCGGTGAACCTGGATATCACGGAAAAGGACCCTGCGAAAAAGGGAGTGAATTTTGTCATCAATGATGCCACCGGTGTCGTGGGTCGGTTGCGTATCAGGGAGCTGAAAGTAAGGAATATCCCGTTGGATCAGGCGCTCAAATACATCTGCGACAGTACGAAATTACGTTATCGTGTCGGGGACTCCAGAGTCACGTTTGGGATCGCGACGGAAGCGGGCGACGAAATCATCACCCGCACCTTCAAAGTCGAGCCGGATTTCGCTTCAGTACTCGACGGCGGGGAGGATGCTTCGACGGATCCCTTCGCTGAGGCCGCAAGCGGCGGCGGTGCGAAAAGACTGACCGCCCGGAAACCCATTCAGGAACTGTTGAAAGCGAATGGCATTGTTTTCAGCGAAGGATCATCAGCCACATTGTCAGGCAATGGCACGCTGATCATCACCAACACTCCTGATGAGTTGGAGAAAATAGGGGTGCTCACCCAGTACATGGGGAGTGACCGGACTCACATGCCGGAACCGATGGCGGGTGGTTTTCCAGATGACGGTTCTTCGCTTCTGTCTCCATTGCCGGAACCGGCGGAGGAATCAGGCAGGTCTGGGGAGGATTTCATCAGTCCCGTGAACGGAACCTCCATCGATGGCATTCCTGCCGACCCGGCACAGGGTTACACTGATGGCATTGGTGCCGCCAATGGTATCACCAACGGTCTCCGCAGTGGTGACCAGGCGATCAACCGCAACAACATCGACGCGATCCTCAACAATCCGAGCCGGGCCGCCGCCGATCCGTTCTCGGAGGCAAGCAATGGCGGGGCGAAAAAACTCGTGGTTCGAAGATCCCCTCCGGTATTCCCGAACGGCACGAAGCTCTGGCGTGAGGCGAACTACTACCACAGCACGAAGCCCACGGACGAGTCGCTGATCCCGCTCAACCGTTTCTGGCTGGATCTCGCGGCATGGAATGGCGAGGGGCCGTTCCTCTCACCGCATTTCAATGCGTGTCACACCAATGCCAACGAGTCTCTGATGTGTCTCGCTCTGTTGGATCTTCCCTTCAAGGCGGATCGTCCGGAGGTCGCGGTGGATGGAAGCACCCTGCGCGTCAAAGCTCGTGAGCCGATGCTGCTGTTTTACAAGGATACGCGGAAGACGGAGGATGTCGTGCCTGAGTCACCACTGCTGGTCCGCCAGACCTTCAGTCCGCAGGGGGAGCCGTTCCGCAAGGTGAATGGCCGGCAGGTGGAAAATCCGGTCACGGGGGATTTCCGTCCGGGCGTGGCGTATGTCGCATCGCTCATCGTGACGAACCCCACCGGCATCGGCCGCCGCATCGATGTCCTGGCACAGATTCCCGCTGGAGCGATACCCCTTGGCGGGAAACCCGCCACCGAGTCGTCCACCCACGAGCTGCAACCCTACGGTGTGGTGACGGAGACGCTGGCATTTTATTTTCCGGCAGCCGGGGATTTCGCGGTGTATCCGCTTCATGTCAGTGAAAACGGCCGTGTGCTCGCGCATACGGATTCGCGCGCGTTGAGGGTCTCGAACGATCCCGCACCCCAGGACTCCGCTTCCTGGCAAGTGCTGGCCGCGGAAGGAACCGATGCGGAGGTGCTGTCCCGCCTCGGCACGGAAAACCTGGACACCATCCATCTGAAAGCGATCCGCTGGCGTCTGAAGGATGCCGTGTTTTTCCAAAGCGTTGCGAAACTGCTGCGTGACCGGTTGCACTTCTCCGCGGATGTCGCGTCATACGGATTCCATCACAATGACGTGGCGGCGATGCGTGAGTACTTGGAGAATTCCGACGCGGTGAAACAGCTTGGCGACTGGCTGGACAGCCCGTTGCTGGAAGTGCGGCCACGCGTCCATCTGGCGTGGGAGACATTGGAATTCGACCCGCTGGTGAATCCACGGGCACACCGCTTCGCCACGGAGTCAAGGCTGACACATGAGGCCGCCCGCGGTCATTATCTGAAATTCCTCGCCCAACTCGGGTGGAAGCCGGTGCTGGACGATGAAGACGAGCTCAACCTCGCCCTGCTGCTTTTCCTGCAGGACCGCACCGGGGAAGCATTGGCGAGATTCGACAAAATCGACCCCGCGAAACTTCCGGGCCGGATGAATTACGACTACCTGCATTCCGTCGTGCTTTTCCATCGGGAAAAGCCGGCGGAGGCCAGGGCCATCGCCGAACGCGTGCTTCCGGACCTGCCTCCGGGTATATGGCGTGACCGGTTCCAGGCTGTCATCGATCAGGCGGAGGAAATCGCCGCACTTGCTGAATCCGGGGCGGAGGAGACATCCGTGACGGAAACCGCCGCGCCGGAACTGGACCTGTCGCTGGCGGACGGTGGGAAGCTGACCATCAAACATCGCTCGCTGGAAAAGGCCACGCTGCGTTTGTTCAGTGTGGATCTGGAGGTGCTGTTTTCGAAAAATCCCTTCCTCAAGGGCGAGGGTGAGCAAGGGGGACTACCCGCGATTCTGCCGAACGGCAGCTTTGATATCGAGTTGGCGAAGGATGCCTCCGAAACCGCCGTCGAGCTTCCCGAAGGCTTGAGAAAGGGAAATGTGCTCGTTTCCGCGGATTCCGGATCAAGGAAACTGCTCAAGGTTCTCGACTCCAAAGCCATCGAACTCCGCCACATGCCGCAGGACCGCATCGTGCAGGTGCTTGGTTCGGATGATCACAAGCCGCTGCCGAAAACCTATGTGAAGGTCTATGCCGAGACGAACTCCGGCCAGGTCGTTTTCCACAAGGACGGCTACACGGATCTGCGCGGGAAATTCGACTATCTCAGCCACACCGGCATCGACACCTCGACGATCAAACGTGTGGCGGTGCTGGTGACCCACCCGGAAGAAGGCGCGAGAACCGTGATTTACGACCGCTGAGTGGCGGGCGGGATTTCATCATGCCGGCCTGATGGAGCGATCGTGAGATCGCTCCTCCCGGGGGTTCGTGTCCCCGGACCCCCGTCACCTCAAACCGGTCTCACGTCGCACCAGCCATGCGACCAGGAGACCTTCAGCGGGACATCGTAAAGCTCGCTGAGCAGGGCGGATTTCAAGACATCACGCTTCCTGCCGTCGGCGAAGATCCGACCGTCCCGCAACAGGATCACGCGGTCGATCTCGGGAGGGATTTCTCCCGGATGGTGGGTGACGAGCAGCAGGTCCCGGTTCTCCTGCAGGAGCTTCCGCAACATCCCGGTGAGCTGGATGTTCGCGGCGAAGTCCAGCGCGGTCGAGGGCTCGTCCAGGACCAGCACCTGGGGTTGATGGACCAGGGCGCGGGCGATCAGGATGCGCCGCCTCTCGCCGGAAGACAAAGTACCGAAGGCCCTGTTTGCCAGTTCCGCCACGCCCATCAGTTCCATGGAGACCATCGCCTGCTCCTTTTCCGCTTGGGAAAAGCGCATGTCCCGCGTGCGGCCGTAGGCGCCGCGCAGCGAGGAAAGCACGGCGTCACGCGTCAGCTCGTCCGCTTCGAAACGCGCGACCTCCTCCGGCATGATCACGCCGATGCGGTGGCGGATTTCCTCCAGCGACCAGAGTTCTTCTCCAAACAACCGGCAATGCATTCCCTTATCCGCAGCCGGACGCACCTCACCGGTGAGCAACTTGAGAAAGGAGCTTTTCCCGGCACCATTCGGTCCGAGAATCGCCACGCTTTCACCATGGACGAGTGTGAGGGAGAACTCCCGCAGCGCGAGCGTGTCGCCGCGCCAGACATTCGCGTTGGCGATTTCAAAAATCGCGGGTGTTTCCGGAGAATCTTTTCTTGTCATGAGAGAGGGTGGGGGAGGGGATCATTTCTGGATCAAGGAGAGCACCGGTGGCAGTGTCTCTTTCCATGCGTGGGCGATGGCGCAGTTCACCACCGCGTCCTCGTCATCCCTTCTGGGGAAGTTCTTGTCGGTGCGGAACCGTCTCGCTGTCACGGCGATGGCCCGCAGCTCGGGTGCCAGGGACAACAGTCCGAACGCACAGGAGATCGCTGTCGCGGAGGCGAAGATGGTGAAGCCACCCATCGGGATGACCCGTCCCACAATCACCGCGAAGATGGCGATGATTCCGCTCATCGGCGGCACGGCCATGCCGAAACGGCGGGAGTTCTCACGCGAGTTCGCAGCCTTCAGGTCCCGCTCACGCCATTCCTCGAGTGCGAGCAAGCGCAGTTCCCTGCCGAACTCCGCCGCGGATTTTTCCGTATCCGCATCGCCGGGGGACGGGCCTTTCCCCGCGATGCAGCGGCACTGGCGTCTGCCTTCGTCCGCAAGCACGCGCAGCCCGAACCACCATCGCGAGGCCATCGCGGCGAGGATCGGGAGGACTGAAAAAATCAGCAGCAATTTCCACATGTCAGGGAATCTGGGTAATCATCGGCGGATGACAAAGAAAATCCCGTGGGATTTGGGTTTGGAGGGAAAAAAGGAACCGTGGAATATACGGAAAAGAAGAGAATGAAGAATCGGTCTTATAGGTCCTATGGGACTTATTCTGAACGCCCCACGGAGCGGCCGTCGTCCGCCCTCCGGAGCCTCCGTGGTTACAATTTCACATTCATTTCCTCGGGCTGCCCGCCGCCACCCAGCCTTTGGGATCATCCGGCCATGGATGCCGTGGATACCTGCCCGCGACCTCTTTTTTCATCTGGGCGTATCCACCCGCCCAGAAGCCCTTCAGGTCTTTCGTCATCTGCCAGGGTTTTTGACCGGGGGTGAGGATGTGGACCAGCAGCGGCACGCGTCCGCCCGCGACGGTCGGGGTTTCCCACATTCCGAAAAGATGTGACACGCGCACGGAAATGAACGGGTCCATGCCATCGGTGTAGGTCACCTTGGCGGTTTGTCCGTTCGGCAGGTTCACGCGCTCCGGAGCATAGGAATCGAGTGCCGCACGCTGGGTGTGGCTCAGCCATTCGCGGAGGACGCGCCAGACGTTGGCCTCCTTGATTTCCTTGTAGCTCACCGCGCCATGGCAGATCTGGGCGATGGCATCCGCCCGGTCTTCATCGGACCAGCCGGGCAGTTCCAGTTCCGGCATCCAGCGGCCCAGCGAGGCCAGCCGTGCGGTCCATTGGTTCACCGAGTCATCCCAGTTCTTGAGGATCAGTTCGCCCGTGAGCACCCTGGCAGCGAGGAGTTCCGCCGCCGCGTCCAGGTTCACGCCGTGGTCGCTCTCCTTCGCCTCCAGCACGAGGTCGCGGAATTTTGTTTCCTTCCGCGCCACCACGCGCCGCCGGACATCGTCCCACGAGGCTCCGTCGCTCACCGTCAGGTCGTCGGGGAACAATTCCGCCAGCCAGGCCGGGTCGGTCGCGGTGGCCCGCCGCAGGTGGGTGATGATTTCGCGCGCCTCCACCTCGGTGATCTCCGCCGCGACGAAGGCCGGGGCTTTCCTCACGCACGAATCCTCGTCCAGCTTGCCCTTGCGGTTGCCCACCAGCTTGCAGGCGAGGGTGCCCTGGCTCAGCCGGATCGCCAGCTGATCGCTGAATGCCGCTAGCATCGCCTTTCCGACCGCCTCGTGATTCGAATGAAAATCCACCCCGCGCCATTCCCAACCGAAGCGCCGGGCCATCGAGCCCAGCCGGTCGAATCCCTGTGAGATTTCCCGCGCTCCGCGTGCCATCACGCCCACCTGGTCGCAGCGCCGGGGATCGAAGCCCATGGCACCGGCGGACTCGAAGGCCCGCCATTCTCCTGCGAAATCCGTATCATCATCAGGGAAAATGAAGTCCTTCCGGCCCGGCCCGCCACGCTTGGTGGTGAAGATCCCGTCGCCCTGCACCGTAGCGGCGATGAACGCGGTCTCCGCCACGCAGCCGTGTTCGTGCCCGGCGAGCATCAGGCGGGAGAATCTCGGCTCCAGCGGCAGGGATGCCATTTTCCGGCCTTCGTCTGTCAGGTTTCTGTCGGAATCCAGCGCGCCGAGGTCATGGAGCAACCGCTCCGCCCGGGAGAGCGACAGCTCCACCGGAGCGTCGAACCATCGGAAATCCCTTACTTCCGGAACCCCCGCCGCCTTCAACAGCAGCACAGCCTCCGCGAGATCCACGCGATGCACTTCGGGTGATTCGAATTCAGCGCGTCGCCCGTGCTCCGCCTCGCTCCACAGGCGGAAGGCGCGTCCCGATGCGGTCCGCCCGGCCCGGCCCGCTCGTTGCTCGGCGGCGGCGCGGGAGATTTTTGTGATGAGCAGGGTGTTGATCCCGCGCCGTGGTTCGAAGGACGCGGTGCGCGCCAGTCCGCTGTCGATCACGGTGCGGACGCCGTCGATGGTGAGCGAGGTTTCCGCCACGTTGGTCGCCACGATGATCTTCGGCCTCGGTCCCGGAGAGATCGCCTCCTCCTGTGCTGCGGGAGGAAGGGACGAATAGAGCGGGAAAACGTCCCAACCTTTCGCGATGCCGCTGTTTTCCAGCAGTTCCACCGTGCGGCGGATCTCGTGGGTGCCGGGCAGGAACATCAGGATGTTTCCCGGCTCCGGCATCGCCATCGCCTCGCGGCAGACGTTCGCCATTTTTTCCCAAACCGGCGTCACCTGGGGTGGTCCGCCGCGCCGGTCGTTCTGCGGTGGACGGTCCGCCCGATAAAAAACCTGCACGGGAAACATCCGTCCGCCCGCTTCCAACGAAACCGCCGGTGCCAGATAGTCCGCCAGTCCCGCCGTTTCCAGCGTGGCGGACATGACGACCACCCGCAGGTCGGGCCGTGCGGATTCCTGCAGGTCCAGACAGCGCGCCAGAGCGATGTCCACCGTCAGGCGGCGTTCGTGGAATTCGTCGAAAATCACCGCACCGACGCCCTTCAGCTCGGGATCGTCCTGGATCCAGCGTTGGAAAACCCCGTCCGTGAGATAGATGATGCGCGAGTCCTCACGGTATTTCGTATCATAGCGGATCGCATAGCCCACCTCGTGGCCCAGCGTCGCCTTCCGCAGCTTCGCCACCCAGCCCGCGAGCAACCTTGCCGCCATGCGACGTGGCTCGATGACCAGGATTTTCCCGGGAATCCCCGCATCCACCAGCATGCCCGGCACCGCCGTGGATTTTCCCGAGCCGGTCGGAGCCTTCAGCAGCACCCGGGCACGCTTCTCCTGAAGCGCCAACCGCAGCGCCGGTTCGATTTCATAAGCTGGCAACGTCACGCCGGAGGATTTGACGGAAATCAGGTGGACTGGCTATCTTAGAATCGTGGGAATTTGGTTGCTGAACGGGTGCGGGACGATACGGCGGGTGGAACGCCCCGACCGCATTCCAAACAGGGCCGGAGGCGGACCACTTTTTCTTGAGCCGGGCCTTCGGCCTGAGGGTGAGGTCAACGGGCTCGTCTCCGCCGGGCGATCAAGCCGGTCGCGCCGCAGGCGGCCAGCAAGAGCGAAGTGGATTCGGGGATGGCCTGGATTCCTTCGAGGGTCAGGTTGTCGATGAAGACCTCGCGCCTGGCGGTGGTGCCCTGGCTGTCCATGTAGAAGTAGAATGTCACGGGAGAGCCATTGTGGTCCTGGAATTCGTCAAAGCCGGTGAGGTCGATGTTGATGCTCTGGTATTGTGCGAGCTCGGCATAGGCGTTGATCATGGAGGTGGCCGCGAGGTTGGCGGTTCCGGTGAGGCTGGAGCGCACGGTGATGCCCACGGGGAGTTCGAAGAGCGGGTTCAGCGTCCCGACGCGGGCGGCGGCCTGGAAGCTGATCCGGGTGAAGGAGGTGGCCACCGTGGGATTGTAGGTGAAGGCGAAGTAGGAGGCGTTCGTCACGGCGTCGGCCAGATTCGCGCTGCCGGCATAGACGCCGGGGCCGCTGGCGGGACCGTGGTTTTTCACGCGCATCATGTTGCCGTCCCAGCCTTTCCAATAGTAGTTGGCGGGGGAGTCGGTGGCGTTGTCATATTCCTTCTTCACCCGCGGTTCGGCGGTGCTCGCACCAAAGCTGATGGAGGGGTAGACGGTGCTGATGACCGGACCGTTCGTGCCGCCGGTCGTGCTGCCGGTGATGGTGTTTCCGAGATGATCCTTGTCGAAGTCATACTTCACGAGGACGGAGGCGGAGAGGGATGTGGCGAGCAGGGGGAGGAGCGGGATGAATGTGTATGGTTTCATGTTGGCATGGGGGTCGTGTGACGGCGCCCATCCTGGGATATCCGGGGAAGATGTGCTGCGGGGTGGTTGCGTTTTATTGTCGGCGGATTGCCCGGGTGAGGATGGTTCGTGAGGGGGCGGACTCTCTTCGATGCGGTTTTGTGAAAAACAGATGAAGATCCCGAAACCGCTCGCGATCGGGAATGGACGATGCTTGGCTTGTCTGATGATACCTGGAGCCCGATCAAACAATGCCGCTCCGCCTGACGCCGGACTTCCATCCCGTCATTTGTGGAGAGGTGTCCTGATGGTGGTCATCACGCTCATCCTCGCGCCTGTTCTCTGGCTGCTGCCTGACATGATCAAGGTCAGGAACCGCCGTGGAAATCATCTCATTTCGGAAGCTGTTAATAATATGAGGCAGATAGGTCTGGCGATGTTCGAGTTCCAGTCCGAATACGGGAAATATCCTGATGCGGACACCATTGATGCGGTGGAAAGCACTGCCGGGACTGATCTCCCCGCGACCATTCAATCATCGAATGATGTCTTCCGGCAGCTGATTGTTTCGGGAATCGTTCAGAATGAAACCATGTTTCATGTCAGGACCCGTGACGGAAAAAAGCCGGACAATGTCATGACCGGTTCCCGGGCGTTGGAGAAAGGGGAAACGGGATTCTCCTATGTTTCAGGGCTTTCTGCGACGGGGAATCCGTCACGACCGTTGATAGTCGCTCCCTTGATTCCGGGAACGGATCGTTTCGATCCCGGACCGTTGGATGGCAAGGCGGTCATTTTCACAACGGGTGACTCTTTCAAAATCCACCAAATAGAAAAGGACGGACATGTGATGCTGGACGGAATGAATGTGCTGGACCCGAAACACCCGGTCTGGGCGGGTGAGGGGTGGAAGCTGTTGTGGCCGGAGTAAGGAGGGCGATGGAAGGTCCGGCGGGCAGTGTCTTCTGATTTCCAGGCGTTGAAATTTGGCAAGCCGGAGCGGGACCCTTCGTCAAGTTTTGTCAAACCAGCTCCGCGGCGATGGGGTCCACGAGCGCGCGGCCGTGGTGGATGAGGATGAGCTGGTTCCCGGTGATGCGGGCAAGACCTTCGGTGGAGAGGTGGCGGGCGCGCTCAAGGGCGTCCGGGCCGAGCAGGTCGAGGGAGATGCCGTCTTTCGTCCGCAATCCGAGGGCGATTCGTTCGAGGCGGCGGGCTTCGGCATCGAGCGTCTCGGACTCGGTGAGGGCGTTGCCGATCGCTTCCACCTGCGAAACGTAGCTCGCGGTGTCCGCCACGTTTTTCCAACGCACTCCATCCAGGGTGGAGACGGCGGAGGGGCCGAGGCCGAGGTAGTCTTCCCCGCGCCAGTAGCCTTGGTTGTGGGTGGAGTGGTGACCGGGTTTTGCGTAGTTCGAGGTTTCGTAGTGGTCGAATCCGGCGGCGGTGAGCAGGTCGTCGGCGAGGTGGAAGAACTCGGCGTCATGGTCCTCGTTCTCGCGCATCTCGCCACGGCGGAGGGATTCGAAGAAGGCGGTGTCCTCCTCGTAGGTGAGGTTGTAGGCGGAGATGTGGTCGGGACTGAGGGACATCGCGTGCTCGAGCGTCGCCTGCCAGTCGTCCTTGGACTGTCCGGGAATGGAGAACATCAGATCGATGTTGATCGAGGGCATGCCCGCGTCCCGGAGGATCTTCACGGCTTCGCTCGCCTGGGCCACGGAGTGCTCGCGGCCGAGGATTTCCAGCACATGCGGGGTGAAGGACTGGATGCCGAGCGAGATGCGGGTGACACCGAGGTCGCGGAAAAGTTTCGCCTTCCCGGCGTCGAAGGTGGCGGGGTTCGCCTCAAGCGTGACCTCGTCGAGCAGGGAGAATTCGAACGTCTCGTGCAACGAGGTGAAAAGCCGGGTAAGATGGCCCGGCGAGAGCATGCTCGGTGTGCCTCCGCCGAGGTAAACGGTGCGTGGCTGGGCGGTCAGCCGCGATTTCATCTCAGCCGCCATGGCGTCCACGAACCGGCCGATGGGCGTGGTGCCGGGCGTGTGCTTGTAAAACGAGCAATACGGGCAGACACGGTGGCAGAAGGGGATGTGGAGGTAGAGCAGCAAAATGTTTTCCCGACTGTCTCCGCGTGTGGAGGGCGGGCAAGTCTGAAGTGGGGATGGTTCAACCGGGCGGAGGAGCTGGGGCGGGTTTCCTCAGGTGGGACGAAAGCGGATCTTGTCCTGGAGGACACTTCACCTGCCGCAGGTTTTCAGACATCGGCGGTTCTAACAAAATTCCGCACGATGGCGGAAAGAATTCTATCGCCAGATCCTTCCTATGTGATCAATCTGCAGCGATAGCGGACCGTGGTTTTCCAATCGAATATGAAGCTTTCGGAAAAGATCAATTTCTCCCAACCGGAGGAATGCCGGACAAGTCCGGCGGACCATGGGGGATGGTCTCGGCTCCCGCAATCGACATCGCAGGGACAATGAAATGCAAAACCACACATGCCCATGCGGTTTCTGCGATCGCGGTCGGTGCGCAGGCGCTCGGCACCCTGGCCTTGGGGTCGGTCGCGCTTGGTGCCTGCGCCGTCGGTGCGATAGCCATCGGACGACTGGTCGTCGGCCGGGCCAGGGTCCGTCGTCTGGAGATTGACGAACTGGTCGTTCGCCGCCTGCATGTCGCGGAACGGCTGACCCTGCCACCGGAATCAGGCAATGGCCTGGAAGCCGGGGATTCCGGGCTGTCCTCCTTACGTGAATCCACACATACGTCCGCCTGAATGAAATTGATCCTCCCCCTTCTGACCGCGGCTTTCTGTTCCCTTCATCCTGTCGCCGGGGCGGACGCGCCGTTGCCGTCGAAGAAGCTGGCCCTGGATGTGATCGAATGGGCCCGGCACGGCAGCAACCGGTTCACTGCCAGATACTCCGACCAGTCGTTGTTCGCGAAGAAAAAGAATTTCGTCCTGTATGGGGAAATTTTCGAGAAAATGGCAAGGAACGGTGAACTGCCGGAAGGTTATTCACTCGTCACGAATGAGACGCTGGGAAAGGTTGATTGGTCCGCGACCGGAATGATCTCGGTGGGAAAGCAATCTCCGGAAGGCGGATTCGAGGTTAAGCTGGCACTTGGTCCTTTGGGAATGTGCGCATACCGCATCATTCCCCAGGAAGGTGGCTACAAGGTCAGGAGCGATGGAGGAAGCTGATGATGCCGGACAGCCTTTGGCGGGATCATGAGGATTACTGAAATCGTAGTAGGATTGGCGGCCACGCTGATTGTCCTTGGTCCGCTGGTCGGCCCCGGACACCCGGGCAGGGTCGCGAGATTGATTGCTGCCACCCGGGAAAGTGGTTGAAAGGTTCGGGAAGAATCAAGTCGCCAGAAACCGCCTGCCCGAAATGGGATCAAGACGCCAGCCATTTGAGCAAGAAGTTCCTTCACTCATGGAGAATTGCGTTTTAATTTTCATCGAAACCGCATCATGAACAACGAATCCGAAATCCTTGCGAAACTGGACCAGATCGCGCGACTCCAACTGGAGAATCAGGCAATCATGAAGGAAAGCCAACTGATCCAGAAGCAAGCTTTCGAGCTTCAGCAGAAGGCGGTGGACAACCAGCTACGTGCTGTCCAGAACCAGTTGTCGAACGGACGCCTTTATCGGATTTCGCTGGTAATCCTGATAGTGCTTATTCTGACCGCAGCCCATTTCCTGTCGACTCTTTGAGCTGGAAAAGCTGAGAAACGCACAATGTGCCGCTTGTCACCGGGAATATTGTCACCCGAGGCCGGAGGAGGGATTTTACAGTGGCTCGGGAAGGTCCATCCCTTTCTGTCGTTCGTTTCCCGTACTGAAAAAAGCATCCAGGTAATCGTCCGTTTTCAAACCGCTTTCCCGCATGAGTGAGAAGACCTCCACTCCATCCAGATCCGTTTTGGTGAACATCCAGTAGGCTTGGGCCAGGCCCGTATAGGAAAGGGAGTTTGAATCCGCGTAAATTTCAGCTTCTTCAGCCGCCTTGTCGATCGCTTCGTCAATGTCCTTCGCGCGCCAGATGGTGATCCGCTCCTCGTAGAGGAATGCCGATTTGTTGGAATGTTCTTTCGGAACTTCAAAAATACAACGCACGGAATAGCTGTTCATTTCGCTACTGCGGGTGTGAGGGATTTTCCACGTTTTTGACATAACGCCGGACCGCTTCCCTTGTCGCTCCGGCCACATCGGCCTGCGGTTTGGCGAAGGGCGGGACGAACCAGGGATACGAGCCGAGCAGGTCCGTGATGACAGCGACTTCCCCGTCGCAGGTGTGGTCTCCGCAACCGATGCCGATGGTGGGGACGGAAAGGGTGGTGGTGAGGAATCGCGCGGAGTCGGGGACTACGGATTCCAGGACGATGGCGAAGACTCCGGCGTCGATGATGGCTTGCGCGCCTTCGCGGATGGCTTCGGTTTGCTCGGGGGTCCTGCCTTTCTTGCGGTAGCCGCCTTCTTCGAGGACGCGCTGGGGAAGCATGCCGAGGTGGCCCATCACGGGGATGCCCGCCGAGGTGATGGCGCGGACTTTTTCCGCCTCGCTCACACCGCCTTCCAGCTTCACCGCCCCGGCTCCCGCTTCAACGAGGCGGCGGGCGGTTTCCAGCGCCTGTTCCGGCGTGTCGTAGGTGTGGATGGGAAGGTCTCCGACGACGAGCGCGTTTGGTTTCGCCCGGGCCACGGCGGCCACGTGATGGAGCATGTGTTCCAGCGTGACATGCGTGGTGTCGGGAAATCCGAGCACGACCATTCCCAGCGAGTCCCCGACCAGCAGGACGTCCACGCCGCTTTCATCCAGCAGGCGGGCGGTGGGGTAGTCATAGGCGGTGAGCGCGGCGATGGCGCGTTTGCCTTTCCGGTCGCGGATGGCTTCGACTTTTTGGAGAGCGGTCACTTGTTGTGGTCCCGGTTTTGATGAGCGGAAGGTGGAAGTTCGCCTAAACAAAAAAGCCCCCGCAGGGCGGAGGCTGAATGATAAATGGCGACCCGTAAGGGAGTCGAACCCTTCTTGCCAGGATGAAAACCTGGAGTCCTAACCGATAGACGAACGGGTCGTTCGCGGCGACGGCGGAAAGGAACTCCACCGGCCGGAGAGTTGCAAGAATTTTTTGGCTAAAATTTTCATATTGCTGAAATCATGCGGAAAATGAGCGGTTTTCAGCACATCAAGATGCCTTACCCCGAATGGTGGCTTGTCAATCAGGGCGGGATTTCTACGGTTGCACCCATCCGCCCCTCATAACCATTGCGGAAAAAATCTGATGAACACGACACTGCTTGCTCAAGCTGCCAATGAAGCCCGTGGCCTCGCCATGGATGCCGTCCATGTATGTAACTCCGGCCACCTCGGTCTTCCACTTGGCTGTGCCGAAATCGGTGCCGTGCTTTTCGGCGAGTCCCTGCGCTACTATCCGGACGCGCCGAAGTGGCTGAACCGCGACCGCTTCGTCCTTTCCGCGGGTCACGGCTCCATGTTCCTTTACAGTTGGCTGCACCTTTCCGGTTTCGCGGTCTCGCGTGACGACGTGAAAAAGTTCCGCGCGCTGCATTCGATCACTCCGGGCCATCCCGAGTATCATGAGACTCCCGGCGTGGAGGCGACCACCGGCCCACTCGGCCAGGGTGTGGGAAATGCCGTGGGCTACGCGCTCTCCGGCAAGCGTGCCGCCGCCCGTTTCAACACGGCGGAGCACACGATCTTCGACCAACACGTTTTCGCCATCCTCGGCGACGGCTGCCTTCAGGAAGGTGTCGCGAAGGAAGCGATCGCCTTCGCAGGCCACAGCGGCCTCGACAACCTCATCCTCATCTATGATTCGAACGACGTGACGCTGGACGCCATGGCGAAGGTCACCCAAGGCGAGGATGCCGAGCAGTATTTCCTTTCCCAGCGTTGGGACGCCGTCACCATCGACGGTCACGACCTGGGTGCCATCGCTTCCGCCATCGAGACGGCGAAGTCCGCGAAGAACGGCCGCCCGAAGGTCATCATCGCGAAGACCCTCATCGGAAAAGGAATCCCCGAAGTCCAGGGCACCGCGAAGGGCCATGGCGAAGGCGGAGCGAAGTTCATCGACGGCGCCCGCGCCGGACTCGGACTGCCCGCCGACGAGCATTTCTATGTTTCCGCCGAGACCGTCGCGTTTTTCGCGGAAAAAAAGGAGGCTTCGAAGGCCGTGTTCGAAAAGTGGCAGGCCACCTACGACGCGTGGGCCAAGGCGAATCCCGAACTCGCCGCCGAGCTGACCGCCGGTGTGGCGCTCTCGGTTCCTTCCGATCTCAGCTCGAAGATCCCGGCATTCGCCGCGGACTACAAGGATGCCACCCGTTCCGCAGGCGCGACCGTCATCAACGCGGTGGCGAAGGAAGTGCCGCAGTTCCTCACCGGCAGCGCGGACCTCTTCGGCTCCACCAAAAACTACATCAAGGACGGCGGCGACTTCTCCGCTGAGAACGCTCTGGGCCGGAACATCTGGTTCGGTATCCGCGAGCACGCCATGGGCGCGATCTGCAACGGCATCGCCTACGACGGCCTGTTCCGCGCGAGCGGCGCGACCTTCCTCGTCTTCGCGGACTACCTGCGCGGCTCCATCCGCCTCGCGGCGCTGTCGAACCTGCCGGTCACCTACATCTTCACCCACGACTCCGTCGGTGTCGGTGAGGACGGCCCGACCCACCAACCGGTCGAGACGGTCAGCGGTCTGCGCGTCATTCCGAATCTCGATGTCATCCGCCCCGGCGATGCCGAGGAAACCGCCGGTGCTTTCGCCGCCGCCCTGCTCCGCACGGATGGCCCGACCGCGCTGATCCTCACCCGTCAGGCGATCCCGCTGATGAACGATCTCTCCGTGGAAGCCCGCCGCGACGGCGTGCTGCGCGGTGGCTACATCGCCCGCAAGGAAACGGGCGGGCTCACCACCATCCTCCTCGCCACAGGCTCCGAGTTGCAGTATGCCATCGCGGCCGCCACCGAACTGGGCGACGGCGTGCGCGTCGTTTCCCTTCCATGCTTCGAGCGCTTCGAGCGCCAGAGCGCGGAGTATCGCGAAAGCGTGTTGCCGAAGGCTGTCACCAAGCGCATCTCCATTGAGGCGGGTGTCACGGACCTCTGGTGGAAGTATGTCGGAACCGAAGGCAAGACCATCGGCATCGACCGCTTCGGCATGAGCGCTCCGGGAGACGTGGTCTTCAAGGAGCTCGGCATCACCAAGGACAGCGTCATCGCCGCGGCGAAGTAAGCTTGCCCCCGGGTATTTTGGAAAAGGTCCGGCCAGGAATGGCCGGGCCTTTTTTATTGGGGGGTGGAATGGAAACCGGGCGATTCGCAGGGGCGATGGCACGGATGCGTCCCATGGGTGATTCCGGCCGGGTCCTGACTGCTCGGGCGGGTCGGACCCTCCGATGAAAATTTTCTGAAAATTTCTGGCGGGAAAAGATCCGCGACGTCGCATCGCTATTCCGACTCCCCATGTCGTTGGGGGGATCCAACCCATAAAATACCCAACCAGGAAATCAGAAAGCCCCTCATTCAAAACCCATGAAACCCAACAAGAATCTCTTCAAACGAGTGTCCTCCTCCACACTTGTTTCCTCCCTCGCCGTCATTTCCGTGGCGGGCATGCCGCTCGTGCGGGCCGCCAACAATATTTGGAGCGACAGCGGCACCACCGATTGGAATACCGCGACGAACTGGAGCCTCGGCCGGGTGCCTGAAAAAGCCACTTTCGGTGACGAGGTGGTCATCAATACCAACACCGGCTCCATCGCCACCATTTCGGCGGACATTTCGCTGACACCATCCGGCATCATTGTCGGCAACGGGGCCTCGACCAATGGCCGGTTGGACCAGACCGCCGGCATCGCGGCGACAGGCGGCGGCAACTGGATGAAAATCGGGCACAATGGCGGAACCGGTGTTTACAATCTCGCGAATACCGCGGCAACGGGCGGCACCCTGACGGGATACGGCCAGGGAACCGGCAGCATGACGGTCAACGGACATCTCCGGGTGGGCGGCGGCGACAACGGCTCCGGCGGCAACGGGACCGCCAACATCAACACCTCCGGCACGCTTGCCGTCACCAGCGAATTCCACGTCGGAACCAATTCCAGCACCGGCGTTTTCAACCTGGACAGCGGCACGGTCAACATCGGAAACGCCACCGTCATCGGCAATGGGTCCGCCGGTGGAAATCTCGTCACCGGCACGCTGAACATGTCCGGAGGCACGTTGAACAAAGCCACCGGCAATCAGTTCCGCATCGGGCAAAGCGCGGGCAATGGTTTCCTCAACATCTCGGGCGGAACCTTGAACAACAACGGAACCAGCGAATTCCAGATCGGTGATGGTGCGGGGAGCCACGGCACCGTCACATTGAGCGCGTCCGGCGCGATCAATACCAACAGCTGGCTTTCGATCGGCCGCAGTACTGGGACGGGTGTCCTGAACGTCAATGGCGGAACCCTGACCAAAACCAACGGCGGAACCGCATTCATCGTCGGAGACGGATCGACAGGGACTCTCAACCAGACCGCCGGAGCGATCGCTACGAATGGCGAGTTCTGGATCGGTTCCGGTACATCGAACGGCAACTACAACATGAGCGGCGGCACGCTTTCCGCCGATTCCTGGTTTGTCGTCGGGCGGAACGCCAACGGAGTGGGCAAGCTCACCATGACGGGCGGAACCATCACCAAGGCGGGTTCGGGCGATTTTGTCGTGGGCGGTGACTCCACCTCCAATGGAACGGTGCTTCTGAGCGGCGGACTCATCAATGTGACCGGCGGCATCACCAACATCGGGAAAAACAACACCGCCACCGGCACCCTCACCATTTCCGGCACGGGGGATTTCCGCACGAGCCGCTTGGTCGTCGGGGTGGGCACCGGTACCGGCACCGTCAACCTGAACGGCGGCACCATCCGGACCACGGAACTCAGTGGTGCCGCGGGCACCGCCACCGCCAATTTCAACGGCGGCGTGCTCCAGGCGACGGGCGACTCCGCCACCTTTATCGCTGGTTTCGACACGGCGGAAATCCTTTCCGGCGGGGCGAAGATCGATACCCAGAATTTCACCTTGACCGCCTCCCAGTCCTTCACCGGCAGCGGATCTTTCACCAAGTCCGGCAGCGGTACGCTCGCCCTGACCGGGAACAGCAGCACCTACACCGGAGCCACAGCCGTCACCGCCGGTACGCTTCTGGTCAATGGTTCGCTCGCCTCCTCCAATGTCACGGTGAGCAGCGATGCGAAAATCGGCGGCAGCGAGGGAACGGTCGGAGGATTGGTCGTGAATTCCGGAGCCATCGTCGCACCGGGCAACTCCATCGGCAAACTCACCGCAGCCTCCGCCACCATCAGCGGCACCCTGCAGGTGGAATATGACGGCACGGGAACCGGCACGGTCGACCTGCTCGCCGTTTTGGGAAGTCTGGACATTACGAATGCCACGCTGGATCTCAGCCAGCTCGGAGAGGCCGCGAATGACGGAGCCTACGTGTTCGCCAGCTATGGATCGCTTGTCGGTGCCGCCTTCGCCGGGATCACCGGAATCATCCCGTCGGGCTATCACATCGACTATGCCTACAACAATGGCGTGAATACGAACAACATCGCGCTGGTCATTCCGGAGCCCGCCACCGCATTGCTCGGTGGTCTCGGTCTGTTCGCCTTGCTGCGCCGCCGCAGGAACTGATCGCCGTTCCTGCCCTGAGCGGGCCGGTTGTCCGGTGCATTTGGCCCGGCGGATATCCTGTCCGCCGGGCCATCCTCCATATTCCCCACTCGACTCTTGAAAGGCCGTTCACTAGGCTGCCCGCGATGTCCGACCCGATTCCCCATCCGAACGATCCTCTCCACGGCATCACGTTGGAGAAGGTCCTCACCCGCATGGTGGAGGCCCATGGCTGGGAGCGGCTTGCGGACCAGATCCAGATCCGCTGTTTCATGTTCGATCCCACCATCAAGTCCAGCCTCACCTTTCTCCGCAAGACCCCGTGGGCGCGGAAGAAGCTTGAAGATTGGTATGTTTACGAGGTGACACGCGGCTGGATCAGCCGCGAGGGGTGATCCGGCGGTTTCTCCGTTTGTTCAGACCTCGTCCTTCATCTGATCCAGAAACTGTCGTAAGAATTCGGTTCTCCTCACCGCTTCCTTTCTTCCTGATTCGGTTTTCATCGTTCCTTCCAGGGTGAGCAGTTTCTGGTAGATGTGGTCCAGGGTGTAAACCGAATCATCCGGCGGGCGGTCTTCACAGAACGGATCCTCGGGGTGGTAGAACTCCCGTTTCATTTCCGCACCGAGCATCAGCGTGCGGGCCAGCCCTACGGCACCGAGCGCGTCTAGGCGGTCCGCATCCTGCAGGACCATGGCTTCCAGCGTGCGGGTTTCTATACCGGCGGAAAAGCTGTGGGCCTCGATGGCGTGGCCGATCTCCGCCAGCTTCCCATGCGGCCAGGCGTTTTCCTCCAACCAGACCACGGCCTGCCGCGCGGCGAGTCGGGAAGCCTGCTTCCGCTGTGGCGATGATTTGGGCACGACCACACAGTCGTGCAGCCAGGCCGCGGGCATCACGATCTCCCAATCCGCTCCTTCCGCCAAGGTGAGCCGCCGGGCGTTCGCCACGACGCGGCGGATGTGCTGCATGTCGTGGGCGGCGTCCGCGACGGAGTGGTTCTGCAAGAGATTGGAAAAAACAGCGGGCCAGCGGGAATCGGTGTCGGGCATGGGAATGACGTCACTCTGAAAGGATCACGTCGGTGGCACCAGCCGCGAGGGCCATTTTTTTCGCGATGTCGGGAGGGGCCACGCAGCAGGCGGTGGCCAGCGCGTCGCTGGTGGTGGCGTCCGGAGCGATGACGGTGGCGGCGGTGGTGCGGGTGAGACCGAGTCCGGTCGCCGGATCAATGATGTGTGAGTAGCGCGTGCCATCGATCTCGATGAACTGGTGCAGTTCCCCCGAGGTGGAAACCGCGCAATTGGCAAGCGTGAGGGATTTCTCCGTCTCTTTTTCCCGGGTATGGACTTGGATTTTCCATCCCGTGTCATCCGGGGGAGCATCCCCGAGACGGACGTCCCCGCCGGCGGTGATGCAGCAGCGTGAAATGCCATGGGTGGCCATCACCGCGAGCATGGCATCCGCGGCCTGACCTTTGGCGATGCCGCCGAGATCGAGGCGCATGCCTCCTTTCATCAGGGCGATGGTGGAAAGATGGGGATCGAGGACGAGGCTCTTCCAGCCCACTGCCTCACGGGCTTTCGTGAGTGTGGCCTCGTCCGGCAGTGTTTTTCTCCTGCGCGACTCCCGCCAGAGTCTGGTGAAAGGTCCGAGTGTCGGGTCGACGCGACCGTCGGTTTTTTCCGCGAATCCCCGGGCTTCAGAAATGAGCTTGAAGAGCAGGGGGGACGTGGCGACGGGTTCTCCGGGAAAGTGCTTCGACAGGTTCAGTAATTCGCTGTCCGCGATGTAGTCCGAGGCGACCTGGTTGATTCTCTCCGCAGCGTCGAAGGCGGCATCCGCCGCTGCTTTCGCTTGCGCGGCGTCGTCGTCATAGCAGGTGATGGCGAAGCGTGTGGCCATGATGCCGCGCTCGAAGGTGAATTTCTGAAATGGACTTCCGGCCTGTAAGAATGGTGCGAGCGATGCCGCAAGAATGATCAGCGCGGCGGAGAGTTTGCATGGTGGCACCGGTCTGTTCATCCGCATCACTCGGTTGGTCCCGGGCCCATGTTCCAGTAGCGGTGCATTTCCTCCACCGGCGGGGTTTTCAACGGTCTTACCACGCGGAAGCCGAGCCATGGGGCGCTGGTGAAGAACCAGATGGATTTCGGGATCTGCGGGTCGATGACCTTCCAATCCTTGCTGCTGGCAAGACGTGCCGCGCTGCGGAGCATGACGGCGTCCGCATCCCAATGGCCGCCGCGCACGACGGTGGGATAGCGGAGGGGGGCGGGCACCCAGGGATTGCTTTCGCCATCCTTGAATTTCGCGTAGCTATCCGGTAAATATTGATCAAGCACCAGTTCGGCCACGTTGCCATGCATGTCATGGAGTCCCCACGGGTTCGGCTTTTTCTTGCCCACCTTCTGATATTGGAACTCCGAATTGTCCGCGAACCACGCGTAATCCGGCAGTTGGGCCGCATCGTCCCCGAACGACCACGCGGTGGTGGTGCCGGCGCGGCAGGCGTATTCCCACTCGGCTTCGGTGGGCAGCCGGTAGAAATGCCCGGTTTGCTCGCTGAGCCATTCACAGAACTTGCCCGCCGCGTGCTGGGTCATGGAAATGGCGGGGAAATCCTTCGCATAGCCATCACCCATGCCGAGGTTCATCGGCATGAAGGGCGGGGTAGGCTGGGTGATGGTGTCGTTCAGCGTCTCACCGGCCTGTACGGCGGGTGCCTCGCTGGTAGTGAGGTTCGAATCCCGGTTGAGCGTGCCGTCCTTGTTGCGGGCCTTGCCGTTTTCCATGAACGGACGGTAAAGTTCCCAGGTAATCTCAAGTTTTCCCATCCAGAACGGATCGATCCTCACTTTCCGCTGTGGTCCTTCATCCGGCTTGCGACCCGCTTCGGTTTCGGGCGAACCGAGGGAGAATTCACCGCCTTGGATGGCAATGAGGTCGAGGTTCGCGTCGCCCGCCAGTTTGACCTTTTCCACGTAGGATTTCATTGCGGAAGCCTCCGGATCGGGAGTCTTCGCGATGATTTCGGAAATGGCGCGGGTGGTCGGCAGCAGTTGGGGATTCGGCAGCTCCGCGAGCAGGTGCGGGGCGATGAGGCATCCCGCCAGGGAGACGATGGCAGCGGATTTCATCGGCGGTCAGGCGAGCGTGTATTTGCCCGGAGCGGGGACGGCTTCCTTGGGAAAACTGTCGGTCATTTTCAGGTCGTCCGGCGCGAAGTCCTGTTTGGAATTCCACAGTTCGTCCCAGGTGATCCGTTGTCCCGAGTGCGCGGCCTCGCGTCCGAGGATTCCCAGCATGGTGCTGTTCGCCATATAGACTCCGGCGTTGAGCGGCTCGCCCTTGCGGATCGCGGCGAACCACTCGTTGTGGCAGACCTGGTACATGTCGGTCGTTTCCCCCCGGTAGGCCCATGTCGTCTTGCCGGTGATGTCCTTGGTCATCACGCGCGTCGGGGCTTCCAAAGTGCCTTTCTCACAGAAAACCCGGTCGACCACCTCGCTGAAGGTTCCCAGCATCTGGCGTTGGCCCACGTGGCAGAAGACGTTGTTGGGATATTCGAAGGTGACGCTGTAGTTGTCCCACACGTTTCCATCGTCGCCGCGCTGGGTGCGTCCTCCGGAACCGCGGGCCGCGATGGGGGCAACATCGTTCATAGCCCATGCCACCTTGTCCACGGTATGGATGGCCTGTTCCAGCAGCGGGCCGCCTGAAAGCCATTCGTGGGCCATCCAGTTGCGGATGTGCCACTCCACATCCGCCCATTCGGATTTCCGTTGGTCGATGGAGGTGGAAGGCTTGGGCACGCCACCCAGATAGGTGCCGTAAACGGAGACCGCGCGACCGAGTTCTCCTGAGAGCAGCTTGCCGTAGCCCGCGCGGGTGTTCGGTGAGAATCGCCAGCAGAAGCCGTGTTGCAGGGTGAGTCCTTTTTCCTTGGCGATCCGGGCGGACTCCAGCACGGATTTCACGCCCGCGACGTCCACGGCCATCGGTTTCTCCGCGAAGACATGCTTTCCCGCTTCCACCGCCGCACGGAGGTGTTGGGGGCGGAATCCCGGAGGGCTGGCAAGAATGACCACGTCCACACCGCTCTCGATGACTTTTTGGTAGGCGTCCAAGCCGGAGAAACGGCGGTTCTCCGCCACTTCCACCCGGTCGCCGAAGGTGGCGAGGTTCTTCAGGCTGCTGCCGATCTGGCTTTCGAACGCGTCGCCCACGGCCCACAGCTTCACATTCGGATCCGCGGTGAGCGCCTGGCTGGCGGCTCCGGTGCCGCGCCCGCCCGCACCGATGAGGCCGATCTTCAGGACCGCGGCGTTCGCTCCTTCCGCGCGGACGATGTTCGGAAATCCCGCGATGGCCGTGGTGGCTGCGGCTGTGGCGAGGAACTGACGGCGTGTGGAGTCGGTGGGATTCATGGTTTTGGGAAAAGGAGTGGGTGAATGTTACACGGGATAATTGCCGCCATTCATACCGGGATCACGGTGTGGAATGTTTCACCGAAAATTTTCAGTACCGCGGGCTTTCCCGCTTTTGGAAGACCTGCTTGCTTCATTGCGTTTCCAAAAAAGCACCCATCGATCCATGCGTCACTCCATTTTTTCCGCGCTAGCCCTCGTGATGACATCCCTTACCCTCCAGGCCCAGGAACCGCCGCTGGCGGTCCGTGTGATGAGCTTCAACCTTCGTTACATCAATTCCGGAGACACCGGTGAGAAGACGTGGCTGGCACGCCGGGACCAGGCGTCCCAGGTGATCCGCGAGGACAAGGCGGATGTCATCGGCCTGCAGGAGGCGTTCCGTTCGATGTTGGATGACATTGCGATGAGGGTCCCCGGCTACCAGGAGATCGGGGTGGGCCGCGAGGATGGGAAAACCGTCGGCGAATATGCGGCCATCTTGGTTAGGAAGGATCGCTTCAACGTGATCGAGTCCGGCACCTTCTGGCTGTCCGACACGCCCGCCATCCCGAATTCCACCACGTGGAAGAACCACGTCACGCGCATCTGTACCTGGGCGAAGCTGGAGGAACGCAGCACCAGACGGGTTCTTCATTTTTACAACACGCACCTCGATCACGAATCCCAGGAAGCGCGGGAGAAAGGGACGGCGCTCATCCTCGAACATTTCGCCGCGCTGCCCGCCTCGACGCCCGTCATCATCACGGGAGACCTCAATGCGAATGAAACCAATCCCGCGATTTCAAACATCAAAAACAGCCCGCGCCGGTTTCTGGATACCTGGCGCGAGCTGAATCCGGCGGTGCCGCTGGTCGAATCCGGGACCATGAGCATGTTCACGGGGGTTCGCGACACCGCCAAAATCGACTATATTTTTGTCCCGGCCGGAACACGGATCATTGATTCGGAAATCATCAGGAAAAACCGCGATGGGGTTTATCCGTCGGATCACTATCCGGTCCGGGCGGGAGTGGAATTCCACTAGATCCGCCCCATCAGCATGAGGATGACAAGAATCAGCAGGATGAGCCCGAGCCCGCCGCTGGGACCGTAGCCCCAGCTTCTGCTATGGCCCCAGGTGGGAAGCGCTCCAAGCAATGCGAGAATCAGAATGACTAACAAGATGGTGGTCATGATCGTGGGTGGTTGGTTGTTGAATGAAAATGGTTGTTGAATGAAAGATCAATAGGGGCGGGTGACGACCACGTATCCGGTGCCGCGACGTTGGTAATACACGTCCTTGGATTGGTAATAAACCCCGCCTCTGTAGTTTACCGTCCGATAACCCGAGGGAAGCCTCGTGACAATCACATCACGGCCTCCGCGGGGAGGACCGTCATAGCGGCCTCTGTCGCGGCCGTCACGGTCCCGATAGTCATGTCCATCACGGCGGTCCCGGTCACGGCTGCCGTATTTGCGATCGTCGTAGCGGTTGTCATATCCCCGGCGCGGTGCCTCCACAACGACATAGCGGCCGGACCGTGACTGATAGTAGGTCCCGTTATGGCTGTAATAGCGTGAGCCCCCGATGGTTTCCGTACGATAGCCTGATGGCAGGCTGCGGACTTCATAGCCCGTGCGATAGGTGGTGGTGACCGTCGAGTGGGTGGGTCCGGTGGCATAAGGGTCGACACAACTGGTGAGCAGGGCTCCGAGTGCGACGCAGCCAGCGAATGCGGATTTTTTCATTATGGAGTTCATGGTATTAACGGTTGATTAACTGAAGGTGGTTGTTCTATCGCAGGGTGCGGGCCAAGTGGATCGGATGTATCTATTTTGCTATGTATCAAAAGGTTGTTGTGAATATTGCCGAGCTGGCGAGGAGAAGCGGGAGGGGGAATGCACGAGAAAACATGCAATATGCATTGCTTCAGTGGGGAAGAATGGAAAGTTGCTGGACAGCGCCTTGATGATCCTCGCGCGCTATCTGTGGCTGCCTCGGGTTCGGGCGGAAACTGACCTCTTCCTTATGCCGGACCAGATCGAGGTGTTTTGAAATGAGCAATTCGATCTCTGTTTCCCTCGCGGTGACCTTCGCCATGCCGGCGTTCAGGACAGATTTGAATTCCGGATCATTCACGGAGCCTCCATATCTCGACTCGATGCCTCGCAGGGTGGCGAGGTCATGATTCCTGACAGCGGTATCGATGCGGGACAGCACCTCGTTGCGGGATGAATCATATTCCCGCGCGATGGCGGCCTGTGCGTTGTCGTCAAGATGGCTCTTGATGAGGATGGGGGTAATGGCAATGGCGGCCGCAAGAGCGACCTGGATGATTCCCCTCGGATGGCGGGATTCACGGGTTGGTGGTGTGGAGTTCATGGCGGTGGCTGGTCGATGCCGCCTTGCGCAGGATGAATGCCGGATCTGGTCGGGATTGAATTATTGATAAATCAATGTTTTATGAAGATGTTAATGAGGTGGAAACATTGCGAAACGCATGCACAAACAGGTGGTTTGTGCAAATTGCAAATGGACGATCCGGGAGCTTGAGTTTTGCCGGGGGCGAGGGGATTCTGTCCGCCGTCATGAAGAACAGCGCCCTTATTTACACGCTCATCCTGGCCTTCGTGGGTCTGGGTATTTTTGGAGTCCTTCATCAAGGGGCGTCTCTTCAAGGTCCTACCGCCACCGCCAGCGAACTCGCGGCAGGCGCGCCTGTCGTGATGAAGGCAAACACGGCCGGAAATGGTTCGCTATGGGACGGTGTCCGGCAGCACGCGAACGAGCCGCTCAGCCATTTGTTTGTCCAGATGCTCGTCATCATCGCCGCCGCGCGATTGATGGGCGGCCTGTTCACCCGGCTGGGCCAGCCGGCGGTGGTCGGGGAAATGGTCGCGGGGATATTGCTGGGGCCGTCGCTCCTTGGCCTGCTGGCTCCGGATTTTTTCGCGTTCGTGTTTCCCGCCACCTCGCTTGGCACCTTGAAACTCCTGAGCCAGATCGGAGTCTGCCTTTTCATGTTCACCGTGGGGATGGAGCTGGAGGTGGGAAAGGTGAAGGAAAGGGCTCACACGGCGGTGCTGGTCAGCCATGCGGGGATTGTGATCCCGTATTTTCTCGGTGTGGTGCTGGCGTATTTCCTTTATGAAACACTCGCCAGATCGGGCGCGGGATTCACGGCTTTCGCCCTTTTCATGGGGATTTCCATGAGCATCACCGCGTTTCCGGTGCTGGCGCGTATCCTGCAGGACCGGGGACTCACAAAGACCACCCTCGGCAGCACCGCCATCACTTGTGCTGCTGTGGATGATGTCACGGCGTGGAGCATCCTCGCCTTCGTGGTCGCCATCGCCCGCTCCACCAGCATCGCGGCGTCCGCCTTCAACCTCTCGCTGGTGGTGGCGTTCGTGACGGTGATGCTCTACATCGTCAGGCCGGGCCTGCCGCGCTGGATCGGACAGAAGAATCTGGAAGCCGAGTCACCCTCGCGCGGGTTGCTGGCGCTGACGATGTGTGTCGTGCTGGGGGCCGCCCTGACCACCGAGATCATCGGGATTCATGCGCTGTTCGGCGCGTTCCTCGCGGGAGTCATCATGCCGCACGCGGGGAACATCCGTCACAAGCTCAGCGTCCGTGTTGAGAATTTCAGCACCGTGCTGTTCCTCCCGCTCTTCTTCGCCTTCACGGGCCTCAGGACGCAACTCGGGCTGCTGGACGACTTGCGTGGATGGTTGATCTGTCTCGGCATCATCGCGGTGGCCACCGTCGGAAAGCTGGGTGGCAGCGCCGTCGTGGCGCGCATGACGGGCATGAGCTGGCGGGATTCTTTGCAGCTCGGCGCTCTCATGAACACCCGCGGACTGATGGAACTCATCGCCCTGAACATCGGCTACGACCTGGGCATCCTCTCCCCGCAGATCTTCACGATGCTCGTCATCATGGCTCTCGTCACCACGATGATGACCGGACCACTCCTCACCCTTTTCGGGAAAAAGGTGGAGGTGCCGCATCGCGGAATCCCCGCCGCACCGTGACGGAATAACGTGAATACGTATGTATTTTGTAATATTTCCGATTGATCTAACGAGGGCCATCCCGATAATCCGGTTACCCAAACCCAATGATCAAAAACCTACTCGTCCTCGGTGCGGGAAGTGCCGGTCTCGTCTCCGCCATTTCCCTCAAACGCAAGATCCCCCAGCTCAACGTGCGCGTCGTGCGCAGCAAATCCATCGGCGTCATCGGTGTCGGTGAGGCAACCACTCCGAATTTTCCGAGACACATTTTCGAATACCTCGGGATTTCGAGGAAAAGGTTCTACGAAATCGCCCGGCCCACGTGGAAACTCGGCATCAAGTTCCTCTGGGGACCGCGTGGTCGTTTCGATTACACATTCAATCTCCAGCTCGATTCCCATTGGTCGGACCTCGCCAAACCCACTGGATATTATTGCGACGACAGCTTCGACAACGCCGGTCTTCCGGGTGCCCTCATGCGCCAGGAAATGGCGTTCCCCCGTCAGGCGAACGGCGCTCCGGACATCCACGAATGGCATGCGTTCCACATCGAGAACAAGAACTTCGTCCAGGTGCTCGAGGTCGTCGCCCGCGAGCACGGCATCGAGTTCACCGATGGCGAGGTGGAGGGAGTCGAACGCGGGCCGAACGGCATCGCCGCGATCCAGCTCCAGGACGGCCAGCGGCTTGAGGCGGACTTTTTCATCGACGCCAGCGGTTTCCGCAGCGAGCTGATGGGCAAGGCGTTGGAAGAACCCTTCGTCAGCTTCAACAAATCCCTCTTCTGCGACCGTGCGGTCGTGGGCGGTTGGGAAAGGACCGACGAACTCATCCAGCCCTATACCACCGCCGAGACCATGAACGCCGGCTGGGCGTGGCAGATCGATCTGGAGAAAATCATCAACCGCGGCTACGTCTATTGCTCGCAGGCCATCTCGGACGATGACGCCGCCGAGGAATTCTACCGGAAGAACCCCAAGATCAAGTCCGACCCGAAGATCGTGAAATTCCGCTCCGGCTGCTTCCGCCGCCAGTGGGTGGGCAATGTCGTCACACTGGGGAATTCCGGTGGCTTTGTCGAGCCGCTGGAGTCCACGGGACTGATGATGCTCTGCTCCCACACCCAGACGCTGGTGGATTTCCTGATCCACACCAATCTCGAGCCGACGGATACCATCCGAGATCTGTTCAATGATCTCACCTACAGGGGGTGGTGCGACGTGAAGGATTTCCTCGCCATCCACTACAAGTTCAACACCCTGCTGGACACACCGTTCTGGCGGCAGGCGCAGGAGGACACCGATGTCTCGGGCGTGGCGGAACTGATCAGGTTCTATCAGGAAAACGGACCCACCGGTTTCTGCCGCTACCGTTTGCCGAACACGCAGACGGATTTCGGCCTGGAAGGGTTCCTGGTGATGCTGGTCGGCAACAAGGTTCCCTACAAGAACCGCTACAAGCCCACCGAGAAGGAGCTCGAAATCTGGAACAACCGCAAGGCGGGCTTCATTCAGGAGGCAAGCCGCGGAATCCGTTCGGAAGAGGCACTGGCCTACGTCCACCACCCGGGCTGGAAGTGGAATTCCGACGCATGAGAAAATTTGGGAAGAGGCGGTCGCACGACCGCCTCTTCTCGTAAGGAATGGGGAGGGAACTGAAAACCCTCCTTTCACCCTTATCTCCGGTTGCTCAATGCCCTTGGGGCTTTTGCCTCGGTTCCCATTCCTTCCGTGACCGCGAGCGGACGGACAGGATGACGGGAATTCCAGGCGCGGGGTGGGCGGCGCGGTATTTGTTGACGATGTAGGACTCGTAGCTCTGGGCCATGAGGCGCTTGTCGTTGACGAAGAGCACGATGGTCGGCACCGGAATGACGCTGTATTTTTCCTCCACCGCGGCGGTGGCGTAGTAAAGCTTGAGGCGCTTGCGGAGCTTGTTGTCGATGGGAGGCGGGGTGGCTTCGAACGCTCCTTGGAGGATGCGGTTGAGCTGGCCGGTGCCGGGGATGTTCTGGGCACCCTTCTTGATTTTCAGGGCTTCGCGGAGCACGTGATCCACCGAGCCGCCCGTTTTCGCGGAGCAGGCGACGAAGGGCGCGTAGTGGAGGAAGAAAAGTTCGTTGCGGACGTGGGTGGTCGCTTCCTCAAGGCGCGCGCTGCGGTTGGCACCGGGGTGGAAGAGGTCGAACTTGTTCAGCACGATGAGGCATGGCTTTTTCTCCTCCATGATGAGCTGGGCCACCTTGCGGTCCATGGCGGTGATGCCTGCGGCGAGGTCGATCACCAGCACGCAGAGATCGGCCCGGCGCACGGCTTTCTCGGTGCGCATGGCGGAGAAAACCTCCACCGAGTTGTCCCGCTTGGCGCGGGGACGGAGGCCGGCGGTGTCGATGAGCGTGAATTTCTCTCCCTCGAAGGTGTAGGGGAGATCAACCGCGTCGCGAGTGGTTCCGGCGATGTCGGAGACGATGGTGCGCTCGTCCTTGAGGATGGCGTTGACCAGCGAGGACTTGCCGGCGTTCGGCTTGCCGACGATGGCGAGCTTGATGCCGATTTCCTCCGCGACGACGGCTTCCGCTTCGTTTTCCGAAACCAGCGGGGAGATGACCGCGTCGATTTCGTCGCAAAGCACGCCGAAGTTCCGGCCGTGTTCGGCGGAGACGAAAACACTGTTCCCCAGGCCGAGGCGGGTGAAATCGGAGTAGGAGCGCTCGTGCTTGTCGTCGTCCACCTTGTTGATGACCAAGAGGACGGGAGGCTTGGCCTTGCGGAGCTTTTGCGCGAGCGCCTGATCGGTGGCGGTCAGGCCGGCGTGGGCGTCCACCACGAAGAGGATGAGATCCGCCGTCTGCATCGCGATGTCCGCCTCGATGGTGACCTGTTCGTCGAAGCCGTCCTCGATGCCGCCGCCGATGCCACCGGTGTCGATGAGGGTGCAGGGGACCTGGGTGGCCTTGGACGGCGCGGCGATGCGGTCACGCGTGACGCCCGGTTGGTCGTGGACGATGGCGATCTTCCTCCCGGCAAGGCGGTTGAAGAGGGCGGACTTACCGACATTGGGGCGTCCGACGATGGCAACAGTAGGCATGCCGAGGGGTGTAGGGGGTGAACGCGGGAATGGCAAGGTCGGAGAAATGGCGGGCGGAAGGGCGCGGATTGGAACCACGCCGCCGGGTGATCGGGGGACGGAATGATCCTCTCAGTCGTGCGCGGCCGCGGATGCTCCGGAACCTTCCACGTAGTTCTTCAGACCCCTGCCGATGATGTCGGTCCAGCCCATTAGGAAATTGCCACGGGCGAAGTCCAGGATCGGCGGGAAGGTTTCCAAGCCGGTGTGGGTCACCCTCAGACGGGTTTTTCCGGCTTCAGGAGTCAGGGAAAAGGTGACGAGCGAATCCCCCTCGTGGCCGGCGTAGCGCCAGGTGTAGGCCAGTTCCCTTTCAGGAATGACGCTGGTGATTCGGCAGTGGTGGAGGAATGTCTTTCCTTCCTCGCCCGCGTCGAAATCAAATTCAAATCCCACTTCCGCCCGGAATTCCGCGAGGTCGAAGTACCAGTGTTTGAAGTGCTCGCGATCTGTCAGCGCCTGCCAGACCTTTGAAACGGGCGCGTCGAGCAACCGCTCCACCACTACGGGAGGGTGTGTTTCAAGCAAGGTGGTGAGCCGTTCGAGGCTCTGTGTCCAGCCATCGATGTGGCCATCCCGGGATTCCTCGGATTTGAAGTTCCGCTGTTCCAGCGTGACGCGGGTTTTTCCTTCTTCATCGGCGAACCTGACGGCGAGGTAGGTTTCGTGTTCGGGGTTTCCGTCCTCGTCCTCCCAGCAGTGGGTGGTCACGAGCAGTTCCTCCGGGATGACTTCCTGATAAATTCCGTGGAGGGGGTGACGGGTGCCATCCGGCGCGATCATGAGGCAATTCCATCTTCCACCCACTTCCAGCTCCCCCGAGGTTTCGGGAATGGTGAATCCGTGCGGTGCCATCCAGTTCACGATGTGTTCAGGCCTGGTCCAGACTTCGTAAACGAGGGAACGGGGCGCGTCGAACACCCGTGTGATCAGGAGCTCCAGCAGGCTGGTCGGGTCGGTGGTGTTGACGGCGTTGACGGTTTCGGTGGGATCTGTGGAATTCATGGTTTTTCGTGGTTTTGGAGTTGTTTGAGATAATCATCGAGGCGGTCGAACCGGTCCTCCCAGAAGCGGCGGTAGTCTTCGATCCATTGTTGGGCCTGCTTCATCGGAGCGGCTTCCAGCTTGAGCGAGTGGACGCGTCCTTCGCGCTGGCGGGAAATGAGTCCCGCGTTTTCCAAGACTTTCAAATGCTTGGAAACCGCGGGTAGGGACATGGCGTAGGGCTTGGCGAGGTCCGTGACGCGACGCTCACCGCCCGCGAGATCCTCCAGGATGCGCCGCCGCGTCGGATCCGCCAAGGCGGCGAACGTGAGATCGAGGTGCTCCGGTGGAAAGTTAACCATATGGTTAACTAATAGCAAAAATCGGATCGCGCAACCCAAAGTTTCGGCGAATTTTTCTGAGTGCATCCGTCGCCGCCAGCCGCTTGAGTTCCGCCGGGTGGAAAATCCCCGCCCCACGTGGAATCATGGAGCATTGGCAAGAAGAACGGCGCAGGCTGGAACTGGAACTGAACGAACGGATCACACTGGACGCCCTGACGGGACCGATCGGGTTGGCGGAGCGGGAGCCGTGGCGTGACGACTCCGGCAGCCCCGCAGGCTGGCTCATCGCCCAGCGCAAGGGAGGGCACCGTCATTCCATCGACGATGTCCTGACCGCGTGGTACGCGCTGCAGGTGTCACCCGAGGTGGCCGAACATCTGGATCTGGGAACGGGTATCGGCACGGTCGGGCTGCTGACGCTGTGGGGCATGGGTGCGGAAGCGCGCCTCACCTGCGTGGAGGCGCAGGAGATCAGCTACCGTTTGTTACAAGCGAATCTGGAATGCAATGGGTTGAAAGGTCGGGTGGAGGACTCGCTGGGAGATCTGAGGGATCTGGCACTGGATAAGAAATTTCCGCTCATCACCGGCAGTCCGCCGTATTTTCCGGAAGGCTCGGGCGTGATCCCGCAGGATTCGCAGAAGGCTCATGCGCGTTTCGAGCTGCGTGGGGATGTCTCGGACTACGCACGTGCCGCGGTGCGGCACCTCACGCCGGATGGCTGGTTCGTCCTGTGCTTTCCTTCCCGTCAGAAGCAGCGTGCGGTCGATGGGATTCTCGCATCGGGATTGAAGATCGTGAAGCTGAGGGATGTGATTCCCCGCGAGACCCTGGAGCCGCTGTTCACGTTGTTCGCCTGCCGTTTTCCGGAATTTTGTGAAGAGGAGATGGTGGTGGAGGAACCGCTGACGGTAAGGGAGCAATCGGGAAGGCTCACTGCGGAAATGGCTTCAGTCAGGCGGGTTTTTGGTTTTGAGGACGGAGAAGCGCATGGCGGGCATTGATCCGTGGGCCATCAATGTGCGGTTTTCCCTCGCATTTTTTGAATCCCGGTGAATGCGAGCAGCACGATGGTTCCGGCGATCAATCCACAGATGCCATTGAGTATGGGACCGGCAACGATCGATAGGGCCCCGGCGGTGTGTGCCACGTCTTCAATGGCGTGGTGGAGAGGCGGGATACCGTGTGTGACGATTTCTCCCCCGACAAGGAACATGGCGGCGGTCCCGAGGATGGACAACGTCTTCATGAGATAGGGGGCCGCCCACAGGATGGCGCGTCCGATGCTTTGCTGGGCGGCGGCACGGCATTTGGTGAGGTAGAGGCCCGCGTCATCCAGCTTCACGATTCCCGCGACCAGTCCATAGACGCCGACCGTCATGAGGAGGGCGATGGCGGAGAGCACGCTGAACTGCCGCATGAGATCCTGGTTCTCCACGGTGCCGAGCGTGATGGCGATGATCTCGGCGGAGAGGACGAAGTCGGTCCGGACCGCGCCTTTGATCTTCTCCGCCTCGGATTCCACCTTGGCTTCCGGAGTGGTGGCCGCGAGTTCCGCGATGTCCCGGCCGGCCTCCGCCTCTGATTTTTCATGGCGGTGGGAAAAGGCGTGGTGGAGTTTCTCCACCCCTTCGAAGCACAGGTAGAGTCCGCCGATCACCAGCAACGGCGTGATGGCCCACGGCACGAAGGCACTGATGAGAAGCGCCAGCGGGACGAGGATGAGCTTGTTGATGAACGAGCCTTTCGCGACGGCCCAGACGACGGGCAGCTCGCGGGAGGAAACGACCCCGCTGACCTGCTGGGCGTTCAGCGCGAGGTCGTCGCCCAGGACTCCGGCGGTCTTGGCCGCGGCCTTTTTGGTGAGGATGGAGACGTCGTCGAGGATCGTCGCGATGTCATCAAGGAGGGTGAGAAGACTGCCAGCTGCCATGGGGTATCATTCGCCGAAGGGCGGGCGACGAGGCAAGCCGTTAGTGAGTCATTGGAATCGTCACCTGAAATTCCAACTCCTCTTCCGCCTCCCCTGTTTTGGACACACTGCGGGAGTCGTTTCCGCCGGCCGTTGGCTAATGGATCATGCTTTTGCCGAACGCTTCCAATACCGGCGCAGTCCGACAGGCGCGAGTTCGGATTGGAAGGCTTTCAGAAATTTTTCCTCGGCTTCCAAGGTGCCGATGAGCAGCAGTTTTCCCTTGGCGGGAAGGATGAGATCCGGCTCGGGGTTCACGGTGCGCGCGCCATTGTTTTCCACGGCGATGATCGTGCAGCCGGTCTCCGTCCGTACGGCGCAATCGGCGAGGCGGCGGCCGGCCATCCTGCGGGGCACGGGGGATGGGAAGATGAAGACACCCTCAGCGAGCAGGAGGTTGTCGTCCTCGCGGATCATGTTGAAGATCGTGTTCGCGCCCATGGATGCGGAGGAGAGCACCAGGTTCGCCCCGGCGCGGTGGAGTGTCTGGACGTTCCGGTCCAGCGTGCAGCGGGAGATGATCTGGAAATTCTCGCGCAGCCTGCGGAAGAAGATGGTGAGGGAGATGTTCAGGTCATCATCGTGGCTGGTGATGATGATGGTGTCCGCTTCCCGCGTGCGCGCGGCCTTGAGCACGTCCATTTTCGTCGCATCCCCGACAACGGCTTCCGGGTGGTCCGTGACACGCGCGGGGAGCTTTTCAATGATCGTCGTGGAGAGGCCCGCTTCCTTGAGTATCTCGCTGGTGATCCGCCCGACGCGGCCTCCGCCAACGATGACGACGTGGGACTGCCCGCAAACCTTGAGACCGAAGGTGGCATCGTAGGCGGCGATCTGTCCGGCGGTGCCCGCGAGGACAAGCACCGTCTGGCGGCGGATGACCATCTCCGGTTCCGCGGTGGTCAGACGACCATGATCCCAGACGCCGATGACGTTGACGCCGGTGCGGGAACGGATGCCGCAGTTCGCGAGCGTGAGCCCTTCCAGTTCGGTACCCGCGGCATTCGCCTCGGCGATCTGGAGGCCGTCCATCTCGCCGATGACGTGTGCCTCGCAGTCCTTCCCGATGACCCGGCGGGCGAGCGCCTGTCCCATCGTCCGCTCCATGCGCAGGACATGGGTGGCGCCTGCGAGTTCCAGGACATCGCGCGAGTTGTCCGATGATGCGGAGGCGACGATGGGCACGTGCTCCGCCATTTCACGGGCGGTGAAGGTGATGTTCGTGTTGAGCACGTCCGACCGCGTCGCCACCAGCATGGCCGCCTGCGGAAGGCGCATTTTCCGGTAGGTTTCGGGGTCGTCCAGATCCCCGACCGCGACGGAGAGGCCCTGTTCGTAGAGTTCCAGTCCTTCGGTGATGTTCTGGCACAGCACGACATGGGGGTGTCCGTATTTTTCCAGCAAGGGGATGAGAGCCGCGGTGATGGGGTCGTAGTTGGTGAAAATGACATGGTTCCGCCTGTCCGCAGGCAGTTCACGGGGTGTGCGCGCGGATGCCTGTGCCTTCATCCACGGGGCATAGAAGAACTCGATGAAAGTGAAGGGGAGGATGACGAGCAGGAACATCACCCCCGTCATCAGCACGCAAATTGAGAAAAACCGCCCGAGGTCGCCATGAAACGTGATGTCGCCGAAGCCGAGGGTGGTCATCACCGTAAGAGTCCAATAGACGCCGGTGATCCAGCTGAAATGCTGGCCCTCGCGCTCCATCACGAGATGGAACAAGACGCTGTAGAGGATGACCAGGAACACCAGGAGCGAGATGAGCCGCAGCAGCGTCTTGAAATTCGAGCGGCTGCTCCGGTTTCCCATGAACGCGGCGATGACGGCGACCAGTGATTTCATTCTGTCGGGAAGAATACAGCGAATGTGGCGGAGGGCGAACGGGTTTTCGAACGGGAAATGGAAGCCCTTCGCGCGCGGGGGATGGCGCGGTCCTGTGCAAGAGAAGTGCAGCGAGATCCCTCCCCAAGGAGGTTCACGGGACCCGATGGCTCATTCCAACGAGCTGATCATCTCCGGCAGCAGGTGCGGCACGCGGGCGCAGAGGGTGGCACCGGATTCCATCAATTCCTTGCCGGTGCCGTAGCCCCAGAGCGCGCCGATGGCGGGCAGGTTGTTTTTGGTCGCGCCGATCATGTCGTGCTCGCGGTCTCCGATCATCACCGCCTCGGCGGGTGATATGCCCTGCTGAAGAAGGATGTGGGCGATGAGTTCCGCCTTGTCCGCACGGGTGCCGTCGAGTTCGCTGCCGTTCACGCTGGTGAAAAAGCGGTCGAGCTCGAAGTGGGTGATGATGCGTTTGGCATAGATCTCGGCCTTGGACGTGGCGACATGCAGGGTGTGGCCGAGTTGCCGGAGTTCGGCCAGGGTGTCAACGATCTCAGGGTAGACCTCGTTTTCAAAAATACCCGTCTCGCTGTAGCGTTCGCGGTATTTCGTGACGGTCGGATCGAACAGGTGGGGCTGGTCCGGACCGACGAGCTTCCTGAAACTCTCCAGGATCGGCGGGCCGATGCACCACAGCAGCGCGTCCGCCTCCGGGACAGTGAGCTGGTTTTCCGCAAGCGAGTGGCGGATGGAATTGATGATGCCGGGGCGTGAGTCGGTGAGGGTGCCGTCCAGGTCGAAGAGGATGTGCATGGAAGAAGTGAAAATGCCGGGTGATCAGTGGGAGAGATTGAGAGAGTTTGCCGGCTTTCAGTTTTCAGGGAAGGGAAGAGTGCGATGGCTTCATAGGTCTTATAGGTCGCATAGGTCCTATTTGTCCATCAGCCCGGTCTTCTCTGCCATCTACTCCGCAGGCACGTGGGGTTCGAAGGTCATGGCACGTTCGTGCTCGCGTGCTTTCGCCGCCTTGCGGGCCTGTTGGTGGAAGTGTTCCTGGACACGGAAGGCTTTCTGGCCCTTGCCGCGGACAATTCGCTGGGAGGTGCCGTCCGGCATGAGGCGGGAGGCCTGGGTGTTGTCCTGGAAGAAGGCCTCGAGGATCCGGACGAGGCGCCTTTTCAGGGCGGGCTCCTCGATGGGGATCATGAGTTCGACGCGTTTTTCGAGGTTGCGGGTCATCCAGTCGGCGGAGGCGATGTATACTTCCGGATTGCCGCCCTGGTGGAAGTAGAACAGGCGGGCGTGCTCGAGGAAGCGGTCGATGACCGAGATGACTTCGATGTTTTTGGAATACTTGGGATCGCCGGGCTTGAGACAGCAGATGCCGCGGATGTTGAGCTTGATCTCAACCCCGGCCTGGGAAGCCTTGTAGAGGGCGTTGATGATGTCCGGATCCTGCAGGGAGTTCACCTTGCCGATGATGCGGGCCGGGAGTCCCTGCTTGGCGCGCTCCGCTTCGCTGGCAATGAGGTCGAGCAGGGTGGGTTTCATCGCGGTCGGGGCCGGGACGAGACGCTGGAAGCGGAGGAGCTTGGAGCGGCCGGTGACGGCGTTGAAGAAGAGGGAGGCGTCGTTTCCATACTCCGGTTTGCAGGTGAGGTAGGAAAGGTCGGTGTAGAGACGGGACGTGGTCTCGTTGTAGTTTCCGGTGCCGAGGTGGGCGTAGCGCCGCAGGCGTCCGGCCTCGCGGCGGACGATGAGGCAGATTTTCGCGTGGGTTTTCAGTCCTTTCACGCCGTAGACGATCTGTGCTCCGGCGCGCTGGAGTTCGTCGGCGCGGTCGAGGTTGCGGGCTTCGTCGAAGCGGGCTTTCAGTTCGACCAGGGCGGTCACGTGCTTGCCGTTCTCCGCCGCCTTGATAAGGGCGTCGATGATGCGGGACTTCCTGGCGGTGCGGTAGAGGACCTGCTTGATCGCGATGACGTCGGGGTCCTCCGCCGCTTCTTCGATGAGACGGAGCACCGGTTCGAAGGATTCGTAAGGGTGGAAAAGCAGGACATCGTTCGAGGCGATGGTCTCGAACATGGATGCGCCGGGAGCGATGGCGGGGGAGTTCTGCGCCGGCCAATCGACATCCCTGAGGTGGTCGAAGCCGGGGAGGAAGGCCAGCTCCATGAACGAGGCTAGGCCGGGAGGGCCGTCCACACGGTAGATTTCCTGGGGGCCGCTGCCGGTGACGGCCTTGATGACACGGACGAGGTCGCGAGGGGCGTCCGAGCGGAGTTCGAGCCGGACGGTGTCCGCGAAGCGGCGGGCGGTGAGCACGTCCTCCATCTCGCCCGCGAGGTCGATGGCGTCCTCCTCCTGCACGGCGATGTCGCCATTCCGCGTGACGCGGAACGCGGTGGTGGAGATGACGTTCTCCCCGGGAAAAAGTTGTAAGGCCTGTGACGCGACGAGGTCTTCGATGAGAACGAAGGCATGGCCCTCGCCCTCCACCGAGACATGGATGCGGCGTCCCAACGCTTCGGGTATGGGAATAAGCGCGTAGCGGGTATTCTGGGTTTCCGGGTCCAGAAGACGGCAGGCGACGGTGATCTGAAGCGCGGGAACGACGGGAGGCGAAGAATCCGGGTCAACCGCGAGCGGGGTGAGCAGCGGAAAGATGAGATCTTCGAAGGCCGCCTCCACCTGGCCTGCCTGGCGCACGGTGAGCTGGCGGGGGTGCAGGGGTAGGATGCCTGCTTTTTCCATGGCGGGCACAAGGGTGCCGGTGAGCAGCGTGTATTGGTCCGCGCACATCTTGAGGATGCGCTGCCTGAGCACCGCGAGGTTCCGCGTGGGGGTGAGGCCGGAGGCGTCCGGTGTCTTGCGTCCGCTGCGGCGCATGAGCATGAGTCCCCCGATGCGGACCTGGAAGAACTCGTCCATGTTTGACGCGGTGATCGCGAGGAATTTCACGCGTTCCAGCAATGGCAGATCTTCGCGGAGGGCTTCGTTGAGGACGCGTTGGTTGAATTCCAGCCAGGAGAGTTCGCGGTTGAGATAGGGGGTGGACATGGGCAAATTCGAAATTTGGAAATGATAAGGGTCAGTTGTCCTCGTCGATGACGACCGCCAGGCCGAAGACCTGTTCGAAAATATCCGCCTTGGACGCCATGGCGAGGCGTTCCACGTCGGCATCGACAAGGCCCGGCAGCCGGATGCGGAGTTTTCCGGAGGCGATGCGGATTTCCAACTGGGCGATGCGCTGGGCGTGCGTGCGCTCGAGGGCGTCCGCCACACGGAGGAGCGCGGCCAGCTTGCAGACGCGGATGCGGTCGTCGGTGCTGAGCGCGGCGTAGCTCGGGTGGTCCAGCCGGGGGCCCGAGTGCCGGTGGTAGCGGGCGACGAGCGCGACAATGGTGACGTCCAACCGGTCGAGTCCGAAGATTTCCGAGTTGAGGATGATATACTCCGAGTGTTTGTGGTGGGCGCGCGGGCTGATATAGGTGCCGACCTCGTGCAGGATCGCGGAGACCTGAAGCAGCAGGGCGTCGTGCTCGGTGAGTTGGTGAAGGTCCCGCAGGGATTCGAAAAAACGCGCACAGAGATTGCCGACGTGTTCGCCGTGGCTGGGATCGGACTGGTAGCGTTCCGCGAGGATCCGGGAGGAACGCAGCACCTCGTCCGCGAAGGCCCCGGTGAGTTCCTGGGTGACGAGGAGGTCGTGGAGCAGGCCTTGCTCGTATTCGCTCGTGGGGATGTGGACCTCGTCGAGTTTCAAGGTTTCCGCGACGGCGAGGTTGATTTCCAGCGCCGGAATGAGGGCGTCCGCGGTCTGGTAGTCGAGCTGGAAACGTTTCATCAGCTCCACGTCGCTCAGGTTCGCCGCCTCCGCGGTGAACTGGCGCATGGCTTTCGTGGGGCAGGATTGGAGGGCCTTCGTGAGAGGGACGGAGACGGACTGGATTTCGTAGCCGATGAGGATGAGGCCGTCCACCTCCACGTCCGAGAAATCGAAGCGGATCTGGGCGAGATTTCCGTAGGCGTGCTCGCGGATGACCCGGAGCATCGCGCTTCCCTCCGCGTGGGTGCCCTCCACCGCCTCGCGCGTGCGGTGGGTGCCCATGCGGTAGCTGGTGTAGCGGGTGATGCGGCCGTTCTGGAACAACAGGGCGCGCGTGTTCCCGGGGCCGACGTGGAGGACGAGCGTGGTGTCCTTCTGCATGGCGGGCAGGCTGGACAGGCGGCGGCGGGTTTTCAGGTAGATGAGTCGGGTCATCTCGCCGTCGTCGATGGTGCCGACCTTCAATCCGCAGGCGATGCGGATGCGGTTCATGACGGTCTCGTGGTTCGCCGCCTCGCTGAGGATGTTCGTCGCCACTGCCCGTGTGACGGCGTGGGGGTCGAGACCCATCTCGGCGAGGGATTCCTGATAACCCTTGATGATCGAGACGATGCGTTCGGTGGTGGAGGCGCTGACATTCCCGCTGCGGAAAATGTCGCCCGCGAGAGGAACGGGCTGTTCGAGGAAATCCACCGGAGTGAGCGTGCCGTCCGCCTCCTTTCCCGCGACCATCATGGAGACCGAACTCGCCCCGATGTGTAGGGCTGTGAAAAGATTGTCCGCGATCAGTGCGTTTCTCTCAGGTGGGACGGAGTTCGGCATCGCCCTAAGACAACGCGCAATCGGCCCGGGTTCAATCTCCAAAATGTGGTAAAACCGTGACGGACCCGTCACGGGACCAGTCGGGACTTGTCATGTGGCTTTTTGAGGGTGATAACAACCTCCATGCCTGTAATTGGAGCGTTGGAACGATATGGAGTGAGGCCCGGCACGAGACTGGACCTCCAGAAGGTCGATAGCAGCGAAAAATCCCTTTACCTCGGGGCGAACAAGTCGGAGAGCGAGATGCAGTTGGACGAGCTCCAGGTGCAGCTCCAGGGGCTCCAGAAAAAGCTCTACGCGCAGAACAAGCACCGCATCCTGGTGGTGATGCAGGCGATGGATACGGGGGGCAAGGATGGCTGCATCAAGGACGTCTTTTCAAGAATCGACCCGCAGGGCATCCACGTGTGTTCTTTCAAGAAGCCGAGCGAGGAGGAGCTGGCGCATGATTTCCTGTGGCGGGTGCATGCCAAGGTGCCGTCCACCGGGCAGCTTGTGATTTTCAACCGCAGCCACTACGAGGACATCATCGCGGTGAGGGTGAAGAAGATCTACCCGGAACAGGTGTGGAAACGCCGCCAGCGCCATGTGGTGGAATTCGAGCGCATGCTGGCGGAGGAGGGGACCACGATCGTGAAAATTTTCCTGCATATCTCCAAGGACGAGCAGAAGAAGCGCCTGCAGGCCCGCCTGGACAATCCGGCGAAGCACTGGAAGATCCACCCGGACGATCTGGTGGACCGCGCGCGCTGGGACGATTTCATGGGCGCCTACGAGGACATCATCACCGAGACCTCCACGGAATACGCGCCATGGTATGTGGTTCCGGCGGACCGCAAGTGGTACCGGAACCTCTGCGTGGCCCGCATCATGCTGGATACGTTGAAGAAGCTGAACATGGAGTTCCCTCCGATCAACTGGGACCCCGCGACGGTAAGGATCCAGGATTGAGAGTGCCGCCCTGCGGCCGGGAGTGAGAGAAGCGACAGCAAGGTCGCTTCACTTCGAATAGACGCGGTGTGAATTCCAAGATGTCGTTTATTTCACCAGATCAGATGACCCGCGACCAGAGGACCTTGAGGTAGCGGGATTCCGGGTAGTTCGAGAGGGTGGGATGGTCGGGGCCGGCTCCGGTGCGGTCGAACATCTGCATGCGCTTGTCGCGGCGGTGGGCCGCGCCGATGACGATGCGCTCGAATTCACCGGCTCCAAGCATGCCGGAGCAGGAGCAGGTCACGTAAAGTCCTTCCGGTGCGACGAGCTGGAGGGCGAGCTTGTTGAGGTCCGCGTATTTGGCGGTGCCGATCTCGTCTTCGCGGCCGTGGATGAACTTCGGCGGATCGGCGATGACGAGGTCCCAGGTGCGGCCGTTTTCGATCATGGTCCGGGCCCAGGTGAATGCATCGGCGTGGGTGTGTCTCACCTTCACGTTGTTGAGGTTCGCATTGCGCTTGGCCATGGCGATGGCGGTCTCGTCCAGGTCCACGCCGGTGACTTCCTCCGCACCCGCGAGGGCTGCGGAGATACCGAAGCCGCCGGTGTAGCAGCAGAGGTCCAGCACCGTGCGGCCTGCCGCGAGCGCGCCGAATTTCCGGCGGTTGTCGCGCTGGTCGCAGAAGAAGCCGGTCTTGTGACCCGCGGAGAAATCGACCTCGTAGCGGATGCCGTGCTCGCGGATTTTTACCGAGCGCACGTTGTCGGATTCCACGCCGCCACGGTGCGGGATGCCTTCCACGCGGGCGAGATCCTGGTCGACACCCACGACGACGCGTTTGGTATCGAAGCATTCATGCAGCAGAGGCAGCCATTTCGGCAGGCGCTGCCATGCGGCGAGGTTGGTGATTTCCACGGAAAGAACATCGCCGAACTTGTCCGCCACGATGCCGGGCATGAAGTCCGCGTCGCCGTGGATGGCGCGGTAGCTGTCCGTCTCGCCGTCCAGCCTGAGCATGTCGCGGCGCAGCTTGGCGGCGCGCCGGATGGCGTTTTCGAAGAATGTTTCGTCGTCGATTTCGTCGAGCGAGTGGCTGACGACGCGTAGCGGCATGCGGGATTTCGGGTTCCAAAGTCCCCAGCCGAAGGGCGTGCCTTCCTTGCCCAAGACGAGTACGAATGATCCCGGAGTCGCGTCACGGGAGACCTCGCCGATCATTTTCGGCCAGATCGAGGGATGGAACGTTTGATACTTGAGTTGGACAGTCGGCACGGCGGAAATACGAAGCAGACGGGGGGAAATGTCGATTGATTTTAAATCCGGGGGGACTGGTCCTGTGGAAAAGGGAAGGGGGACCACGGAATACGTGAAAGACAAGGAAGGCAGGAATTGGAGAGATTTCTCGGAAAGATGAGGACCGGATGCTGCCTTTTCATTTTTCGTGGATCTTGCCGTCATTCACCTTTTCTCCGGTTTGTGAGGAGGACGGAGGCGGGATCTTTTCACCAGGATTTGATGTCGTCGCTGGTCCCCGGTTTTTGATCGGGCCCGTCGCTCCAAACCGCAACTCTCCGGTTGTCCACAACTTCTCCGTTCACCTCGATTTTTCCGTCTTCATCGAGATCCAAGCGGATTCTGAAGGGGCCACCCCATACATCGCGGAGACTCTTCACACTAAGGCGATCCGCACTGAAGGTGATGCCGCTTTTTTCCGGCTCCATGAATGAGAGAAACCTGATTTCCTTCGGATTCAGAATGTTTTCGTATGCCATCAGGGTTTCCAGCACTGTGGTGTCCTTGTCGGATACGAAGGTTGTGTCGGTGGCGCCATTGGCCGGCATTCTGCCATATTCCTCCACAAAAGCATCCACGGTGGATTCCAGCGACGTGGCATGGGCTTGGGTGATTGAGATTTGGTAGCCTCTCATCAGATTCGCATTGAATTTCATGGAGGCGACGAGGACCACCGGAATTGCGATTGAGAAAACGTAACCCATGATCAGGCCGTTCTCCGCGCGTCCACGGCCCTTGATGGAGTCACCGGATTCCCTGATTCGTGCGATGGCCATGTGGCTGATGACGATGGCGGGAATCCCTGTGACGGGACCAAGGATGAGACTGAAGATCCCGAGGGCCAAGGCCGTCGTTGCCAGCCCGCTCGTGCCTGCCGCATCATCCGGTGATCGGGGTGGCTGATTTTCCATGGCGTGATGATTTTCTCCATGGTCTGGAGGGAAAAAGCCGATCCGGCCAGATCATTCCGCTCATTTCAGGGGAGACCGCCAGCAAGCTCAGTCTTTTTTCACAAAGCAGGTTTGCCACGCCGCCGCATTTAGGGAACGGTCCGCCTTCATGAAAATGCACCGCATCCTCGCCGAGGCCGCCTCGACCATCGCAAAGTCCGTCTTCCGCGAGCACAAGGTCCTCGATCACGAGCTCGCCACCGCCTTTGAGGAGAATCCGAAGTGGGGCAAGCGGGATCGTGCTTTCATCGCCGAGACGGTGTTCGAGGTCGCCCGTTGGCGGCGTGCCCTCGGCTTTCTTGTGGATAGCGAGGAAACCACCGCCCTCTGCGCCGCGCAGTGGGTCCGGATGGGGTATGAGATTCCCGAGTGGTGGACTTACAACGGCAGATCCGCGGAAGAGATCAAGGCACGCGAGGCGGAGCTGGCGGACCAACCGCGCGCCGTGCGTGAGTCGATCCCGGACTGGATCGATGAACTGGGCGTCGCGGAATTGGGCGACGCCTGGGATGCGGAGCTTGCCGCGCTGAACCAGCGCGCGTCGGTGTTCCTCCGGGTAAACACGCTCCGCACCACGCGACCCGCCGCCATCGAGTGGCTGGCCGGTTTCAACATCACCGCCACCGAGGTTCCCGGGTTGCCGGACGCGTTGGTACTCGCTCCGGGGAAAGCCCTGCCGAAATCCCTGCGGTTGGACGGCAGGGTGGAGATCCAGGACGCGGGTTCCCAAACCATCGCGCCGCTGGTGGATCCCCAGCCGGGCGAGCGCGTCATCGACGCCTGTTCCGGTGCGGGTGGGAAATCGCTTCATCTTGCCGCCCTCATGAAGGCGGATGGCCGGGTGTTCGGCATGGACATCGATTCAAAAAAACTCGCTGAACTCGACCGCCGCGCCAAGCGTGCGAACGCCAACAAGTGTGTGAAGTCCAAGGAAATCGTCGCCACCACCACCACCGATTTCGCGGAGGTCGCGGACCGTCTGCTGATCGACGCGCCATGCTCGGGCCTCGGCACGCTCAAGCGCCAGCCGGATCTCAAGTGGCGTCTCAAGCCCGCCCAGCTCGACCGCCTGCGCGGCATCCAGGCGGAGCTGCTGGACAAATACCCCGCGATGCTGAAGCCGGGCGGACGTCTGGTGTATGCGACGTGCTCGATCCTGCCCTCGGAGAACCGGGCGGTGATCGACAGGCTTCTGGCAAAGGGTGGTTTCACCTTGCTGGAGGAAAAGCCGGTGTCGCCTTCCGCCACCGGGTTTGACGGATTCTACGCGGCGTCGTTGCAAAAGAACCCGGCTTGAACCATTCATTGAACGACCCGCTTCCAAAATGATGAAACCCATTTCAGCCGCAACCCTGGTCATCCTCCCGTTGATGTTTTCCGCCTGCTGCTCCAATGCCAGACCGAGATTTTGGAAGGTGCGCGACGGTTCGGCGGGTGGACTTGCTTATACGGTGGATACCATAGGTGTTCCCACCGGTTCCCTCCAGCCTCCCGACATCCGTTACGTGGATGGAGCCGGTAAATATGTCGATGTCCGCAAACCCAAGGTGGTTCGCGAGATCACGGAGCAGGAGTGGAAGACCGCGACTTCCGGCGCCCGCTACTCGCTCTTCTACTGTGGCCTGAGGCGCGCCTGCTGGGCAAAGACCAGAGAACGGTAACCAGAGGGGGAATGGAATGCCCGGTTGGCCGCCTGGCTCGCACAAGGGCGTCACCCTTGTGGGTGATGCCGGAACCGCTCCTCAAACCAATCGAATGTCCTTACCGCCGCCTCACAAGCGGAGATCCGTTCTTCCGGCTGGGTCACCCTTGTTTCCAGCCATTCAATGAAGCTTTTCCACGCCGTGATCGTGTCGTCACCGTAAGCCTCGTAAAAGCGGCCCGCGCCGCCGGGAAACCCTTTGCCCGATTTCGACAGGTGGAGGCCTCCGAGCGTGGACCCCTCGACGACATACAAACACCCCGCGACGCCTGCCAGGGAATCCGGAATTTGAAAAGTGCTGCCGGCATCCACTCCGGCGTCCCTGCCGAGGGTTGAGAGATCCTCCCGCAGCCAGCCGGTTTTCGAAAAACGGAAGTCACCCAGTTCGTCGACAATGTCACGATGGTCCTCCCGCATCTTGTTTTCGAAATGGGAGAAAAAATCATGGTAGATGCCGAGCAGCTTCGCATAGGAGGTTTCCGAGAGGGTTCCTCCGGCGAGGCCCTTGACCGGTTCCGTTTCGTCGAGACGGCGGTGTGCCTCCGACGTGTGATCTTTGAGCGTGTCCCGGGTGAGTCCCATGGCGGGAGTTACGCCGGATTCCGGTCCGCATCAAGCCGATATGAGGTGCGATAAAGAACAGTTGTTGCGGCTTGGGGGTTGTGCTTCCTTTCAGCTGTTAATGAATATCGAGAGCAACGCAATTCCACCGTGGCAGTCCGGCCCTTACAGTATCAAGAGACACGGCGTCACTATCTCCAATTGCGACAGCGAACCTGTCCAGACACCGGGGTGCATCCAGTCACGCGGTGTGATGGCGGTGGTGCGTTACGAGGATCTGACCATCGTCCAAGTGAGCGAGAATGTCGTGGATCACTTCGCGTTGCGTCCGGAATCCGTTTTGGACAAGCCCGTGGCCTCGCTCATCGGGGTGGAAGGAGAGAATGCCTTGCTCGGCTTCACCCGCAGGGAGTCGATCGAACGGAACCCGCTCTATTTCATCACCCTCCCGGTGATGGATTCCGGCTCCTATGATCTGCTGGTGCACCGGCAGGGGGACTTGCTGATAGTGGAATTCGAACCGGCTGCGGATGCCGCGGAGGCATTTCCCGATTACTATGGCATGGTGAAGACATCGGTGTCGCGTCTTCAAAACGCTCAAACGGTGGGTGAATTCTGCGGCATCGTCGCGGAAGAGGTGCGGAGGCTGACCGGTATCGACCGTGCGATGGTCTATCACTTCCATCCGGATTTCCATGGCGAGGTGGTGGCGGAAAGCAAGAGGAAGGACCTTTCTCCCTGGCTGGGACTGCATTACCCGGCGGAGGATATTCCCAAACCCGCCCGCGACATTTTTAAGAAAATATGGGTGCGCCCGCTTCCCGATGCCGCGTCGCCGGTGGTCGAAATGGTGCCGCTGACGAATCCGGACACCGGCAAGCCGCTCGACATGACCCACTGCGCGTTGCGTGGAGCGTCCGTCATGTACACGGAATACCTCGCGAACATGGGGGTCGCCGCGTCGTTGACGATGTCCCTGATGGTCGACGGGGAGTTATGGGGACTCATCGCCTGCCAGCATGAGACACCGAAGGTTTTTCCCCACCAGATGCGTGCCGCCTGCGAGTTCCTCGCTCAGGTGACCTCGCTGCAATTGCGGTCGGTGGAGCAGCGGGAATCGTTCGAATACCGGTTGCGGATCGAGGAAATCCAGAACCGCGTCATCACGAACGCCTCCCAGGAATCGAGCCTCGTCCCGTTGACGGATTCAACACCGAATCTCCTGGACCCGATGGATGCCGCCGGTGTCGCGGTGTTCCATGGCGGCCGCTGGTGGCGGCTTGGTAGTACCCCCGCCGAGACCGAACTGGATGGCCTGAAAGACTGGCTGGGCGAACGTCCCGAGTTCTCATCCTCGGCCAGGCCGGTTTATGCGACGGATTCGCTGGTCCGCGATTACCCGCCTGCGGAATCATTCGCGGACGTCGGCAGCGGCCTGCTGGCCATCCCGCTTTCACGCCAGAAGAACGCCTATGTGCTCTGGTTCCGTCCGGAAACCATCCAGACGGTGAACTGGGGGGGGAATCCCCATGACAAGCCCGTCGTCACCGGTCCCCATGGTCCGAGGCTCACCCCGCGCAGGTCGTTCGAGATCTTCACGGAGTCCGTCAAGAACCGGTCGGCGAACTGGAAGCGGGTGGAGATCGACTCCGCGCTGCGTTTCCGCATGCTCATCATGGAACTCGTCGTCTCCCGTGCCGAGCAGATCAGCGAACTCAACGAGAGCCTCATGAGGACGAATGAGGAGCTGGACGCATTCGCCTATGTGGCCAGCCACGACCTCAAGGAACCGCTCCGGGGCATCTCGAAATACGCCCATCAACTGATGGAAAGCGGCCAGATGGAGGAGACCGAACGCAGGGCGAAGCTGGAAAGCGTGCAGCGGCTGGCCGTCCGGATGGATTCGCTGCTGGACGCGCTGCTGCATTTTTCCCGCGTCGGCCGGTCCACGATCGCCGTTTACGGCGTCGATCTGAACGAGGTGCTGGACGAGGCGCTGGAAATGGTCAGCGCTCGCCGCCAGGAGATTCCCACCGAGGTAAAAGTTCCCCGTGCGCTGCCGACCATTCCGTGCGATAGAATGAGGATTCGCGAGATTTTCGTGAACCTGCTTTCGAACGCGATGAAGTATAACGACAAACCACGGCGCGAGATCGAAATCGGTTTCAGCGAAATGGAGGACGGGATCACCGCCTTCCATGTGGCTGACAACGGGATCGGCATCGAACCCCGGCACCATGCGGTCGTGTTCAAGATATTCAAGCGCCTGCACGGCACCGACGCCTTCGGAGGAGGCTCCGGCGCCGGTCTGGCGATCGTCCACCGGTTGGTTTCCCAACACCGTGGAAATGTATGGGTTGAATCAACTCCAGGAAGTGGTACCAAGTTCTCGTTCACCCTCTCGGATGTCCCCTTCCCATGAATGCCACCAGCACTTCCCACAGCTATCTTCTCGTTCTGGAGGATTCGGACGAAGACTTCGACACCGTCATGAGGGCGGCACGTGAGGCGAATCTGCCTTACGAGATCCGCCGTGCCGCGACGGGCGATGAATGCGTCCGTTCGCTTACGGAGCCGCCGCAAGGATGCCCCGAGAGGCCCCTGCTGGTCATCCTGGACCTGAACACCCCGCAAGGGGACGGAAGGCAGGCCCTCCAGATCCTCCGGAAGGACAAACGGTTCAAGACCCTGCCGATCGTCATTCTGAGTTCCTCCGGAAATCCCCAGGATCTCGACTTCTGCTATGGGGAGGGAGCCAATGCCTATCATACGAAGCCGGTCCATTATCCCGCCCACCTTCAAACCCTGCGCCAGATTTTCGACTACTGGCTGGAAGGGGTCGTCCTACCTGCCGCCCCCTGAATCGCAATGGAACCCGAAAAACCTTTTCACATCGTTTTGGTGGAGGATTCTCCGGACGACAGCGCCGATACCCGGAGGATGCTGCTGCTGGGTTCCATGCAGCGTCTGAAGTTCACCGAGGCGCGCACGGGACGCGAGGGGCTGGCCATCATTTCCGGTCTTGAAGAGCCGCCGGACTGCATCCTTCTGGATTTCTGTCTGCCGGATATGAACGCCATCGAGATCATCACCGCGCTGCGGGATGGCAGGGAGCTGACACCTTGCCCGGTCCTGGTGCTGACCGGCTCCGTCACAGGCGGGCAGAACGTGATCCGTGCGGGTGCCCAGGACTACCTTGGCAAGGGCTGGGCCACGCCGGAGGTGCTGACCCGGGCGGTGCAGAACGCGGTGGAGCGCTATAGCCTCGGCAGGGAACGCATGATCGCGATGGAGCAGCTCCGTGAGACGAGCGACCGGCTCACACTTGGCCTGGAGGTATCCGGATTCACCCTCGCACACGTCGATTATGTCGAGGGCCTGACCCATCTTTCCGCGGAGGCCGCCCGGATGTATGGCATCGGCGAGACAGAGATGACGGTTTCCAGGGAAGCGGTGCACGCCACCCTGCACCCTGACGACCGGAAGGAGTTTTCTGAAAAAATCGAAGAGTCATTGAACCCGCAGGGTACGGGCTATTTCGAAATGGAACACCGGGTGGTCGCCGCCGATGGCCGGGTGCGGTGGCTGCGGGTTCACAAGAGGGTCTTTTTCGCAGGGAACGGCGCGTCGGCCCATGCGGTCCGCTCGATCCTGGCCGCCTTGGACATCACTGACAAGAAAACCGCGGAAATCAAGCTGGCGGAAACGTCGAAGCGGAAGGACGAGTTTCTGGCGATGCTCGCGCATGAGCTGAGAAACCCCCTCGCTCCGCTGCTTACCGGTATGGAATTGCTGCTCTCCTCGCCAGGGGATGGGAATCTCATCGCCAAGGTGGGCGGCATGATGAAGAGGCAGGTGGGCCAGATGTCTCATCTGATCGACGATCTGTTGGACGTCTCGCGGATCACCACGGGCAAGATCGAGCTGCAGAAGACGAGGGTTCCGCTGGTTTTGTTGATTTCAGAGGCGGTGGAATCCGTGCAGCCGTTGTTGGATCAATTCCAGCACGAGCTCGTACAAGGGGTTATCGATCCCGGTCTTGAAGTGATTGCGGACAGGCACCGTCTCACCCAGATCATTTCCAACCTGCTTTCAAACGCCGCGAAATACACTCCCTCAGGGGGAAGGATCTCCGTGGAAGTGGAGGCCACCCCGCACGGCACCGTCGTAATCACGGTTGCCGACAACGGGAACGGGATCACGCCCGAACTCCAGGAGCGGATTTTCGACCTCTTCGACCAAGGGACCAATGGTGCGAAGGACGGCCTCGGGATCGGACTCACGGTGGTGAGGTCGCTGGTCGAGATGCATGGCGGAACCATCGCCGTCAGAAGCCCGGGCAAGGGACTGGGGAGCACTTTCACGGTAGAGATCCCATCCGGTGCGGTGATCGGAGAACCCGCCGCACCGGCGGGCGAGTCTTACATGCTGTCTGATCGCGGGATCAGGGTGGTCGTGGCCGATGACAGTCCATCCGTAGCCGACATCATGGGGTTGTTTTTCAAGATGGAGGGGATGGAATGCAAGGTGGCTTATGACGGGGAACAGGCGGTCGAGGCCACGGCGGAGCTCAATCCCCACATCGCTTTCCTGGATCTTGGAATGCCCCGTGTGGACGGATACGAAGCGGCGAAAAGAATCCGGATCGGCAATCCGCAGACCTACCTTGTCGCGCTCAGTGGCTGGGGGAGTGAGGACGACCGGCGCAAGACCACGGAAGCGGGGTTTGACGAGCACATGGTGAAGCCCGCGACGCCCCAGGATCTGCGCCAGCTCGTCGCCAGGGTGACGGAAGTACACCATGCGACGCTCCAGACGCCGTGATGCGGTGCCTCACGCGAGTTCCATCAGGGCGTAGTCGCCGAGCGGATCGGAGCCTGTGGCGATGTCCTGCCAGCCGTGTTTCGAATAAAAGCCACGCGCCGCCGAGTTCGCGGTGAGACATTTCAACCGGTAGGGCAGGGGCAGCCACGGATGAAGGCTCCGCAGCAGTGATGTTCCGATTCCCTCGCCCTGCCGTTCCTTCACCACATAGAGATGGTGGACGAATCCATCCGCCTCCCACACGGAGATGAATCCCAGTATCCGTTCATCCGCGTCATGGGCGAGGTAGATCACCTCACCGGTGGTCTGGATGGAGAAATCCTCCAAGGCGAACGACGAGGGATCGCACCAATCGAACGTTTCCCTGCGGACGGACAGGAAGATTCGTGCGAGTTCCGGGTGATCTGATGCGGTGGCGCGGCGGATCTGGATCATGAGTCTGCGGGGAAAGGTGTCAGGAAGCCAAGGGGCTGTGATGAACATCCGCTTTTGGAAGGACGAAACGACCGCCGGAATGCATGAAATGTTCCACCTTCGTGCGGGAAAGGTCACTTCGCACCGCCATCGTCCTCAGGCCGGTGGATGCAGCCCGCCCAGACCCACCAGATCATTCCGAACTGGAGCAGCAGGCGGAAATTGAGGATCCATTGGGGAACCGGACTTCCGTTCACGATCAGGCCATCCATCGCAATCTGGATGTTCGCGGGGTAGATCGCGATGAGCGTGGCGATGAGCCACCAGCCTGAAAGTCTTCGCAGCTTGGGTATCAGAACCCCGATGCCACCGGCGCTTTCCGCCACTCCGCTGAGGTAGATCAACGGCAGATGCCACGGGAGCCAGGGCGGCATGATGGGGAGATAATACTCCGGCCAGATGAAGTGGCAGATACCGGCGATGGTGAAGAAGACTCCGAGTATCCAACGGGACGCCGGAGTGGCCAGCCAGCCGCTGCCTTTGGGAAGTTTCATGGCAGATTCGCCAACCACTCGCGGAGGGTCGTGAGGTTCGCGGGTTTGACCAGATGGCGGTTGAATCCGGCGGCGATGGCCCGCTTCACGTCCTCATCACTTCCATAGCCGCTGACGGCGACGATGAACGTGCCGGCCATGGACGACATGGAGCGCAGGCGGCGGGCGATTTCATAGCCGTCCATCTCCGGCAGGCCGATGTCCAGCAGCACCACCTCCGGCAGGAAATCCCCGGCGGCGGCAAGTGCGTCAGGGCCGTTGTAGGCGATGTATGTGGTGTGGCCGCGCATGCCTTGCAGCATGGCCATCGTGTCCGCGGAGTCGCGGTTGTCATCCACGATGAGGATTCTCCTGGGAATGTCGGAGGACGAGGCGGGGGCAGGGGATTTCACCCGATTCCGCGAAGCCTCCAGCACCGGCAGGCTGACGACGAACTCGCTGCCGCGGTCGGGGCCTTCGCTGAAGGCTTCCACCGTGCCGCCGTGGAGTTCCACCAGACGCCGCACCAGCGTCAATCCGATGCCCAGCCCGCCGGACGCGCGGTCCAGCGAGCGGGTCGCCTGCACGAAGAGGTCGAAGATATGCGGCAGCAGCTCCGGAGCGATGCCCATGCCTTCGTCGCGGACCCTGATCACCACTTGGGCGGACTTTTCCCAGTCGGCGGGAACCAGTTCGGTGAGGATCGAAATATTCGACCCCGGCGGGCTGTATTTCGAGGCATTCGTGAGCAGGTTGCCGAAAACCTGGTCGAGCCGGGTGGCGTCCGCCTCGAGGAAGACCGGTTCCTCCGGCAGGGTGAGTGTGAACCGCTGGTTGCGGGCTTCCATGCCGGGACGGGCAAGGCTGGCGGCGGCATTGAGCACGGTTTCCAGCTCCACCTTTTCCATCCGCAACTCGATCTTCCCTTGCGTGATGCGCGAGACGTCCAGCAGGTCGTCGATCATCTGGCTCATGTTCTCGATCTGCCGCGTCATGATGCCGTGGGCCGTGGAGTGTGCGGGGGTTCCCGGTGCCGAGGTTTGAAGCACTTCGCAAGCATTGCGCAACGGGGCGAGCGGATTCCGCAGTTCGTGGGCGAGCATGGCGAGGAATTCATCCTTGCTGCGGTCCGCGCGGGCGAGTTGCTCCGCACGGGCGACGAGCGAGGCCTCCAGCTCGTGGCGGTCCGTCACATCCCGGGAAACGACGAGCAGGCGCGAGGTCGTGCCCGTGTCATCGTGGATCGGGGAGATCGCCACGTCCCACCATCTGGGTTTCCCCCGCCTGTCGTGGAAGAATCCGCGGAACTTGCCCTCTCCGGTGCGCTTCGCGGACTCCACCGCCGCAAACGCGAAGTCCCGGTAGATGCCTTTCCAGAAGTCGATCCACGAGGTGTTCAAAAAAGGACCGATGTCCTCGATGCCGGGCATTGTGCGGCCGGTGCGTGTCGAGAGCAGGTTTCCCTCCAAGTCCAGGATCTCGATGCAATCGGGGCTGCTGTCGATGATGCTGCGGTTGAAGCTTTCGCTCTCCCGCAGCGCCTGGTCCGTTTTCTTCCGCTCGGTGACATTATTGAAAAGGGCGGCCACCCTGCGGCTGCCTTCGCCGCCGACCCGGAAAGCATATACGTCGAACCAGCGCCCATCCAGGCCCTTGGCCTCGTTTTCAAAACGCACCGGCTCGCCGGTGGAGGCGACCCTGCCATAGATCTCGAACCAATACTCCTCATGGTCGGGAGAGAATTCACTGACCCGCCTTCCGACAGAATCATGGAGTCCTGTCTGGACTTCGAAGGATGGATTCACCTCAAGGATCAGGTAATCATACGGTTTTCCCGTCTCATCATAAATCATCTCGATGACGCAGAATCCCTCGTCGATGGAATCGAACAATGTCCGGTAGCGGATCTCGCTCAGTCGGAGGGCTTCTTCCGCCCGCAGCCTTTCCAGGCGCTCCCAGAGCCGGGTGGTGATCTCCCGTATCAGTTTGAGCTCGTCCTTCCGCCAGTTCCACGGCCGGGAGTGGTAGATGCTGAGATGGAAACGCCAGATGCCGTTCTGGGTCATCGGGACGTTGACGAAGGAGCGTATTCCGAGTTTCGCAAGTCTCGCAGCATCGGTCCTCGGGTCGGTTTCCGTGTCACTGACGACGAACAGTTCTCCCGCCCGCCCGGCCTCGAGGTATTCCTGCGTCAGATATTCCGAGATACGGTACAAGCCGATGAGGCTTGCCTGTTCCCCGAGATACCAGTCATGGGTGACGGTCGCCTCATCCGCCGCCTCGTCGATCTCGACGAAGGCACACCGCGAGAGTTGGAAATGCGCGGCGATTTTCGACGATATCGTCGCGATCATCTCATCGACTTCCGTCAGGTTCGCGAGGTCCTGGCTGATCTCCGCGAGGAAGGTCAGGTTCAGTTCCGCCTGCTTGCGAGGGGTGATGTCGGCGGCCGCGCCGAACCATGCGGTGATCTCGCCCCGGTCGTCGAAGATGGGAACCGCCTTCGAATAGGTCCACCCCACCGTGCCGTCCACCCGGTTCACGCGGTGCTCCAGCTCGAACACGCTTTTCGTCCGGATCGCCTTCTGGATGAAACCCATGACCATTTCCTGGTCGCCCGCATACACGTTGTCGTTGAACCAGGTGGTGCTTGGCGAGTAGGCGTCGAGGAGAAAATTCCGTCCGTCCAGCTCGGCCATCACCGTCCAGTCGGCGTTGAGCCGGTAGACGACGTCGGAGGTCGCCTCCACATAGGCCCTGAGAAGCTTTTCGCTCATCCCGGTGGTGTCCTGTCCCGTGGTGTCCGCGCCGAAGAGGACGCCTGTGAGACGGAGCCGGGCTTTTTCTGAATCTTGATTCATTGGGAAGAATGCGGCTGAGGATGACACGGGCCTGCGGTTCACACAGTAAAACCGCTTCAGTAAATCCGGGAAGTTAAAATGTCAGGGGGGCGTGCGGGGAGACTCCTGTTCAAACCCTCCCGGCCTTGCGGGGGAGCCTGACGAGAAACACGGTTTCCTCCTCCCCTGAACCGACCGAGATGGTACCGCCGTGGGCGGTGGCAACCTCACGGGCGATGTAGAGCCCGAGCCCGATGCTGCCGACGGGTCTGGAGAGGTTTTCATCCCCGCTGCGGCGCATGGGGTCGAAGATGATGGTGAAGGAGTCCCGTGGGATGGGATTTCCCTGGTTGCGGACATGGAAGACGACTTCGTCAGCGCTGCCGTCGATGTACAGCCCGATCGGGGTGTCCGGGGAGCCGTGCTGCACGGCGTTGCCCAGCAGGTTCGAGATGAGCTGCCTCAGACGGGATGGGTCCCACTCGCCCTCGCAGGAGCCTTTGGTTTCAAAGTCGAAAACACGCGTGGGATGGATGGTCCTGAGTTCCTCGATGACCTCCCGGCCGAGTTGCCCGAGGTCCATCGGCTGGCGTTGGAGGGTCATCTTCGCGCCGAGTCTTGTACTGGTGAAATCGAGCAGATCCTTGGTCATCCGCTCCATCGCCTTCACGGAGACAGTGATCTGGGATGCCATCTGCAGGGCCATGCCGTTGAGGTCTCCGTGCTCCTCCAGCATTCCGGCCAACATGGACACCGCGCTCAGCGGCGATCTCAGATCGTGACCAAGGATGCCGAGGAACACATCCCGCGAATGATTGATGCGACCGGTGTAACTGAGAACGGATTCGGCCAGAAGCTGGTCGATCGCTTCGTTGAACCTCGTCATGTCTTCGAGTTTTTCCCCGACGTCCACGGCGGGCTCCAAGCTCCACAGATGGAGGACGCTCGCACGCAGAGCGCGGAATTCAGAAACCAGCGCCCGCAGGTCGAAGCCGGACTCCACCCGGCTCAACGCATGGCGGGTGGAGGAGAGGTCCACCGAAGCGCTGCCAGCGGAAGCATCTCCGTCACCCAGGGATTTTTTCCGCCGCTGGAGTTCGGACTGCGGCGTCTGGATGTCCGCCGCCACGGCGCGGAGCATTTCATCCGCATGGTCTCTCAGGATTTCGATCTCCGGCACGTCACCCGGCCAGATTTCACGGGCGAAATCCTCCCATTCCTGAAGAATGCGCTCCATGTTCCGGGGTATGAATTCAAACAGTCGCATTATCTGGGATTAGCACAATTTATCCGGAAATGCGACGGAAAATCGATGGGGCGAGAAGGGAAGTTAAGCGTTGTCCCGGGATAAATTGGCGGTATTTTTTGCGAATGGAAACGCTCCGCCGGTTGAGACATCATTCCACGAAAAATCCCGCAGCCGGACGAGCCAGCGGCGGGATTTGAAGAATCGCATCAACCGGGGATCTCAGTATTTCTGAGCGCGGCTGTGTTGGAAGTAACCCTCGGCACCGAGTTCAGGCGGGAACTCGGAGAGTCCGTCGCTTGGGTTCATTTCGATACGGTTGTCTTCACCGCAACGCTCATAAGGTGGCTTGAAGGTACCACGATAGGTTGGGCAGGTGAAGGTGAAGAGTTCGTAGAAACCATAACCGAGACGGCGGAGCGCGCGGCTTGTTCCATCAACCGTTCCGTAGGTGGCACCGGCCTTGCGACCGTATTGCTCGTCCTTGCGCACCATTTGTTCCGGGATTTCCATGAATCCGTAAACAATGTTGCTGAAGGCACGGCCAAGCTTGCGAGTGGACGTGTAGGTGGAACCAGGAGGTGCTTGGATGTCGGCGACAACGACGCCGCTGAGGAGGGCGAAGGTGCTAGCGATGACGAGGAGTTTTTTCATGCTGCGAGGAGGGTATGTAATCAGGATCGGGGTTGGCAACGGTTTTTTCAGGAATCGTCGCTATTTTATAGTTCGAAACTGAGCACCCGGATGATGCCCGGCGTGGCTCTCAGGGTTTCAAGGAGTTCCGCCGATGGCTCGGTGTCCACTTCGATGACGGTGACAGCCTTCTTGTTCGGAAGGTCGCGGCTGAGGGCCATGTTCGCGATGTTGACCGACGCGCCGCCGAGCGAGGTGCCGATCGTGCCGACGATGCCGGGGCGGTCGTCGTTTTCCACGAAGAGGAATTTTCCGGTGGGGTTCACTTCCACGTAGTGTCCGGCGATGTGGACGATACGGGCGGATTTTCCGAAGAAGGTGCCGGCGACGGTGCAGACCTCTTCACCCTTGATGGCGGAAACCTCGATGAGTTCGGTGCAGTTGGTGGCGAGGGCGGCGGTGGACTCGCTGACGCGGAGACCATGGGCTTTCGCGATGGCCGGGGCGTTCACGAGGTTCACCTGTGCCTCGTGGTGGGCGGCGGCGAGGTAGCCGGTGAGCACCTTGCGGGTGATGAGTTCGGTATCCAGTTCGGAAACGGGGCCGAGGTAGGAGACGCGGATGGCGTCGCACTGCGCGGGAGCGATCTTCGAGAGAAGCTTGCCGAGGGAGTCGGCGAGGTCGAGGTAGGGGCCGACGCTTTCGAGGGTGCGGCTGTCGAGGTTCGGCATGTTCACCGCGTTCACGATGGCGCCGGTGGTGAGGAAGTTCTTCACCTGGTGGGCGACTTCGATGCCGACGTTTTCCTGGGCTTCCGCGGTGGAGGCTCCGAGGTGTGGGGTGAAGACGGCTTTTTTCGCGCCGAAGAGAGGGAAGTCGGCGGGTGGCGGCTCGACCTCGTAAACATCCAGCGCGATGCCGCCGAGGTGGCCGGCGTCGAGGGACTCCTTGACGGCAACCTCATCGACGAGGCCGCCGCGGGCGCAGTTCACGACGAGCGCGCCCTTGTTGAGAAGCTTGATGCGGTCCGCGTTGATGATGTGCTGGGTCTCCGGGGTGAGCGGGACGTGGAGGGTGACCAGGTCCGCGCCGGCGAGGGCGATGTCCGGAGTTTCCGCGAGCTCGACCTTGAGCGACTGGGCGCGGGCGGCGGTGAGGAAGGGGTCATAGGCGACGACGGTGATGCCGAAGGCCTGCGCGCGCTTGGCGAACTCGGTGCCGATGCGGCCCATGCCGAGGATGGCGAGGCGCTTGCCGAACATTTCCACGCCTTGCAGGGTCTTGCGGTCCCAGCGGCCGGAGATCATCGAGGTGTGCGCCTGGCCGACGTTGCGGGCGAGGGCGAGCATGAGGGCGAAGGCGTGCTCGGCGGTGGAGATGGTGTTGCCGCTGGGCGTGTTCATCACGACCACACCGTGGTCGGTGGCGGCGGAGCGGTCGATGTTGTCCACGCCGACACCGGCGCGACCGATCGCTTTCAGGTTTTTCGCCGCGGCGAAGACGGCGGGAGTCACCTTCGTTTCGGAACGGACGACGAGACCATGATAGTCGCCGATGATTTTAAGAAGTTCGTCCGGTTTGAGACCGGTGTTTACGTCCACAGAAATTTCGGGAGAGGAACGGAGTGCTTCCACACCTTTTTCCGAAATGGGGTCAGAAACCAACACGCGATAGGTTGACATAGGAGGGGGGAGTTACCTCAGCGTTTGCAAGCTGGCAAGGGTTTGCGTCTTAAAAAACGGATGAGCGTCATTTTTTCGCAAAATGACGCTCACGCTGGCGGCCGCGATCTCTGCGGCCGTTCATGCTCAGGTGTTTTACTTGATCTCCATGCCGCTGGTCGGCCAGATCCAGCGCTGGACCTTGCCGCCCTTGATCAGGGCCTTGGCCTTGATGACCTTGTTGCCGAAAATGGTCTCAGCCTGGTAGGAGGCGGTGCCTGTCTGGAACTTGTCGCCGTCCACGGTTTCCTCGGCTTCCTCCTTCCATTCCTGGACCTGCTCGAAAGTGAACTCCTTGATCTGACCGGCCTTGATGCTTTCCTGCATCGCGATGACGACGGGGCCTGCTTCGGCGGAGCCGGCGGGAGCCATGTCGCCACCCGGGGCGGCGCTGGGTTCCGGAAGGGGTAGGGGAGCCGGTTCGGCGGCGGGAGCGGGTTCTGGTTCGGCTGCCGGAGCGGGTTCCGGCGCAGCCTCGGGAGCCGGGGCCGGTTCCTCCTTGGTCACCGCGGGTTCCGCCTCGGGAGCGGGGGGGGGCGGTTGTGGCGCGGTGGTTGGCGGGTTCGCCGCGAGTTGTTGGAAAAGGTCGGTCTCAAGTGCGGGAATCTGTCCGGTATAAGGACCCTCGCCTGGGCTGACGACGACATTGCCGCCTTCGATGCGGACCAGCTTCACACGGTTTCCGGCCTGCATGAGCATCTTCATGCCGGAGGCGGAGTCGATCACGCTCACGTCGCTCTTGATCAACACGGTTTGTGGCAGTTGCTCGGGTTTCAGGCTGGCGAGATCGATCTGCGGTGCGTCCGAAATCTGCAGGACCACCTTCTTGTCGCGGGCTTGCTCCGCCGCGCTGGGTTCATGGCCAGTGAGTTGGAGTCGCAGATTGGGCTCCACCATGTAGCCGAGGTAACCGGCAGCAGCCAAGCCGAAGATGTTGAAGAGCAATTTCATGTGTCGGGGAATACGTAACGACGGGCCGTTTCCTTGAAAAGAAATTTCAGAACCGCATTTATTCCGCCGACAGACCTTCCAGATGGGCGAGAGCCTTCTGGTAGCTGGCGTTCGCGAGGTAGTGCCGCATCCGGGCATCGACCTCCGTCCGGTGGGCCAGCGTCCAAGCGGAAATTTCCTCGGAGACGTGTTTCCACGCGTCCAGATGCCCCGCCGCATCCCGGTCCCGCCAGGCATGGTCGGCGATGATGGCGACGCGGCGGCGGAGGAGGGCGGTGAGTTCGGAGATCATGTCGGCGGGAATGAATCACATTTTCCGCCGCAGCGGGGTATTTTTCAATGGGTCCATTTTTCTCGATCTCATGACCATTCCATGACAATCGCTGTATGAATTCCGGCTTCACTCCTCCTCATGCAGCTCAAAACCATTTCCGCTTTCCGGGCAGGGCTTCTCACCACCGGGTTCTGCCTGATTGTTTCCTCCACCATCGGTTATGCCGGGGAGGCTCCCCTCCGCGACCTCCTGCGTGACGGGCTCTTCGCCGAGGAGGTGTCGCGCGATCCGGATGCCGCGGCGAAGCAATATGAGGAACTCCTCGCCCGCTATTCCGAGGAAGGTAATTTCGCCGCCTCGGCGCTTTTCCGTCTCGCCGAGGTGCGGCGGAAACAGGACCGCAAGGATGATGCGATCAAGCTCTACCAGCGCCTGCTTCTGGAATTCCCCACGGCGGCGAACGAGACGAAGCTCGCGCGGGAAAACCTTCTGGCCCTCGGTGCCAAGCCGGCCGAGGCGAAAGCGGATGTGAAGCCCCGGACGGTGGACCTCGAAGCGCAGGAAATGACCCGGCTGCAGACGCTGGCGAAAACATCGCCGGACTCCCTCGTGGACCCGCTGAATTTCCGGAGCGCATGTGGTTCTGGATGGACCAGGGTGATGAGGCTGATGCTGGATGCCGGATGCGATCCCTTCACTGGCGATGTGTTGCAGGACGCCGCACGGTCGGGGAATCTGGAAGTCGTCCGGATGCTGCTGGCGGAAAACAAGCCGGTTCCCGGTTCCGTCGCCAGGGCGGCGTTTGAAAGCGCGATTGATTCGAGCCGTCTTGCGGTGCTCAAATACCTGCTGGAAAAAGGCCTGAGGCCGGAAGCCCTGCAAGGCCCTGGCGGTGAGATCCCGCCGCTGTTGTATGCGTTGAGAACTGGGAACCTGAAGGCCGCCGAAGTGCTTGTGGAGGGAGGAGAGGAACTGGACGCTGTTTCCGAATTCCGCATCCCGAACAGGGAGGGGGTGGTGCGAGGCCGCGCCCTGCATTTCGCGATCCTGAGCCAAAAATACGAGTCGGCGGCGTGGTTGTTGAAAAAGGGAGCGAAGCCCGAGGTTCCCGGGACGGGAGAGACATTGACTCCCTTGCTCTGCGCCCTCGACGGTTCCGAGGAAGATTGCCTGCCTCTGATCGAAGCGCTCCTGGCCGCGGGTGCCGATGCGAACGCGGAAGAGCGGGAGAAGGGGAAATCCGCGCTGGCCATTGCGATCTCGTCTAAATTCAAACCAGAGGAAAAAACGGATTTGTTGCTTAAGCATGGGGCGAAGCCTGCCGGGCTCGAGAAACAGCTTCAGGGTGCGGTCACGAGGGTCATAAAGGAGGGAAAAAGGAACATGTTCGGCATCGTTGGCAAACTGATCGCCGCAGGAGCGTCGGCGAGAGAGTTGAACCTGCTCCCGATATCGGCCTATCTGACGGATCTTTCGCTGGCGAAGCTTCTGCTCGACCATGGTGCCGACCCCCAGGGTGGGGATGAGGTGGAAGGTTTCGATCCTCCATTGGCGGTTGCCTGCGAGAAGGTGAGGCCCGATCTGTTGAAGTTGTTGCTGGATGCCGGCGTGGATCCCCGTGGGAAAATCCACAAGGGCCAGGGCCTTATCCAACTTGTGTCACAAAACGAACTCCAGGACCGCGCGGTGGAATGTCTGACCCTGCTTGCCGATGCGGGCGTGTTACCGGAAGCGAGATGGGCGAACGAGGGTTATCAACAAGCCAAAGCCGGGGTCATGCCCGTGCTGATCGAACGTTTTGCCATTCCGGATCTGGCGGCACGGGGCGGGGTCGGTTTCGTCCTGCAGACGGCGGGAAATTTGGACATCCAGCGCATCTCGGACGGGTCATCCGTTGGGAAACCGCCGCAGTTGGAAAGGTGGCTGCTGGCCCAGGGGCCGAGGCTCGCATTCGTCAAGACGGACGAGTCCATCCTTTCTGCGAAGTATCGGTGGCAGCTCTGGCGGAGGGGGGATGGAGGGAAATTCCTTGCGAGGGAGCTGGATTTCTCCGGCGGCGAATCATTTCCGGACCTGCTGGCCGGTGATGTGGTCCTGTGCCGCCTGCGTCTGGAAGGTGCGGGAGCGTATGAGTATGTCAGGGGGCTCCCGCCTGATATGGAACTTGCCCTGCGGAAGCGGATCTCCTTCCCCATCACCATCGAGCATCAGGGCAAAAACCGCGGGATGACCATGCGTGGGGATCGCGTGATATTCGATCCGACAAAGGACGAACTGCCCTTGGCAAGCGCGCAGGACGTCGTGGCGATGTTATGGCAGACCGCCGATTATCCGGAGGTGAAGCCCGGGATGATGAACCAGACGGCGATTGTGGTGGAGAATCCGAGCCATATCGTGATCCATCGGAAGGATTGGCCGGAAGTCCGCTTGCAATACGGCTCCCGAGAGGCGGATGGGTTTCAACTGGAAGCCGGAGATCATTTGAAGGTGGAATTTTCCGAAGACTTTCTCCAAGGCATGGAACGTTTCCGGGAAGATGTGGTGACGCTCCGGCTGGAAGGCCACCCGCTGACGCGGAGGTATGGCGTCGGTGATCGCAGGGCACCGGGAATCCTGGCACCGACATTGATCCAGGCGCTGGTGGACATGCAGGTGCCGCGTGATCTCCGGTGGAGGGAGTGGGCCGGGCGGGACAAGCTTGATGCGCTGGATCTCGCCGGGGTTCCCCGTGTTTTCCGGGATTTCACCTTGTTGCCCCACCCGGACCTGTCCCGTATCTCGATCCGGCGTTTGCAGGAGGGAGGCACGGAAAAGGTGATTGATGTGGATCTGACGAAAGCGATCTCCTCCATGACGGACGGGATGACCGCCGGGGAGGCCCGCAAGCTGGACGTGGATCTCCAGGCAGGGGACATCGTGGACATCCGCTTGAAGGAGGAGAAGCTTGGGGAGCCATGGAAGGGCTTTGACGAGCGGGAGATCCGGTTCTTCAACCTGGTGCTTTCCGGGCAGGTGCAGGTGGTGGACGGGCAGGGGGGCGTGAGCTTTTCCGCGATCGATATCCGGCCCTTGAACTATGTGGCGACCGATCTCGGCCTGTTGCCCGTTCCGTCGGAAAAGGGGCAGCCCAGTCCGCGGGCCTGGTGGTTTTTGAACGGGGGGACGAGTGAGGCCGTCACCCGGGGCGGGATCAGGGATGATTCGAATCCCCAGATGGTATTCCTGCGCGGCGGGGACGAGCTTCGCTTGATGGATGCCCCCAGTCATCCTTCCGTGCCACCTGTCAGAAGGATTGTCCCGCCGACATCGAAGTGAATCCGGTATCTTGCCCCATGCCGTCCGCCATTTCATCATGACCCGCCGTCCCTCATCCCTGCGCTGGCTCACGCTGGCCGTACTCCTGCCCCTGCTCCTTCTCGGAGGACTGGCATGGCTCGGCACGCGCTCGCAGGTGCGGGCGGCGTGGTCGTCCGCGAGGGAGGAGGCGGAGTCCGCGGCGGAACTCAGGGCGGGTTACCTCGCCGGCGTGCTTTTTGAAAACATCCAATCCGTTGGGCTTTTCCCAAATCCTCCCGTTCCAACCGTTTTCTCCGGACGCGATGCGGTGCTTGACGGGACGGAGACGGACGCGCTGGGGAAGCTGCGTGACGACCCGGCGGCCGGGCATTCCGCCAGCGGTCTGCCGCGGCGGGTGCTCGCGGGATTCCGTTTGTATGAGCTGACCCGGGCGAAGGAGGATGCTGAAGCGCTCGCTGCCTTGGCGGTCCGTGAGGAACCTTCCGTGCTGACAGCGGTGGTGCTTTCCAAGATCCCGTATTTGGACGGCAAGTGGTCGGAGGAATGGGCGGCAGGCGAAGTGGCGCGCGGTGTTTCCCGCAGGCATCCGGAAATCGCCGGGACCGGGATATGGCTGGAGGACCGGGGCGGAATGTGGTGGATGGCGGAGGCGGGGGCGCTGCTGCGGTATCTCGATCCGGAGTCCGTCGCTCGGATGCTCCGGTCATCACGTGTGCCCCATCCGCCGTGGGCGGAGTTTCGCTTGTCGGATAACGGACGCATGATCGCAGGGACTGTTGGCGGAGAAGTAATCGCGAGCATGCCGGTGGATTTTTCCGGCAGTCCTCGGGATAAGGTGTTTGTTTCCCGATCCTCCGCTCCGGTCATCCGGAGCCTGCGCCTGGAGGTGGTGGTCACCCGTCCCGACCTCATCGAAGCCTCCGCACGCCAGCAGGCAAGGTGGACGCTGGCCCTGCTCGCCTCCGCCGTGGTGGTTTCGGGCGGGGCCTTATTCCTGATCCACCGCGCGGTCGAACGCGAACGGCGGTTGAACGCGATGAAGAGCGATTTCGTCGCCAGCGTGTCCCATGAGCTCCGCGCTCCGGTGGCCTCCATCCGGCTGATGGCGGACGCGTTGGTGGCCGGGAAAATCGAACCCGCCACCGCGGGCGAATTCCACGGCCTGATTTCCCGCGAGGGAGCCAGGCTTTCGAACCTGATCGAGAACGTGCTCGACTTCGCCCGCATCGAACAAGGCCGCAAGCGCTGGCATTTCGAGACCATCGATCCCGCTGCGTTGCTCGCGGAAACCGTCAATTTGATGGGTCGGTTGGCCGCCGAGAAATCCATCGAACTGGTCCCGGCCGAACCGCCTCCGCCTTTTGAGGTTCGCGCCGATCCCGCCGCCATCCAGCAGGCGCTGGTGAACCTGCTCGACAACGCCATCAAGTTTTCCCCACCCGGCGGTCGGATCGAAATCATCCTCAAAGCCGGCGACACGCAACCCACCTGGAGCATCGAAGTCGCCGACCAAGGCCCGGGCATTCCCGCATCCGAGCACCAGAGGATTTTCGAGAAATTCCACCGCCTCGGCAACGAACTCCGCCGTGAGACCCAAGGCACCGGCATCGGCCTAAGCCTGGTGAAAGCAATCGCCGAAGCACATGGCGGGCAGGTGATGGTGGAAAGCGTCGGGCAGGGGAGCACCTTCGTCCTCACTTTTCCGCGTTCGCCTCCAGTTCCTGATCTTTAACCAGGCATCCGACACATGAACCGTTTTTCAATGGATTCCCGAAACCGGAACAGCGCGGTGCGTTCCTCGGTGCTGCCGGAGTTCAAGCTTCAGCTTGCTCTCTCTCAGGCCCCTACTGTTCCTTTCGGAGACTGGTGAAAGAGCAAGCTGAAGCTTGAACTCCGGGCGACATTTCCGCGGATGACGATTTCACGCATTTTAACATCGAAATTAAGAATCCACACCTCCCGCGCCTTGGTTTTTCCCTGAAAACCGAACACTGGAAACCAGCAAACTTTCCTCCGGCAGTTCTCGACTCCCGGGCCCGTCTTTCACTATCAAACATCAACGTTCTCCCATGCGCCTCCTCATCATCGAAGACGAAGTCCCCATGCGCACCGCGCTTGTGGAGACACTCGCTGCCGAGGGATACCGTGTGCGGGCCGCGGCGGACGGCGTCACCGGATTGGAAATGGCCTGTACCGAGGCCTACGATCTTGTTCTGCTAGACGTGATGATGCCCGGTCTCGACGGCTTCGCCGTCTGTCGTTCCCTCCGCCAGCGCGGTCGTGACATGCCCGTGCTGATGTTGACTGCGAAGGGGCAGATTGATGACCGGGTGGAAGGCTTGGACAGCGGTGCGGACGACTATTTGCTGAAACCTTTCAGTCTGAAGGAACTGCTCGCCCGCATCCGCGCCTTGCTCCGCCGCCAGGAACGCGGGCAGGGCGTGCCGGAGGTGTTGGAGATCGGCGCCGCCACCATCGACTTCCTCCGGGGGCACATCCTGCGTGCCGGGCGGGAGCATCCATTGTCCGAAAAGGAATCCGGCATGCTCCGCCTCCTTGCCTCTCATGCAGGTGAGGCCGTGAGCCGCGAGAAATTTTTAGATGTCGTCTGGGGCTACCATGCCTACCCGAGCACCCGGACCATCGATAATTTCGTCACCACCCTGCGGCAGAAACTGGAACCTGATCCGGCGGATCCCCGGCATCTTGTCACGGTGCGGGGGGTGGGTTACCGGCTGGACGTTGGGTGTATGGAATCGGATTCCCCCTCACGCATACCGGTTGAAAACCGGCGGGCGTAGGAAACCAATGAGCGCTTGACCGGAGTTTTTCGCGAAGTCCACGGCAAGCGAACTGGGGGCGGAAATCGCGGCGACGACGGGGATGCGGGCGGCAAGCGACTTCTGCATGATTTCGAATGACAGCCTGCCGGAGACGAGCAGGAAGGAGGTTTCGGGATCAATGTCATTCAACAGGGCGTGGCCGATGACCTTGTCCACGGCATTGTGGCGGCCGATGTCCTCGCGGCAGACGAGGAGATCGCCGCCTGCCGAAAAAAGTGCCGCAGCGTGCAGGCCGCCGGTGGTTTGGAAGGTATCTTGGGCGGCGCGGAGTTTCGCGGGGGCGCTGAGGATGACGTTGTCAGGGATTATCAATTTTCCGCCGATGGGTGGGAATTCGCAGAGGATGGCGTCGAGCGTCGCCTTGCCACAGAGGCCGCAGGAGGAGCCGGTGAAGAAGTGGCGGGTGAGCTTCGCGAGATCCACGCCGACGCCATCGTGCAGGAACAACAGGATGCGGTTTTCGTCCGGTCGCGGCTCGGTTTTGCGCAGGGTGCCCTTGTTCGGAATAATGCCTTCGGAGATGAGGAATCCGAGGGCGAGTTCTCCGTCGTGGCCAGGCGTGCGCATGACGACTGCCACGGGGTGGCCGTCCAGCCGGATTTCCAACGGCTCTTCCACAGCGACCTCATCGGCGACCTCCCTGCAGCCTTCGGGATGGTGGTGGGTCAGGAAGATGGTCCGCGAGCTTGGCATGGAGGAAGAGTGCCATGCCCCGGCGCGTCGGCAACCTTCCAATGGGCCGGTCAGGGAGATCGCGGAGAGATCCGTGGAGTCAGGTGGAGACGGCTTGTTTTCTGATCCGTGAACCGGTGGTCATCCCGCTTGGCCCCGGAATCCATCGGTCGTAGAGGTCCCATGAGACCCATAGACGACCGGCCGCAGGCGACCCTCCCGCCACCGGCAACCTCACTTCTTCGCTTTACCCGGAAGGGATTCGCGGATACTTCCCTCGCGCGATGCACGGATTTTCCTACAAAAACGGTTCACTTTTCTGCGAAGACGTCGATCTCTCCACGCTGGCCGCCGAGCACGGCACACCGCTCTACGTCTACTCGGCGGGCACGATCATCGACCACTACACCCGGCTGGACGCCGCGCTGGACGGCGTGGACCATGAGGTGGCCTACGCGGTGAAGGCGAATTCCAATCTCTCTGTGCTGCGCCTGCTCGCCACGAAGGGCGCGGGCTTCGACATCGTTTCCGGCGGCGAGCTTTTCCGCGTGATCAAGGCGGGCGGAGACCCGGCCCACTGCACCTTCGCAGGAGTCGGCAAGACCCGCGACGAGATCGTTTATGCGCTGGAGCAGGGGATCTACTCGTTCAACGTCGAGAGCGAGGAGGAACTGCGCTATCTGGACAAGGTGGCCGGCGAACTGGGCATGATCGCACCCGCCGCCGTGCGCGTGAACCCGAACGTGGACGCGAAGACCCACAAATACATTTCCACCGGCAAGTCCGAGAACAAGTTCGGCGTGGATTTCACCGCCATCGAGGAGCTTTACGAGCGTGCTTCGAAGGAGCTGCCAAACATCAGGCTGCGCGGCCTGCAGATGCACATCGGCTCGCAGCTTACCTCCATTTCCCCTTTCATCGAGGCGGTGGAAAAGGTGACACCGCTGGTGCTCACCCTCAAGGAGAAGCACGGCATCGAGTTCTGGTCCATCGGCGGCGGCATCGGCATCATCTACAAGGAGTCGCTGGAATCCGGCGCGGTCGATTGGTGGGAAAGCCAGCCTCTGGAAGAGCGTCCGCTGACCATCTCGCGCTACGGTGAGGAACTGGTCCCACGCCTCAAGGGCCTCGGGCTGAAAATCCTGCTGGAGCCCGGTCGCCTGATCGTGGGGAACTCCGGCGTGCTGCTGACCAAGTGCCTTTTCGAAAAGCGCGGCTCGGCGAAGACCTTCAAGATCGTGGACGCCGGCATGAACGACCTCATCCGCCCGGCGCTTTATGAAGGCCACCACGAAATCGTGCCGCTGTCGGAGCCCCCGACAGGCGAGCGCTTCAAGGTGGACGTCGTGGGGCCCATCTGCGAGAGCGGCGACTTCTTCTGCCAGGACCGCCTGCTGCCGGATTTCCAACCCGGCGACTACATCGCGCTGATGTCCGCCGGTGCCTACGGTTTCGCGATGGCGTCGAACTACAATTCACGCCCGCTGCCTGCGGAAATCCTCGTGGAGGGTGGGACGGCGACGGTCATCCGCAAGCGTCAGACGCTGGATGACGTCATCGCCGGGGAACTGTGAGCCCTTCCCAGCCACAGCGGGTCTTCGTGCAGCTCCACCTCCTGGTGGCGCTGCTCGCCACCACGGCGGTGCTCGGGCATCTGATCTCGCTTCCGGCGCTCCAACTCGTCGTATGGCGCACGTTCCTGGCATCGCTGGGAGCGGCGTTCTGTGTCGTGGTTTTCGCACGGAAACGCCTGCGTCTTCCCATGCGGCAGGCGGCGACGCTGTTGGGGATCGGCGGGATTGTCGGCGTGCACTGGCTGTGCTTTTTCGGCTCCATCAAGGTCTCGAACATCTCCATCTGCCTTGCCGGGCTGGCCACGGTTTCGTTCTTCACCGCCTTTACCGAGCCATTGTTGGAAAAGCGTCCGGTGCGGACGCTGGAGGTCGCGCTGGGGATGCTGGTTTTCCTCGGTATCGTTGTCATCGCGGGGTATGAAAACGGCCACTGGGCGGGACTGGGGCTGGCATTGCTGAGCGCGCTGCTGGCGTCTGTTTTCCCCGTGCTGAACCGCCGGCTGGTGAACCAGGGAAATCATGATCCCGCGTTGATGGTGGCATGGGAGATGGCGGGAGCCTGTCTGACCTGCCTGCTCGGACTTCTCGTTTTCGAAGGGCGGACGGGTCTTGAAAACCTGATGAAATGGCAGCGTCTCGACTGGCTCTGGCTGTTGTTCCTCGCCTGGGTCTGCACCGTCTTCGCCCACGGATTCCACATCCACCTGCTGCGCAAGTTCAGTGCCTACACGGTGAATCTCGCGCTGAATCTGGAACCCGTCTACGGAATCGCGGCGGCGGCGGTGTTGTTCGGTGAGCACAGGCAACTGCACGTCGGTTTCTTTATCGGCACGGCCACCATCCTGCTGGCGAACCTGCTGCATCCGCTGGTTTTACGGAGGGTCGGGAGGTCCTCGCGGGCGACCTGAATGCCATGTCGGATGAAATTCTAACGAATTGCCCGCGTTTCTGTCGAAGGTTTGCTAGTCCCGGGGGGCAAAAATTCGCTCCACCCGTATCCATGGAGGAATTTTCATTTGCCGGAACCCCCTCTTTGTTTTTTCAAAAGTCGCAGAATTCCTTGTATGAACGCGCCGAGAGGGGTCTGCGGTGTCACGCCTGGCGCGATACCCCATGGGTCGGGTGGTGGGATGTTGTTGGAAGCCGGGTTTTCCTTATGGTTTTCCATAGCGGCGGGTTTATCACCCATATTCCTCGTTCACAGTAAAATCCACCGGACGCGGAAAAAGAAACGCGGGAAACATGCCGGAAATCAACCCATCGCAAATACGATATCCGGGTGATGAAAATGACGAATTTTCTTCGAATAAATACCGGAGGGCGGACGTCATCTGGAAATGAGAAAATTCCTACTCTCGATGGTCGGGGTGTTTGCGATGTCATCGCTCACCGGAATGGCGGCGGAACCTACCAAGGAACTCCTGCCGAAAGACGCGGTGCGTTTGATTTCCATGAAATCGAACGTCCAGGACAACACCATCCAGATCTCCTTCATCGTCGAGGGCAGCGAGCGCAGTGGCGACGGGTTCGAGGTGAAGCACGTACGCCGGGTGGCGGCGATCCTGCCTGTCCGGGACGGGGCCTCGCAGGCAAGGAAGATGGTTTTCTACAACCTTTTCTGGAACGAGTCGCTCGGCTGGTTCATGTGGGAAAGTCGCCAGGAACGCACCGGGGAGGCGGTCTACATCTGGAGCGAACTCAAGGGTGAGATCGTGAACCGCTGAGGAGTGCGGGCGGGAGGATTTTTCTCAGACCGCTAAGAATTCGATCGGTCTGAGAAAACGCCGGGATCCGGAGGTTCTGCCGAATGTCCGGAAAACATCCGTTGTTTTTCGGATGCCTGCTTTTGGAATATTCCCTTGACCCGGATCTCACACCAGCGTGACTTCTTTTCTTGTGAGACAATTTCTGGCAATGTTGTTGCTGGTCTGCTTCGGAGCGATGCTTCCGACGGCGGCGTCTCCCATCCGTGTCTGTTTGCTGGAGACAGGAGTTCCCGAAGAGGCCCCTTCCAATAAAAAGGCCGGGAAATCGGAATGCTGCGACGAGTGCGAGACGCACCAGCATGAGGAATGCTGCGCGGAGCTGAAGAGCGTGCCGGATTCGACCCTGCCGGACTGGCATGTCGAGATGCCGGACATGGCGGTGGTGGATCTGCCACCGCTTGTTTCCGCAGGACCGGCTGTCTGGTTCGTGGCGGGCGCGGTTTTCCATCCTTCGGCCCCCATCCGTGGGCCGGATCCGCAGGGATGCCGTCGCGCCCTGCTGGCGGTTTGGAGGATTTGAGGTGGTGCAGCCGCACCACTGGTGGCTGCCTGTTCCCGGTGGTCATTTGTGGCATGTCTTTTTCCAAAGGCATGCCTTTTTCCTCTGATTTCCGCATGATAAACAATGAATTCCACTTTAGAATCGCTGGCGCGTCCGAATGACCCGCGCGCACCCTCCCGACGGTCCCCGGCATGGCTGCTGCCCCTGGCCATCGCCTTCGGCTTCCTTCTCATTTTCCTCGCCCTGTTCCGGGACCGGTTGCTGCCGGCCAGGGATGTGGATGTGGCGATTGTCCTCACCACACCGGGGGGGGCCGAGGCACCCGCCGCCGTGCGGACGCAAGCCGCCCCATCCGCGTCCGGACCGATGCTTTTCCAAGCGAGCGGCTGGATCGAGCCCGATCCGCTCCCGACCAAGGCCACCGCCCTTATCGACGGGGTGGTGGATTCGGTGAACGTGCTGGAGGGGCAGACCGTGAAGAAAGGTGATTTGCTTGCGACCCTGGTCGCGGACGACGCGCGGCTCGCGCTCAGGGCTGCGGAGCAGAACCACCGGATGGCGGTTTCCTCCCATGCCAGCCATTTGGGGATCATCCTCACCGTCCGGAAAAAACTGGCTTCCGCGCGGGCCGCGATCGAGGCGGCCCGGACTTTGGAGGACGAGGCCGCCGACCAGTTCGGGAGGGTGGAACGGCTGCCGGAAGGGGCGGTGAGCCGGAGTGATGTGGTTTCCGCCAGACTCCGGCTCGCCCGTGAGCAGGCGCAGAGGTCGATGGTGGAGACGGGGGCGGACGAAATTGCCGCCGACATCGCCCGCCTGGAGATGGAGACGCAGGTCAAGGATGACGGGATCGCCGCGGCGGCCATCGAGGTGGAAAAGGCTCGTCTGGCGCTGGACCGGACCCGCATTGCCGCACCCATTTCCGGACGGGTGCTGCGGCTGGCCGTCGCTCCGGGTGACAAACGCATGCTGTCGATGGACGAGGCGGACAGCTCGACCGTCGCCATCTTATACGACCCCGGGAAGCTCCAGGTGAGGGTGGATGTGCCATTGGCCGACGCCGCCGGGCTTCAGGTGGGCCAGCCCGCGAAGATCCACTGCAGCCTGCTTCCCGAACGCGTGTTCCGTGGAGAAGTGACCGTCATCACGGGGCAGGCGGACCTGCAGCGGAACACCCTGCAGGCGAAGGTCAGGATCCTCGACCCCGTGGATATCCTCAGGCCGGAAATGCTTTGCCGGGCCGAGTTTCTCGCACCGCCTGTGGTGGCGGCTTCTTCTTCTTCTTCCGCTCCTGTCGCCGGTGGCACGCTGTCGATGTGGGTTCCTGAAAAATCCATCAGCGGCGGCAAGGTCTGGATCTGCGACCCCCGCACCAAACGGGTGGAGGGCCGGACCGCTGCCACCACGTCCGACACACGGGAAGGTTACCGCCGGGTTTCGGAAGGAATCAAACCCGGAGAGTGGGTCGTGATGGCCGCGCAGGGCCTGCGCGACGGCCAGAGAGTGAACCCCAACCTGATCCAACCATGAGTGAAACAATGATCCAATGCCGTGGAGTCTCCAAGAGCTACCGCAAGGGCAGCACCGTGGTGACTCCTCTCGAAGCCCTTGATCTGGACGTGCCGAAGGGCGAGTTCCTCGCCCTGATGGGGCCTTCCGGTTCGGGAAAAACAACCCTGCTGAACCTGCTTTCCGGCATTGATTCGCCGACGGCGGGATCGCTGGTGATCGCCGGAAGCGAACTGGCGAAACTCTCGCAGCGCGACCTGACCCGGTGGCGGGCCGGGCACGTGGGCTACATTTTCCAATTGTATCACCTGGTTCCGGTGTTGACCGCGTTTGAAAATGTCGAACTGCCGCTGCTGCTCGGCACGCTCTCGAAAAAAGAGCGCCGGGAGCGGGTGGAAACCGCGCTCACGCTCGTCGGCCTCGAGGACCGCATGCACCACACGCCGGGCGAACTGTCCGGCGGGCAGGAGCAACGCGTGGCCATCGCGCGCGCCCTGGTCGCGGATCCGCCGCTGCTGGTCGCGGACGAACCCACCGGCGACCTGGACCGCGATTCCGCGACGAAAATCCTCGATCTGCTGCGCGCGCTCACCCGCGACCTTGGCAAGACCATCGTCATGGTCACCCACGACCCGCGAGCCGCCGCCGCCGCGGACCGCACGCTCCACCTTGAGAAAGGCCAACTCCTCGAACAGTCATGAGAGCGTTCCTGAATCTGTTGCGCCTGTCGTGGATCCAACTGACCCGCCACCGGGTGCGTTCTGTGCTCACCGTCCTCGGGGTGGCGTCCGGCATGTTTTTGTTCACGGCCGTGGAAACCCTCCAGCGATCGCTTGCAAAGGCCACGGAGGCGACGGCGGCGGATACCACTCTGGTGGTCTACCGCCAGAACCGCTACTGCCCCTCGACCAGCCGCCTGCCGGAACATTACGCGGATGAGATCCGCCGCATCCCGGGGGTGCGGGAGGTGGTGCCGGTGCAGATCGTCGTCAACAATTGCGGCGCATCCCTCGACGTCATCACCTTCCGTGGTGTGCCGGACGGCCTGCTGAAAAAATTCGCTCCGGAAATCAAAATCGTCGGCGGCAGCGAGGAGGCATGGAGTGACCGGGATGACGGCGCCCTGTTGGGCGAGGTTTTCGCCGCCCGGAGGGGATTGAAACCCGGTGATCGTTTCGATGCCGCGGGGGTGGCCGTCACGGTGTCCGGCATCATCCGCTCTCCCTTCGCCCAGGACAACAACGTGGCGTATGTGAAACTGCCGTTTCTCCAGCAGGCGTCGAAGACGGGGCTCGGAGTGGTCACGCAGTTCAATGTCCGCGTGGATTCCTCGAAGGACCTGAAACCCGTTTCAAAAGCCATCGACGAGCGGTTCCATTCCGACCAGGCGCCAACCGACACGCGGCCAGAGAAGGCTTTCTTCGCGGAAACGGCCGCCGAGTTGATCGAGCTGATCGGTTTCACCCGCTGGCTCGGCTTCGGTGCCGTCGTGGCCGTGGGTGCCCTTGTCGCCAATTCCCTGCTCCTCATCGTGCGGGGACGGGTGAAGGAAAACGCGGTGCTCCGCACATTGGGTTATCCGGGCAGGGCCATCGGCACCCTGGTTTTGGGGGAGGGCGGGATGCTGGGACTCATCGGCGGATTCGCCGGCGTCGGTCTGGCCTCGGGATTCCTCAAGTGGCAGAGCTTCACGCTCGGGAATGAAGGGCAGACGCTGGCCATCCAGCCGGACGCCTTTGTCGTCGTCGCCGGCATCTCCGCCGCACTGGCATTGGGGATCTTCGCATCCCTCTGGCCCGCGTGGCAGGCCATGAGCCAGCCCATTGTCAAAAACCTACGCAACTGACCGGAATGCTACCATTCACCTATGCCATCCGGAATCTTTTCCGATCAAAGACGCGCCTCGCGCAAACCATCGGCGGAAGCGCGCTGGTCGTCCTGCTCGTCATGACCGCCGTCGCGGTGAACACGGGCATGAAGCGGGTGCTCTCCGCTTCCGGCTCGCCGCACAATGTCATCCTCATCGGGGCCGGTTCCGAGGAAAGCATCCAGCGCAGCGAGGTGGCGGACAGGACCGCCGGCATCGCGGAGGCCGGGGTGCCCGGCATTTCCCAACATCTGGGAGTGCGCGCGGTTTCCAGCGAAATCCATTACATGAACTACCTGACTTTGGATGATGGCCGCCGGGGCCAGGCCTTGTTCCGTGGTGTGACCCACCAGGCGCTGCGCGTCCACCCGGAGGTGCGGGTGATCGAGGGAAATTTCCCCGCCGCAGGGGAGATCATGGTGGGAGAGCTCGCCTGGCGGAAACTCGGGATGCCGGAGGAGGCCCTGAAAACCGGCACCGGGGTGGAGCTCGACGGCCAGAAGATGAGGGTCTCGGGCATATTCGCCGCACCGGGCACCGTGCTGGAATCCGAAGTGTGGGCCACCCTCGGGGATCTGCGGGTGCTTGCCAAACGCGATACCGTCTCCTGCATCGCCATCCGTTTGGACAACCCGGCGGATTTCGAGGAAGCGGAGCTTTTCACCAAGCAGCGGCTGGATCTGGAACTCAGCGCTCTCAAGGAAAGCGACTACTATGCCCGGTTGACGGCATTTTTCAAACCGTTGCGGGCCATGACATGGATCACCGCCGGCCTGATCGCGGCGGGGGCGTTGTTCGGGGGAATCAACACGCTTTACGCCGCCTTCGCCTCGCGGGTGCGGGAGATGGCGACCCTCCAGGCCATCGGGTTCGGGAAAGGGTCCCTGCTCCTGAGCCTGATCCAGGAGAGCACGCTGGCATGTCTGATCGGCACGCTGGTGGCTTCCGTCATCGCCCTGCTGCTGCTGGATGGCCTGACGATTCCTTTTTCCATCGGTGCCTTCACTTTGGAAATCAGTCCAGCGGTCGCACTGACGGGCATTGCCACCGGAGTCCTCCTCGGTTTGGTCGGCACGCTTCCTCCGGCCATCCGCTGCCTGAAACCAGCGCTTCCCACCGCTCTCCGTTCTTCCTGAAAATCACACGAACCAAACCGTAACCAACACCATGAAACCGCTCCATCTCATCCTCGCCGCATCCTGCCTGCTCGTCTCCTGCGGGGAGAAGGAAACCACCACCCCGGCCACGACAGCCTCCGCCAGCGCCCCAAGCTCCGAACTTCAAGCGGTTTTCGCCGCCAGTCCGAAAGGGGAGGCGAAGCTGATCCACATCGCCCGCACCACCGCGAAACCGGGCGACGAGGTCACGTTGTCAGGCCGTGTCATCGGCACGGAATCCCCTTTCGTCGGCGGGCGGGCCGCATTCACCTTGGGTGACCCAACCATCCTGAAGGCTTGCAACGAGAATCCCGATGACAAGTGTGAAACACCTTGGGACAGCTGTTGCAACACGAAGGAGGAAAAACTCGTGGCGCTCGCGACGGTCCAGGTGGTCGGTGCGGATGGCCGCGTCCTGAAGCAGGAGATCGAAGGGGTGAACGGCTTGAAAAAGCTCGGAACCGTCACGGTGACCGGCAAGGTCGCCGAAGGATCCTCTCCGGATTCGCTCGTCGTGAACGCCACCGCGATCCAGGTCCAATAATGAACGGCCCACCCGCACGGGGCCGGTGCGACCGCCATTCCTTGACCTTGGGCCGGATCGGGGGACACTCCGCCCGCAATGATCGCGTGGACGGAAGAAATACTGAGGAAGGCGGCCGCCTGGCAGGCGTTCAAGGAAGGAAAATCCCTGCTCGACAGCGGGATGGTGGTGGACGTGAAGGCCGGCGGCAACGGCTGGCAGGGGACGGTCCGCATGGGCAAGCGGCTGATGAAGGTCAGCGTCATCGTGAAATCCCCGACCTATCTCGACACGACATGCCCGTGCTCGGACAACCAGCGCTCCGGTTCCTTCTGTGCGCACGCCGTCGCCACCGGTCTGGCGACCCTGAAGCCTGCCGCTCCGGTCAAGCCGGTTCAAACGAGTGTTCAAAAGTCAGCGGCCTCGCCACCCGCAGCCTCCGTGCCTTGGCAGATCCTGCTACCTCTCAACTGGCGGGAAGCCCTGGCTCGTGGAAAATTCGCCGCCACCCTCGCCACCGCGGCAGGCGAGGAAATTTCTCCGGCGGACGACCGGCTGAACGCATGGTTAGGCAAGGAAGGCGTCGCTCAGAAACCGATCCTCAGCCTGAACCTGGACGGCCCGCGTGTGCCGGCTTTCCTCGAATCCATCGCAGAGCATCCCCGCCTGGCGGCAGGGAAGGACAGGCTTGTCATCCAGATTCGTTCCGGTGAACGGCTCCAACTCATCTCCGCCGACCATCGGGGGGATCAGATCCATCTCGTGCCGGACCCGGCGGCGGGCACTTGGACCGAGATCGGAGGCTCCTTCTGGCAGATCACGGAAAGCTCCGTGACGAGAGTGGGCGAGGGAAGCCTGCCGTCGGATCTCGCCACAGCCTTCTCCGATCTGGCTCGCGGAAAATCAGTGGAAATCCCCATTCAACGGTTTTTCAACCACCTCGACTCATGGCAGGAGTGGCTTCATTTTCCGGAAGGATCTTGGTTGAACCAGCTCCATTTCATTCCCGCTAACGCTCATTTCAATCTTTTGTTGGAGGGGTCGCTCCAGCATTTGGAGGCTCAGTTATCCGTAGGTTATGGCAATGCGGAACCGGTGCCGCCGGGTTTGGGAAAAGTGAATGGGCTGCCCAGACTCATCGCCGATCAGTGCGAAGTCCGCGATCTGGTGAAGGAAGAGCAAGCGGCCAGCCGCATGATGAAAGCCGGATTCGCGGTGGAGAATTTTTCAAGCGGTCGTTGGGTGATGAAGGGGGAGCCTGCGATTCTCGACTTTCTCACCAAGACACTTCCCCGCCTGCGGAGCGAGTGGACGGTCACGGAAGGGGAGCGTTTCAATCACGTGCAGAAGCAGGTGGCCATCGTTTCACCGAAGATCGAGATCCTGGGCTCAGGTGAGGATTGGCTGAGTTTTGATTTGTCGTTTCAAACAACTGATGGCGTTTCGATTCCCGCTGGGGAGGTGCGCCGTTTGCTGCGTGCGGGCGCGGGAACAAAGCAGGCGGGCGAACGTCGTCTGATCGTTTCAGACGATATTGCGAATGTAATCGACCCTCTGTTTTCTGACATGGATTTGCGGCAGGAAAACGGTCGTTTCATCGCGTCGGCGCGCTCCGGTGAGCTGATTCGTGAAATCCGTAATAAAATCAACAAGGCTCAGAATGATAATAATGGAGGGGACAATTTTTCATTCGATTTTCCTGCGACATTGCGGGCTGAATTACGGGCGTATCAAACGCATGGAGCCGGTTGGATGCACGATCGCGTCCGGCGCTTCGGTGGCGCGCTCCTCGCGGATGACATGGGGTTGGGAAAGACGGTTCAAACAATCGCTTTAATTGAGCGATTGTTTCAGGATGGAACGAATGATTCAGGTGTTGTAATGGTGGTCGCGACGGCCTCGCTGCTTGGCAACTGGCGTGCGGAATTTGGGAAGTTTGCTCCGGCGAGGAAGGTGAGAATCCTGCATGGGGCGGGTCGGGATGCGGAGCGTGAGCGGGTTCAATCCGGCGATGTGATCCTTACCAGCTACGGTACGCTGCCGAGGGATCTGGCTTATCATTTGAAACGGGAGTATCGTGCCGTGGTGGTGGATGAAGCCAGCTTGATGAGAAATCCGGACACGGATCACGCCAAGGCGATCTCAAAACTCAGCGCCACCAGCAGGGTCGCTTTGACAGGGACGCCGATCGAAAACGGCGTCAAAGACCTGTGGTCCATCTTCCGCTTCGTACAGCCGGGTTGGCTGGGGAGCCGCGAGGATTTCAAGGATCGTTACGAGCAGCCGCTTCTTGTTGGTGAATCTTCTGGTGCGGTCATCGAGCGGCTCCGGCTGAAGATTTCACCCTTCCTGCTACGTCGGACGAAGGAGGAGGTCGCTCCCGAACTGCCTTCGAAGCTCTTCATTGACGAGTTCTGCGATCTGAGCCCGGACCAACAGGGGGTTTACAAAGAGTTGCTGGTCGAGGGGCGCAAGCGTGTCGATGCCGTCGCGGATTCGGGCAACAAGGGGGCCGCTCGGATGCAGATGCTCACCGCGTTGCTCCGCCTGCGGCAGACGTGCTGCGATCTGGCGCTGCTCAAAAACGATCGATTCAACCAGTTGCTGGTTCCCCGGCGTTCGGCCAAGCTCAGCCGTTTGCTGGAACTGATCGAAGAAGCTGTTAACGGCAACCACCGGATGCTCGTCTTCAGCCAATTCCAGACCCAACTGCAGGAGATAGAAAAATGCGTTTCCGAGCGAGGTTGGGACTGCCTGCGGCTCGACGGCCGGACCCGGAACCGCCAGCAACTGGTCGACCGGTTCCAGCAGCCGGATGGCCCGCCTGTCTTCCTCATCAGTCTCAAGGCCGGCGGGTATGGCTTGAATCTTACGGCGGCGGATACGGTCGTTCACTTCGACCCATGGTGGAATCCGGCTGCGGAAGCCCAGGCGACCGATCGTGCCCACCGGATCGGGCAGACCCGCCCGGTGACGGTTTACCGCTTGCTCACCCGGGGTACGGTCGAGGAGAAGGTTGTCCGCCTCCAGGCGAAGAAACGCGAGCTTGCCTCGGCCATCGATGAAAATGGCACGGGCGACGCCGCAGGATGGAGTATGGACGAACTGGAATCGATGCTCGGGTGACGGGCACCTCCGGAATATTCATTCACTCCGTTCCTTCGGGAGAGTTCGTCAGGCTGCCACGCGACCGTCGTTGCTTTCGCCGCACAAAAAATCGGGCGATCGTGAGCCACTTGGACAGCAGGCCATTCGACTTGCCGCAATGAGGGCACTTTGTAACGCCTTGGACGATACCGCGTCCGCAGCGGAGGCATGGCCTGAAATAAGAAGACATTGAACTAAGGGGAGAGATGCGGGCATCCCATATCATGCCGATTTTGATCGGTCAATGACGGGTGGGCGGGAAAGGACGGTATTGCCACATTGTCACATGACCCTTTGCGTGCCGCTCCGCCGATCTCTGGAAAGCACGCTGCGGCCGGATCCCATTCAGGCAGAAAGCCTCCCATCCTGTGATGGAAGGCTTCCTGTGTTTTGAGGATCCCGACAGCGGTTTTCAGCGGCGGGGGCGGCGGAGAAGGAGGAGGCATCCGATTCCTCCCAGCAGGGCCGATGCTGGTTCTGGAATCGGCATGTAGTTGTAGGTTACCGTGACCTCTCCGGACACGTTCGCCACGGTGATCGCCTGTTGGAGACCTCCCAAGCCCGTCACGTTGACGCTTTGCAGCGCGTTCGCCCTCAGAACGAAGGTTCCCGTGCCTTCGAACGCGGACTGTGCGAAGGAGGCGATCGTTCCCGAGTCGCTGACCGAAGCGTCCGCGGGGTTGAAGCGGACGTAGTCGCTTTGTCCGGTGGCGTCGAAGGTGTCGGTATCGTCACCTGAGGTGCCGAACACCTCGCGGGCCGGCATCACGCTGGATGCCGTGAGCGATCCGTTCGATCCGATGGCCGTCAGGTCGTCGCGGAGCAACCCGACATCGCCGGAAACGACCGAGAGGCCGCCGATCACGTTGTGCTCGAGCGTGATGGTTCCCGCGGTGGTGGAGTCGTTGTCGACTTCGAACTGTCCCCCCGTCTTGTTCAGGGTGACGCTCACGGACACGCTGATGAGGCTTCCGAGAGAAGTGTCGAACTTGTTGTAGGTCAGATCCTGGCTGTCGTCCGGCAGGAAGGCGAAGCTTTTTGTCTGGATCAGGGTGGCCGCGGGGGCGGCGCTGATCAATGCGGCTGTCAATATCAGGGGATAGGCGATGTTTTTCACGTTTGTTTCAGGGGTGTTTACTCTAGTTGCATGGGGGGGCTCTCACCAGGGCACGTGACGTGTTTCCAACGAGGTTGGCATTATGGTTTTCGAGGATTCGAAAACCGCAATGAAAACGTTTTTTTACTAACAGTTTGACAGCATGTGAGGTTGTCCAAATGACATTTAAGTCCTGTGCATCATGCACTGTTGTCGTGCGATTTGCTCTAACAAATGACCCTCCCCGCGCCGGGCCTGCTCAGGATGCGATCCTATGGAGTGATACGACTGGATGAATGGCCTGATCGCCTTCCAAATATGGCGGTAATGTTGTTAAAGTGGCTGATTCATGGCTTCGTGTCGGTATGACAGGATGTTCCGGCTGAAGTGTGTGGTCGGCGATGGTCCGATGAAAAAATCGCCTGTTGGAGGAGCGGTGGCAGACTTCGTCCTTGTTTTTGCCGAAGATGTGATCTTGCCGGGAATCTGGTTTTCGAAGTGATGTGTTCATCATGAATACATATGATTTCTTGTTAGATTGGAAGATATGGGTGTGGTGTCATGCACTTTATGTGCGCCGCGGTATTCTGATGGGATGGTGGGATCCGGTGATATGATCATGCGGTGATCTCCAAATGAAATGAATTGTCATATGACTATTTTCTGTTGCCTGATACGGTCGTCGGGTTGGCACGGGATTGAACGCCGCGCTCCTCATCGGGTGCGCGGCCTTGGAAAGGCGTCTGAAATTTTTTTCAAAATGTCCCCAAAACCTTGCGTCGTATTGCCGGAAGGTGCTCCATGGGCAGCGCCATCAGGGTGAATCAAAGGGGGCATGCCAACAGGTAGCGAGTTGGACGCGATGAATTCGATCAGAATGGCACACTCAAGACGGTGTCGTTATCGGAAGGAAGAACAGTTCTCACAATGAAGCTCTGAGGGTCTGATTCAAACGCCGTTCTCCGAATCGAGGCGGATCGCGTACCACCGTTTTTGAATCATCAGGCGGTGGGTTTGATGAAGGAAGTACGAGGACTGGGACTCGAACCCAGGACCAATTGATTAAAAGCCAACTGCTCTACCAACTGAGCTATCCTCGCCTTCATTCCCCTGTGCGGGGGCGCGCTTTGTATGGACGGAGCCCCCCGTTGGCAAGCTGTTTTTTACGAGAATCTTGAATTTCTCCGTTACCCGGACGAAATGGTGGACGCGCCGAAATCGAGGGAGTGGACCGCATGAAAACGGCGGGAGGGACATGGCGCGGATCCCTTGACGCCAGGGAGGCTGCTTTGGTAGCTATTCAGGATGATCCTTCGTCTCCTGGTTTCCCTATCGCTGTGTTTCGGAAGTCTGGGGACTTCCGCGGCACGCGAGTGGGCGTCCAATGATGGCAGGAAACTGGAAGCGGAATTTGTTTCGTCGGATGGCCGCGTGGTGACCCTGAAGCGTAAGGATGGTTCCACCTTCACGGTTCCCTTGGATCGCCTGTCGGTGCTGGATCAGAGCTGGGTGTCGCTCCAGCCGTCTTCCGGTGCGGTGGCTCCGGCGGCTCCTTCTTCGCCAGCGGCGAAGCCTGTCGAGGGGCCTTTCGGGAAACTTCTGACCGGAAGCTGGGCGCTGGATGAAAGGGACGGCTTGAAATACGCCCTGTATGGGGCGAAGGATCTTGATGCGGCGAAAAAATACCCGCTTGTGCTGGCCCTGCACGGCAAGAGCAAGAATGAGGAGAACGGCAGGCAGGTGGCCGGGTGGATGAACAGTTTCACGAAGACGGGGAATTATTCGTCAAATCCCTGCATCCTCGTCGCACCGTTGTCCGCGCAACCGGAGGCGGGCGAGGGAAGGGGCTGGAATGACGGGCAGGTGGAGCAGGTGATCAAGCTCGTGAAAGCGCTGGTGAAGGATCTGCCGATCGATCCCAAGCGGATTTATATCATCGGGCATTCGATGGGTGGCTACGGCACCTGTCACGTCATGGGCAGCGAGCCCCGCCTGTTCGCCGCCGCCATCCCGGTGGCCGGAGTTTCAACGGGCGACGCCGGGGAGCTTTCCCGCAAGCCGATGTGGATGTTTCATGCGGTGGATGACGATCTGGTGCCGGTGGCGGGGGCGCGGGAATTCGCGGAACTTTTGAAGTCGAACAAGCAGTTCAAATACACGGAATCCGCCACGGGTGGACATGGCGTGGTGGGGAGGGTTTTCGATGATCCGGAAACCCACAAATGGCTCTTCGAGCAGCATTTGAAATGAAGTATCCTTCATTCCTTGAGGGAAATATCAGACCGTTTGCCAAAAGTAATTACCGATACGACGAAGGGCGGGTGCGTTCTTGAAAATGTCCGGAGTTCGGGCTTCAGCGTGCTTTTCCTGGCGTCCGGGCGAGGTGAAAGAGCAAGCTGGCGCTGTCAGCTGAAGCTTGAACTCCGGGCGGCGTTTGGAAGGAGGGTCAACGCACACGTTCCGGAGATTATTTTATCAAACGGTCTGATGGGCTTGCTGTGCGACGCTATCCACGACTCCACCATGGCGTGCGCGGAAAAGCCCGGAACAAGCGGCTGACTGCGATTGTTCCGGGCTTTCAGGGCATGTCACTACGCAATCACATCCGCTGGCGGCGCGCGAGGAATCCCAACGTTCCTCCGAGGCACAGAATCACTGCGGAAGGTTCCGGGATCGATGTGGGGAGAATGTTCGTAGAACGAACGCCTTCGCCCTGGTCGAGCCGCATGCCGTAGATCTGTGCGTGCTGGACCGGATTGATGCTTACCCAGAGAGAAGTGATTTCCTCGTCCTCCTCGCTGAGATCCCACTGAAAGCCGAAGGTTCTCACGCCGATGTCGAAACCTTCGAATCCCGGCGATTGGACAAACCCGAAATAAGACTCGAATGAAGCCGCCACATTGCTGACGGTGCCGGAGGAGGTGGTGTAACTCAACGTGGGCATCTTGTCCTGGTGGAACGTCCAGGCGATCGCATCTCCGATCTGGATCTGGAAGGCCACGGTCGCCAGATCCAACGTCGGAGTCGCATCAAATACCCTGACGACTCCGCCGCTGATGTCACCCAGGGATTGGCCGCCGAAATAGATGGAGGCGTTGGAGGGATACGCCCCTCCGCCCGGGCCGTTGGAGACTTTTTCCAGCACGGCTGAAGAGTTTCCGCTGTTGGGATTCATCGGAGCCGGCCACGGAGCGTAACCGGGAAAAGAGCCGTAGCCGGAATGATCGTTGCTGCCCACTCCGTCCCACAGTGCGGTCGTGCCGGTGGAGCCCAGGTTCAAGGAGACAAAAGGATTTCCGGTGATGGCTCGATCCTCGGAGTCATATCCCACAACCGTGGTCGCCGAGCGGGCCACGTCGATCGGAAGGAGTCCGGCGATCATGCCGGCGAAAATGATGGTTTTCATAAACTCGTGTTGGGAGACGATATCAGGCCTTGTGGCTGCGACGGCGGATTCCGAGGCCGGCCAGTCCCGCCAGTGCGACGAGGAGGGTCGAGGCGGGTTCGGGCACCTGTGTCAGGGTGAGTGTGGGGTTGGTCCTTTGGGCGTTGTTTCCTCCCTCGATTCCGATCCTGAAGACATTCGGTGAGACAAGAAGCAGGCCCATGCCCTTGTTCTCCACCCGCCCGCTGATCCAATCGTTCACCATGCTGGTGATGTCCGCCGTTCCGAAATTGCCGACGTCATTTCCCGAGAACGTGAACGTGGCGGCCGACTGCACCGGAACCGTTGTTGTGCCGAACTGGCTTTCATACCATGCGGTCGCCTTGTCGGGAACTCCGTAGATTTCCCAGTAGTTCGGGGCCGCGCCGCCGATGGAGTGGGCCGCACCACCCGGGAGGGTGTCATAATCACCGAAGTCTCCATCATCCGTTCCGTCCGTGTCGTGGAAGGAGGAGGTCAGGTTGTAGATCTCGAAGCTCGCGGCGGTGGCGGTGTTGCCGCCGGACCCGGCCGCACCCATGATCTCCATCGTCAGGATGGCTTGGTCCACCTCTTCGGTCTGGCCGCTCACATCGAAGTAAAGGTAGCCGAAGCTCCAGCCATAGCCTTGGTAGCTTTTACGGACAATCATATCCCCGCCGAAACCACCCACCACGCGGCTGCCTCCGAGTCCGGGAATGCTCGTGACGAGGTAGTCTCCCGTCCCCACGTTTTCATCCTTGGCGGTGATGACCACGGCGGCATGGGAAACGCATGGCTGTATCATCATGGATGTGGCCGCCGCGAAACATGTGGTGAGGAATCGGCGCCGGAAGGGCGTGCCATGGAGAGGAGTGTTTGGTTTCATCGGATATTGATATGGAAATGGTTGAATTTGATATGAATGAGGGAATGCACTTATGTCATGGTGATCCTATGTATTCCGGATGAGCGGTCGCTAGCGGCGTGTTGCGTAATCCTGCCGCAAGTTTGCCATCATTCATATGTTATCATGAAATGAACTGCCACATCCGCCTGGATGCGAAGCACGGCGGGAACGCAGGAAGCTGTTTCCTGCGGAAACCATCCGATAGGGCTGCCACCCGGGGTTATGGCAGCCCCCGACAATGGGGGGATTCCGGTTGACGATCAGTCCTTCTGGTCAACCTGGAAGCCGTAGAGCTGGGAGTGCATGACCTGGCTCCACTCGATCTTGAAGCTGGTGATGGCTCCGTTGGCTCCGCTCAGGTTCCAGACGAACTTGTGCTCGTTCACGATCACGGTCTCATCGACATCATATTCACCATTGCTGTAGGTCCCGTTCTCGAACGAGTCCACCTGTGCTCCGCTGGCCAGCGTGGCGGTATGGGGGCCGGTGGTTGCGGTGTAGTAGGTGAGGACCGGCGCTGTGGACGGTGTGAAGTCCTTGCTGTTCGCTTCTCCCAGTTGCGCCTGGAAGACGACCTGGGCGAGATTCGCAACCGGATCCACCTCATCGACCTTCAGTACGCCGCCGGTATCATCCGAGAGGAGCAGTCCACCGAAGTAGATCGTGTCGTCCGATGGATACGGACCGCCGCCCAGCAGGCCTCCGCCGGAACCGGTGACCCTCGCGAGCTCGATGTCCGTGGTGGTGCCGGAAGCGCTGTTCGGAGCGAGGGTCACGCCCCAGCTCGAGCTGCCCGGCCAGCCCGGGAGGCCGCTGTGGACGGTCTCGGAAACATCGCTCCAGACGCTTGTGGCGTCGGCTCCGGTAATGGTTTCGAATGGGTTTCCATAGACACCTTCGCTGACATAGGTTCCTGCGGCTGCGGTAGCGATGGCGGCTGCGGAAACAAGCCCGAGGGCCAATACATGTTTATTATGTTTCATTGTTGTTTTTATTGGGTTGGATTCCGGATGAGACATTCATCGGGAATGATGGATGATGTATCATCCGGGCTTGTTTCCGCTAACGATGGATTGTTGCAAATTGTCGTTCAATTGCATTTTTGTTAGATTTGATTTTGATATGATGGTGGAAAGGCGGTGGATCCATGCGGGCCGGCAGATGGAGCGGAAGGGGCTGCGCCGCTTTGGAGTAAGCGGGACACCGGAGCGAGCCGCCAGCGACAAATCAAACATCAACGATGAACCATCCCAAGAGGTGTGTCGCTGGCGCGTGATGTTGGAGCGTGATGCAGGCGCTTGCCTCCGTGCTTCAAAGGCTCCGCTCCGGAAATAGAGTCATGGCATTTGGATAAGACGGAATCTCCGGCTTGTCAGGACGGGAACTTTCGAATCCAAACGCATCACGTACGATCCGGTATCTCCACGCGTTCGGGCTATCTTTCCGTCAATGCCGAATGATCGGCGGAGGGGAGCGAAGCCCTCCATGCGTCGGCGGCCAGGGGATCCTTCATCCTCCAGCGGTTGTAGAGTTTCCGATAGGCCTTCTGCCGCGCCGCGTCGTCCCGCACCTGGGACTGCCACTGGGCGGCACGGGCGGGGTTCTGATGTTGGAGCACCTCGCCCGCCCTCTGGAAAACCAGGTCGGTCTGGAATTCGGGGCCTTGGGCACGGAGCCAGTCGCTGGCTGCGGCCTCATCCTTGCCGACCCAGTTGCGGAAGCTGTCCGCGATCTGATCGCCCGCACGTTCCTGCCCGGCGAGGCGTTTCTGCTGCCACAGGATGGCCGCCTGCGGATCGCTGCCGGACCATTGGTTGAGCGAGTCTTTTTCCAATTCGGCACGACGCGCGTCGTCAAGTCCGAGGCCGGCGATCACGTTCATCGCCTCGACGGGATCCTTGATGGCCAGATGATCGATCATCTCTCTTTCCACTATCTTTACCAGCGCCTCATCGTTTCTGCCTTTGAGGAAACCGAGAAGCGCCTCGCGTTGCGACGGATCCGCGGCACCCTGTTCCGCCAATTGTTTGAAGGCCGCGTTTTTGCCGGATGGATCGAGAGCGGAGGCCTCCCTGAGGGCACCGGAATAGTCCTCTCTTGACTTGATGGAAAAATAAAATGCCGTCAGTTCCCCCCGGTCGATCCCCTGATCGAGCTTCTCCTGATTCTGCCGCAACCATGCGTAAGCCTCGTCGGGATTTCCGCGCATCCAGCCAACCATCGCGCCGCTGAAGCCGGCGTTCCGCTCATGCGGGTCATCAAGAGTGAGGAAATATTCAAGCGCCCCTACCCCTTCTTTTTCGCCGAATTGGTTTGCGAGAATCGCCTTCGCCATCAGGGTTTCTTTTCCCCCTTTGGTGGCGTCCAAATCGGCAAGGAGGTCCCGGATCTGACCGGCGTCCATATCTCCGGCCATGCGCCATATCCGGAACATGGAATCGAAATCCAGCGAGGACAGGGACGATGTGCCAAGCCTGCCCATCGCGTTGAAGAGATCCTGCGGGGTTTGTGGAATGCGTTGGACAGGCCGGATGCGGCGATCCGTCCTGTCACCGGCGGGGTGTTCCAATCCGGTTTTTTCCCGTTGAATACGGCCGGGGGAACCGCCGCCAGCCGCAATCTCCCGTTGCGGAGCTTCTCCGTTCTTTCCCAGACCATAGCCGAGGATTCCGGAGGTGATCGCAGTGATCGCCGCGATCATTGATAAGCCACGACCTGAAAATCTGAGTTCTTTGGAATGCATGGAACCAACTGTTCCGAATATCTTCTGTGAACAGATGAGAATCCGCTGCCGCTTGCTTGCGTTTGATTAGCGGTCTCTCGACCGACCCCGGGGGGGAATGCGGAACGACACCGGCTTGCCGGCAAAATGGCTTTCCCAACGCCATCACCAATGAGAGGGTTCAGATGGTCAAACCCATCACCCGATGTCTTCCTCGATCATTTTCTCACTGTTCCAGCTCTCCTTTGTGTTGAGCACGGCGATTCAACTCATCGCCTCCGTTTTCTTAGCCAAGGAAAAGGCAGGAGGCACGGCGGTCATGATCGGAGGAGGGGTGGTTTCGATGCTGGGGCAGGTGGGATATTGGGTGGTTCCCCTCTATCTCAGGTATGTGGGCGTCGGATCCCAACTCCGGTTTTTCTATCTCGCGTCAGCCGTGATCGCGCTTGGTTCCTTGATTTTCGCCATCGGACTGCTGCTGTATGGCCTTCACCGCCGTGGCCAGGCAAGTCGTGTCGAGGAGCTTGAGGCGATTCTTGAGTCGATCCACAAAAGCTGAATTCACGGATTTATTTCCCGCTCCATCCCCCTCCCAGAGCCTTGGCGAGAGCGGCCAAGGTGATGCGTTGCTGGGCTTCGATCTGGCTGAGGGCAAGGCGGGTCTGCAACACGGTGCGGTCCGCATCCACAATGTCGAGGTAGCTGGTCAGTCCCTTGTCAAAACGTTCCTGCGAAAGGGTGCGGGTGTCGCGGGAGCTGGCCAGCGCCGCTTCAAGAGAGGAACGGGACTTCGCCAGGCCCCTGAGATCGATGAGCGCGTCCTCCACCTCGCGCAACGCGATGAGAAGTGTCTGGCGGTAGGTGGCGAGGGCTTCGTCGTAGCGGCTGCGGGCTGCCTGATAGTTGGACTTGTTCGTCCCTCCGTCGATAAGCGGCGCGGCGACTCCGGCACCGAGCGAGAGGATGCGGTTTTCCCAGTTGAGGAAGTCCTTCGCATCCACCGCCTGGAAGCCACCGCTGGCGGTGAGGCTGAAGTTCGGATAGAACGCGGCTTCCGCCACGCCGATGCGGGCGTTCGCGGCACGGAGTTCCTGCTCGGCGGCACGCACGTCCGGGCGGCGGTTCAAAACGGAGGCGGGCAATCCTGCCCGGATGTCCGGCAGCGAGCCGCTTGGCGGGCGGGAGGAAACGGAAAAGTCCGAGGGACGGGCGCCGCAGAGTACCGCGAGGGCGTGTTCGGCAGCGCCGCGCTGGCGTTGCACGGAGCCGAGATCGCTGTTAGCGAGTTCGACTTCGGTCTTCGCACGGCTGGAAGAGAGCCCGTCGATGAGTCCGGCGTCGGCTTTCGATTTTTGGATATCCAACGCGTCCTGGCGGCTTTTCACCGTGTCATTCAGCACGCTCTCCTGTGCGTCCAAGCCGCGCAGCAGGAAATACTGGCGGGCGACTTCGGCGGCGACTCCGAGGCGTTGCGAGTCCAGCAACGCCTCACTTGCGGCGGCGGCTGCGGATGAGGCTTCGATCTGCCGCTTGTTCCGGCCCCACAGGTCCGGGTCATAGGCGAGGTCGAAGGTGCTCCGGTAGTTCTGCGATTCCAGATCGACATTCGCGCCCGGTGGCAGGTTCCCTTGCAAGGATGCTGCCGAGGCGCGGCTGATTCCGGCGGAACCTGCGAGATCCAGTGTCGGGAAAAGTCTCGCGCGGTCCAGGCCTACGAGAGCACGTGAGGTATTGACGCGTGCCCGGGCGGCGGCCAGGTCGTTGTTCGCCTCAAGCGCCCGGCTGACGAGGCGGTTCAGCTCGCGGTCGTTGAAGAGCCGCCACCAGTCGTCGGGCAGCCGGGTGGCTGGCGTGGCGCCGCCCTCCTTCCACTTCGTCCCGCCGGACAAATCGGGGAGTTGGAAATCCGGACCGACCTGGCAGGAGGCGAGGGCGAAGGTCGCGGGGAGGAGGAGATGGCAAAATTTCATGTCTCAGTCGAATTCGGTGGGAAGGGATGGGGATGCGCTGTGTTTCCAGGCAAGGTCGATGTAGTGCCTTGCCGCACGGTGCGGACAGAGCGGCGGAAGGTTGTCGATGCTGAAAAAATCCGCGCCGGTGGTCTCATGGCTGGTCGCTAGTTTTCCACCCGTGATCTGGCACAGGAAAACCAGTTTGTAAACATGCTCCGGTTGACGCGGGTGGCCTTGCTTGTCCTTGTCCCAGCAGGCGATGAGTTTCACCACCTCCACTTCGATCCCGGATTCCTCGCGGACTTCCTTCACCGCGTTTTCTCCGGGGCTGACATTGAGGTCCGCCCAACCGCCCGGCAGGGTCCACTCGCCGGTGGACGCTTCCTGGACGAGGAGAATCCTGTCCTGTTCATCAAAAACCGCGGCGCGGACATCCACCTTCGGAGTGGCGTAGCCGAATTCCTGCGGCCACTTGAAATCCGGAACCGCCGCCTGCATCGGCAGCGATGCGAGCTCGTGGATGCGTGCGTAGCGTTCGCGATCGTAAGCGTTTTCGCCGTACCGCAGCCCCGCCTCGGCGATGGACTTGAGTTCCCGGCTCAGGGCGATCCAGTCGGGAGAAGCGGGAGTGGATGGTATCATTTTCTTTCGGGTGCTTCGATGAAGACGTCGACTTGCTGGCCGACGTATAGCGGCAGATCCGCAGGGCGGGCGAGGGAGTAAATCACCTGCAGCACCCGCGTGTCCACCCGTTCGGTGCTGGAACCCGTCAGGGAGACTTTCGGAATGACGTATGGCTCGATGCGGATGAATTCCAGCGGGAAGGTGATGGTGGGATCGCCCTTGAGATAGCCGTAGGCCTTCTGTCCCGCACGGATGCGGGTGGCGTTCTGTTCGTCGATGTCGGCACGGAGCTGGAGCTTGTCCGTTTCGCCGAGGATCATGGCGGGGGATCTCGGCGATGTGGCGGCGTATTCCCCGGCCCGCACGTTGAGCTGGATGATGCTGCCGTCGCGCGGAGCACGGACGGTTAGACGGTCGATCAGCAACGCGATGCGGTCGAGCGATGTCTCGGCGGAAACGAGTTGCGCCTTGGCGGCGGTGAGCTGGGCCCGGGCTACCACGACGTCCTGTTTCCGGTTGTCCAGGTCCTCGCGGCTCACGGCCCGGGTGTCGGTGATGGTGGTCAGCCGGTTGAGCTGGGATTCGATTTTCGCGAGCTGCGCCTCGCTGACGCTGATCTGCGCGCGGGCGATCTCCTGCTGGGCCTGCGTGGAAAGCCGTTCCGCCACCAGGTCCCGGTCGTCCAGCTTGAGCAGCGGCTGGTCTTTTTTCACCGCGTCGTTCACCTTGACGAAAACTTCGGTGACCAGGCCGGGAAGGGGAACACCGATGGCCACATTCTCACTGAGAGCTTCAAGGATGCCGGTGGCGGCCACCGCATGCTCGAAGGGTTTCCTGGGTGGCGGGACCGGCGGATCTCCCGGGGCGGGCATTTCCAGCTCCGCCTGGGTTTGCGAGACCATGACAATCATGACCACGCCGAAAATGGCGGCGGCGATGGTGCCGTATCGGATGATTTTTGAGAGGAGGTTCATGAAGAAAGTTTGCGGGTTCGGTTTCCGGTTTTCAGGGAAAAGCGTGCGGAGCGTGTTCTTGTCGTCTCTGTCTCCTAGACGTGCACCGGGTGCTCGAAATGGGGTTGTCCGCCGGTATCCTGTTCTTTCACTTCGACGATCTCCCCATCATCCATGCGCGCGATGCGGTCGGCATAGGAGAAGATGCGGTTGTCATGGGTGACGATGATGACGGAGCGGTCCGCCGAGCGGGCTACCTGACGGAACAGGTCCATGACGATCTCGCCATTCTGCGCGTCCAATGCGGCGGTGGGTTCGTCACAGATGACGAGCGGCGGCTCGTGCACGAGGGCGCGGGCGATGGCGACGCGTTGTTGCTGGCCTCCCGAGAGTTTGTTCGGACGTTCCTTCCATCGATCGCCGAGGCCGACCTTTTCGAGGATGTCACGTGACCGCTTCAAGGCTTTCCCGTTGGAAAGTCCCTGGATGAGGAGCGGCACGCCGACGTTTTCCGCGACGGTGAGAGTGGGGATGAGATTGAACTGTTGGAAAATGAAGCCGATCTTTTGCGCGCGGAAACGGGTGAGCGCCGGGCCGGACATTTTTTCCAGCGAGTGGCCGAAAACCCGGATTTCTCCCGAATCCACCCGCATGGTCCCGGCGATGGCGCTGAGAAGGGTGGTCTTGCCGCAGCCGGACGGACCGACAAGCATGGTGATCTCGCCGGTCTGTGCCTGGAAATCGACCCGTTTGAGCACATGGATGCGGTTCGACCCGTCGCCGAAACTCTTTTCGACGTGGCGGACATCAATGACGATGTTGTCGGATGGTGGTGGGGAATCAGGCACGGAAGACCATTGCGGGTTCGTAGAGGCTGAGACGGATGATGCCCATGAGCGCGGCGATCATGCAGATGAGCTGGATGACGCAGAACGCCGCGACGGGAATCTGCCAGGGCATGTAGAAGGGTGGCTGGCCGTTTTTCAACGCGCCCATGGCGAAACCCGAGGTCGCCAACAGGCCGATACCGAAGCCGATGATACCGACCGTGAGCGCCTGGAGCAGCAGCATCATGCTGAGGCGGAAGTTCGACATCCCCATGGCCTTGAGGGCTCCGAGGTGTTTGAGGTTATCCAGGACAAACGAATAGAATGTCTGGCAGGCGATGGCCACCCCGACGATGAAGCCGATGACCACGGTGGTGCCGAAGGAAATGGGGATTCCCGTGTTTTTGACATACCACCAGACGGTGGCGGTATTGAAATCGTTGTCATTGTCGCCGAAGTCACGGTTCACGTAGGCCCGGAGGCTGGTCGCCTTGTGGATTTCCCGGGCCGCCTGGTCGGGATCCATTCCGTCGACGGGGGCGGCGATGACGGCGGTGAGCATTTTCCGCTGTGGCGGGGTATATTGAAGGGCCCGCTCATAGGTGGTCCAGATGTAAGGCCCGCCGGTGAAGGAGCGCATGGCTTCGCAGATCCCCACGACGCGGGCTTCGACGTCATTGATCTCAAAGCGGTCGCCGATCTTGATGCGTTTGGCCGGGTCCTTGGGATCGGAAGAAAGGCGCTCGGTGGCGAGTTCGTCGATGACGACGGTGTTGGGCAGGCGGAGGTCCGACAGATTTCCTTTGATCATCCGGGCGGGCGCACCCGCGAGAGACGCCGCGTCGATGCCGATGAGCTGCACTGTCTTGAAACTACCGTCCGTGAGACGGACGCGCTGGATGCCGGAGTAGAGCGGCATGGCCCATTTCACGGCAGACACGGAACGTACGCGCGAGACATCGGTGTCGCGCAGTGCGTTGGTTTCATTCACCTGTTCCACCCGTTCCTCCACGACGAAGATGGGAGCGCCGACGTTTTTCAGGGTCGCAGTCGTCCAGCGCATCAGGCCGCAGAAAACGGAGGCCTGCTGGACGATGAGAAAGGTGGCGAAGAACAGGCCTGCCACGAGCATGAGATATTTGGCGGTATCGCCGAAGAGCATTTTGAGAGCGAGGCCGATCATGCAGGTGGGAGGATGGTAACTGGTGGCGGCGCGGGTGCAACACGCGACACGAAAGTGCGTGAAATCATGTTGCAGTCGTTTGAAACGTGGAATTTGGGTTTCTCATCCGCCTGCCGATCATTCATGATGCTCTTCGAATCAAGCGGATTCCATTCCAACAACCATCATGCCAGCTCCACACAAAGGGTTTAAGATCATCAACCATCGCGACGTGCAATATCGTTGGATCATGCAGAACCGCCGTGGGACGAATGAGATCGTCATCGAGGCGAGCGCGCCGGTGAACGGCCAGTCGTTGATCGGAGAGCTGCCGCGCATCGTGAGCTACGACATGGTGACGGCGGCGATCGACTTCGGAAACGCGAACGGTTGGAAGCCGAACGAGTCCGGAGCGCCTTTTCGTTGCAAGTGGTTGCGTAAGGGATTCGTGGTTGCCGAAGTCTGATCATCGGTTTTTTGAAAAATGTCCAAGCGTGTGAAATCCTGCGGTAGATGGCTTTTGCCGGTGGCGGGCACCTTCTCCTGCCTCGGGCTGGGGATCGCTTCAGGGCTTTCCACCGTGGGTGGTGAGGGTGGCTGGTACCAGGCGCTTGCGAAGCCCCCGGGGACTCCTCCCGCCTGGGTCTTCGGTCCGGTATGGACGGTGCTCTACCTGATGATGGGAGTGGCCGCGGGCCGTCTGATCCATCGCCGGGCGTGGCAGTCGGTGGCGGTTTTCTGCATCCAATTCGTGCTGAATCTCGCGTGGACTCCCGTCTTTTTCGGCATGCAGGACAGCGTCATCGCGCTGGCGATCATCGCCGCGATGTGGTTGGGGCTGTTCTCGACGGTCCTGTCAGCATGGAAAATCGACAAGGTGTCCGCCTGGCTGCTGATCCCGTATCTGGCCTGGGTAAGCTATGCTGGCTACCTGAATACCGGATTTTTGTGGCTGAACGGTCGATAGGCGTGCTTGCGGACGGGTGCGCCGGTGGCTTAACTCCACCCCATGGTTGGCCTGAAAACGATCGCCCTTCTCACTATTTCCAACGTCTTCATGACGTTCGCGTGGTATGCCCACCTGCGTGATCTGAAGGACAAGCCGTGGATCATCGCGGCGTTCATCTCATGGGGAATCGCGTTTTTCGAGTATATGATCCAGGTTCCGGCGAACCGGATGGGCAACCAGGTATTCAATCTGGGGCAGTTGAAGATCCTGCAGGAGATCATCACCCTGGCGGTGTTCGTGCCGTTCGCGGTGTTTTTCATGAAGGAGAAAATCACCTGGAACTATCTGGGGGCGGGCATCTGTCTGGCAGGCGCGGCGTTTTTCATTTTCAGGAAATAGATTCATGGTGATCGCCTTTCACAAACCCTACGGCGTGCTGTGCCAGTTCACGCCGGACCAGCCGGGGCAGAAAACCCTCGCGGACTTCGGTTTTCCGCCCGGAGTCTATCCGGTCGGGCGGCTGGACATGGATTCGGAGGGACTTCTCTTGTTGAGCGACGAGGCGGGGTTCAACAACAGGTTGCTGGATCCGAAAACCGCCCACCCGAGAACCTACCTTGCCCAAGTGGAGGGCATTCCCACACCGGATGCGGTCGCACGCCTCGCCCGAGGCGGCATCGCCATCCAAGATTACAGGACAAGACCCTGCAAGGCACGCCTGCTGGATCCCGGCCCGGACGTCCCTCCACGGGATCCGCCAGTCAGATTCCGCCAATCCATTCCCACCTCCTGGCTTGAGCTGCAATTGATTGAAGGGAAGAACCGCCAGGTCCGCCGCATGACGGCAGCGGTGGGTTTCCCCACATTGAGGCTCATCCGTGTGAGAATCGGCCAGTTGGACGGCGGGCACCTGCCGGCCGGAGCATGGGAAAAACTCGGCCCTGCGGAAATAGCCGGTATTTGGAGAAAGTGAGGCCCGTCTCCACGCTGCCCCGCTCACGGGCAGCAAGCGGGGCAGCTGGACACACACTATGTTAAGGGGGACTCTCGGACCGGGTCTCAGAAACCACGGGACGGGAGTTGTAAGGGTGGCGACGCTATTCAACACAAGGATCCGCCATCTAACAACCTACGCGATCGCGTATGATTCTTCTTACTCGGACGTAACCCGGATTTTGGAATGGAACGCGAATGCTGCGGATGCCATCGCCCTCTGGAGGAGGGTGGGAACGGGATTTCATGCTGAAAGTCCCAAAGTTGAGCGGCATGGGAGGGGACCGTGCTTCTGCGACCTCTACTCGCCCTGTCGCGTCACATCCTCCTGAAATCTCGAAAGCAGTTCGCGCAACTCGTCCGCCGCTTCTGCGGAGGCGGACTTCGCGACGACCGTGAGGGCGGCTTCGTTGAGGAAATCCCGGCGACGCTTGTCGGAGGCGAAAAGGTCGGTTTCGATGAGAAGCCGTGTGCCTTGGGAAGTACGGGCCAGGGGGTAAAGTGGGAAGCTGGGCTTGCCGGAGAGCTCCGATTTCATTCCCACCGCAGTCCAGGTCCTGCCTTCATAGATCCCGACGATTGTCGGCTTGGCCGATGTTTTCCGGGCGTTGGCGATTTCGTATCGGATGTTTTTGAGAACGTTCTCACCACTTTTCGGCCCGTCAAACCTGGCAACGAACCCCAGCGCCGCGGTCATGTCCGCCCGTTGGATGGTGTCGAGCCACGCCTGCACGCACTTTTCCGCTTCCTCCTTGCTGACGGTGGAATCTCCTTGAATCTCCGTGAGCAGGGGAGTCTTGGAAAAGACTGTCCGCAGCCACTCCTTCGGCAATCGCCCGGATGCCGAGGCCACCCGCTCCTTGTATTGCTCCAAGGTTCCGGTCTTGGGGTAGGGGGCCCAGCACCAGCCGGAGTCCGTTTTTTCATAATAGGCCACCAACGGGTCCCATCGATCCGGATTGCGTACTGAGAAATTTTGGAAAAAACCCACGGCGGTCGTTTCGTCCGAGATCAGATCGAGCGGTAACGGTTGCTTGACCATCGCAGGATCATGGATGCTCCACCACATTTGGGCGGCGCGGAGGGAATTCGCCCTGGCCTGCGTCGCATCTTCCGCCGAGATCACCGTATCCAACACCGCTCCCAAGTTTTCTCCGGCGAGTGCCTTGCACAATGCCTCGTGAGCGAGTTCCGGCGTCGGTTGGGGGGGCGGGGGATGTGCTTCCCGCCATTTTGGGAAAAACAGATCAGCCGTTTCCGGTTCCGCCTCCTCGGGTTCGCGGCCGGAGTCATAGAGGAATTCCTGCGGGGGATTGACCTGCCAGAGGTCATCCGCCGTTTTTTTCAAATTCAGACGCAGCTCGAGGATGCGGGGGGCCGCCGGTTTTTCCTTTTCCGCCGCCGGATCCAGACAGGCGATCGTGATATCACCGTCCCGCACGGTTTGTTCCACCCGCACCATCACCCGTGCCACTCCCGGAGCGGTAAGCAGGTGCCACGCATTTCGCCCATCCGGTTCGTTGGTGAGCGCACGTTCGGCGGCCTTCAGTCTTGCTGCCCAATCGTCCGGCTGCTCCGCCGAGAGTCCACCCAGCAATCCCAGGGCCGTGGGGAGATCCTTTGTCACGCAAGCGGCGAGGAACCGCTCTCCGACCTCGCGGGCGTCCATTTTCCGAAGGGCGGACGCGGTCAATCCCGCCTCGATCCGCTGCCGCATTCTCTCCGCCGAAAGGGCCCGCAATTTTTCCAAGTCAACGACCTGTTCCCGCAGCATCCATGTTTCGAGCGCTTCAAGCCGTTTTCTCAAATCCCGCGCATAACCGGCTCCGGCGTTTTCAAACGACGCCGGGACAGGAGCCGCCAGCCATCCGGCACCGCGCTTCACCAGGGCCACGGGAAAAACCTGCAGGCGTCCGGGATCGAATGCTCCGGTTTTCCTCACCAATACAGCGGCATAATCCGCATCCTCCCTCACCGCGCCGACCTCCAGCGCGTCAGTTCCCATGTCCCGTGCCATCCGGTCAAGGCGTCGGGAAATCTCCCGTCGCTTTTCATCCGCTGTTCCTTGAAAGAGCGCCGTATCCCCGCCCGGTGCCAGATCCACCTTCCGCTGCCGGACCTTTTCCAGGAAATCCAAGGCCGCCGCGCCGGGATCACCTGGTGACGCGCGCGCGACCAAGCTCAGTACCAGGAGAACGAATGCGATCTTCACTTTTGGAATAGTAGTCCATCCATCCGCAGACGAAAGCCTGGAACCCGCTATTCCGAGTCCGGCCTTCAGCAGGAATTGGAATGGGGAATTCGCTTGTCACCGCCTCAGTGCGTCATCGGGCTTTCGCCAGAGGCTTCGCCGAGGGCGGCGAGGTGTTCCGGAAGGAATTTTTTGAAACGCGTCTTGTCGATGGCCTTCATGTAGGCTTCCTCCGGGGAGATCATGCCCTCGCGGAGCTTGGACCAGATGGACTCGTCCATGAACTGCATGCCCTCGCTCTTGCCGCCGGTGATGACGTCGTAGAGTTTCTGGGTGGCACCTTCACGGATGATCGCGGAGACGGCGGGCGTGGCGAACATGATTTCGTGCACCGCGGTCCGGCCGGGTTTGTCGATGCGTTTGCAAAGAAGCTGGGCGACGACGCCGCGCAGCGAGGCGGCGAGCATGGTGCGGACCTGCGACTGCTGGTTCGCGGGAAAAACGTCGATGATACGGTCAACGGTCTTGCGGGCGTTGTTGGTGTGGAGCGTTCCGAAGACCAGAAGGCCGGTTTCCGCGGCGGTGAGGGCGAGCGAAATGGTTTCCAGGTCCCGCATTTCCCCGACGAGCACGATGTCCGCGTCCTGACGCAGCGCGGCGCGCAGACCGTCGGCGAAGGATGGCGTCTGGATGGGGACCTCGCGCTGGGTGATGATGGAGTTCTTGTTGCGGTGAACGAACTCGATCGGCTCCTCCACGGTGATGATGTGGCGGTTGAAGTTGATGTTGATGTAGTCGAGCAGCGCCGCGAGCGTGGTGGATTTGCCGGAACCGGTCGGTCCCGTGACAAGCACCAGTCCGGAACGCATGTGGCCGAATTCCTTGACCACATTCGGCACTCCGAGGCTTTCGAGCGAAGCGATTTCCGTGGGGATGATCCGGAACACCGCGCCAAGGCCGTTCTGTTGCTTCAGGTAGTTGCAGCGGAAACGGGAATGGACGTCCATTTCATAGGCGAAGTCGAGATCGCCTCCCGCAAGGTATTTCTGGAACGACGCCGGATCGCAGATTTCTCCAAGCAGATCCCGGAAGCTGTCGCCTTCGAGCACCGCGTAGTCGGGAACGATGACGACCGCGCCGTGGACGCGGATTTTCGGCACCTGTCCTTCCGATAGGTGGAGGTCGGAACCTTTGTTATCGATGAGATAGCGGAAAAGAGTGTCGATCTGGGCCATTTGAAAAAATGAAAAGGAGAGAAGTGGATTTTAAGGGATTTCCGGGAGCGCGTGACGTGAGGTCAGGATTCGAAGAAGGCCTTCATCTGGGACTTGTCCTCGGAGCGGTAGAGGGCTTCCTCGCGGGTGATGATGCCCTTCACGTAGAGCTGGCGCAGAGACTCGTCCATGGTGACCATGCCGATGTTCTTACCGGTCTGCATGACGCCGGGGAGCATGAAGGTCTTGCCCTCGCGGATACAGTTGCCGACGGCGGGGGAGTTCACGAGCAGTTCGAGCGCGAGCACGCGGCCCTGGCCATCCGCACGCGGGACGAGCTGCTGGGAAAGGATGCCGCGCAGGGACTCGGAGACCATGATGCGGATCTGTTCGCGTTGGTCGGTCGGGAAAACGTCGAGCACCCGGTCCAGCGTCCGGGGAGCGTTGCCAGTGTGAAGCGTTCCGAGCACCAAGTGACCGGTTTCCGCGGCGGTGAGGGCGAGCTGGATGGTCTCGAGGTCACGCATTTCTCCGACCATGATGACATCCGGATCTTCCCGCAGCGCGCCCCGCAGCGCACGACCGAAGGACTCGGTATGCTTGTGGACCTCGCGTTGGTTGACGTGGCAGCCCTTGGAATCGAAAACGTATTCGATGGGATCTTCCAGGGTGAGGATGTGGTCCTCGCGATCGCGGTTGATGAAGTCCACCAGCGCGGCGAGGGTGGTGGATTTGCCGGAGCCGACGGCACCGGTTACAAGCACGAGACCGTTCTGGTAACGGGTGAGGGGAAGGATGTGCTCCAGCGGCAGACCGATTTCCTCGATGGTCTTGATGTGCTCGCTGATGATCCGGAAAGTCATGTCGAGGCCGAGGCGCTGCTTGACGACGGAAGCGCGGTAGCGGCCGGTGGGTGAGGAATAGGCGAAGTCGATGTCACCGTGCACCTGCAGGCGGTCCCATTCCTTCTGGCTGAGGAAGGACCGTGCGAGCCGTTCAGTTTCCTCAGCGGTGAGCGGTTGGTGGTCCGGCCAGATGGGCGAGAGCTGGCCGAAGCGTCTCCATGCGGGTGGATAGGCGGTGGCGAGGTGAAGATCCGAGCAATCATACTCGCGCCCCAACTGGAGGTATTGATCAACGTGATCTAGAACCTGGTGTACAACATCAGACATGGAATGGAATTCGAATGGTTTTTATGGTTGGCGCTGCCCCGGATAGGCCCGACCGGCCCCTGATCTTCCCAACTGACCAAGCACTTGCTTCTTCAATTGATCGGTGAGCCAGACCTTTGCGAAAGGACGGACGGCGGTCAAGGTGAGACCGAGCAATATGTGATAGAATTTGCGCGGTTTTGGCTCTTTTTTCACCCTTTTGCGGCTGGAAAATCCCTTTGTAAATACACTTGCGAGCAAGCCGGCACCCAAGGAGCCCAGCAGCCATTGGGTGGGATGGGATTTCAGGGATGCGCGGATCCGCATGGGAACATCGAGCCGCTGTCTGAGCGCGGCGGCTTCCTCTCCCAGTTGCGAACGTGCGGCGGCGGCCGTGAAGATCAGCTGTTCGAGCTCTTGGTCTTTTGAAAGTTTTCGATCCATTCGCGGTCCTTTTGGAATTCTGAGCGGGTGACAGGAAACGCCGGCGTGCCCTTGGGTTTCGCCAGCCGGACGAGAATGAAGGCCGCCAGCAGATGGAGCGCCGCCGCCGAAAGGGCCACCAGGCTCCAGGGCCAGCGGGTCAGCTCGGAAACCAGTGCGATGCCTCCGGCGAGGAAAAGCGCCCAGGTGGACAGCACGCACACGAAGGTCGCCGCCAGGTAGATGGCACTGCGGATGCCTGCCTTCGCGACATCTTTCGATTCCAGTTGGATCAGCGCCACGCGGCTGGCGATCAGCGCCATGAGGGCCTCGCGCCAGTTCGCGGGAGGCTGCGGAAATTTGCCCGTGCCGGAAGCTCCTGTGAAAGAGGCTCCACCGGTGTCAGATGACGGATTCATGAGGCTATGAGGAAACTCACCTGACACGAAAGCTGCTTTTAGCGGCGGACGATCAGGCCGATGAGGAAGCCGACGCCCAGCGCGCCGAGCACGGATTTGGTTGGATTCTGGCGGATGTAGTCCTCCGCGGTGACGTGGAGTTCCTTGGCTCTCACCCGGGTATCCTGCCATTGTTCGTTGGCGGTCTCGCGGAAGTGCTCGGCCTTGTCCGCGGCGGCATGCTTGAACGCGGAGGCCTTTTCCGTAGCGGCTGCCTTGAACTGCGTGGCGCGTTCGGCGGCGGTCTCGCGGAAATATTGTGCGGATTCAACGGCGCGCTCCTTCAATGCGGCGGCCTTGTCCTCGGCCGTGTGAACAAGCTCGCGGGCTTTCTCACCGGCGGCGTTGCGCAGGTCGTTCGCAGCTTGGGCGATGGCGGAAGCTGGGGTGAAACCGGCTTCCGGTTCGAGGTTGTCAGGTGTGGAAAATGAATTGGACATGGCGTTTGGCTTTCTTGTCTGGACGGATCCGGACGATCCGTCGCGTTGGAAAGAGTAGTGGCACTTCCCGCAGGTGGGCGCAAGGAGTGACTTTCAGAAAACTCATTCGATCGCCCTGGCCTTCGGGGCCTCCAGAAGGAGTTCCCGCTGGCCTTCGGGCGGCTCGGTGAACTTCATGCTTTCCCACTTCGTCTCCTTCAACGGGCCTGTGCCGTGGAATTGGAAAAGGCCTGAAAAGGGGCGAAGCGGCATGGTGATGAGTCCCAGCAGGACACCCCGCGCGTTCATCCTGACAATCATGTCCACGGTGCGGTCCACCATGTTCACGGATCCGTCACCGGCGAAGTTGAGTGAGTTGGTGGAGGTCTGGAAATCATTCGTGCTGATGACGCCGTTCCTGATGATATAGGTGCAGAACGCGTTTTTCGCTTTTTGGACCCCGGCACCCTCATGGTTCAGCACGCTCCCCACGAGAGGAGTCAGCGGGCCGAACATGGGGACGGAGAAGAGCTCGGTGTTTTCCAGCGCGAGCAGGCCCTGGCCATCCATCGTCTCCACCTTGCCGCCCGACAGGGAGAACTCGATGCGTCCGGTGGCGTCTCCGCCGCCTTTCATTTCAAAATCATAGGCGGACGCGATTTCCGAGATGGAGGCCTTCGTCCAGCTCAGCTCCCCCGCGAGCCTGCCTCCGCCGAGGTAGTTGATCTCGCCGTTGACCGGTCCGCCGAAGGCCGTGAGCTTGAGATTCGCGATCTCCACCTTTTCCCCGCGCAGGTTCACGCCTCCGCTCGGACTGCCGAGCGTGAGGTTTTCTCCCAGGAAGACGTAATCCGCCGGATGTTCCGAGGCGAAGGTGATGTCCAGCGCGGTGCGCCCCTGCGGCGTCACATCCACCACTCCGGAGGCCTTCATGTCGGGAGGCTGGTGGAACCGGTATTGTTCGAGGGAATCCGCCACCTTCGCGGCAAAAAGCCGGACCACGGGGGCCGCCCAGATCGCGCCGCGCACGTCCTCCACCTCGACCCATTTCGCTTCGGCATCGTAGCGGATGCGTCCGACCTTCGCCGTGCCGTGGTCCGTCCCGCCGAACGCCTTCCGGAGCGGGTATTTCGTATAGTCGAAATCAGCCGTGCCTTCGTAGAAATCCAGTTCGTGGTGGTTCATGGAGAATTTGCACCGCGCGCTGTTCGTCGGCACTCCGCGATAGCTCAGGTTTTTCGTATTTCCCGAACCTGTGTACGCCCATGCGAACCGGTTTTTCAGATCGAAGCTGCCATCCAGCGTGATATCAAGGGTGGTGTCCGGAGTGGCGCTGAAATCCTTGAGGATGTTTTCGATGGGTTGTTTGATTCCATGGGTGAGCTGTTGGTAGATCCCGAGTGGCAGCGTGCTGTGCGCCTGCAGCCTGACAAGAGGAGGCTCGATGATGACCTTGCCCTCCGCCCGCCCGTCGGGACGGGCAAGCAGGACATCGCGGAGGAACACATTCCCATCACGCCAGGAAAACGATCCTTCCACGACGTCGAACTTCGCACCACGGAAGGTGATCTCCTCACACCTCGCATGGCCGATCATCCGGATCTGGGGAGTATTGCGCTCGTCCAGCAAGAAGGTCCCTTCTGCCTCCAGTTTCTGTTTTCCGGACAACCGGATGTCCTTCGGCATCGGCAATGCCAGCCAGGCGCTCAGAAGTTCGGGAACCTCCAGGGATGAAGACACGTCGAACCGCCCCTCGCGGCTGCGGATGTTATAGTCGATGTGGCCGTCGAAAACTCCTGTTTCGTCTGTCGCGACCAGTTCGTTGATCGTGAGCAGATCGCCCGCCATGTCCGCCCGCACCGCGATGTGATGCAGGACATGACCGTTTTTCTCCATGTCGTGAACCTCCAGTGCGAGCTTGGCGTTGATGGTGGAGAAGTCATTCACGTCACCTTCCACCGTGATGTCGATCGACGGTGGCTGGTTTTCATCGAACTTCCATTTCTCCAGCTCTTCAAGGATCTTCGCCAGCAGCTTCCGGCGTTCGCCCAGGTTGGTGTCGTCCTGTTTTTTCGATCCGTCCTGCTGGTACCAGATGATGCGGGCGTTCAGCGCCACGTCGATTCCCGCGATTTTCCCGTGTGCGTCGCGGATCTCCAACCGCCGGTCACCGGGCATGAAGACGGTGCCATTCGCATCCGTGATGTTGAGTGTTTCGGTGTCCGGGTTCTGCGGATCCATCGGCAGCACCATGTCCGCATCATCGAGCTGGATCTTGTTCAACTGGAGGATGCCGCGTGCGAGCTTCGTCTTGTCGAAATCGAGAATGATCCGCTCCAGCCGCGATATTTCCCGCAGGTGTTCGGGTTCCGAATAGACACGGACCTCCGTCGCGACAATGCCCTGCAACAATGAATAGCGCAGGCTGCCGATCTTGATGAAGGCGCCTTGTTTCGAAACCTGTTGTTCGATCGCCATCCGCCAGGCCGCGGGAAGTCCCGTGTGGTTCGCCCACCAGACGACGCCGACTCCACCCAATACCATCGCCACGATCAGCAAAAACGCGAGCGTGCGCAGGTTTCGGGCGAGATGCAGGTGATACATGGAAAAGCTCCGGCGAGATTAAGACGCCCCATTTCGAAAAGCAACACGGGGCAGGAGGGTAAGCGAGTTTGCCGGCAGACGGTTCCGGCGAAGAGGGAGCGGAGCAGGAGACGCGGAGATGTCCGGTCGTTTCCCCGAACACGCCCTCCTCCGATCGTATTCCGCCTGCCGGATGGTACTATGAGCACGTCTTTTCATCTGGCTCACATGTGCCCCGCAGGCACAAAAAAAACCCCGCCTTTGCAGGCGGGGCTGATTTTACCGAACGGGGATGGCGGAGCGGACGGGGCTCGAACCCGCGACCTCCAACGTGACAGGCTGGCGCTCTAACCAACTGAGCTACCGCTCCATGTCCCGCTCGGGTGCGCGGAAGCTATTGGCCGACTCAGGACTTCGCAATCTCTTTTTTAATGTTTTCGAAGTTTTTTTCCGGAGCCGGTTTCGAACCTCACGAAAGTGCTTCAACCGCAGCTTCCAGTGACGCGAGATCCTCGACGGAATGGACCACAGCCTCCTTGTCGATTTTCGAAACAAGCCCGGCGACGACCTTGCCGGGACCCAGTTCGAGGAAGGTTTTGTGCCCCATGGCGACCAGCGCCTGGATGGATTCCGTCCAGCGGACCGATCCGGTTACCTGTTTCTCCAGCATGCGGCGGATTTCCGTCGGCTCGGTGACGACGGACGCGCCGAAATTACAAACCACCGGCAGGGCGGGGGACTGGATCGACACTCCGGCGAGTTCGGCGGCGAGCTTGTCCTGCGCGCTTTGCATCAGGCGCGAGTGGTAGGCTCCGGCGACGTTCAGCTTGATGGCGCGGCGGATGCCGAAGTCCTTTGCCTGGGCGATGGCGGCATCAATGCCCGCGACGGTGCCTGAGAGCACGATCTGTCCCGGCGCGTTCAAGTTCGCGACATCCACTCCGGCGGCCTCGGCCAGCGCGCGTACCTGGGACTCGTCTCCGCCGATGAGCGCGGCCATCGATCCTTCGGTGGCCTGGCAGGCTTCTTCCATGAATTCCCCGCGTCGTGCGACCAGCCGCAGGCCATCCTCGAATGAAAAGCTGCCCGCAGCCGCGTGCGCGGTGAATTCCCCGAGAGAAAGTCCCGCGGCCGCCACGGGTTCGAAGTTCGGAAGACGCTCCCGGATCAGGGCGAGGGCCATGAGGCCATGGAGATATAACGCAGGCTGGCAGCGCGAGGTTTTCGTCAGCTCGTCATCGGGACCGTCGAACATCACGTCCGAGATGGAAAACCCGAGGGCCTGGTCGGCCTGCACGGCCAGCTTGCGGGCGGTGGAGGAGGATTCCACCCAGTCTTTGCCCATGCCCACTTTCTGGGCGCCCTGTCCGGAGAATAAGAGAACGATTTTGCTCATGTCCGGAGAGATTTAGGAAAAATGGAATGGCAAGGAAAGGGGAATTTCCCAGCGGTCCGGAGAGGGAACGGGTGGAAGAGACGCGGCTTTTTCCACTGGCCGTCCGTCGCGGGATAGGAGACTTTTCAAGCGATGCCAATTGAGCCTGTTCCGAGTGTTGTTCGGGATTCCTTCCTGATCTTGTCAACGCCACGAACCGTGCCACAGGAAATTTTGCGGGAGATTGTCCCTCCGAAGGTGATCCTGGTGAAGTGTGTGGCGGGCTGCGGGTTGCTTCTCTTCGGACTGTTGTTGGGCTTTTTGTTCATACCCCGCCATTTGCCACAGCAGAGGTTGTTGGACAGGGGGCCGGTGGAGTTTGTCGAGGGCAGGATAGTTACCGCCGAAAAGACCGGGGCGAAGGAGAATGAAATCCCGATTTGGAAATACGGGTTCATTTACCAACCGCCGGGACATGCCGGGCAAAAGGGAACAGCCTACGCCGCAGGCGGGAGTTGGTCCGTTGGATCGGTGGTGAAAATCCTCCATTTGCCAGATGATCCACGAATTGCCGCTCCCGTGGGGGCGAGGCTGGACGAGTCGCCGGCATGGACGGTCGTCGTTTTGGTTTTTCCGCTGCTTGGTTTGTACTGTATCGTCCATACACTGTCCGACCTGAGATGGAAAAAGCGGTTGTTGAGCGAGGGATTGATTGGAAAGGCCGTGGTGGACTCTGTGGAGAAATCCCGCTTCCATTCGGAAGGGCAGGACGAGTATGTTCTTCGGATGACCCGGGTTGAAGATGGCACCCGGATTCAAAAGCGGATCAGGACCAACGCGGAGATCCATGTCGCCACTGCCAAACTGAAATCGGGTGAGCCTCTGACTCTCCTCTATTGCAGGGACAAGCCGCAGCGTTTCCTCATCGTGGAAAGCTGGGGGGCGGATGCCGGAGCCGCTTTACCGATGGAACCATTTTCCGCCGAACAGCCGATGTCGTCCGCCGCAGCGGCTGTCAGGCCGGTTGGCGGTGACGAGACAAGCTCGTTTCTGGAAATGCCTCTGCCGAGGAGGATACCGAAGGGCATTCGGTCGAAGGTGACGCGGAGCTACCAGATGCCGATTGCTTTCGGATTCATGGGTCTCTTGGTGGCACTGGCATCCGCATGGGCGTTTTTCCCATTCCACTTGGCCAGACAATGGCGTCTTGATGCGGGCCCATCCAAGGTTGTACCCGGGAGGATCCTTTCCGTAGAGGACAGCAGGACGGAGATTCTCAGTGTGAGAGTGAAAGAGCACCATTTCTCCTATCGACCGGAGGGCGGAGGCGAAAAGCAAGGGATTGCTTACACGACCGGCGGCAATTGGCAGGTGGGGACTCCCCTGCAAGTCCGCTACCTGATCGCGCATCCGGAGCTGGCGGTGCCGGAGGGTGCACGGCTGGGGGAGACTTCCACTGTTTGGGCACTCGTCTTGATTTTTCCACTGGGAATGGGAGTGTTTTTCTTCGGACTGGTTTTCCTCCGGATGAGGGATCTGGAGATTCTCCGGTTCGGAGTGCTTTCCACGGCGAGGATCACTTCGGTTGAAAAGATGTCGGTCGGTGTGCATGACCAGCACAGGATCTATCTTGTCCGTTCCGATGATGGGGCGACCATGGTGAAGCGAAGCCACGAAGAGCACGAAATCGCCTTTGCCAAATGGAAGCAGGACGCCGGAGAGCCCGTGAGAATCCTTCATCGGCCCCACAAGTTGAAGCGGTTTCTGCTGCCGGAAATCTGGAACTGATGATTAAGGGGCGGCCGCGACTTGAGAATCACGGCGCATGGGCGACACTCGGGCACTTCCATGCTCCGATCAATCTCCCTGCCACTCGCGCTCTGCGGAGCATTTGCTGTTCTGACCTCTTGTCAGACGGTCCATTTTTACCAGCAGGCGCTTGGCGGGCAGTGGGAGATCCTGCGGAAAAGCAAGCCGAACGGCAGGGTGATCGCCTCTCCGGAGACCTCGCCGGTTGTCAGGAGGCAGCTCATCGCGGTGGAGCGTATCCGGCAATTCGCCAGCGACCATCTCTCGCTCCCCGGTGATGAGAGCTATGGAAAATACGCAGACCTCGGGCGGGAGCATGTGGTGTGGGTGCTGTACGCTGCGCCGGAGTTCTCGTTGGAGGCGAAGAACTGGCACTATCCCGCCGTCGGCGAGATGGATTACCGCGGCTATTTCCGTGAGGAGGACACCGTGGCGTATGCGAAGGAACTGCGGGCGGAGGGATACGATGTCTTCATCGGCGGAGTGGACGCGTATTCCACGCTGGGCTGGTTTCATGATCCCGTGCTGAACACCTTCGTCCGCTATCCGGACATCGATCTCGCGGAAACGATTTTCCACGAGCTGACCCATCGCAGGATATTCCGCTGGGGAGACACCGTGTTCAACGAGTCCCTGGCGAACACCGTGGCGGAGGAAGGGGTGAGGCGCTGGCTGAGACATGAAGGCCGTCTGGAAGACCTGAAAAAATACGAAGGCCGCCTTGTCCGCCGTCGGGAGTTCTACAGGGAGATCGAGCGATCGAAGGCAGCATTGGAAAAACTCTACTCCTCCGGCAAACCGGCGGCGGTGATGCGCGGGGAAAAAGCGGCCATCCTGGGAAAACTCCGCGATTCCTTCCGCGAGCTGCGCCGCAAGTGGGGCGGTCATGGGCTGGAGGAATGGCTGAAGGAGGACATCAACAACGGCCATATCGTTTCGCTCAAGCTTTACGCCGAACACATGCCGGAGTTTGAAAAACTGCTGGCGGAGTGTGATGGGGATCTGGATCTGTTTTATCAGAAGGCCGGAAAACTGAAGCTGGACGCAGCGAGGTGAGGCGAAAACGCGCGGGGGCGTGGTTGGTGTCGGCCCCTCGACCGGGACGTGCCTGATGGACGCACTGTCTCCGGACGCCTTGGCGACGCGGCAGGCGTTTACGTTTTTTTTACGCGGACGCCCGGGCCTTTAACTACCCCGTGGGGCGGATCGTGGCAGGATGGTTCCAACCTGCGACCACCACCATGACCGACCTCATCTACCTCGCCGCCACCCTCGGCTTCTTCTCACTCGGGGCGTTGTATGCCCGCTTCTGCGAGACCCTCTGATACCGACACCTCCATGGAAACCATCATCATCGCCCTCATCGCATTGTTTCTCATCGGCTACCTCGTGGTGGCGATGATCCACCCGGAAAAATTCTAACACACGCCCATGCACACGAACGACTGGCTCCAATTCATACTCTTTATCGGCGTCCTCGCGCTGATCACCAAGCCCATGGGCATCTACCTGACGAAGGTGCTCGATCCCCATGGGAAAACATGGCTAGATCCTCTGGTCCGTCCGTTTGAAAAACTCACCTACCGGCTGATGGGGGTGGATGTGGCGAAGGAGCACGGCTGGCGGAGCTATACCCTCGCCATGCTCGTCTTCAGCGCGGTGGGCGTCCTTTTCACCTATGCCATTCTCCGACTGCAGCACCTCCTCCCGCTCAATCCCCAGGGACTGCCCGCCTTGAGCCCGGCGCTCGCGTTCAACACCGCCGTCAGTTTCACCACCAACACCAACTGGCAGAGCTACGGGGGAGAGGGCACGATGTCGTATTTCTCACAGATGGTCGGACTGACGATCCACAACTTCACCTCCGCCGCGGTGGGCATCTCCATCGCCGCCGCGTTCGTGCGCGGACTTTCGCGTCACTCGGTGACCACGCTGGGAAATTTCTGGGTGGATGTCACGCGGACCACCTATTATTTGTTGGTTCCCATCTGCCTTGTCTTCGCGGTGTTCCTCGTATCGCAGGGCACGATCCAGAATTTCAAGGCCTATGACACCGCCTCGCTGGTGGAGCCGGCGGGCGAGGTGACCACGCAGACCATCGCCCAAGGCCCGATGGCTTCGCAGTCGGCGATCAAGATGCTGGGCACCAACGGCGGCGGCTATACCAACGCCAACTCCGCCCAGCCGTTTGAAAATCCCACGCCGCTCGCGAATTTCCTCCAGATGCTCTCGATCTTCGCCATCGGCAGCGGACTCACCTGGTATTTGGGAAAGTCCGTGAAAAACCAGGCGCACGGCTGGTCGGTGTGGACGGCGATGATGATCCTCTTCACCACCGGAGTCCTTGCCTGCTGGTGGGCGGAGGCACACGGCAATCCGATCCACCAGGCGCTGGGAGTTTCCTCTCTCGGCGGCAATATGGAGGGTAAGGAAGTCCGCTTCGGCGTTTTCAGCTCCTCGCTCTTCGCCACCGTCACCACCGCCGCGTCCTGCGGCGCGGTGAACTCGATGCACGATTCATTCACCGCCATCGGCGGGCTGGTGCCGCTCTTTATGATCGAACTGGGGGAGGTCGTCATCGGCGGGGTCGGCGCGGGGCTCTACGGGATGTTGGTTTTCGTGGTGCTCGCCGTGTTCATCGCCGGGCTGATGGTGGGCCGCACGCCGGAATACCTTGGGAAAAAGATCCAGGCCTTCGACGTGAAGATGGCGATGCTCGCGCTGCTGGTCCTCACCGCCAGCATCCTCGGATTCACCGCCTGGGCCGCCGCCAGCGCATGGGGACAGGCGGGGCTGAACAACGCGGGACCGCACGGATTCACCGAGATCCTCTACGCCTACAGCTCCGCCACGGGCAACAACGGCAGTGCCTTCGCCGGGCTGACGGCGAATCCCGCCAACGGCGATCCGCATTACAATGTCACCCTCGCCGCCGCCATGCTGATCGGCCGGTTCCTGATGATCATCCCGATCATGGCCCTCGCCGGGTCCATGGTGAAAAAGAAGATCTCCCCGCCCGGCGCGGGCACGTTCCCCGTCTCCGGCACCACCTTCACCGTGCTGCTGCTGGGAACGGTGATCCTCGTCGGCGCGCTCAATTTCCTGCCCGCCCTCGCCCTCGGACCTGTCGTCGAACATTTCCTGATGATCAAAGGCCAGCTTTTCTAAGCGATGGAAGCCTGGCCCTGCGATCCTTCCGAGATTTTCAGACCATCATTTAATGACCTCAACCTCGATCCTCACGAACAAATGTTTCAGTGCTCCGGGCCGGATCCCGACGACGTGATCCACTCCGTCGCCAACGACGGTCTCCACCGGAACCGTCGACCAAGGTTCCCCCAGATTGCCGGTGGTGAATACTTTATAGAGGCGGTTCGGCACTGTCTTCCAACGGACCTGAAACAGGGGGCCTTGGGCATCCGTGGTCATCTGGCTGGTCCGGATTTCGAAGCGCGAAGCCGGATCGAGCGGATTCAATCCGGCGACATATTCCGCGAGATTGTTTTTTCCATCCCCGTCGCTGTCGGCGGTGGGACTCATGCCCGTCCGGTTTCCGGTATTCTGTTCTTCCCACCAGTCGGGGATGCCATCTTTGTCGCTATCCACCAGGGCTCCTCCGGTGTCGCAGGTGAAGATATTTCCTTGGGCGTCGACCTGGATGAGAAAACCGAATTTGGACGGATCACTTCCCGCATTGTATTCCTCCAGATTGTTCAGGGCGTCGGCATCCGGGTTGCCGTTCGCATCCGCAACCAGCGGGTTGAGGCCGTATTGGAGTTCCCACCGGTCGGGCATGCCGTCATGATCGGAGTCAGGACCATATCCGCCGTTGAATCCACCGGTATCGGTGAGGAAATTTACGGACGTCAGGGTACCGGGTCCCTTCCAATCATTGACGAGCGGATTCGTGCCGGCGTTGTATTCAGACAGATTGCTGCGACCGTCACCGTCCGGATCAGCGACGGAGTCGGCGACCAGCGGGTTGGTGCCGAACGTGCTTTCCCATATATCCGGAATGCCGTCGTGATCGGTGTCCGGAAGCCGGTTGGAGAAGTTTCCGACGAAAACCTGGGAAATCTGATAGGCTCCTCCGCTGACATCGCTGGAGCGCGGATGGCGTCCTGATAGATATTCTTGTAAATTGGTCAGTCCGTCGAAGTCGGGGTCGAGCCCGCCGTCCTTCACCGCGAGGTTCAGACCGTAGGATGTTTCCCACCAGTCCGGCATGCCGTCATTGTCCGTATCCCGGGCAAACCCGCCCGGATAGGCTCCGGTATTGGCGAGGAACACACCGGATCGGGCGGACAAGGTGACGGCCTTCTCGGAGACGCGCGGGTTCCATCCGGCGTTGTATTCCGCGAGATTGCCCAAGCCGTCGGAATCGGAATCCCCGGCGCTGTCATCGACCGCCGGATTCAAACCATTGGAGGTTTCCCAGGAGTCAGGCATGCCATCGCCGTCCTGGTCCCGTGCGGGCTGACGGAGTGAAAGCGCGAACAGTCCTGAAACGGCGGAGCGGTCGGCGGTGAAATCAAAGACAAGCGGACGGGTTCCCGCATTGTATTCCGCAAGGTTGTCGAGGTGATCTCCATCCGGATTTCCCGCCGCGTCGTCAAGTGCGGGATTGAGTCCGTTCGCCAGCTCCCACAGGTTCGGCATCTTGTCGCCATCGGTGTCGGGGATGTGAACGGCCGTATCGAGCAGGAACGGCGGAGATATCGCTTCCGGCGCCGCATTGACGGCGATTGTCGCGAAAAACCACACCGCGATCCCAAGGTCACAGGGACATGAACGGGTTTCCGGGGCGTGGCGCATGGTCAAGGGGAGGATGGTGAATCAAGACGGGGACCATCAGGGATTGCTGCGCCGAACCACCCGGAACCCGATAAGCGAATCTGCGGCGTTACGGTCCATTTGTTCCCGATAGTAGATCTTGAGATTGTTATTGGTCGACTGGCTCGAGGAGTTTCCGCCCCGCGTAATCCTACCACTCGAGTTTGTCAGGGAATGGTTTGAGCTGCCAAGCCATTCAACCTGATTGTAAAATTCCAAATCTGTAGGAGCGGTACGTGTCCATTCGGAGAGATTTCCAGCCAAATCATAGAGGCCGAACGCGTTTTTGGTGTCGGGGCCGAAGGGGATCTGATTGCCGTTGTAGTATCCTACCGGTGTCCTGCCATCGGCCATAGGATCTCCGCTGTTCGCATAATTGGCATATCCTCCAGAGATCGAATTTCCCCAAGGATAGGCCCAATGCTCGCCCTGGTCATCGTGATCGGGGCCGCGGGCCGCTTTTTCCCACTCCGCATCTGTCGGGAGGTCATAGCCATATTGAAGGGCGAACGCGAGGGCGCCATACCAAGTCACCGACACCGGGAAATTTGTCTTTCCTCCGACCACCTCGAAATTGTTGACGTTCCAGCGAATGTCTCTGGTGTCGCCGATCAGGATGAGTGTCGACAAACCAACTTCGGTCCACCCTCCTATGGGGATAGCTCTTACGTAGGTCGTCGTTCCTGCCCGTGTGACCTTTCCTGCTGCAAGTGCCATATTGAGGAATTCACAGTATTGGCCGTTGGTGATCTCGTATTTCGACATCCACAAAGACCACGGGATGTTGACGTGTCGGGAAGGGCCGCTGCCTTCCGCTCCTCCGTCCTGTCCCATGAGGAAACCACCTGGCGGAACTTCGTTACCCCATTCGAGTCCGGGAAATCCCTTGGTGTCGGTGGCGATCACTTTCACCCGCATCTGCTCCGAGTATTCGCCATCCCAGTCTTCTCCCGCGTTCCAAGTGATGGTTTTGCCATTGCCGGGCGTCACGGCATCGCCGATGGCTCCGGTGAATGAAAACGCGGGGACCGAATAGACCGTTCCTGCGTTGTCGGATATCTCCACCCGGACCTTGAGTTTGTCCCCATCGGCATCCGCGACGTTGTAGGTGATGTCCACGAACTTGGTGTCGGCACGCTGGACCGCGGTGACGTTGGTCACTTCCGGGATGGCGGCGAAGGCTGTTTGAACGGCCAGAATTCCTGCAAAGGGGCGGAGGAATCGGAATGTCGATTTCATGGTTGGGGTGGGGGCTGTTTGACTTGTAAAAGTGCCGCGGATTGGGATTCGAGATAGGGGGTCAACCACCGGGTCTCGCGAAGGTCGGCGGCTTCCTTGTCGGAGAGCTTGTCCTTCTTGACCGATTCCCGGGAACGGGCGAGAAGGTCGAGTTGGGCGCGGAGGTCGGCAGGCTTCGCCGCGGTCCATACCTTGTCGGTCCGGGTGGATACCCAGGCCTCCCCGACATGGATGGCCTGCAACTCTCCGCGGGTCCCCAGGGCGGCAATCATCTCAATGGTCGGGTCATCCTTAGCAAACCGTGAATCATTGGAGGAAAGGAAGCCGGAAGGTGGGCCGGAATCTGATAGGGAAGAGAGTTCAAGAGGGCTGGCATGGGGTTCGCCGACGACTTTGAATCGTAGCAACGGGGAATCCGACATCAGCTCGGGCTCGCTGTAGTCGATGTTTTTGTCGGTTCCCAGTTCCTTGATGGCGAGACACGTGGTCTTTGCCAGCACAAAGGCATCCATGATCAGGTAGGTGATTCCTTCCTGCCTGACCAGGACCGCTGTTCCTTTTCGCCCGTCAGCATCGATCGCGGCGATATGTTTCGGACGCTTTTGTTCTTCATCGGCACGCATCGCTTCCAGAATGGCGGCACCCGGGCAACCGCATGCCGGACATGATACCGCACGCCGTGAAACCTGCTTGGTGCAATCCGGGCAGGGAAAGAGCGGGGATTCGTCGCCGACGCCGGATTGTATGAAAAAAGCCAGAACGGCCAAAATCAGTGGCATTGTCGCGAATCGGCGGAATGGGGGGCGCGGCAATGGGACGTTCACGAATATGGGTTCTCCTGCCTGTTGGCTGGCTTGTTTCGATGGAACTATGGATAAAGTAGTTAGGAGTCAACTGTAACCCGTGGCGGAAATTTCCTTCGGGCAGGATTCTTTTGGCCGCGGCGTTTCGATGGTGGCTTTTCTAGAGAATTCTGGCCCGTGACGGACGGATTTTAACGCTTTTTTTACGCCTATCGCAGGTCCTTTGATTACCCGGAACCGGGAATCCGTGGAGACTGGGGGCAAGCGTATGTCCCACTCCACACCATCACTGTTCGACAAATCCATCATCGCTCCCGCGGTCGGCGGGGCGTTCCGCAAGCTCGACCCGCGGCTGATGATCAAGAACCCGGTCATGTTCGTCACGCTGGTCGGGGCGGCCCTGACGACCGTGGCGGTCTTCACTTCCCACACCGACCGCGGGTTCGTCATCCAACTCGCCGTCTGGCTCTGGTTCACCGTGTTGTTCGCGAATTTCGCGGAGGCGGTGGCGGAGGGGCGGGGGAAGGCCCAGGCGGACAGCCTGCGCAAGGCGCGCAAGGACACGATGGCCCGGCGCATCAAGGGCGACAAAGAGGAGAAGGTCGCGGCGGCGCTTTTGGAAAAAGACGATCTCGTGGTTTGTGAAACCGGAGACATCATCCCCGCCGACGGCGATGTGGTCCAAGGCATCGCCAGCGTGGATGAAGCGGCGATCACCGGTGAATCCGCACCGGTCATCCGCGAAAGCGGCGGGGACCGCAGCGCGGTGACGGGCGGCACGCGGGTCATCAGCGACCGCATCGTCATCCGGATCACTTCGGAGAAAGGCAACACCTTCCTCGACCGCATGATCTCGATGGTGGAGGGGGCGAAACGGCAGAAGACGCCGAACGAGATCGCCCTCACGATCCTGCTTTCCGCGCTGACGCTCATCTTCCTGCTCGTCGTGGTGACGTTGAAGCCTTTCGGAACCTATGCGGGGATTTCCTTCACCATCCCGGTGCTGGTGGCGTTGCTGGTGTGTCTCATTCCCACGACCATCGGAGGATTGCTGAGCGCCATCGGCATCAGCGGGATCGACCGGCTGATCCGCCGGAACGTGATGGCCACCAGCGGCAGGGCGGTGGAGGCGGCGGGGGACATCGACGTGCTGATGCTGGACAAGACCGGCACCATCACCATCGGCAACCGCATGGCCTCCGACTTCGTGCCCGCGCCCGGTGTTTCCGAGAAGGAACTCGCGGATGCCGCGCAGCTCGCCTCGCTGGCGGACGAGACACCGGAGGGCCGCAGCATCGTGGTGCTGGCGAAGGAGAAGTTTGATTTCCGCGCCCGGGAGGTCGCGCAACCGCATGTCACGTTCGTTCCGTTCACCGCCCAGACCCGCATGAGCGGCGTGGACGTCGACGACCGCCACGTGCGCAAGGGGGCGGCGGATTCGGTGAAACAATGGGTGGAGCAACAGGGCGGCACTTATCCGCCGGAGGTGGAGAAGGCGGTGGAGTCGGCCTCCCGCTCGGGACGGACGCCGCTTGTGGTGGCGGACGGGCGGAAGGTGCTCGGGATCGTGGAACTCAAGGATGTGGTGAAGGGTGGCATCAAGGAACGCTTCGCCCAGCTCCGGAAAATGGGCATCCGCACCGTGATGATCACGGGGGACAATCCGATGACCGCCGCCGCCATCGCCGCCGAGGCGGGGGTGGACGACTTCATGGCCCAGGCCACTCCGGAGGACAAATTGAAACGCATCCGCGAGGAACAGGCCGCCGGACACCTCGTGGCCATGACGGGGGATGGCACGAACGACGCGCCCGCGCTGGCCCAGGCGGATGTGGGGGTGGCCATGAACACCGGCACCCAGGCCGCCCGCGAGGCCGGCAACATGGTGGACCTCGACAGCAATCCGACCAAGCTCATCGAGATCGTGGAAATCGGCAAGCAACTCCTGATGACCCGTGGCTCCCTCACGACATTTTCCATCGCGAATGATGTGGCCAAGTACTTCGCCATCATCCCGGCGATGCTGATGGTGACCTTCCCGGCGATGTCCGCGCTGAACATCATGAAACTCGGTTCGCCCCAGAGCGCCATCCTCAGCGCGATCATCTTCAACGCGCTCGTCATTGTCGCCCTCATCCCGCTGGCGCTGAAAGGCGTACCCTACAAGCCGCTCGGAGCCATCGAGGTCCTCCGCCGGAACCTGCTGGTCTACGGACTCGGCGGACTGGTCGTCCCCTTCATCGGCATCAAGGCCATCGATCTCGTCATCACCAACCTCAACCTCGCCTGATATGAAAAATCTGTTTTCCGTCATTCGTCCCGCCGTCGTTTCCACCCTTGTTTTCGGAGTGGTGTGCTGCGGATTCTACCCACTGGCCGTCACCGGTATTTCCAAGCTGGCATTCGCGAAAAAAGCCGATGGCAGTCTCATCGTTGATGGGAATGGAAAGGTTGTCGGCTCGGAGCTGCTTGGGCAGAACTTCAGCGGCGCCGGCTATTTCCACCCGCGCCCGTCCGCCGCCGGTGCTGCTGGTTATGACGCGGCAGGCTCCAGCGGCAGCAACCTGGGACCCACCTCGCGGAAGCTCGCTGATCAGATCAAGGAGCGCGTCGCCGCCTATCGGGCCACCAACGGCCTGGATGGAAATGCCGGGGTGCCCGCGGATGCCGTGACCGCCTCGGCCAGCGGACTGGACCCCCACATCAGTCCCGCGAATGCCGCGTTGCAAACCGACCGCGTCGCCAGGGCCCGCGGGTTGCCGGTGGAAAAGGTGAGGGAATTGGTCTCCGCGAACACCGACCGCGCGACGCTCGGATTCCTCGGTGAGGATGGTGTGAACGTGGTGAAGCTGAACCTCGCGTTGAACGCGATTTCCCCGTCCGCACCGTGAAACCGAACGCATGGCGATGGATCATCACGGTGGGAGCGGCCGTATTTCTGGCTGTTGTCTGCGTCGTGGCATACCTGAAGCGGCAGGACGTCCGCGTCGTCAGCCCTGGTGAAGAGGCGGCGATCGCGGAGGCATTGCTGGGTGAAAGGCTTTCCGGGCCACGGTATTTCAACCCGGTGGCCGGCGGGGGAGTTGAAACGGCTGGTTCATGGATCAGCGTGACGGATGCCATGGCACAGGTGTCACGCATCGCGGGCGAACGGAAGCTTGATTCCGAGGCGGTGCGCAAGTTGGAACTGCTCATCGACCGGATGGCGGAATCCCATCCCTACCGGGCGGTGGGTGGCGAGAGGATCGATCTTCCGCGCCTGAATCTCTCACTCGACTCCATTGGAAAATAGGAACAGGATCGGTCGGTTTGATCTTTCTCTGATCACAGGTTTTTATTCAAACGCAGATGGCCAGGATGGGCACAAATGAATGGGATCTGATGGATCCTGAAGCGAAGCCGCCTCGGCATGCGGCTTGCGTGAAGCCGTCGCCGCATCAAACGGGTACGGTGGATTTCAAAAACGCCGTCCGGAGTTCAAGCTTCAGCCTGCTCTTTCACAAGCTCCCGTTTTCCACACGGAAGAGCACGCTGAAGCGCGAACTGCGGAAGGCTTCAAGGACTGCGATGGCTTCAGACAACGGCTTCTGCCATGGTATGCCGGGATCGCGTGATGAAGCCGTTGCAGGCGGTGTTTCGCCATATTTCCAAGCCCCGCCCCCATGAACGATCACCGTCCCGATCCGGATGCGCTGCTCGCCCAGGTGCGGCGTGAGGAAACCGAGCGGAAGAGCGGCCGCCTCTACATCCTGCTCGGCATGTGTCCGGGCGTCGGCAAGACCTACGCCATGCTCCTGTTCGCGCGGCAGCGGCAGCAGGACGGCCTGCAGGTCCTCGTGGGGGTGGTGGAAACCCATGGCCGCAGGGAGACCGCCGCGTTGTTGGACGGGTTGCCGTTCCTGCCACGGAAGAAGATTTTATACGGCGGTCATGTGCTGGAGGAGTTCGATCTGGACACCGCCATCCAGCGCAGGCCTGACCTGCTGCTGGTGGACGAACTCGCGCACACGAACGTGCCGGGCAGCCGGCATTTGAAACGCTATCAGGACGTGCTGGAACTGCTTGACGCGGGCATCGATGTCGTCACGACGCTCAACGTCCAGCACATCGAGAGCCAGGTGGACATCGTGCGGCAGGTCACCGGGGTGGCGGTGCATGAGACGGTGCCGGATTCCCTGCTGGATCGCGCGCACGAGATCCAGCTCGTGGATCTCAGCGTGGAGAAACTCATGGTGCGCATGGGCGAGGGCAAGGTTTACATGGGCGAGCGTGCCCAGGCCGCCGCCGAAGGATTTTTCCGCGAGGGAAACCTGACCGCATTGCGCGAGCTCGCGTTGCGCTTCACCGCCGAACGGGTGGACCGCGATCTTGAAGATATCCGCAGGGCGCGGCGGGTGAGCGGTCCTTGGAAGACGAACGCGCGGCTGATGGTCGGCGTGGGGCCGACCCCCTACTCGGAAAGCCTGATCCGCTGGACCCGCCGCGCGTCCGGAAGGCACGGTTGTCCATGGCTGGCGGTGTGGGTGGAGGGGACGCATCCGCTTGGCGAGACGGAGCAGGATTTCCTCACGCGTGGCCTGGGTCTCGCCCGGAAGCTCGGCGCGGAGGTGGTCCACGCGACAGGGGACGATGTGGCGGCCGCCTTGTTGGAAACCGCACGCGAGCGCAACGTCTCGCAGATCGTCGTAGGAAAGGCGGACAAGCGGTCGCTGTGGAAACCGACGCTGGCGGACCGGATCATCGCGGGCAGCGGAGACATCGACGTCTGTGTGGTGCGTCCGGTGATTGGAAGACGGTCCGTCCGTCCGGAGACACGCGGCGGGAAATATCCCCGGTCCCACGGTTTTCACGAATACGGTGTCGTTTTCACGCTGGTGATCGTCCTGACGGTCGCGTGCTGGCAGATCGAGCCGGTGGTCGGCTACACGGTTCCGGCGCTGGTGTATCTTATGGCCATCCTGCTGACGGCGTTCCGCATCAGCCGTTGGCCGATGGTCTTCATGGCGGGGTTGAGCGCGTTGGTGTGGAATTTCTTTTTCATTTCTCCGAAGTTCACCCTCGAGGTCAGGGCGCTGGACGACATGATCTTGCTGGCGATGTTCTTTGCCGTGGCGGTGAGCATGGGTCACCTGACCACCCGGCTGCGGACGCGGGAGATCGCAGAGCGGCGAAGGCAGATGGAGACGGACGCGCTGCTGCGCGTGACCCAGAGCGCGGCGCTGGCTCCGGAGATGGAAAAGGGACTGGCTGAAGCGCTGGCGGTCATCAACTCGGTGATCGGGGCGGACACGGCGCTGGTGGTCCGCAGGCTGGACCGGTCGCTGCCGGCGGCGCACGCGGCCAGCACCTGGCAGCCGGAGGATCACGAACTCGCCGTGGCGAACTGGGCCTACCAGAACAAGTCCGTGGCGGGGCGCTTCACCGAGACGCTTCCGCAGTCGCTGGCCACGTGGTTCCCATTGCAGACGGCGACCTCGGTGATGGGCGTTCTCGGTCTTCGTCTGACGGGCGGGGCGGAGTCGCTGGATTTCACCAGGCGGCAGGCGGTGGAGGCCTTCGCGCTGCAACTCGCGCTCGTCCTGGAAAAGGAACATTTCATCCACGCCGTCAGCCAGGCGGAAGTGATGGAGAAATCCGAGCGGTTGCGGCGGAACCTGCTGGACAGCGTTTCCCATGAGTTGAAAACGCCGCTCGCCGTCATCCGGGCGTCCATCGAGGGCATGGGACTGGGCGATCCCTACGTGGCGGAAATCGATACCGCGACCAAGCGGCTCCAGCGTGTGGTGGACAGCCTGCTGCAGATGACACGGTTGGAGTCCGAGGTGGTCGAGCCGCAACTGGAATGGTGTGACGTGGAGGAACTCGTGCACGGTGCGGTGCGGGCGGCGGGCGATGCATTGTCCGGGCATCCGTTGGGAATCGACATCGTGGCCGACATCCCGCTGGTCAGGACCGACCAGACATTGTTGCAACAGGCGCTGGCGAACATTCTTCACAATGCGGGAGTCTACACGCCCCGGCTGTCCCCCGTTTCGCTCACCGTCCGCCACGCGGAGCAGAAGCTCCGCCTGACCGTCAGGGATCGCGGACCCGGATTGCCGCCCGGTGAGGAGTCGCAGGTGTTCGGAAAATTCTACCGGGCCGCCGGTGCTCCGGCGGGCGGGACCGGGCTGGGCCTGTCCATCGCCCGGGGATTCGTGCAAGCGCTGGGCGGCGACATCGCCGGGTGGAATCATCCGGACGGAGGCGCGGTGTTCGAAATTCTGCTGAAAGCGGAATTTCTCGCCACGGATGACGGAGCTTGTGTCCCGGACCGGATCGCGGAAAATCCAAAGCCATGACCGCGCTGATCATTGACGACGAAATCCAGATCCGGCGCTTGCTGAGACTCGCTCTGGAATCGCGCGGCTACGTGGTGCGAGAGGCTGAAAACGGGCGGCTCGGTCTGCAGGAGGCGGCGTTCCACCGGCCGGATGTCGTGCTGCTGGATCTCGGCCTGCCGGACATGGACGGTCTGGAGGTTCTGAAAAACCTGCGCGAGTGGAGCGCGGTCCCGGTGCTGATTCTTTCGGTGCGGGACCAGGAAGATGTGAAGGTCGCGGCGTTGGAAAATGGCGCGGACGACTACGTCACCAAGCCGTTTTCGACGGCGGAACTGGTCGCCCGGCTGGCGGTCATCCAGCGGCGGCACCACGGCGGGGATTCGCCGGAGATCGTTGTCGGCCCGCTGACGATGCACCTGGACCGTCACGAGGTTTTTCTCTCGGGCGAGTCGTTGAAAATGTCGCCCACCGAATATGCCTTCCTGCGCGCGCTGGCCAAACACGCGGGCAAGATCGTCACGCAGCGGCAGCTCCTGCGCGAGGTCTGGGGCCAGCAGGGCGATGGCCAGACGCACTACCTGCGCGTCTACGCGAACCATCTGCGGAAAAAACTGGGGAGCAAGCTGGTGATCCAGAACGAGGCGGGTATCGGGTATCGGTTGCTGGAACCGGTGTAGGTGATTTCATGGGGAACGTGTGTGATAATCATCAAATCACCGTAAGAGCCGGGACCTTGTCGTCCCATTCTTTTTGCTGCAACCGGTGGCGGCGTTTTGAGCGCTTTTCATATCTCGACGTTCCTTTTCTTTGTGAATTGGAACCACGGATGGACGCGGATACACACGGATGAAGAGATCTGGTGAATGATACAGATCTCAATATACAAAGTGACTGCGCAACCGGTGTGGAGCCACGGACGGTCGGACTACGGCGGCCCCGGTTGCGATGGCGGCAAGAGCAATGAAGCGCCGATGTGGCGCATGAATGCGGAAATCAAGCCGGTTGTTGCTGGGAGATGCAGTGCAGGGTGCCGCCTTCCTCGACGAGTTCGAGGCAGTCGATGCCGACCACCTCGCGTCCGGGGAATAGTTCGCGGATCATGCCGAGGGCGCGGTCGTCGTTTTTTCCCTGGCGGAAGGTCGGGACGAGCACGCCGCCGTTCACGATAAGGAAGTTCACGTAGGAGGCGGGCAGCACGGGAAGTCTCCAGCCGGGGACCTCGCAGGCTTCCGGGAGAGGGATCTCCACCACTTCGAAGGGGCGTTCGTTCGGTCCGAGGAAGGATCGCAGGCTGCTGAGGTTGTCGGCGAGGATCTTCTGGTTCGGCGAGGCGGAGTCCCGGTCGACGCAGGCGAGGACGGTGGTGGGATCGACGAAACGCGCGAGATCGTCGATGTGGCCGTCCGTGTCGTCGCCCTCGATGCCTTGCTTGAGCCAGAGGATTTCCGAAACGCCGAGGCCGTCGCGCAGGCGCTGTTCGATCTCCTCACGGCTGAGGAGCGCGTTGCGGTTCGGGTTGAGCAGCACGGCCTCGGTGGTGAGAAGCTGGCCCGCGCCATTGATCTCGATGGCTCCGCCCTCCAGGATCATGCCGCCTAGGAAAAGGCGTTTGCCAAGGGAGGCGGCGATTTTTCCGGGAATGGCGTTGTCCGCGTCCCATGGCGGGAATTTTCCACCCCATGCGTTGAATTCCCAATCCGTCACCGCCACCTCGCCGGTGTCGCGGTGCTTGACGAAGATCGGCCCGTGGTCGCGGCACCAGACGTCGTTGTGCGGGTGGTCGAAGAGGCGCACACGCTCGGGCACTGCCTTGGCGGAGTTGCAGATGGCGGTGATGGCGGCGTGGTCCTTGCCCGGGGCATTGATGCGGACCTCCTCGAACCGGGAGATGCCGGCGGCGATCTCCGCGAACTTGGACCAGATCATCTCCCGCTTGGCCCCACCCCAGTGACGCGGGTCCTCCACGGGCCATGAGAGCCAGACCGCTTCCTGCGGTGACCATTCGGGGGGCATTGAAAATCCAGCGGCTGCGGCGTTCATGTGCGGAAGATGAGCGGGCCCGGGGACATTTTTCCAGCATTCATCTTCAAAAGGAAAAAATGAACCGCGACTTCCGTGGCTTCCTCTTTTTCCCATGCTGCCCCATTCGTGTGATTGACGGTCGTTCGGGATAAATGAGAATCGCGCCATGCTCCAGACAGGCATTCTCAATCCGCATGTGCTCGAACTGATCGCCCGCGTCCGCCACACCAACACGCTGGTCATCGCGGACTGGGCGTTTCCCTACTGGCCGGAGATCGAGACGGTGGACATCTCCCTGACGAAGGGTATCCCCACGGTGTTGGACGTGCTCGACCTGCTGACACCGGTTTTCAAGATCGGTCGCATCTGGCAGGCTGAGGAATTCCTCATCACGAACACGCCGGAGACGGTGGACCGCTTCGCGAAATCCTTTGGCGGGATCCCGCTGACCCGCGAGGCGCACGTGGAATTCAAGAAGCGCGTACCGGATGCGATCGGTCTGATCCGCACGGGAGACGCCACCCCGTATGGGAATCTGGTGATCGAGTCGGTGTGAAAAAAACAGAGCGCGGAACTTATTCCACGCGAGTTCCCGGGGGCACCCGCACGGATGAACCGGTGTTCCGCGATGGCGGATTTTTTGTGTGGACGTTGATGTCCGTCGGTTCGTGAAGAAAAGGGATACGGATCTTGTTCCAGATACTGACGCTAGGAAGAATTGACACGGAATTTACACAGGAGCGGCGCATTCCATGATTAAAATCCGACGATGACGGTTTTCAAAACATGCCTTGCCGCTCTTGTTTTTCTCTGTCCGCAGACCTTGCGGGCCGGGGTCGTTGTGAGCTTTCCCGAGCCCGACACTTCACCGGGCGTCGAGGGCCTTTTGAAGTCTCTCTCAGAAATGGCACCGCCAGGGGAGGGGTTTGGAAAGCCGAAGCCCGTTCATCTCAATGGCGTGCTGGCCTACATATCCAAACCTTGGGGGCTTCGCCCTGCGGATCGTGACAAGGACATCCAGAGTTTCGACCAGATCAAGGAAGGGATGACGTTCCGGGAGATCGTGTCCTTGCTCGGGCCCGGAGTGCAGGACAGCCTGTCGGGAGTTGGTATGATTTTTTGGGGCTGTAAGGATGGGAGAGTGCTGGTGACGGCGAGGCCCGGTGGCTCAATTGATGAGAAGACTTCCTATCAAATCCGGCTCCAAGGCAGGGACCAAAGGCACAAGGATGTGGCGGAGCTCGCCAGGACGCTCATCGCCGACATCGAAGTCTCCGGTCAGGAGGTGAAAGTGGCCTTGACGAAGGATTCCGATCAAGCGAAGGCCCGCGAGGTGGTAACCTATCAGGTGGGCGGGATGTTCCAGTGGATGGGCCCTTCCGGTTTCCTGCCACGGGTTGATTTCACGATCGAGAAAATCGAGGGGAACTCGGTGTTCTGCCATTACTACTACGGTGCCTTGCCGGAAGGGCTTCTCCATTATTCGGACAGCGGCAGCATCATTCTCACGCCGGACGGAAAGGGCGGTGTCGGCCAGCCAGCGACCGAGGCGAAGTTGAAGGAGGCCGGGGATGGCGGACGCTGACGAAAGCACGCTTGGGCAGGTGCCATTCGTCGATCCCCCTCATTTCGCCGTCTGCACGGTGTCGCCTTCCTTAAGCAGGGCGTTCGGGTTGACGATGACGGCGGTGTCGGGCGTGAGGGCGGCGGAGGTCATTTCAACGGTCGGGCCGAAGTTTCTTCCGGGTAGGACCTCGACATAATGGACCTTGCCGTCCTTCACCGTGGCGACGAGGGATTTGCCGAGGCGGAGGATGAGGGTGTTGTTCGGCAGGACGTAGGTGTCCGGGGCGGGTGGGAGTTGGAAGGCCGCGGTGCCGGTGAGGCCGGCGGGGAGGGTGAGGGCCTTGTTGTCGATGAGCAGCTCGACGCGCATGGTGCCGGAGGCGGTGTCAAAGCTGCGGCTGGAGCGGTGGAATTTCCCGCTGAAATTCTGGCCGGGAAGCTCGTTGAAGCGGACGTTCGCGGTGCTGTCGTCCTTAAGGCGTAGGGCGAGATCCGGGGTGGCGCTGATGATGAAACGCAGCGAGTTCAACCGGGAAAGACGGTAGAGCCAGCCCTCCGCGGTGGAGGAATCTCCACGCATGCGGTCTCCGCGATCGAAGTTCCGGGCGGTGATGGTGCCGTCGAAGGGGGCGGTGACGTTGGAGAATTTCTGCATTTCCTCGGCGCGTGCGAGTTCGGCACGGGCGAGGCGCAGGGCCGCGTCGGTTTCATTGGCGGAGGAGGTGCGCTGTTCGGATTCCTCGAGCGAGACGGCGCGGGATTTCAGGAGATTGGTGGTGCGGTCCGCGTTCTGGCGGGCGTTGTCGGCGCGGGCGAGGGCCTGCTCGACGGAGGCGCGGGCGGCTTCCACCTCACGGTCGATCTCGGGCGCGGAGATGATGGCGAGGACGTCGCCGGTCTTCACGCGGTCGCCGATGTCATACTTCCGCTCGCTGACGATGCCGGTGGCGCGGGTGAAGAGGGTGGCCTGCTCGATGGGTTCGGTGCGGCCGGGGATTTCATAGGCGACGGCACCGACGCTGGCGGCGGGTTGCACGGTGCGGACGGTCGGGATGTCCGCCTTGTCCTGGGCGGCGAGCGGCGAGGTGGCGGCAAGCAGGGTCAGGAGAGCGCGGGAGACGATGGGAGAATTCATGGAAATTTTCAAATGACGGGGCTGGTGGAGGTTTCCGACGCTTCCGGAGCATCGGCATCTTCCTCCTTTTTGCGGAGTTCGCGGCGGGCGGTGTAGCCACGGACGGCGGCGAAGGCGACAGGGACGAGGAAAAGCGAGGCGAAGGTGCCGAAGAGCAGTCCGCCGATGACGGCGCGGCCGAGCGGGGCGTTCTGCTCGCCGCCTTCCGCGTGGCCGAGTGCCATGGGGATGACGCCGAGGATCATGGCCAGCGCGGTCATCATGACGGGGCGGAGGCGGGTGGTGGCGGCCTCGATGGCGGCGTCGTGTGGGGTTTCCCCCTGGTCCACGCGGTCGCGGGCGAAGCTGCTGACGAGCACGCTGTTCGCGGTGGAGACGCCGACGACCATGATGATGCCCATCAGCGCGGGCACGCTGAGCGGGGTGCCGGTGATCCAGAGTCCGAAGAGAGCGCCTGAAATGGAGACGGGGAGTCCGGCGATGGCGACGAAAGGCAGCGTCCAGGACTGGAAGTTCACGACCATGACCAGCAGGACGAGAAAAGCGGCGAGGCCGAGCCCGCCGATGAGTTCGCCGTAGGCGGTCTCCATGAGCGCGGCCTGGCCGGTGAGCTCGATGATGTTCGCGGGCTTGAGCTTTTTCCGCAGGTCGGTGAGGATGTTTTCGAGATCGGCGGTGATGCTGCCGAGGTCGCGGCCCGAGGCGTTCGCGACGACGGTGAAGGTCGGCTGCAGCGAAGTGCGGCTGACGCTGGCGGGCGAGCGTTTTTCCACGACGGTGGCGAACGACCGCAGGGGAACCGCCGCGCTGCCGCCTGTGGAGGGACGGATGGGGAGATTGAGCAGTTGTTCCACCGCCTTGAGGCTGGCGGGCGGGGCGAGGACCTGGACGTCGTAGGCCGCTCCGGTGGCGGGATCCGACCAGAAGTTCGGCGCGACGGAGCCGCCGCTGCCGAGCGCGGCGAGCAGGGCGTTCGCCGCGTCCTGGGCGTTGATGCCGAAGCTGGCGGCGCGGGCCCGGTCGATGCGCAGGGCGTAGCCGGGCTGGTCGAGCACCTCGCGCAGGGTGACGTCCACCGCGCCGGGGACCTTGGCGAAACGTTCCTTCAGCTCACGGGCGAGGGCGAGGTTGCCCGGGACATCGCGTCCCATGAGGCGCACCTCGAAGGTGGTGGGCGCACCGGAGGCGAGGGTTTGGCTGGTGGCGTCCGCCGGGCGGAAAAAGAACTGCACGGTGGGGAATTTTTCCGCGAGCATGGTGCGGATTTTTTCCACGTAGCCCTCGCTGGGGCCGTGTTCATCCGCGAGCTGCACGAGGATCTCACCATCCGCGGAACTGATGGCCGTGGTCTCCACCCATGCCTGGTTCACGGAGCTGGGGGTGCCGATATTTTCCACAACGAACTGCAACTCCTCCTTGGGAATGAGGCCGCGCACCTCGCGCTGGATGTCCGCCATGACCTGGGCGGTGTCCTCGATGCGGATGCCGCTGGGCGTGCGGACAAAGAGGCGGATGAGGCCGGCGTCGGTTTTCGGGAAAAATTCGCGGCCGGAGTTCAGCGCGGAAAATCCACCGATGGCGGCGGCCACGAGCACGGGGATGATGGCGATCCACTTGTGCCGGAGCAGGAAGCCGAGGATGCGGCCCTGGGTTTCCGCGAGGCGGTCCACGCCGTGCTCGATGGCGTGGTGGATGCGGAAGAGTCCGCCGGGTTTGCGGCCCGCCCGCTTTTTCTCCGCGCGGAGTTCCGCAGGCAGGATGATGGAGGCGAGCGTGGGCACCAGTGTGCGGGCCAGCAGATAGCTGGCGATCATCGCGAACACCACCGCCAGCGCGAGCGGACGGAAGACGTAGGAGGAAGTGCCGCTCAGCAGGAAGATGGGCAGGAAGACGATGCAGATGGAAATGGTGGAAACGAACTCCGGGAAAGCCACCTCCCGCGCTCCGTCGATGATGGCGGTGCGCACGTCCTTGCCGAGGGCGATCTGGCGCTTGATGTTCTCGATCTCTACCAGCGAGTTGTCCACCAGGATGCCGATCGCAAGCGCCAGTCCGCCGAGCGTCATGAGGTTGAAGGTGGCTCCCATGAGGCTGAGTCCGAAGATGGAACACAGAAGCGCGAGCGGGATGGAGGTGAGCACGATGAGCGTGGAGCGCCATGAACCGAGGAAAAGCAGGACCACACAAGCGACGAGTCCGCCGACGAGCAGGATCTCATGCTCCACGCCCTTCACCGCCGCGCGGACGAAGATCGATTGGTCGAAGATCGGCTCGATCTTCATGCCCGGAGGCGCGGAGGCCCTGATCTCCGGGAGGCGCTCCATGATGCCGTCGATGATGTCCACGGTGGACGCGCTGCCGAGCTTGAGGATGGAGATCATGACGGCATTCTGGCCGTTCAGACGGGCGATGTTCGTGCTGACGGCCTCGCCGTCGCGGACGTTCGCCACGTCCCGCAGCAGGATCATTTTCCCCTCCACCGAGCGCAGCGGGAGATCGAGGAACGCCTGGATGGTTTCCGGGCTGGCGTTGATTTCAATCGGAAGCTCGCGGCCTCCCTCGCGCAGGCTGCCGGAGGGCAGGGTGAGGTTCTGGCGGCTTACGGCGGCGGTGATTTCCGCCGCGGAAAGCCCGTAGGCGTTCAGCGCGTCCGGGTCGAGGTCCACCATGATCTGGCGGGCCGCCCCACCGTAGGGCAGGGAGATCCGCATGCCCGGCACGCTCTGGAGCTGGGCCCGGAGGGCGAGGCGCGAGTAGTCGAAGAGCTGGCCGCTGGTCATGGTGTCCGAGGACATGACGAGCTGGACGATAGGCACGCTGGACGGGCTGGTGCGGATGACAAGCGGCGGCGTGGTGCCGGTGGGCATCCGGCGCAGGATGGTCTGGGAAACGCCGGTGACCTGCGACATCGCGGTGTTGATGTTCACGTAGGGCTGGAAACGCAGTTTCACGAGACCGATGCCGTTCGAGGTCTCCGAGCGGACTTCCTGCAGGTCGTCCACGTTGTTCAGCGTGGCGATCTCGGAGAAGGACGTGATCTTCGACGCCATTTCCGCCGCGTTCAGGCCGTTGTAGTTCCAGACGAGAGTGATTTCCGGGCTATCGACGCGGGGAAGGATGTCGGTGGACATCCGCTTCCCGGACATGATGCCGAAGAGCAGGATCAAAATGGCCAGCACCCCGATGGTGTACTTGTAACGAAGTGCGAAGAGGACGATCCACATGACAAAAAAAGAAGGCGCTGAAGCTGTATCAGGGGAACCATTTCCCGCCGGACCAACCTCTCGAAAGAGAGCGGAGAGCAGGTTTTATTCCCGATGATTTTTCCTGCAAAAAGACCCAGATGGGCAAAAAGTCAAACGCTTGTTTAATGTGAGCGTCTTGTGGGCGCGAGAAAATCGGCGATGACCATGCGATGGTCGCTGTTCCGGGTGGCGACGACACGGCTGCGGACCGGGACGAAATGGCGGGTGGCGTAGATGTGGTCGATGCGGAGGATCGGCAGGCGGCGCTGGAAGGTGTTTCCCCAGCCGGTCCCCGCCGCACCGAAGGCGTCCACCAGATCCGGCGCGAGCGTGCGGTGGACGATGTCCGAAGCGGGGGCGTTGAAATCCCCACCCAGAATGGTCGCCTTGTGGGGGAAATGAGTGGATCCGGCGAGGAACCTGCGGGTGACGGCAAGCTCGGCCAGACGGGTGGCGCGGTTCACCCGGTGCGCGGACCATGCGTATTTCCGCCAAAGTCTCAGGTCCGTGGAGGCGCTGGGGAGGTGGATGTTCACAACCTCCATTTCCTGGCCGCCGGGCGTGCGCACGGTGACCTGCAGGGCGCGGCGGTTCCGGTCGGTATTCGGAAGGTCCCGCGTGATCCTCCAGCGGGTGACGATGGCATTGCCCGCATGGAAGCGGAGATCGCCCCGGCCGCCGTAAAGCGTATCCGCGATCTGGCGGGCCAGGTGAGGTTCCACTTCCTGCAGCAGCACGATGTCGGGCTGCCAGACGGCGAGGTCCGCCGCAGGATTTCCATAGATGAAGGTCGAGCAGTTCAGCGTGACGACCCGCAGGGTGGGGCTCCCCTCATAAGGTGCGGCACGGCCGGGCAGGGGGGGCGGTTTCCCGATGTTCAGCAGCGCGTGCGCCTCATCCGCGCCGACGAGCAGGGTGACGGCCCAGACGCCCGCCATGAGGAGGGAGAAGCGGGCGCGCAGGAAATAAAACGCGCCGAGGCACAACAACATCCCGAAGCCACCCCATAGCCAGATGGGCATCACGGTGAAGGCCGCGAACCGGTCCGGTTGCAGCGCGAAGGTGTAGACCGTGAAAAGGTGGAGCACCAGGGAAAGTCCGACCACCAGCCATCCGAGGAAGCGGCAGAAGGTGGACATGCGGGGAGAGAAAATTTTTAAATCCCAAGGATCAAATTCCAAACGGAAGAGGAGAGATGCGGAGCATTTCTTGAAAATACAGCGGCTTCTTCCTCTCCGTTCGGGATTTATGATTTAAGATTCAGGATCTCAGCTCTCACATGCCCGGGATGTTCAGCCCGCCGGTGAGCTTTTTCATTTCCGCGGCGGCGGTTTCCTTACCCTTGGAGATGGCCTCCTGCACGCCTTTGAGCACGAGTTCCTCCAGGAACTCCGCGTCGCCCGGATCGATCACGGACGGGTCGATCTTGATGGAAAGCACGTCGCCGGAACAGGTGGCGATGACGTTCACCTTGCCGCCGCCGACGGAGGCGGTGACGGTCTGGATGGCGAGTTCTTCTTGTTTCGCCGCGAGCCCCGCCTGCATCTGCTGGGCCTGTTTCATCAGTTTCTGGATGTTCATGGAATGATTTAAAAGGAGTTACACGGCCCTGTGCCAGGTTTCGGTGATGGCCGCGCCGGAATGGTAAACGAAATGCAGCACTCGTCTATGTTTAGGTGCGGAGGCTTGGGAGGATGCGTGGAGGGTGAGGGGGCGCATGAGGAGGAAACCTTGTTGATCGAGACTCATCATGTGGAATTTCACGCAACCTTCCTCTGACTGCGGTATTCCCGAACGCCGAGGATGCCGACGGTGGTGATGGTGCCGAGAACCCCGTTGATTTCATCCACCATGGTTTCATGGATGCTCCGCTGGATTCTGCTGCCGAGGAAAACGTCTGATGAAAATTCGGCGATCTCCCACCAGATCGCGGCGGAACAGCCCGCGAGGAATGTGGCCGCCAGCCTGCCGGGGACGGTGGGCGTGCCCATCCAGCGGACGAGGAACGGGATGTTTTTCCAGGCGAAATAAGAAAACGCCAGGCCGCCGGAGAAGTGGTTGATCCAGTCGATCTGCGTGCGGTAGCCTTTTACGGAGGCGAATTCGTGAAAAACGAGCACCGCGACGGGCGCCCAGACCCCGGTGTCACGGATGAGCTGGAGAAGTTTTTTCATCGGCGATGGGTGGGATCGTCCGCGGTCGAGGGCAGTGCCCGGGGACGGATGCCTGATGAGGGGCGTCAGGTCCGGGATCGGTGAAGATGGATTTCGAAAAATCAGGCACGATGAAAAGAGGAACACCAAGGTCCCTTCTCAGGCCACCACTTTTCCTTCGAACTTCACCAGCGCGGCCTGGATGAGCGGGTCGTTGTAGAAGGCGTCCTCGGTGATGCTCGGTGCGGGTGCCACGGGTTCCGGGGCTTTTTCCACGACGGGTGCGGCGGGCTTCTCGTTCTGCCATGGTGGCGGCTCGGTGGCGGTCGGCATCTCGCTGACTTCCGGTGCCTCGGCGATCATCAGGTCGAAGGCGGAGAGCCCTCCGGTGATGCGCGGTTTGGTGGCGACCGGGGCGGATTCCTCCACGGCTTTCTGCTGCGGAGCGGGATTCCATTCCTTCGCGACGGGAATGGTGGAAAGGTCCGGTTCGGACGCTGTCGCGGGTGTGGGAACAGGCGTAGGTTCCGGAGCAGGTGCTGCAACGGCCGGTGGTTTCGCTGGGGCGGCCGCGACAGGTGTTGGTTCCGGCGCGGGAGTGGAAACCGCAGCGGTTGCGACGGGCTCCGGCGCTGGTTTCTCTTCGGCGGCGACCGGTGCAGGGGTGGCTGGAGGGCTGGCGGCAACAGCGGAAGCGGCTGGACCTGCGGCGCCCCTCGGTGGATCGAGGACGATCGACCCGGCGGCCGGCATGAAATCCGCGCCTTTGGTCAGGACCTTGATCACGTCGGTGATGCGGACTTCCCCCAGCGATTGGATGGCCTTGATGACGCCCAGCTCGAAGTGCAGGCGCTTGTTCGTCGCCCACTTCATGCGGCCTTCCGTTTCGGCGAAGACGTCGATGGCGGAAAGAATGCGGTCCGGCGCGTATTCGTCGGCGGAGGTGAGGAGAGCGGTCCACAGGTGGGCCGGGATGCCTTCGCCGTCGGCGGAGGGATCGAGCTTGGCGACAAGCAGGGCGCGCAGGCAGCCGATGAGTTCTCCGAGGAGTTGGGAAAGCTCGCGGCCGCTCTCGGCTTCCTTCTGGATGAGCGCGAGCGCGGCGGGGTTGTTGCGTGAGAGCAGCGTCTGGGTGAGCGAGGCGACCTTTTCCCGCGAGGTGAAGCCGAAGACGTCGAGCACGTTCGCCTCGTTGATGCTGTCCCCGCAGAAGGAAACGAGCTGGTCGAGCATCGACTGGGCGTCGCGCATGCCGCCGTCCGCGCCTTTCGCGACGGCCCACGCGGCGGTTTCATCGAGGGTGATGCCTTCCTCCCTCGCGATGTGCGACAGGTGCGCGGCAATGGTCTCCGTCGGGATGGGGCGCAGGTCGAAGCGCTGGCAGCGTGAGAGGATGGTGGGCAGGATCTTGTTCGCCTCGGTGGTGGCGAAGATGAATTTCACGTGCGGCGGCGGTTCCTCCAGCGTCTTGAGCAGCGCGTTGAACGCCGCGTTCGAGAGCATGTGGACCTCGTCGATGTAGAAGATCTTGAACTGTCCGCGCGCCGGCGCGAAGCGCACCGACTCACGCAGGTCCCGCACCTGCTCCACGCCGTTGTTCGACGCACCGTCGATTTCCAACACATCCAGCGAGCGTCCTTCCGCGATCTCGACGCAGACGTCCTCGTCCGGGTCGAAGTCCGCGTTCGGCCCGCCGGTGCAGTTCAACGCCTTCGCGAGAATCCGGGCGGTGGAGGTCTTGCCGGTGCCGCGCGGGCCGACGAAAAGATACGCGTGGGCCAGCCGTTTCTGGGCGATGGCGTTGCGTAACGTCCTCACGACATGATCCTGTCCGAGCACGTCGTTGAAGGTTTTTGGGCGGTATTTTCTGGCAAAGACCTGGTAACTCACGGCGCGGAGTGTAGGGATCAAGCCGGGTTTGTCATGACCGACTTTTCACGAATCCGAAAAATCGACGGAAAACCTTGCTGGACAGTCGGTGATGGATTCGGAAAAATGGCCGATGTCTCTCATTGCCTTCCGATTTCCAGCCGCATGAACTGGCTTGGGCCCGCACCCACCGGCAGGGCCGACCGGACCTTCACCGTCTCGGTGCCGTCGCCGTTGTCCTGCGGATACCCCGTCAGCGGCACGGCATCCTGCCAGGCACCGCCCGCCGGTGTGTCCGATGTCCGGGTCAGGTAGGTCAGTCCGGGCATCGCGGGGCGGGGCCTCGTGTAGGAGGAGGTCAGGTAGAGTTGCCCGTCGATGAACTCCACGTTCACATCCGGAAGGATCGAGGAATCAGAAACCAGCGGATCGCCGCCGAGTCCTCCTTCCAGCAGGTTCGCCAGGCCGTCCATGTCCGGGTCCGCGTTGTCACCCGCAGCGGGGCCGTTCGCTGCCGCGAGTCCTCCGAATGCAGAGATTTTCCACTGATGGTAAGGGGTGTCCAGCACCCGCACGCGGGCGATTGTGGTGGGACCGGTCGAGTAGCCGGTCCCTTGGGCCAGCAGGACGGTGGCATCCAGCGGTCCGGTCACGACGGAACGGTTGATCGGATTCACCACCACGGTGGCAACGCTCCGGCCTGCGGGGATTTCGAATCCGGCCAGTGCCGGACTCAGGTTGAAATCGGTGTCCAGCACCGCCTGGCCCGAGCCTTGGATCAGCGAAAGAGTCACCGGCAGGTCCGCAGCGGTATCGCCTGTCCGCGTGATCGAGATCGCTCCCGCGTCACCCGTGCCTTTCTGTGCGGTTCCATCGCTCGTCGCGATCTCGACCACACCGGAGTTCCTTCCCATCATGGCGATGTCGCTCGCTGAGACGGCGGAGGAATAGACGCGGAGATCGTCCAGGTAGCCATTGAAGTGATCACCCGCGGTGGATCCCGGTGTCTTGGTGCCGATGTAGAGCGGGTTGGTGGTGGTCGGCATCGCCACGGTGCTGTTCAGCACGCCGACCTGCACACCGTTGACGTAGAGACGCATGGCCGTCCGGTTGTAGGTGGCGGCGAGGTGGGCCCAGTTTTCGGTCGCTGGCAGGTCCGCTTCGATCCGGCCGACATTCTCGATGTCCCAGACCAGCTTGCCGTTTTCCGCCAGCAGGCGGTATTGGTTGTCGGTGTTGCCCTTCTGGAGGATGCGGCGGTTGCCGCTCCAGTCTTCCGCCCATACCCATGCGGTGATCGTGATCGCCGAGGTGGGGTTCAGGCTGGAATGGTTCGCCACGGTCACACTCTGGTTGACTTCGCCGGTGAAACGGATCGCTCCGCCAAGCCTGCCTGCCGCCGACCAGGCCGGAAGCGGGTCCGTCAGGGTTCCCGTCAGACTGTTTCCGGCGCTTTCGAAGGCTGTCGTCCCGGAGGCTTCATTGAATTTCCACCAGGCGGCGAGATCGCTGGAGACACCTTCTCCCGTGATCGCGAAGGTGGTCACCGGTTCGTCCGGATCATCCGAGAGAATGGAAACCAGCGCGGTCTTGATTCCCGTTCCCTGCGGTGAGAAGCGGATGCCGAACGCCGTGGAGGCCCCACCGGCAATGGTGCCGGTCCCGGGCTGGAGGGAAACCGGGAAGGAGGCCGCGTCGGGTCCGAGGACGACCACCCGTGGTGTTCCTGTCAGGGTGAGCGGTGCGTTGCCGATGTTCGCGATGGAGAAGGTGTGCGTCACGCTGGCGTTGGTTCTCACGCCGCCGAAATCCGTCACCCCCGGCAGATCGCCCGGGGTGAAATCATTGTTCGGGATCATCATGGTTCCCGAGCGGACCACCACTTCAGGTGCCGGCGGGCCGATGTCCGGAGTGACCGACCGGACATCGGAGTAGGCGGACGTGACATACACCGCGTACGCCGCCACCCGGTAGTATTGGGTGGTGAAGGGTTCCGCGTTCAGGTCGCTGTAGGCGCGCACGCCGGAACCCACCGTACCGATGCGGGTGAAGTTCACGTTGTCGGTCGAGCGTTCGATGGAGAAACCGCTCTCGTTGTCCGAGTTGTCCTGCCAGGAAAGGTCCACCCTCGTATGGGAACGGGCGACCGCGGCCAGCAGGGAAGGCGCTTCCACGTTCTCCGTCGGCAGGGATTGGATCCATGCGGCGAGCATCGCGACGCCCTGCTCGTCGACCTGGTTTTTTGCCAGCGGCGGCATCTGGTTTTCTCCCACGCGGTTGACCCGATAGTGGAGGATGGAGTCGGGCAGGTTCTGCGGCACCACGACCCTTGCGTCGGGATTGCCGAGATTGTTCACGACGGTGCCGTAGTTGATGCCCTGAAGGCTGAAGGGCGTCTGGAAGCGGGCGTCCCAAAGGGCGTGCACACCACCCGGGCGGTGGCAGTTCGAGCAGTTCGCGTCCAGGTAGGAGCGGGCCCGTGTCTCAAGGGAGGCGGTGGTGTCGCCTGCGGGAACCAGCTTCGGGAGTGCCGGGATTTCCGAATCATCCGGACCGTTGTGGAAAAGCCCGGCGTGGCTCCAGGCTCTCAGCTGGTTTTCCAAATCGCCGCCATGATAGCGGGTGTCGAGATTCAACTGCCGGCTGCTCAGTCCCAGCACACCGCCGGCCTGGGAGTTATGACAGGTGACGCAGTCCTGTCTGCTCGGGTAATACCAATTCTGGCGGCGCGTCTCGATTTCAAACTTCGCGGTGGTGGTAGGGCTACCGGTATGGGCTGTCACGGCGAGGCCGAAATGGAGCTGTGCGGGCAGCGCCAGCACCGTGCGGGAGTATTCCCTCCAGTCGGAACCGTTGGCACTGGAATAGGCGATGAAGGTGTCGCCCTCTCGCTTCATGCGCAGCCAGGTGTTCGGATAGCTCACCAACGGCTGCGGAGCCGGCGGGTAGAGCGCGGTGGCGTTGCCACCGGTCGTCGCCCGGTATTGGAATTCGTAGCCGCCGTTGTTATTGTTGCGCGCCGCGTTGCTCGGGAAAACCAGCGCCATGACGTGGCGGGCGTTCGGTGCCAGCGAATCGCGGACCATCAGCCCGGTTTTCGTATAAAGATCGGCCTGCGTGACCGACTCGACGCGCACCGAGACATCGAAGTCGCCGGTGCGGAGTTGGCTCGCGAAGTGGAACTGGTCGCTGGTTCCCCAGATGTCCGTGCCGCCCGCCTTGATGGTTATGAAACTTCCCTCCCGGGTCGTCGATCCCGCGAGCGCCGGGCTGCCGATGTCCTGGCCGGTGAAAGCACCGAGAGAGGAGGTCTGGATCGGGATGCTTTCCGTCAGTGAGGAATCCAGCAGGTCGGCATCGCTCTGGTCGGCGCGCCACTTGTAGGTCGCGCCATAGACCGAGCCGTCCGCCTTCTTCACGATGAAGCGCGTCTCCAGCCGCCTGCGCACGGCGGGATCGAGGTCGCTCACCGGCAGATCGAAATGTTTCACGAGGACGCTGCCGGTGGGGAAATCCCAGTCGCCCTGGGCAGTGAATCCCACGGTGGTGCCGTTCGGGATCGCGGCGTAACGGCTTTTCACGGCATGGTCGGACCAGAACGGAGCGTTGATCTGGTACGGCAGCAGGCGGGGGCTGGGAACCAGCGCCGCCGTGTCGCTGAAGAAGCCGGTGGCGCTGAGTGTCGAGGGCAGCGGGGTTCCGGGAGGCGCGCCACCGCGTTTGAGCTTGAAGATCCGTCCGTCCACGCTGCTGAGCTGGCACAGGTAGATTTCCCCATAGGCATCGAGCCCGAAGGAACCCAGCCCCCGGTAGTCGTTGCCCGAATTCGGTCCAGGCCCGTCCGGCAGGGTGGCCAGCAGCACTTTCTTCGCCGGGCTGGTGCTTTCGTCCAGATACCAGATCCGCCCGCTCATGTTATCCCCGAAGATGTATTTACCGATCAGTTCCGGAAATTGGGTGCCCCGGTAAACGTAGCCGCCGATCACGCAACTGCCGTCCTCTGTTCCGTGCGGGTAGTCGATGATCGGACGCTTGTTGACGCCGATGTAGGGTGCCGTGAGGTCGCGTCCCGCGCCTTCGATCCGGTTCCACTGGAAATTCAGTCCCGCCGCATCGCCCGGATCGATGACGCTGACCTCCTCACGCGTGTCCGCACCCACATCGCCGATGAAGATCCGGCCCGTGACCGGATCGATGGTCATCCGGTGCGGGCTGCGCAGGCCGATCGCGTAGATCTCCTCCAGCGAGTTCGGCTGGCCCACGAACGGATTGTCGTTCGGCACGTAATATTGGGGCCAGTTCGGACTGACCTCGTTCACAGGGCGGAGCGTCGGCGCGTGGCTGACGGAGCCGCCCCGTTTGTCGACATCGATCCGCATCACGCAGGAAAAAAGGCCGCGGTCGATGCGCTGGGTGTTGGTGAGATCGGTGTCGTCGCCATTGGTGATGTAGAGGAATCCGTTCTGCGGGTGGAAGAACACCCCGCCGCCGTTGTGCCAGACGCTGATGTCCTTCTGGTCGATGACCACCGCCTCGCTGGCCTTGGGTGTTTGGAAATTCCCGTCCAGAACGAAACGGGAAAGCCGGTTGCGGTTCGGAGTATTGGTCGGCGGACGGGTGGTGGCGCTTCCGAGCACCGGTCCCAGGTCTCCCGTTCCTCCCTGGATCCCCCCGCGCCAGACGTACCACACGTAAATCTGCCGGTTGGTTTCGAAATCCGGATGCACCGCGAGCCCCAGCAGCCCGGAATCGTCCCAGCCCTGCACGTTCGCGGACAGGTCCACGACCAGCGTCTTCGTGGTGACGGCGGGGTCGTTGTCGAACGCCCAGATCTTGCCCTCCCGTTCCCATACCAACAGCTTGTTCGTTCCCGGGATGTGGGTGAGCCCGAGCGGGTTCAGAAAAGAGAGGTTGGGAAAGGCGGGCACCGTGGACCAGTCCGAAGCCACGGCGGGTGCTTCGGGCGGCAGGATGCCGTCATAGTAGGCTCCGACGTCCGGGCGGATCAGTTCCCCTTGGGACAGGCCCGCGCCGCAGAACAACGAGAGTAGGGTGGATAACGCGGTCACGCGCCAGGACGAGCGGGCTTTTGATTGGGACATGTGGGTTTTTCAAAAAAGACGGGGCCTGTGGAACGGGACGCGTTGGCACCCGCCACTCCCATGTTCCCTTGGAGGGTTTGTCCATGGATAAAAACGTTTCAGTTGTGACGTATTCGTCACCTGATGGATCCGCAAAACTTTGTCGGACGGGGATTGATGGTGAACGGGAAATGGCTAGGGTAGGGGAAATGAACGAACCACGGGAAACGAAAAACCAACGGAAACGGGCGGTCCGCTGGTTCGGAATAAAAGATGTGATCTACCTGGGCATCATCGGGGTGGGTATCGTCGCCGGGCTGAACTCCGCGAAAGTGAAGCGCGGACTGAAGGAAATTTTCGCGCCCAAGCCGGCGGCGGCCTCGGTGGACAAGGACGACATTTTCCGCCAGGCGGAGGCGCAGATCACCGCGGAGTTGGAGAAGGAATACGAGTCCCGCATGGCGGCGCTGCGGAAGTCTCACGAGGATGCGATGAAGCAGGCGTCGGAACAGGAGGTGCCGGAGCCGAAGGCCGAACCGGAGCTCGGACCGCTCTCGGATGTCCGCAAGCTCCGTTCCGGGATTCCTTTCAAGACCGAGGTGAAGATCGGGAAGGGCGGCATCGCCTCGAAGGAGCGCATCGACGACGCCAGCTACACCGCGAGCTACCAGCTCTCCCTGCGCCTGCCGACCGCTGCGAAAACCCTCGCCGAGCTGGAAACAACCAGTCCCGGTCTATCGAAAATCCTGCCCGGCCTGCCGCCGATGGTGGAGAAGGCCCAGGTCTCGCCTTGGTTCGGCAGGCTCTACGACAACAAGGCGGCCCGTGTCCGCACCGACGCGAACACCCTCAACGAACTCCTCACGAAGCATAACATCTACGACTGCGAGACCATCCTCAACCTCACCGCCGCCAACGGCCGCAAGGTGTTCTTCATGCAGGCGGAGATGGACGTCGTTTCGGACGGTTCCGACGGCGACCGCCTGCCGGCGATGCCGGACGAGATTGTCAATTCCCCGCATTACCAGCCTTTCACCAGCTACGGTTGGCCGAAAAAGACCGCCACTCCGAATCCGATGGTCGAGGGCTGGGAACGCCGCGTCACGGCGGCCCAGAAGGAGCTCGCCGCCGCCGCCACCCCTGCCGCGCGCAAGGCGTGGCTGCGCGACCGCATCCAGTATCTCAAGCGCGGCATCGACGATCTCAAGGGGCGCAGCTTCCTGATCGCCGATTATGATCCGTTCATCGTCATCCCGATCAATCTGCTGGGTGCGAATGATTCGTTCACGCCGAAGGTGGGCGACTACGCGGTGGTGGTTTACGATAAAAAGCTCTACCCATCCATCGTCGGCGACGGCGGTCCGGTTTTCAAGGTGGGCGAGGCATCGCTCCGCATGGCCAAGGAAATCAACCCGAAGGCGAGTTCCTACAGCCGTCCGGTCTCGGACCTGAAGGTCAGCTACGTCGTTTTCCCCGGCAGCCGTGAGGCCGAGAAAACCCCGCCGGATTACGAAAAGTGGCGCAACCGCTGCCACGAATTGCTCGGCGAGATCGGCGGCCTTGGCGATGGCTACCAGCTCCACCAATGGCAGGACCTGTTGCCGAAACCCGCGCCCCCGGCCTCGGCTCCGGCCTTGGCTCCTGCCCCTCCGGACCCGGTTCCCGCGACCGCTCCGGATCCTTCCAAGCCGGCGGGGGCACCGGAAAAGCCAGCAGCGAATCCACCCGGCACAACGGCACCCGCCGCGCCAGCCAGCACTCCTCCGGTCACTCCCCCTGCTCCAGCATCCGGCGCACCCGCTCCCGCTGGAGCACCACAAGCACCCGCAGCATCAGGAGACAGCAGATAAGCGTCACGCCCAGCTCCAGCAGCGGGGTGGTGCCGTGATCACGGTTTCCACCGAGAAATTTCACCAGCCCCGGCACATTCCCCAATCCCCGGGCGGTGCCCAGCAGCGAGATCACACCCGCGCCGATGATGCCGTGCCACGGCATCCTGAAGGTGAAGATCCCGCAGATGAGGAGTCCGCCGCCGAGCTGCAGCGCGCCGTAGAGAAATCCCTGGCCGTCGGTCTTCGCCAGCGTGGCCATCGCCACCCCGCCCATCGCCAGGATCACCAAACCGCAGAGGAGAATCAGATACCGCATGCGCGGAGGGTGGGGGAATTTCCGAAAGTGGCAAGTCTGGGGTAGGGCTGTGATCCGGACAGTGGCCGGTTGCTTCGGGAGGTTGGGGAAAATGAATTGCGGATTTTCCCAATTCCTTTAGTTCGTGGTGATGATCGGGGACAATCCATGCCCGGCGGACATCGAGATATGAACACAGGCACCGCACAATCTGATTTCTCCCCGGGTGAGGCGGCGGATCGCCTCCGGTCGGCGATGGCTGCGGGAAACTTCGAGATACTCAGCCAGTCGGCGGGGGTGATCGAATTCCGACACGGAACCTACCTGACAGAGAGCGCTCCATTGCTGCCCAAACACGGCATCATACGGATCACGCCGAGTGGCACAGGATCCCGCGTTGATTACGAGGTCGGGCTGTCCGGGATTGCCAAGTATTGGACCGCGTTTATCGGAATCGCCTTCTGCTGGCTGGTTTTTCCAGCCCTCGTGGCGCACAGGGCCCACTTCCATCACCCCAAACGCCTGATGGAGAACCTGCTCCAGGCGGTTTGAGAATGTGGAGCCGGGGCTCCAAGGTGATCGGAAGCGTATCGGATGCGGCGGGCTAAAATCCGTTTTCTCGACGGATTGAGATTTTTGAGACAAAATTCCCGGCGAGAGGCATTTTCCTCCCAGAACGATGAATTCTCCCGCAAGCGAATGGAAACAGTGGTTGGCCGAGAACGGTCCGCGTCTGCTGCTGTTCGCACGTGGCTGGAGCAATTCGCGCCATGACGCGGAGGACCTCGTGCAAGAGGCCATCCTCCGCATGTGGCACCATCAGGCGGACAAGGGGGGCTCCCCGCCGGATCTGCCGCTGGTGTTCTCCACCATCCGTTTCTGCGGGCTGAACCTGCACCGCAGCGAGTCCCGCCGCCGCAAGCGCGAGGAATCCGTGATCTACCTCAGTGATTTCCAGGACGTCTGGCTGGACCCGGTGCTGGAGGAGGACGAGGAAGCGCTCATCCTGCGCGACGCCGTCCAGAACCTCAGCCCCAAGCTGCGTGAGGTGGTGGTGATGAAATTCTGGGGCGGGCTGACGTTTCTGCAGATCTCCGAGACTCTCGCGATTTCGGCGAATACGGCGGCATCCCGCTACCGCTACGCATTGGAACAACTGGCGCACGAGCTGCGCCGCATCAAGGAAGAACGACATGCAAGCGCCTGACCCTATCGAAACCATCATGGCCCGCCTGGCTCCGCCCGCCCTGAGCGCGGAGTTCAAGAGCGGACTGGATGAAACCATCGACAAGCTCGCGGCCGCCAAGCCGGAGAACGTCACCGAGATCTCCTCCGGCAAGTGGCTTGTCCGCAGTCTCATCGGCGGCGGCATCGCGGCGGGCATCGGAGCGATGTTCGCCCTTTTCCCGGCGGATCACACGACCGGGCCGTCCATGGCGAAGGCGGAAGACGCTCCTTCGGGATCGGTGCTCGTCAGTGCTTCCGAGCGTTTGGAGTCCGTGACGGACGTGGGGATGCGGAAGGACTTCGAAGGCACCGAAATGCATGCGGTGAAATTCACCGCCGTGCGGGAGAACAACGTGCGCGACGAGGAAAGCGGCATGGTGGTGAAGATTTCACAACCGCGCGAGGAGATCCTGATGATGCCGGTGGGGGAGTTTGACCTGAAACGACCGTTCCAGAGCGGAATGGTCGAGGCCGCGGCGCTTCCCGAGGACAACAACGGCCCCTTGCGCGTCGTGAATGTGGCGGAGAAAAGCGCGGAGTTCACCTTCCAGGGCGAGGGCAAGGCCACGGTCACCCGCGAGGCCGACCAATACCAGGTGAAGATCCGGGGGACCGCCGATGATGTCATTTTCGATGGCGGCCTCGCCAAGGATGCCTTGCTCGACGCGGTGCCCGAACCATGGCGCAAGCGGGTGCTGGTCCTGTGCCGCACCCTGGACTCCGCTCTGGACGGAAATCTCATGTCCCCTCGCGAACCGAAGCCCCGCCAGGCTCCTCCCGCGCCCCGGGGGCACTGAATTGCGCGATCCCGCAGATTTATCATGGGATTGCCTTGCGTTTTTGAAGACGGCTTCTCATCTTGCGCCGCATGCATCCTGACGTGGCGAAACTGGTTGAAGCCGGTCGCATTCCTAGACCGGTCGGCGAGCGCCTTTCTCAATTGGCTCCCGGAAATTTCTGTATTCACAAATCCTTCGGCGCCGGCAAGGTGACCGACTGGGATCTTCCTGCGAAAAAAGTCACCATCGACTTCGAAAAATCCACCGGTCAGACGATGGAATTGCAGTTCGCATTCCAAAAAACCGAATGGATTCCCGCGGAGGATTTCCGTGCGAAGAAGATCGAACAGCTTGAGGAACTCCGCACCCTTTCCAAGAGCGATCCCATCGCCCTCGTCGTCCACCTGCTCCAGAGCCACGGTGGCAGCATGACAGGAGACGCGCTCGAAAAGGAACTCTCCGGCGCGGTCATCCCCGAGCCCACTTTCAAGAAGTGGTGGGACGCGACGAAGAAGACCCTCCGCGAGAGCCGTCTGGCCGCCGTGCCGCAGAAGCGCACCGAGGCCATCGTGCTCCGCACCGGAGACCGCAGCCCGGCCCAATCGCTGGTGGCGGACTTCGAAGCGGCCCGCGACATCAAGGGCATGATCCGCGCGCTGGAAGCCATCGCCGCGGACATCGGAGCCTTTGAAAACGACTCGGACGCCCTCAAGCGGTTGTTGAGCGACATCGACGAAGGGGCGAAAAAAGCCGCCCGCGTCCAGCTTGGCCAGGCGTTGCAACTCGTCGCCGCCCGCGATGAAGTCATCAGCTCGTCGAAGGCCCTGGAGCTGGAATCCTCCGCCGTCCGTCTCTCGGATCTTTTGCTTTCCGCCGATCCATCCCGCCTGGCGGAGGAAGCCGGCACGCTGCCATCCAGCCGCCAGCGCGCGGTTTACGAAGCCTTCCCGAACGCCTTCGGAGACATCTGGGTCAGCAAGATCGTCAAGGTGTTCGACAGCGTCGGAGCGCGCGGCGTCACGGAAATCGCCCGCATCCTGCTGGAGCGCGACGCGATGCCGGCCCTCGTCACCCACCTCCGTTCCGCCATCGCCCGCCGCGCCCTCGGGCCGGACGCCCTCATCTGGGTCTGCCGCGAGCGGAAGGGGCCGGCCGCCGAGATCTTCAGTGCGGATGTCGGCGCCTCGGTGCTGAACCTTCTGGAGAACGACCACCTTTCCGACGGCCCGCGCAAGACCTCGCGCCTGCAATCGCTGCTCGGGGATGACAAGACGCTTCTCACCGACCTCGTCGCCATCATGGACATCAACGAGACGCGGAACTTCGCCCGCCGTCTCCTCGACTGCCCGGTCTTCGGCGAGCTTGAGAAAAAGTCCCTCATGGCCCGCATCATCAAGGCGCGTCCAGAAACGGCGGAACTCGTCAACGGCTCGAACCAGAAGCGCCCTGACGAGGTTCTGCTCGTTTCATGGGAGAGCCTTGAGAAGAAAAAGACCGAGCTGGACGACATCGTCCGCAACAAGATCCCACAGAACCGCGAGGACGTGAAAATCGCGAAATCCTACGGAGACCTCCGGGAAAACTTCGAATACAAGTCCGCCAAGGATATGGAGAAGTATCTCGGATTCCGCCGGACCGCTCTGGAGAAGGAGATCGCCAATTCCCGCGGAACCGATTTCAAGGGATCGGATGCCGGCAGGATCAACATCGGCACCATCGTCACCCTCGCGGATGCCGCTGGCGCGGAGACCGAGATCACAGTCCTCGGCGCATGGGACTCCATTCCGGAGACCAAGACCGTTTCCTACCTTTCCGAAGTCGGAAAAGCCCTCGTCGGCCGCGCGCCCGGCGAGACCGTGCAGGTGCGTGACGAGGAGACCGAGCAGATGCAGACGCTCACCGTCCGCTCCATCCGCCCGTTCAATCCCTGAATTTCAAACCCAACCCAGAATACCTACCCCAACCAACCATTATGGACTATACCACCATTGTTGAAATCCGCGGTCGCGAAGTGATCGATTCCCGTGGCAATCCCACCGTTGAAGTCGATGTGCATCTCGAAGGCGGCGCCATCGGACGCGCTGCGGTCCCATCCGGCGCATCCACCGGCGAGCACGAAGCGGTCGAACTCCGCGACGGCGACAAGTCCCGCTTCCTCGGAAAAGGCGTGCTCAAGGCTGTTGAGAACGTCAACGCCGTGCTCGCTCCCGCCCTTCTCGGCTATTGCGCCACCGAACAAGCCTCCATCGACGCCGCCATGCTCGCGCTCGACGGCACCTCCACCAAGAAGAACCTCGGTGCGAACGCCATCCTCGGCGTCTCCATGGCGGTCGCCAAGGCATCCGCCGCACAACTCGGCGTGCCTCTCTACAAATACCTCGGCGGCCCGAACGCCAAGGTGCTTCCCGTCCCGATGATGAACGTCATCAACGGCGGTGCCCACTCGGACGCTCCGATCGACTTCCAGGAATTCATGATCGTGCCTGTCGGCGCGCCTACCTTCCGCGAGTCCCTCCGCTACGGTGCGGAAGTCTTCCACTCCCTGAAGAAGGTCCTCCACGACCTCGGTCTCTCCACCGCCGTAGGTGACGAAGGTGGTTTCGCTCCGACGCTGAAGAGCGCCGAGCATGCGATGCAGGTCCTCTGCCAGGCCATCGAGGCCGCCGGTTACAAGGTCGGTGAGGACATCGCCTTCGCCCTCGACGTCGCATCGTCCGAGTTCTTCGACGCCAAGCAGAACGCCTACGTCTTCAAGAAGTCCGACAAGTCCGTGAAGTCCGCCGAGGAACTCGTCGCCTTCTACGCCGACCTTCAGAAGCGTTACCCGATCATCTCCATCGAAGACGGCTGCGCCGAAAACGACTGGGACGGCTGGAAGATCATCACCGACCAGCTCGGCAAGACCACCCAGCTCGTCGGCGACGATCTCTTCGTCACGAACGTGGACTTCCTCAGCAAGGGCATCAAGCAGGGCGTCGCGAACTCGATCCTCGTCAAGGTGAACCAGATCGGTTCCCTCACCGAGACCTTCGACGCCGTCGAACTGGCCCAGGAAAACAGCTACACCGCCGTTCTCAGCCACCGCTCCGGTGAGACCGAGGACAGCACCATCGCCGATCTCGCCGTCGCGACGAACTGCGGACAGATCAAGACCGGCTCCATGAGCCGCTCGGACCGTATCGCGAAGTACAACCAACTCCTCCGCATCGAGGAAGAGTTGGGCGACGACGCCGTCTTCGGCATCCGGAAGCTCAAGGTGCTCAACAAGTGAGATAAGGAGGGTTGATTCCTGATCAACCCGGGTGGACCTCGGTCCGCCCTCTGGCTTTCACCCATTCAAAAACGGCGGACTTCGAAAGAGGTCCGCCGTTTTTTTGTTAGAGGAGCGGTGGTGCCGATGCTCCTTCGGGCTGGATTTTTTTTGATCAATCCGAGGTCACGCGAAGCGGTGGGGAGGAGCGCGATATTGCAAGATATGCGCAGTCTACGACGGGCGGCAGGTAGCAGGATGTGTGGCGATGGATGATGATGGCTCCGCAATTCGAAGCAAAACCACCATGAAACAACACATCATCACCGCGGGTGTCCTTGGATTACTCAGTTCGTTTGTTTTCGCCGGTTCCGTCGCCAGCGACACCACATCGGCGGTGCCGGCCGCTTCCGGTGACGGCTTTGCCCGGGCCCGCCGCCCGATCAGCAATCCCACCCTGTTCGATCTGGCCCTGCCGGCCACCAACGTCCATCCGTTGTTTCTTTATCACTCGCTTCCCAAGAATATCAACACGACCCTCGGCAAGCTGCCTCTGGGAGGCGATGTGGAGTTGTATGCGCTGCAGTTCGAGATCGCGTTGAACGACCGATTGTCGGTCGTCGCGACCAAGGACGGCTATGTGGATGTCAATCCCGACAGCACCGCGAGCGGTGAAACCGGTTTCGCCAACCTCGGAGGCGGGCTGAAATATGCCTTCATCCTCGATCCCGTTTCGCAAACCGCGCTGAGCGGAACCGTCACCCTGGAACTTCCCACCGGCAACAGCGATGTTTTCCAAGGCGAGGGTGACGGCCTCATCAATCTTTCCCTGTCCGGACTGAAACTCATCGACGACTGGCAGTTTTCTGTCGGCACGGGTGTCCAGATCCCGTTCTCCGACGAGCAGTCCTCCGAGCTGTGGACGAGTGCCCACGCCAGTTATGAAATCAGCCGATACTTCATTCCGCTGGTGGAGCTGAACTGGTTCCATGTGCTGGATTCCGGAAACGGCGCCGGCAATTACCCGACCCACGTCGGTGGCTCGGTGCCCGCCGTGATCGAGTTCGAGGGCGGTGACCTGTTCAACCTCGGGGCCGCCAATTCCGATGCGAGCCGTGATTTCGTCTCCACCGCCGTCGGTTTCCGCTCACGCCTCACGGAGTCGGTTGACGCGGGCGTGGCGTATGAAATTCCGCTCACGGACGACGAGGACAGCCTGATGAAAAGCCGTTGGACGGTGGACCTCGTCTGGTCGTTCTGAACCTTTTGTAGCTGCTGTTGATGTTGGGGAAAACCCGGTGCGGACCGCCGCACCGGGCTTTTTGTTTCCTGATTCACAAGGATGAAACCGAGTAAGGAGTAATTTAGCAGCGGGGTTCCATCAAAGCCGGGATTCTTCGCACGTAGTCCAGCCCTTCAGGGCGTCTTCCGCGCGCACTGAAGACGCCCTGAAGGGCTGGACTACGAACGGAAGAACCTCTGCTTCCCGCTTGTTTACCGGAGCGGATATCAGTTTTCCTTCAGGCTCACCCGGAAGAACCGCTGTGGATCGACCGTCGGCACGCTGAACTGTTGCAGCCCTCCCGCCACCGGAGTGCCTTGGTTGTCTGGGACGTCCCATGGCGTCCACTGGCCGAGGTTGTCGGAGGTCTCTATCCGGAACGAACGGTTCGTGGGAAGGTCGAAGCCGAGTGTGAGGTTTCCGGAAACACGGGCGAGCTGTGGCTGGAAGCGGCTCCCGCCATCAAGCGGGTCCGTCGCGGCGAGGAACTCCTGGTAATTCGTCACTCCGTCTCCATCGGGATCCTGGTCGGGTGCTCCGCCGGGCAAGTCATCCGGTTCGAATCGGGCGACGCGCCAGGCGGCGTAATCCCGCCGGGTGGTGAGCTCCCCATTGATCCACGTGTTGAGGAGGTTGATGTTCGCCTGATCCAGGATGTTGCTGCCGATCGGAGGCATGCGGGTGAATCCATTGGTCACCGCGACACGGCTGAGCACGATGGAGTGTGTCGTGTCGCCGGGGACGACGAGCTTGTTGAGCGGATCGCTGCCGCTGTTGTTCGCCGTGCCGTTGACCAGGCCCGTCTGGGCGAGTGTCAGATGCGCGCTTCCATCCCATGACGAAGGTGCGGTGCCGCCGGACTGGTGGCAGTAGGAGCAGTTCACCGCAAGGTAGGAACGCACGCGGGCCTCCACCGACGCGCTCGTCTCATCCGGCCGGATGTGGCGGGGGAGCAGGTTTGGCAATCCGGGCGAGGAAGTCAGGTAATCCTGCTGCGACAGGGTCGTGAGCTGGTTCCCCGTGAATCCGAGCAGGCTGTTTTCCAGATTGAGCTGGCGGGTGTTGAAGGAAAGCGCGTGTCCGGCCTGCGGCGTGTGGCACACCATGCACTCCGCCCGGCTGGGGATGCGCCATGTCTGCGGGGCGGGATTTCCACCCTCGGTGATCGCGAGGGTGAAGTTTTCTCCCTCGTCCGGTGCGAGCGTGGCCTCGTTGCCCGCTTCGTTCCACCGGTAACTGACGCCGTAGGCACCCGTGGGGTTTTTCACGATGAGTCGTGTTTCGATGCGCTTCCTGCTGGAAGGCACGCCCCGCTGCATCTCCATGTCGAAGTGCTTCACCCAGATGGTTCCGTCCGGCAGCGTCCATCGGCCTTCCACGGAGCTGGTGAATTTGGATGTTCCGTCGGGTACGATGAACCAGCGGCTTTTGACGGCGTGGTCGCTCCAGAAAGGGAGGTTCACGGCATACGGGGTGAGTCCCGGGGCGGGAGTGAGATCGGTCACACTGGTGAAAAGTCCGGTGGCGGTGAGGGTGGCGGGATAGCTGCCTACGGGCGTGCTCGTGCTCAGGCGGCGGATCAATCCGTCCAGGTCCGCCATCAGGATGTCCTGATTGGAGGGATCCACTCCGAAAGCGGAGATGCCGCCTTCTCCCAAGAGACGTTCGATTCCTGTTCCATCCTGGTTCATCGACCAGATGTTCCCCGAACCGTAGTCGCCAAAGATATATTTCCCCGTAAGCGCGCTGATGCGGGTCCCGCGATAGACCCTGCCTCCGGTGACGGAATATCCACCGAAGTTGCCTCCGCGGGGATAGTCATAAACAGGAGGGTTGTGATAGGCGGTGAGGAAATTCGAGGGCATTGTCGGATTGTTGGTCCGGGGGCCGGCGATGTTCCCCTCGCGGAACACCCACCCGTAGTTTCCGCCCCTCACGATCTTGTTCACCTCCTCGCGCTGTCCCTGTCCGACATCCGCACACCAGAGAACGTTGGTCACCGGGTCGAATGACATGCGCCAGGGGTTTCGCAAGCCCGTCGCCCAGAACTCACGGCGGACGGCGGTGGTGCTGACAGGTGAACCGATATAGGTGCCGTCCCACGTTCCTCCCAGGCTGGTGTGGACGAAAGGGTTGGTTTTCGGGATGGCGAAACGGGCCACGCCGCCCTCAAGCGGGATGGAGGCGTGCGGGGTGGGCTCGACGCTGTTCGCCATGTCGCGATCCACATCGATGCGCAGGATGCCGGAGAAGAGATCCTTGTCGATGCGCTGGCTGTTGAAGGTCGGGTTGTCATCACCCGCGCCCTCGTCCCCGACGGAAATGTAGAGGTAGCCGTCCGAAGGTCCGAAGTGAAGGTCGCCGCCATTATGGTTGTCCCGGTCGTCGAGTTGCTCGATGAGGATTTTCTCGGATGTGGTGTCCGCCAGATTCGGATTGGCTGTCTGGGTCGTGAAGCGGGATACGCGTTGGTAGCGGGCACCGCTTTTCGTCACGGAATAGAAAATGTAGAAGTAGCGGTTGGTCGCATAGTCCGGGTGGAAGGCCAGACCCAGCAATCCGCACTCGGACCCGGTGTCGATCGCCTCGCCGCGGCCGCTGAGGAGATTTGTCAGGTTCAGGAAGGTGGTGGCGGCGGGCGAGCCCGCCGCCACGTTCGGGATCACCCGGAGAAGTCCTCCTTTTTCACAGACGAACAGCCGCTGGGTCTCCCCGGGGGGAGTGGCCATGCACACGGGCGAGTTGAATCCGAGCGAGCCGAAAGCGTTGGGCGCGGCATAGGCGGTAGGTGGTGGGGTGGAAGGAACGTTGAGATTCGGATTGGGAATCTTCAGTCCGTTGTTGAAGTTGATGGTCACGGTGCCGGTGGAGGACTGGCCACCGGTGTTCGCGATCTGATAGGTGAACGAGTCCGTGGTGGGAGTGCCGGTGGTGTGGGTGTAAAGCACCTGCTTGTCCGGGGTGATCACCGCGGTGCCGGAAGCGGGTGCCTGGAGAATGGTGAAGGCCGGCATGGAGATTTCCCCGGTGTCGTTCTTCAGGACGGGGATGCGTGCTTTGCCGCCGTGGGGAATGGTGGAGGAGTCGGCCGCGGCGACCGGAGTGGGAAACGCATCGGGGCCGGCGGCACCGCTCGCGTTGATCTGTGTCTGGTTCAGTGCGTAGTCATAGAGCCGGAATTCGTTGTAGGAGATATTGGAATTCTGGTCGTTTGTGTATTGCGAACGCCCGAGCCAGTTGTTCACGTCCTGGATCTGGCTGAGAGGGAAGGTGGTATCGACGAAGCCCATCTGGGTGCCATTGCGGTACCAGGTGAAGCGGCCGCCCGTGGCCGGATTGGCGTTCGCCTGGAAGGTCGCCACGTAGTGATATTGGGTGTTGAGGGATGTCGAGACGGTGTTCTCAAAGCCGATCTCACCCGCGCCGTCGTTCCGGGCGACGATTTTCTTGTCGTTGAGAGTGTCACCGCGATGGGCCGCCAGCATGAGATTGTCGCGCGAGGAGGAGCCGCCGGGATTGCCGTAGGTGTTGGGGATTTCCCCGTTTCCTCCGCCGTTGATGTCCATGCGTCCGAAGTCGAAAAGGCGCTGCCAGTTCCGGGTCGAGTGGATCGTCGCCCAGATTTCCAAGGTGAAGTTGGTTTTCGAGGAAACGATCCCGTTCGGTAGATCGAAATACGCGGCGATGGAGGAAGTGGCGTTCTGGCCGTTCGATCCGCCGGGCAAGGTGAGCGCGCTTCCGGTGCGGGTGGCGTTGGTCCCGACAATCGTGCCCGGGGCCGATGAGATCAGGTCAGGGATGACCGTGCCGTTGGTCGCGGCTCCGGTGGAGTTGAAATTCCAGCGATGGGTGACGGTCTGGCTGTCGGCAACGACGACGGAGGCAAGCAGCCAGGAAATGGGATGGCGGTACATGGGCAGGACAGGGTTTGGGAAATGCCAAACTCCCGCCATTGTCCCGATCTGTCAAATGACAGAAAAAAACCCCCGAACGGGGGAGGAGCCTTTCATGTGGTTTCCGAAGTCCGAGGCCGCCCGTGCAAAGGCCGTTTGGTGGCGGTTTCCAACGGCTGAGCCCTTCTTCATCCCATGGGGCCACACGATTTCACAGAACGTGTCAGGTTTGGTCTTCACTCCGATGAAACGGGGGAACGAGGGGTAAACGTCGTGAGGCGTGTCGTCTCACACCATGCCACCCGCTGCGAAAACCGCATCCAGATCCGGATCTCCCGCCGCCATCTGCCTGAAATTCGCATCCTTCGCAAACACCTCCGAGAGCAACCTCCGTGCCTCGTCCAATTCTCCCAGGACACTCGCATAGCAGGCGAGGTTGTAGGAAATCATCAGTTCCTCGGGATGACGGCGGGCGGCTTCCCACAAAATTTCCCGAGCTTCATACACGGATTTTTCCCGTCGGAGCGCGTAGGCCCATGAGATCCACCAACCGGGGTTGCCCGGATCCCGCCCCGCCATCTCCTCCGCCTCGATGCGGGCGGCGTGCCATTTTTCCATCCGCAGCGAGATGCTAATCCTCAGCTCACGGACGTCCGCGAACTCACGCTGGCCGGGTGGCAGGGAATCCAGTTCCTCCCACGCGTCATCCGGCATTCCAAGTTCAAGAAAGCCGATTGCGGCATGGAGGGAACGGGAGTGGGGAAGCATCCCGGCGATCATCCGGGGACGGTATGCCGAAATCAAGGACGGGCTGCCATCAAGTGCCACTACCATGGGAGCTTGCTTCTGAATGCCGGGGCAGGTAGCAGGAGCCGTCATATGAAAACTATTTTAATCGCCGCTCTCGGACTTGCCTCAAGCATCCACTTTGTCGCCGCCGACGTTACCTCGAAACTGATCGGAACGTGGTCGGGCAAGGTCACAGCGACCAGCAACGGGCAAGCGGTGGTTCAGAACACCACCACCGTTTACAAGCGTTATGAGAAGACCGGCCTGATCGCTGTAACCACGATCAAATTTTCAGGTCAAAAGATCGTTGGCACTTCTCGCTACCACAAGAACGGGAAGGTTGAGGGAGAGATGAAGGTGAACGGCAATGTGGCGGCCTTCATCACTGGTAGATGGAGCGCGAACAATACGACGCTTTCCACCAGCGCCACAGCGGAAGGGCTTTTTGAGCCATTCAAATCCACATCCAAGATCACTCTGGTTTCCAAAAAACAGCTCAAGATAATCGGCAGCACGTCAACCGGCGAAAGGTCGGTTGGATCGCTCAAAAAGAAGTGATGGAAGACATCCTTCTGGCGGCTTTGAGGATGCCAGAATTCAACGTGCCGCACTTGCTGGTCATGATCTCAGACCCAAGCCCGCGGGGGATTTTTTCCATGCTGGTGGTGTAGGTGTCGCTTCATGCCATCTCGCCGTGAAGCATGGCGTGTTTCCATCGTCTGAAGGTCCGCAGGGTTGGCCGCGTGGGCTGCGATCCTGGCGGCCTCTATGAGAGGCAGGCCGGAGCCGGCGAGGATCTTCTCGGCTTGCTTCTAACCCCTACATTGCCGGAGTAAATGGAATCAGGCTTTTCCTGGAGCCGCTGGTCGGAATCGAACCGACGACCTATTCATTACGAATGAATTGCTCTACCCCTGAGCTACAGCGGCGTCTCGCAGGACGGAGGGGAGGAAACCAGAGCGGCTTTCATCCCGCAAGCGGGAAATTCCGGCTAGTCCTTGAAATCGGTATCGGGTTTTTCGAGGGCGAGTTCCTTGATCCAGATGTTCCGGTAGCGGACGTCGTGGCCCTCGCACTGGAGCTTGAGGCCGCCGGGGACGTCGGTGAGCCCCTTGCCGCCATCGTTTCCGCCGTCGATACCGGATTTCGGGCCGCCCCAGACCTGGTTGATGGTCTGGTTCTTGTGGACCTTCTCGCCGTTGAAAAACATGGTGAGCATGGGCTTCTCGGTCTGCTTGCCGTCCACGAAGCGGGCGGCGCGAAAGACGATGTCGTAGCTGTTCCATTTCCCGAGGCCCTTGTAGGCGTGGTAGGGGGACTCGGTCTCGTTGATGACGGCGGCCATGCCGTGCTTGGTCTTGTCGCCGTCGAGCACCTGGATTTCGAAGCGGTTCTGGAGATAGACACCGCTGTTTCCGCCTTCCTTGGTGATGAGGAACTCGATGTGCAGGCGGAAGTCACGGTATTCCTTTTTGGTGACGATGTCGGCGGTGCCGTATTTGCCTCCGGCGGCGACGGGGTCGTCCGACATGACAACGGTGCCGGAGTCCACGGGATCGTTGACGATCTTCCACTTGATGGGCAGGGAGGAGGCGAAAGCGGGGCCTTTCCAATAGGTCCACTTGGCATCGAGCATCTCGCGGGAGCCGTCGAAGACGAGCGCCGCTCCGGCGATGGGTTTCTCCCCGACTCCGACGCCCGCGTGCAGCGGAGTGGAAACGAGGGTGGCGGCGAGCAGGAGGCGGGGCAGGGTGGACATGGAGGAATGGTTACTCGGGGAGGACGGGGGATCTTTCGGAAAGAGGCGATCTATGACAGATGATGGATGAACGACGATCGACGAGTGAAGACTCTTTCACCCGTCGATCATTGATCGCATTCGTCTTTCGTAGGTCGTTTTCTTGCGAAGGGAAAGAGGCCGCGCTCTCGAGGAGGGGCGAGGGCTGTCTCCCTTCAGCGCTTCTTCTGGAAGTATTTCACGATGGCGGCGGTAAGGCCGGGGATGTCGTGTTTGGAAGCCTCGAAGGTGGGCTTCATGCCCCGCTTCCGCAGGGTATCGCTGGTGACGGGGCCGATGCTGGCGGCGGCGCAGTCTTCAGGCCAGTCGAGGCCTAGGTCGAAGAAATGGTCCACGGTGGAGCTGGAGGTGAAGGTGATGAGATCGGCCCCTTCCTCGGCGAGACGGGCGCGCGCTCCGGTGGGATCTTCGGTTTCGGCCACGGTCTTGTAGGCGATGCAGTTGTCCACGATGGCTCCGAGGGCGGTGAGGCCCTCGCCGACGACGTCGCGGGTTTCGTCCGCCTTCACCCAGAGGATGGTGAGGTTCTCGATGTCCTCCTTCTTGAAGGCGTCCACGAGGCCTTCGGCGACGAAGCGCTCGGGGATGAGGTCCACGGCGAAGCGGTATTCGCGGATTTTCTGCGCGGTGCCGTTGCCGATGGCGGCGATTTTGGGGTTGCCGAGGCTGCGGGCGTCGCCGTAGGTGGCATAAAAGGCATCGAAGAACCGCTCCACGCCGTTCGGGCTGGTGAAGACGAGCCAGTTGTATTCGTGGGCGTGGGTGACGAGTTCGGCGAATTCGAGGCGGTCCGGCGGGCCTTCGATGCGGATGGTGGGCAGCTCGATGACGTCCGCCCCCAGATCGCGCAGGGCCTTGCTGAGCTCGCCCGCCTGCTCGCGGGTGCGGGTGACGACGATGCGCTTGCCGAAGAGCGGGCGTTTTTCGAACCAGTTGATCTTTTCCCGTTCCTTCACGACGTTTCCGATGACGGCGACGGCGGGGGAGGTGAAGTTCTCACGCTCGGCGGTGTCCGCGATGTCGGCGAGGGTGCCGGTGATGGTTTTCTGCGAACCGGTGGTGGCCCAGCGGGTGAGGGCGATGGGCGTGTCCGCGGCGGCCCCGTTTTCAATGAACGAGCCGGTGATCTCCCGCAGGCGGGCGACGCCCATGAGGAAGACCTTGGTGCCGGGGGCTTTCGCAAGCTGGGCGTAGTCCACGGAGCTGAAGCCTTTCGTGGGGTCCTCGTGTCCGGTGAAAATAGTTAGCTGGGTATTGTGGTCGCGGTGGGTCACCGGGATGCCGGCGTAGGCCGGCCCGGCGATTGACGAGCTGATGCCGGGAACGATCTCGAAATTCACGCCTGCGGCCGCAAGCTCGGCGGCTTCCTCGCCACCGCGCCCGAAGATCATGGGATCGCCACCCTTCAGGCGGACGACGTTTTTCCCGGCCTTGGTTTTTTCCACGATGATGCCGTTGATCTGGTCCTGCGGGACGGCGTGGTCCTTGGCGCGCTTGCCGACGTAGATCTTCTCGCAACCGGCCTTGGTCCAGTTCAGGAGGTCCGGGCTGCTGAGGGCGTCGTAGACGAGGACATCGGCGAGTTCGATGCATTCCTTGGCGCGGAGGGTGACGAGGCCGAGGTCGCCGGGGCCCGCGCCGACGAGATAACAAGTTCCGGAAGTGCTCATGAGAGGGTGTTGAAAAGTTCGAGTGCGAGGGTGATGGGATCCGTGCCGCTGGCGGAGCCGGTGCGGGGCGTGCCGCCTTCCTCGGGGAAGACGCGGGCGCTGAGGGAGATCTCTCCGTTGGAAATGGATGAGTAAACACCGACCGGCGTGTGGCAGCCGCCGTCCAGCAACCGCAGGAATTCCCGCTCGGCGGTGATGCGGAGCCACGAGTCGCGGTGGCCGATGGATTCGGCGCGCACCTGGCTGGGAGCATCGCCCGCCCGGACTTCCAGACCGATGGCTCCCTGGCCTGCGGCGGGGAAGAACTCGCTTTCCTCCAGACGTGTCACGAAAAGTCCGGGCATGCCGTTCACGGATTCCGCTCCATTTCCAAGCGCTTCCCGTGGGATGAAATCCAGCCGCACCAGCCCCGCCTCGGCGAGCAGGATGGCGTCATACGTTCCTTCCTCCGCAAGTTTCCGCAGGCGGGTGGGGACGTTGCCGCGCAGGTCGCTGACGGTGACGTCCGGCCGCAGCCACTCGATCTGCCGCGCGCGCCGCACGCTGCTGGTGCCGACCTTGGCACCGACGGGCAACGCTGCCAGTCCGCCCGGTTCGCGCATGACGAGCACGTCCCGCACCGGGGCGCGCTCCAGCACGGCGGCGAGCGTGTAGCGTTTTTCCAAAACCGTCGGCAGGTCCTTGAGGCTGTGCACGGCGATGTCGATCTCCCCGGCGTCCAAGGCTTCCTCGATCTCCTTGATGAATACGCCCTTGTCGAAGGTGCCCTCCGCCTTGGCGACATCCGCCAGCGAGACATCCGTGCGGCGGTCGCCCGTGGTCTTGATGACCTTCCGGGTGATGGCCAGCCCGGGAAACGCCGCCGCCAGCGCCGCTTCCGTGGCGGTGGCCTGCACAAGTGCCAGCTCGCTGCCGCGCGTACCGACGATGATGGGTGTGAGGGATGCGTCAGACATGTGGAAATATCGCAGTTGCGGCCTCTCCATGGCCACGCCGGGCGGGTCGCGCAAGCCCAAGATTTGATTCGGCGGGTGGAGGGATGGCCTCTGATTGTGATGATCGATGAAATCTACCAGGATTGGAAATGGGGATCGTTTAAAGAAGTGTCCCCCTCGGCTCGCTCCGGGGCATTTTTTGACACCGCTTCCTGCATTTTCTTTGAAATTGAAAAACACAAGCAACCACGTAAGTTTCACCCCATGGCGACTCTGGTGGAGGTGAAAAAGGCGGCGGACGAACTTTCCGCAGAAGAGCAGGCGGGCTTGGTCGCACACCTGTTGGCTTCATTCTCATCCGCCCCATTGGGACCGGATGACGACGAAGTGGATCGGCGGGAGGTTGAAATGGATTCCGGCAGGGTGACAACCCTCAGTCATGATCAATTTTTATCGGCGGTGGGTCGCAGATGAGAACCCTTGCCTACCATCCGAAGGTTCCTTCGGAAGTCCGGGAGATTTTAGCGTATTACGAGGGAATCTCTGCCAAACTGGCTGATGAATTCTGGGCGGAACTGGGAGAGGCTCTGAAATACGCCCAACAGCATCCGATGAGGCATCATTTTGATCAAAGTGGACGCCGGAGAAGCAATTTAAAGATGTTTCCCTACCATTTCCTCTTCCGGGTGTTCGATGAATCCGTTCGCATCACGGCGGTAAGGCATCATCACCAGAATCCGAAATACGGTGTTCGCCGACTTTGAGTTGGGCAGTCGGTGCAAGTCCAAGATTTGTTCGCATGAACCCAGGTCGAACATAACTGGCATGATTGCCAAAATCCATGCGCTGGCGGTGACCGCGGACGAGTCCCCCAATGCCTTGGAAGAGCCCGCAGCTTCCGGGCGAACATGAAATCACTGTCACCTTCATTTTGGAAAAGTTTCGCAACCAGATCTCCGGCTTCATACGCCAGATCGTGTGACTTCAGCATGCCTGTTGAGACCGTGAGACGCTTCGGGAGGTTTTGGAGGTAGACTCCGTTGAGCAGATTCATCGGATTGGTCTTGCCGGTGAGAAGGTATTTAAGGCGTGCGATGAGTTGCTTCACTTTCTTAGGGCGCTGAAACAGAGTGGGGAGATTGGATGATCGCAATCAGGAAAAAGCAGATCAGGCCTATGGCCGAGTCAATCTTCTTGCGCGTGTCATCGCTGGTTGGCTGGAATTTCCGTCCTGAAACTTGAAAACGGAATTCAGCCCACTAGCGTTTCAAATATGCGACAAAATCCATTTGGAAAAAGCGGGATGATTGCGATGATCTGTTCCTTCATGGTTGGTGCTGTGACGGGTATGCTGATCATGCGGGCCAGCCTACCCAATGGGGAATCCGTCCGGTCTGAGGATTTGGAACCGTCGCTCACGCGCGGGTTTGCTGAAAATCTAGTGATTTCACAGATCGATATGGAAGCTGTTCCGCTCCCGGAAGCGGTGGATTACCTGCGAAGCAAGTCGAGAACAGGAGTGGAGGTTGATGGACTGCCACCGCCTTTCCGGCTTAATTTCGTCGTTGTGGATCCGAAGCGCCTTGCCAGACCCGTTGATCTTAAATTGAAGTCGGTGAGGTTGGATCGGGTTTGTGAGCGTATCGCACAAGCCGCAGGCGTGCGGGTCGCGTTCGATACTGATGCGATTGTTTTTTCCTCGGAAGCGGAATGAGCCGGAGTGAGGAATGGTGCTCCGGACTCACGTCCCCGGCAGGTTCAGCTTCGCCAGTTCCAGGTCGATGATCTGTTCGCACTGCTCGATCTGGCGCTGGCGGCGGCCGCGGGCTTCTTCCGCGAGCTGCTCGAGGGTGTCGATGTCGTAGAGATACACTTCCTCGATCTCGCCGACGGCAGGGTCGATGTCGCGGGGGACCGCGATGTCGATGAAGAAGAGCGGGCGGTATTTCCGGGCGCGGCGGGCTTTCTCCACATCGGCGCGCTGGACGATGGCGTGGGGTGCGCCGGTGGAGGAGATGACGACGTCCACCCGGGCGAGGGCACTCTGCCAATCGTCGAAGCGGAGGGCGCTGCCACCCATTTCGTTGGCGAGTTCCTGTGCCCTTTCAAATGATCGATTGGTCACGAAAATGGACTTCGCTCCCCGGGACACGAGACTCTGGGCGGTGATGCGGCTCATCTCGCCGGCACCCAGGATCATGACCTCGCTGTTCTTCAGGTGGCCGAAGATCTTCTCCGCCAGATCCACCGCCACGTTTCCAACGGACGTTGAACCCTCTTGGATGCTGGTCTCCGTGCGGACCTTCTTGCCGACGCTGAATGCCCGTTGGAAAAGCTTGTTTAGAATACCTCCGGTAGCTCCTGCTTCCAGTGCTGAGCCATAAGCTTGTTTGACTTGGCCGAATATTTCCGTTTCTCCGAGCATCATCGAATCCAGTCCGCTGACGACCCGGCAAAGATGTCTGGCGGCTTCGATTTTCTCCATCCGGTAGAAATGATCGGTCACGCTGGAGTCCACATCGACCTTTTGGGCGAGGCGGGTTTCGATTTTTCCCAAGGCGTCCTTGGCATCCTCGGCGGCGAGGTAGAACTCGGTGCGGTTGCAGGTCGAGATGACGACGCCTTCGGTGGCATCGGCGAGTGAGACCAGCTCCATCGACGCGGTGCCGAGCTTGTTCGTTCCCACGGCGAACTTCTCCCGCACTTCCACGGGGGCCGTGCGGTGGTTGAGGCCGAGGCAGAAAAGTTCCATCAGATGAACGCGAAAACCGCCAGCGACAGTACGAATAAAACCACCGCCGACAGCGAGATGCGCCGGCCCGTCAATCCTCTCACTTTTTTCAATCCCAGCAGCACCACGTATGCGGTCCATATCGCGACAGCGGCGATGAGGTGTGGCAACGCGGATGCCGTGTGTGGCATGAGGAATCCCGCCACGATGCCGACCGTCAGCAGGCCGCCACCGATCCAGAGCAACCGCTCCAGGGAAATGAGAAGTTCCCGGACGGGGGGGAGATTGCGGAAGAGCCCGCTTTTGAGATGGTGGTCCTTCAGTTGCTTGTCCAGGACGAGGAACATCACGCCGGCGACGGCCGCGAGGGCAAGGGCGCCGTAGGCGAGCACGGACATGGCCGAATGGGTTTCGTGCCAGGCGTTCACGCCGGAGATTTTTGCGGGATTCGTGGCGAGCATTCCGGGCACCAGTGCCAGCGTTTGGAAGAGGACGACCACCGGGGAGGTGAAAACGCCGAGCAGGGAGATGCGGTAGGTCGGACCCACGAGCAGGTAGAAGAGTGTGAGCGACCACGCCAGAAACGAAAGGATCTCCCCACGGTCCATCAGCGGGCAGGCGGCGCGCATGTCGCCGCGCACGGCGAGAAAGCCGATCTGGCACAGGAAGGTGGCGGCCATCCAGACGACCGTCCAGTGGCTGCGTTTTCCGTGGTGCACGGAAATCATGCCCCAGATCCCGCCCGCGGCGGCGAGCAGGGTGGCGGCGATGAGAAACCAGCGGTCCATGCCCATCCATGGAGTCACGAAGCCCGCCGCGCAAGTATCAAGATTCATTCTTTAGGGGGTGGCTGCTGCGGTTCCGGATCGCGCGGTTGTTGATTCTACAAGGTCCTGATACGCGGTGGTCCTTTCCTCCATATCCTCAAGAAGCAGGATTTTGCTCATGGCATCACTCATTGGGTCAATTGGCTGGTAATGAGATTATTACCAATGAGACCAAAATGCTCAGCCCATACCAGATGGAGACCAGCTCCTTCGGCTCGCACGGCTTTCCACGGTTGAAAAGCATACGGATCGAGGTGAGGAGTGTCAAAATGGTTCCACCTCCTCCGAGGAGGATGGTTGTCAAAGGCACCCAATCGGGCAGGTATCCACCGAATGTTCCTTTACCTGTCCGGAAGGCGATACAGGTGATCACCCCGATCCAGGCAGCGGTCGTAATTCCCACGATGGCTTTCATCGCAAGCCGGTTTGCTGGGAGGGTGGCCTTCATTGGAGGGGATCATGCTCACCTGCCGATGACATGCACGCCCTTCTTGTTCCCGGCGGCAAACTCCAGTTTGCCATCGCCATCCAGATCCACGGCGAGCACCTGGCAGCCGACGCCTGAGTCGCGGTCGATGATCTCCGATTCCCAGCGGACGCCTTTGCCGTCCTTGCGGTTGTAAAAAATGACGGCGAGGGCAGGGTCCTCCGCACCGGGATCGCCGCCGTTGTGGGCGTAGTAACGCTTGCCGGTGGTGAAATCGATACGGCCGTCGCCATCGAAGTCGCCCGATTCGAGAGCGTGCAACTGGCTGAACTGGAGTCCATTCGCATCTGTTTTCGTGGGGTCTTCGGACAGGATTTCGTGGCGGGTGAAGTTGATTTTTCCTGCCTTCTTTTCCGCTGCGAACCACGCCAGGCCGTAGCCGTGTCCGTTGATACTGGTGACGATGTCGTTGTCACCGTCTCCATCCACGTCGAAGACGAGCATCTGAGCGCCGCCGGGGCCGGCGAAGTCTTCGGGATGCCAGATCCACGTGCCGCTTTTCGCCTTCGGTTGTTCGAACCAGCCGTTTTTCGCGATGATGTCCGGTTTGCCATCGCCGCTCAAATCGCCGGTGCCGAGGCCGTGGACATAGGGGGTGTCGGTCGTTTTTTCCGAAACGGCGGTGAAAACCCAGGGCTTGGTCACGTCCGAGTAGTCCACGGTGGCGTAGCCGAATTTTCCGCCCTGCATGCAGATGAGGTCTTTTTTCCTGTCGCCGTCGAGGTCGGTCCAGAGCGGGCTCTCGGTGGCGGCCTCGGTCATGACGCGGTGCTTCGGCCACTCGCCGTCCTTTTTACCGGGATTGAGGTAGAGGGTGAGGTCCTTGCCGGGGTGGCTGGCCATGAGGATGTCGTTTTTTCCGTCGCCATCAAGATCGTCCACCCAGGTGAGGAAGGAATCCTCTTGGTAGGTTTTCACCGGTTGGGCGGCTCCGCTGCGGAATCTGACGGCTTCCTTGAAATCCGGCCCCTTGAACCAGAACGGACCGGCGACGAGGTCCTTGATCTTGTCGCCGTCGATGTCTCCCGCCGCGAGGCCCTCGGTGAGGAAGTCGCGGGTCACGACCCGTTTTTTCCACACCGCGGGCCCCGGCACCTGGGCCAGAGTCATGGTCACCACCAACACGCTTGCGGGAAAAAGGATTGCTCGGGTTTTCATCGGAACCGGAACGTTGGGAAATGCGGAGGTCTTTCGTCAACCACCGGGAACCATGCCTACTGAAAGTGGGGGGAGGGGTGAAGGGCTGCGACGAGGCTCTCCTCAGGCGGGATTTTAATCCGCACGTGCCCGCAGGAATTTCGTGCCGGTGTCGCGGGAAACGAGGTAGGTGGCCGACTTGTATCCGGTCAACGTGGGGTGGGGAGTTTCCCCGACGAGTGTGGGTGTGATGGTGGTCCACTGGATGAGATCGGCGGACCCTTCCAGGGTGATGGACAATGACGGGTCGTCCGCCCGGAGGACGAAGGTCCACTGGTATCCATCGGGCACGGAAAGAATGGCCTGCGGAGGCGGGCCGTCCGACTGGCGGGCATGGCCGCCGAAGATGTATTCCTCGCGGTTCGTGCGCCCGTCGTTGTCGGGGTCGGCGGTGGCCATGGTATCCGTGGCGTGCCAGAGGTCGTTCGCCGCGGCCCAGATGTCGTAGGGTTGGATGAAGGTGGCGGGGTCCGCTGCTGAAAATCCGGGTGAACCGAGGTCGGACGGCGCTTGGTCGGATTTCACCGCACCATATTTCTGGAGCTGGCTGTAGCCGCCGGGAATGGCGGTGCCATTGCGGAACCACGCGCGGGATCTGCCTGCTGTGTGTGCCGTATAGTCGGCCCTGGCGACCCGCGTGCCGTTCGGTTGATAGACGATGACGGAGTCGTTTCCGCCCAGCCCGACGAGATCCTCGATGCCGAAGTCTTCGCGGGTCAGAATGCGCACGGTGTCCGGCAGTCCCCAGGTGTTGCGGAAGAGAGCGGCTTCCCCGGCGTCGTCCTCATTGAGGATGATGAGGCTTTCTCCTGCCTTGAGGATGAAATTGGGGAAAACAGTCTGTCCGGCGAGGTCATGATTGTCGTCGTAAGAGAAGCCGGTGAGATCGAGGGAGGTGGTGCCGGTATTGGTGAGTTCCCACCAATCTCCATTGAGCTTGGTATTGGTGTGGGCGCTGCTCGACATGATCTCCGTGACGGCGAGGGAGACGGGCGGTGCCTTCGGATCGGCGGGGACCTGGATCTGGGCGACCGTCTGGCCGCTGGCGTTCTCCAGGCGGAGGGTTTCGCCATAGGGCGAGAGGTGGCCGGAATAGGGGCCCACCACGTAGCGGTTCTCATTCGCTTTTGGTGAGGTGGTGCGGGCGCGGAAGGAGACGACATCCGGGGACACGAAAAGAGATCCTGAGGCGGGAATGACGGTGCCGCCCTTTATTTTGAACGAGCCACCGCTGCCGCGCACCGTCCAGTCGCTGATGTCGGCGGCGGCGGCGCTCGGGTTGCTGAGCTGGATGTATTCCTGATTCTGGTTTCCGTTGGCCGGGTGGGCTTCAACGGTGCCGAAGTTGATGACCGGCGATGCGGTTTGCGCGTCCGGAATGCCCGCCTTGTTGTTGTTTCCGATGCCGAGGGTCTTGCCCGGATTGTTGCTGGAATGGGTGGTGTAGAAATGCGTGCGGCGCGGGGCGAGGAACGCGGATTTCAGGGTGGCCAGGCCTTGTTCCGGCGTGATGCCGGGACCGAGTCCGTAGGCCAGCGCGTTCGGTGGCAGGCCCCAGCGGGCGCGGTCGATGTCGGCATCCTTGCGGATGAGCGCGCCGAGTGTGTCGAAGTTCGCCTCCAGCGGAGAAGTCGCGGCGCTTTCGCTCAGGTAACGGTCCATGAGGGTGCGGATGCGCCGCAGCAGCATGGAGCGGGTGAGGGGGTTCTGGATCACCGCGTCGTAGAGGCGGTTCCACTCGCCGACGCTTCCGGTGTTGGAAAGACATGCGGACGAGCCATAGAGCGGGTGGCTCTTGTTTGCGTCGTTGGTTGCCTGGATCGTGGTGTTGTAAGGCGGGCCGAAACCGTAGAACAACTGGCCGAAGGACAGGTTCAGGTCGAAGGGGATGGGCCTCCATTCCCCGGTGCCGTCGCTGTCACGGTAGATCACCATGTTGGCCCAGACGTCGTCGCCCTCCTGCGCGAGCCGGGTGACGGCGAGGTAGTTGATGACGGCGGGGAGGTTGGTGTTGTCGTGGAGGTAAAGCAGCTTTTCGGCGGGAGTGCGGCTGGAGGCGATGCCGTTCTTGAAGTTCGTGAAATCCTGGGTGCCTTCCCATTTGCGGGATTTCTTCTCACCGCCAGCGCCGGTGGAGAGCGTGCCGACCTGTTTGTAGAGAGCACCGCGAGGGTCGAGTCCGAGCACCTTGATGAGCTCGCTGTCCGCGGAGTAGGTGTGGAACGCAAGCTGCCAGTTCGCGCCGTTCATGAGCAGGCGGACGGGGAAATGGGGCGCGCCGGCGTTGCCCGAGTCCCGGTGCATCCAGTGTTGCTGGTTCTGGCGGAGGTAGCTGGGGTCGTTGTATTCGGAATTAAGGTTCAACTCCCGCTGGGGATCGTGGTCCGGGGACCACTCGAAATCCCGGCCCGGATTGAAATCGACGCGGTGGGACCGTTTGAAGAGGTTGAGCGATGTGGTGCCCTTGGTCCGGATGAAGACGTTGTCATAAAGCTTTCCATTTCCATAAAACGCGCCACGTCCGCCGCTGGTGGAGTCGATGCCGGTCTGGTTGGTGCCGGTGGGGAACTGGTAGCCGTCCACGAATATCTGATAGACCGGCAGCACCTGGCTCGCGGTGTTGCCACCGATGACGGTGCCTTCGTAGATCGGCAGCAGCGCGTTTGAGACGCCGTTCACCGGCCAGCGCGAGACGATCGAGCCGCTGGTCAACATCGCCCGCCAGCGGACCATCTGGCCGGCGGTGGCGCCGGCGGGAATGGTGGCCCCCCAGACGAGGTCGCCCGCCGCCCCGTCGCCATGCAGTCCGTCATCGGCGAAGTTGACGAAATTTTCCGCGCCATGCATGACCCGGTGGTAAAGCCTCGGCGGGGCGTTCAGCACAGCCTCGGGAGAGGTGCGGATGGTGACGGTGATGGCTTGTCCCGCGACAGGATTCGCGGGGGTGGACTTCATCTCGCTGATGACCGCGCCGGAGTAGGTGGTGCCGTTAGCCCCCGCGTTCGGGGTGGGAGACATGTATCTCCATGCCGCGCGGCCGTCGGCGGGTTTTCCAGAGGAGTGCAGGCCGAACGAGACATTTCCCTCCTGCCTCGGATAGCTGTCGTACACGTGGACGAGCGAGCCGGAGGGATCGGACAAGGCGAGGTAGCCACCATCATCCGCGAGCTTGAAATCCGCGTGCAGGGAACCGGTGAGGGGCCTGCGGTTTTTTCCGGACGCGAAGACGATCTTGCGGGACCCGGGGGCGAGGCTGATGGCGGGAAGCACCCACGCGCGCGGCCTGGCCGGATCGTCCGTGAGCGCCCAGCCCGCGAGATTCACCGTGGCGGTGCCGGGGTTCAGCAGCTCGATCCAGTCCGGGGTGTCGTGATCCTCGTCTTCCAACCCGCCCGCGTTCTTGCAGACGAATTCCGCGATGGCCACCTGGCCCGGCGGCAGGACCGGGACGAACCGTGCCAGCCATCCCTGCGGCTGGGCGGGGGTGCCGTTCAGTCCTGCGATGCCGTGACCGGCCGCCCAGGTGAAATTGACATCTCCCTGGGGTGGGGAGGGGAAGGTGAAGCGGTAGGTTTTCGATCCGGTGGCCTGCACGGTGACGGAAGGGGCGCCGTTGACAAGCAAATCCCCGGCATCCACCCCGCCCACCGGGAATGAAAAGATCACGTCCGCCGAGGTCAGGGTGGTGACGCTCTGGCCGGGCTGCGGGATGGTGGCGGTGATGGTGGGAAACGTGACGGATTCGACGCCCGTGAGGAACACCGAGTTCACCTCCTGGGCGGTGAGGACGTGGTCGAAGAGCGCCACTTCGTCGATGGAGCCGGTGAAGGTGAAGCCCGCACCATCCATGCGGGTTCCGATGTTCAGCCCGGCGGCGTCGTTGTTCGCGATGCCGGCGGCCAGGGTGTCGATACCGGTGGTGGTGGGGACTGATGTCCCGTCGATGTGGATCTTCACCCCGGCGGCGGTGCTGGAGCCGTCATAAGTGAAGGCGATGTGGTGCCACTGGCCGTCCAGGACATTCACCGAGGCGTTCACCTGGATGGCGATGGAGGGGTGGTCGTTGACGAGCAGGACGGTGACGCTGTTCGCATCGCCGCCATTTTCCGTGGTGCCGACGTGGAGTTCCCAGCCTTTGGAATCCCCGTCTCCCACCATGTCGCCGATGATGGCGCTGTCCTGTGTCCCGCCCTTGATCCATGCGGTCGCGGAAAAGGCCTGGCCGCGGTCGAAGTTGATGCCGGTGCCCGCTCCCAGCCAGTTCCCGGCGAGATCCGCCGCGGCGATGCTGGACGGTGCCGCGACGCCCGGTGTGTATCCGGGGATGGCGTTCCATGTCGCGGGGAAGCTGTCGACCTCGTCCGCAGGGGTGGAGTCGAGTTTCCAGTGCGCGAGCAGCCCGGCTTGCAGGGGACTGGAGAGCAGGCAGCCGAGGAAAATGAGACGACAGGGAAACATGTGGGACAATGGGTTTTCCGAATGTCACTGATCTGGTGGGATCGGCAAGGGGAATCGGAACACGCATGACTTCCTAACAGATATTCCTTCGGGTTGTTAGAAGATCGTGGCACGGGGCTCCCGGGCGGGAGGAAATGGGAGAGTGGTCCCTTTTCCCGAAGCGGGAAACGTGCTTTCCGTATCACTCTTTCTTCTCGACGGGAGCGGGAGGTTCAGGGGGCTTTCCGCCTGCCGCAGGAGAGGGGGCGGCGGGCTTCGTGGTCTCCTTGGGCACTTCCTTTCCGGGAACGGGCAGCACGATGGTCGTGCCGCCCTGCGCGCGCGGGTCTCCGTCCCGGAACCTCGCCCCCGGCTGCAGGTAGTTGCGGTAGGGCATGCGCGAGTAGTCGTATTCAGGGGTCGCGCGGGGCGTGAGGAACTCCATCATCCCTTCTTCGAATTCTTTCGGGTGGTCCTTGCGGATGGAGTCCAGCAGTTCTCCTGCCTTTCCGGCGGGGACCAGATCGCTGCCGGATTTGAGGGCCTTTTGAAGGGAGACGACCGCCAGCATGTATTGTTTCGCCTTCACCTGCTTCACACCGGCCGAGTAGTCACGGGCGGCTTCCAGCTCCCTGTCGCCCATCGATGAGGACCGCGTGAGCGTCAGGCGGATGGCTTCGATGCGCATGGCCGCCTCCGAGTCCTCGCGGTGGTTCGCGTCGGAGATGGCTCTTGCGAGGAAGGCGTCCACCGTCTCACCCGGGCCTGGCTTGAACTCCGCGGGAAGTTCCAGCACGCGTGGCAGCACCAGTACCAGCAGCGCCGCCCGCAGGGCGCTGGTATCGAAGTGGGAACCGCGATCGGATGAGTCGTTGGAATACTGGAGGACCTCTATGTTCACCGGCAGACCAGCGAGTGAGTCGCGGTAGGTTTTCTCCAGCTTGACGAGTGTTTGCAATGTTTCGCGCGCGCCGGGATTCTCAGAGCTGGAGTTGCGGCTGCCCGCGAGGAGCCCCCCGAGCTTGCGGATGGCCTCCTTCATGTCATCGAGTTTTTTCACCTGATCGAGAACCATGGAGATCTCATCTTCGTCCGCTTGCTCGAGCGTGAGACGTGCGATGATCCGGGACCGTGGAATCAGCGATTCGTTCTGGGTGGCCAGGGTGTTGAGGGACCGCACGGCTTGGGCGGCGTTTCCCGACTTGCTTGCCTGGAGGTAATCCTGCCAACCGATGGCGAACTGACGTGCGGAACCGATCTCGGACACCATCTTGCGGATGGCGGGATTGTTGTAGCTCTCGGCATCCTCACTGCTCCGGGTGGCTCGGGAGAGGGAGCCGATGATCTTGTCCAGATCCTCCGGATTTTCCGCCCGTGTGACGGCTTCCGCGGCGGCGGCGATCGCTGCCTCCATTTCGCTGATGGTTTTCTTGGTCTTTTCGGCGTCTTCGTTGTTCAGCGAGATGCGGAGGGCCGTCGCACATTGGTTCACTTTTTCGCCAGCTTCATAAGTGTCGAAGTTTTCCAATGCTTGTGCGAGCTCGCGGCCGCTTTGCTGCCCGAGGGCGGACTGGAGCACGCGCAGGTATTGCTGGGCCGTCATGACCCGGTTCCTCTGCTCCATGTTCGGCCCGAGTTCCCTGATCTCTTCCTGGAGCGCGGCGGCCAGCTCCTCACCGGCCTTGGTTGCCTCCGGAGTGAGGGCATGGGAATGGACGGTCAGGCAGGCGAGGAGAATCGGGATCAGTTTTTTCGGGTGCATCAACCGTCTCGTTAGACCCCACAGCCTCCGTCCGCAACCTGCGAATTGTGAAAATCCCGTGAATCCGGGCGTGCGTGCGGAGGGAAAGCCCGCTTGAGTGGGATCATGAGATTTGTGATGAAGCAGGAATTCTGGAGTCTGGGCGACGATTTCGTGATCCGGGACGAGCACGGGACGGAACGTTACCACGTGGATGGCCGGGTGTTCAGCTTCGGGGACAAGCTCAGCCTGCGGGACACGGAGGGAAACGAACTCGCATTCATCAGCCAGCGTCTTCTTTCGTGGGGGCCGAGCTATCAGATCCACCGCCCCGGCTACGGCCCGGTGGAGGTGGCCAAGGAGCTCTTCACATTCTTCCATTGCCGTTTCGCGGTGGATGGACCGGGCGATGAGGATTATGAGGCCACCGGGGATTTCCTCGACCACGAGTATGAGATCCACGGCAGCCGGGGTCCTGCGGCGGTGGTCACCAAGCGCTGGCTGTCATGGACGGACAGCTATGGCATCGAGATCGCGGAAGGGGAGGACCCGGTGCTGCACCTGGCGACGGCGGTGGTCATCGACCTGGTGTGTCACGACGGGAAAAAGAAACATTGAGCGTCGCCACTAGGCCAGATCTCCCGCGTTTCCTTACATCCGGACGTCCGGGAAATGCTTCGCGGCGCACGATTCGCAGACGCCATGGCTGAACTGCGCCTCGCTGTTCTTCTGGATGTAGGTCTCCAACTGGTGCCACTCGCCCCTGTCGTCGCGGATGCATTTGCAGTAGGAACAGGTGGGCAGGATGCCGCGAAGTGTCTTCACCTCATGCAGCGCCTTCTGCAGGGAGCCGATGAGACTCTCCTTCTCCTTTTCAAGCTGCTTCCGCCGTTCGATCTCCTGCTGGGCGAGGCTGAGCTCCAGCTTCACCTCGGAAACTTCCTTCAGGATCGCCAGAACCGGGCGGTGCTCCAGCTCCATGCCATAGCGCTTGTTCTGCCACGCGATGTAGAGGTACAGGAACGGGAATGCGAAAAAGCTGATGGCCAGGCGGCTGACGAAGGTGCCCGACATGATGTTGAGGTAGCCCGCCGTCCCGGCGAAGGCCCCCGTGGCGAAGAGGAAGACGTCCAGCCAGAGCACCCCCAGAAGGGTCAGGAACGCCCGGATCCAAAGCTTCACCTTGAACTGCGGTTTGCCGAGGAATTCCCAGGCCATGGCGAGGAAGATCAGGTCCGCGAACGCGGCGAAGATCGAGGCGCTGTAGATCCGCAGGCTCTGCGGCGGGAAGAAATTCAGCTGCGACGGGCCTGCGAGCCGGATCTGCCAGTGCAGCACCATCGTGATGATCGGCACCATGACGGAAACTCCGATAACCGTGGAAATGGCGATCCGCGTCGCACGCGGACCATCAAAGACGTACACGACGAACACCCCCAGCAGGAGGGCGGTGTAGAAGACGGTGGAGCCCACCATCAGCGACATTCCGAGCAGCTCCACCTTCACCCCGGCGTCCGTGGTCCAGACCATGACGGCGGCGAGGCTGCCGATGAGCGCGTAGAAGTGGGCCAGACCGAGGCGGTTCCGCAACGAATGGGCGAAAAGCACTAGGAAATAAACAACGATCGCTTCGGTGACGAGGATCAAAAGTTCGTTGTTCATAGGTTGGGGAGGGGGGGATTTGTCGTTCGTTTTGGTTGCGGATGCGTCTTACTTCAGACAAACGCGGAGTGACGCAGAATCGTACATTTCGCAAGCAAAACGGGTTCCAATGACGACTTTAAAAAATCGTGCGTTTTGCATGAAAAATCAAGCGCTTGAGTTTCATGAGTCGTGCGGTGTATCACCCCGCCGCCATGAACGCCCCTGCCTGTCCGCTCTGTGAAATGACCGAAATCCTCGAACACCCGGACCACTCCGAGTGTGTCACCTGCGGCCACGAGTGGACGACGGAAGCTCCGGCGGAAGAGGCTCATGCCGAGCGGGTGGTTAAGGACGCCTACGGTAACATTCTCGCGAACGGCGATGTGGTGGCGATGATCAAGGACCTGAAATTGAAAGGCTCCTCCCAGGTGCTCAAGGTGGGCACCAAGTCGAAACCGATCCGGTTGGTGGACGGAGACCATGAGATCGACTGCCGGATGGACGGTATCTCCATCGCTCTGAAGGCGATGTATGTGAAGAAGGTCGCGGGTTGAGCGCGGATGGGAGCCCGACGGGGGCGATCCCATGCATCAGGCGATGACCCCCGCCGCGCGGAAAGAGAAAAACGGCATCCTCCCGGGAGACGGTTTCCCGATGATGACGTGGTCCAGGAACGTCACCTGCATGATCCTGGCGGCCTCCACCAGATTCAACGTCACACGTTCGTCCGCCCGGCTCGGGCTTGGATCACCCGAGGGATGGTTGTGGATCAGAACGAATCCGAACGCCCCGCGCGTGACCACCGACCGCAGAACCTCCCGGGGATGGGCGCTGGATTCGTTCACCGTACCCACCGAGATCACCGTACTGCCGGTGTGGCGCAGGCGTGTGTCCAGCGTCACACAGACCACCTGCTCCTGGGTCAGATGCCGCATCTGCGGGCCGAAATGGTCGTAAATCAGCTCCGGAGTATCCAACCGCACCGCGTGCAATTGCTCACGGGCCACGCGGATCCCCAGCTCGAAGGCCGCTGCCAGCTTGGATGCCTTCGCCAGCCCGATGCCTTTTTCCTTCGAGAGCTCGGTCACGGGCAGGCCGCCGAGCGCCCCCATCGACCCGTATTTCGTGATGAGGTCCCGCCCGATGTCGATCGCGCTGCGTCCCTTGGTCCCGGTGGAGATGAAGAGCGCCATCAGTTCCGCGTTGTCCAGCGCGGTGGGACCGAGAGCGGCGAGCTTTTCCCGCGGCTTCCGGCCGGAGGGCATGTCACAAATGCGGGAGCCGGGCGTATCGGTTTCGTTCATTTGAACACTCTGTCAACTCCGCCGGGCTTGGCAAGGAAATCATCCGCTGGAGAAGAGGTCCATTTCGTAGCGCTTGGAAGGAAACAAGGCCGGAAGGAAAAACGGCATCCCGCTCAAGCGCCTCTCACGCCACGATGCCCTCCAGCGCCACGATCAGCCTCTCCCTGAGCGGAGCGGCCAGCAACGCGAGCCGCCGTTGCTCGGTTTCATAGGCCCGACGCCCGTCCTGCGTCTCGATGCGGATCGGTTCGCGCCCCCACGCGGTGAGGTCATACGGACTCGCGCGCATGTCCAGGTCGCGTAGGTCGTTCGCCAGCTCGAAGCAGTCCAGCAGCAGTTCCGTGCCGATCCAGGGCATCGCCTTCGCCGCCCACTTGTAGAGATCCATGTTGGCGTGCACGCAGCCCGGTTGCTCGAAGGCAGCGCGGCTGTGCAGGTCCGGTTGCAGGCGGTTCATCGGGCGGGCCTCCTCGGCAAAAAAACGGAAAGCGTCGTGGTGCGAACAACAGATCGCACGGGTCTCCACCAGTGCGTCGATCTCCACCTGCGGCAGCCGCAGCGGCGTCGTCTTCCCATGCCGCACATCCCTGCCGCGATACACCATCGCCCACTCGTGCAGGCCATGGCACGCGAAGTTCGGCGCGCGATCCCGCGTGGCCACCAACAGTTCCCGGATCCACCCCAGGCGCTGCCGTTCCTTCGAAGGCATCAGCGAGGCATCCACAAAGAAAAAACCGTCTTCCAGCGAGTAGCAGCGGTCTGAAAACGGAGCCGGTAGTGTGGAGGAATCCCACTCCAGCGCGACGCCAGCACCCGGGTGCCACTTCTCCAGCAGCGCCAGCGGGTAGGGATAATATTCGAAAAGGAAATCCTCCACCGGATTCGGTTCGCGGCTGTCCCTGCGCTTTCTCGCGGGCAGCGTGTGAACCTCCGCCCGCCGCCGGTGCGCGGCCTCCCGCTCCCGCCATTCGGCGGTGGGAAGGTGCGGGAGAAAGGTGCGGGAAAGCATCGCGCGGCCAAAAGATCATAAAATGTGAAACAATGCAAAATTTCCCTTGCGAATCCGCGTCGCCGCCCCTAACTATGCCGCCCCGCGCCGCAAGGCGCATGGTTCCAAACGCGGGATGGAGCAGCCAGGTAGCTCGTCAGGCTCATAACCTGAAGGTCGTAGGTTCAAATCCTACTCCCGCAACCAATGAAAGCCGTTGAATTCGAAAGAGTTCAGCGGCTTTCGCCTTTTTGTAATTTGTGGGTGTAAGCTTATAACGTAAGCTGGCTGGGATCTGGTGGGGCGGATCCCTTGATACAACTTTCCTCATTTCTAGAATGGTGTAGAAGGTGCCAGACGCTGGGTGCTTGGCACTAGTCTTCCGATGCAATTTCCCAAAGATGTCCAAAGGGAAAATCAAGTGCACGACACCATCGAAGGAGAACAACTAGGCCTGGCTGCGACAATCCTCTTTCAGCTCGGGACAGATGTGAGTAGCTGACTCCCATCTCCTCCGTTAGGTCGCGGAGCGTGAGTCCCTTTTCGATACGAGTCTCGCGAAGAAATTTCACCATTTTAAGGACAATGGCGACGTCCGGATCTCCCGATGGATTGCCATCGAGTATGATTGATCCGGTCTTGGTAGACATTCCGGCATCTTGTCGTGGTGGTGTGGATCAGGGGAGTTATTTTCGGCTTGTTGTTTATAACGAACAAAAATAGCGTTCGGGCCACTTTCTTTCCATGAGCAGATCCCCCGGATTATCTGAGGACACAAAATACCTTTTTGGTTGTTGCGGTTTCCTTGTAGCCTTGGGCGTTGCGGGTTTTGGACTGTCCTCGTTTGTAAGAACATGCAAGGGGGCTGACACCTCAGCATTGCCGAAGACCTTCGAGGAGGCTTCGCACAATGGTTCCGAACAAAGTGCCAACGGGAAAGTGATTGGATTTGGGCTTGAGCAGTTGGAGCTGGCGACCATGCCGATGTCTGGCTCGTGGAAGGAGCAGGATCTTTTTGTCGATGATGAACAAAAATGGACGGGAAGCACCTGCATCGTGGGCCGACACGGAGCCTACCTGATCATTTTGACCAACCGGCACTGCCTTGGATTGGATGCATTGGGAAGCGCTGATGACGATGGGGTGCCGGAGATTCTTGATTATCAGCTGCACGTCCATTTTCCCGGCGAGATCACCAGACGTGTTTCCCAGTTTGCTCTTATCAAGGGGGGCATTGATCTTGCTTGGCTAGCAGTTGAGGCAAAAGGCTTGGGAAAATATTTGGAACTGGGATTTCCCACCGAGAAACTGCCCGCACTTCGGCCCGGCTTTGAAGTCGTGGCCGTGGGTTCGCCTATTGCTATCGAGTTCAGAGGTAGTCACACCTTCGGACGCATCAGTGCAATCCGTCCGATGGCCGACGAACTGGGGAGGGGGTTCACGTTCATTCAGACCGACGCCGCGATCAATCACGGAAATAGTGGTGGTCCCCTATTTTTGAAATCAAACGGACGTTATTTTTGGATAGGTGTGAACACTGCGAAGGTTGATGCGGCAGACAATCTAGGAGTTGCAATCAGCAGGGACGCCATCATCGCCCAGCCACACGTTGAATGGTTCAACGCAGACGCGGCTGGAGCAGTTCGTTGTTTTAACGAGTGGAAGTAACAGGACGAAGTTGGCTATGAAAAAAATCTGTAAGTGGCTAGCATTCATATTGCTATCGTCACTGGTTGCTACGGCCACGCCACGCACGTCGCAGGACATAGCAGTAAGTATCCTCGCTCCACTTCTCGATCCAGTGAAGATCGCCACACTCAAGGGCGAGCGCCCGATAAATGGTCGGCTTTACAGGATCCTGGGATGGTTGGAGATCGCCCGCCTCGCTGGCGGAGATCCCTTAGATGTTATCGACACCGCCCAAGCGGTGGCGGGATATGGAGGATCCAACAAGGCTTTGGCCGATCGGGTCGCCTTATGCCATTCTTGGAATAACCTGCACGAGTTCGGATGCTTCACCGTGGAAGGTGTCGTTACGCTCAAGAAGGGCGGATCACCGACGATCACCCGGGGAGAGCATGCGGGTGAAAAGGTGCATATCGATCACATCCTTCCACGCTCCCTCGTCCCGGAACTGTATGACTGCATCCATAATCTGGAGCCAATACCTTCCAGCCTGAACGCCAGCAAGGGTGCGAAGGTCGGAAGAAGCGAGGTGGAACTCGCCCGCCTGTGGCATGGGCTGGGACTGCTGTCTGCGGATGGATTGGCAGCGGTGGAGAGTGCCGGGAAGTTGTTGCGATGAGTTCCATACCCTCGAAGCGGGAGGTGGAATAGGTGAAACCACAGGCCATCCTGCGTTAAATGAAACTGAACCGCAGAAAACTGCGTTGGGTTTCGGCGGACCGTCGTTTCGAGGGCTTTCTGAAATCCATCCCAAACTCCAACCATCCACCAACATGCCCAGAAATCTGTATTCACCCCGTCTGTCCGACGACGTTGTCTGCCTGCTGTATCAGGAGGCAAAACGCCGCCGGATGCCGATGACCCGTCTCGCCGATGAACTGCTCCGCAAAGGACTGGCCGCCGGCGGGAATCCCGAAGTCAGGTCCGGATCACCCGGAAACGATTCCATCGTGATGCAGTTCCCCGAGGCCGCCTGAGGCGATCTCTCTCCACAACCAACCGCAGAAGAGCCCGGGCCGTGAGGTCCGGGCTCTTTTCGTTTCAACCCCAAACCAACCATCCAATGGCAATCAAACTCATTGCGAATTACTCCAAGCGTCTCGGACTGCCCGGTTACTCGTCGCACCAGTTCTCCGTCTCCGTGGAGACCGAACTGGTGACCACCGACGATGTGGCCGGGGAGTCCGAACGTCTTTACCACCTGCTGCAGTCTCATGTGGACGGGCAAATCACCCGGACCGGTTTCGTGCCACCTGCCGACTACGGAATGGAACAGCCGGTTCTCAACCCAACCACCCGGGGCACTCCGCGCGAAGCCGCGTGGAAATGCTCCGATAAACAACGTTCGCTGATCCTCTCGATCATCGACGAACACAAGCTGGACAAGAACCGGATCGAAGCGCTGGCCAACCAACGCTTCGGGAAGGGCGTCCGCCTGCTGAACAAGGTCGAGGCTTCCGGGCTCATAGACGAGCTGCTCGAAACCCACGGCGGGCAAAACCGCCACGATGGCGGAAATGCCCGGCGTGGCGGCACCGCCTACCGTCGCAACAGCCAACGGAAGGAGGCGGCATGATCGCCGTCCTTACCGAAGCTGCCGTCGCAGCGGATCCGGATGACGGATTCCGCCTGCCGGAACACATCAGCCCGACAGCCGCGAAGAGCTACCTGTCCTGCGGACTCCGGTTTTACTTCGAGCGGGTGGTGTGCCTCCGCAAGAAAACACCGGTGTCGCTCCACCTCGGCAAGGCGGTGCACGCCGCGCTCCAGGCCTTCCACCTGGCACGCTGGCGTGGCACCGACGATTCGCCGCAAACCGTCGCGGCGGAATTCGAACGGGTTTTCAGCTCGCTCGAAACCTCAGGGGGACCGGTCAACTTCCGCGATGAGGACCATCGCGAGAAAACCCGTCTCGACGGTCTGCGGATCATCGCCGCCTACCTCGACAGCCCGGAATCCCTCCAAGGCATGCCGCGAGCCGTCGAGGTGGTGCTCAAGGAAGAAATCCCCGGCCTGTCGGTTCCCCTCACCGGGGCGCTGGATCTGGTCGAGGACGACTTCGTGCCGGTGGATTTCAAATCCGCCTCCGCCAAGCCCGACAAGGCTGCGGCGGCGTTCGAACATGAGATCCAGCTCGTCAGCTACCAGCTGCTGCTGGAGGTGGCGACCGGCGAAACACCTCCGTCGCTCGATCTGGTATTCCTGGTGAAGACGAAGTCGGCACAGGTCATCCGGATCAAATCGCCACCGGCCGACAAGCACCGCAAGCGAAGGGTGATCGCCCTTTTGGAAACGGCGGTCATCGGCATCGCGGAGGGACGCTTCCACCCACAGATCGGCATGTCATGCGCCTGGTGTCCGTTCCGCAACGAATGTGCGGCGTGGTCACCGGTGTCGGTCATTCCGGAAAGGAGGGCGGCATGAGGACCATCATCCGCATCCTGCTGCTGGCTTTCACGCTGTCATTGACTGCCTGTGAGGAAGAACAGACCAGCCGCGAGGAGGCCCGAGTCCAACAGGAGGTCGCCCGTCGGGTGGAGGCCATCCGAACGGAGATGAAAACCGCCGAAGCACGATGGCGCACCCTTCGTATCGGCACCCTCAGTCTGTTGGCGGGGGGCTCGCTCATCCTGCTGCTTGGAGGCTACGCCGACAAACCCGGCAAAACGACATCTGCCCGTCTCCCTGCGGGTGACCATCCGGTCAGGCGGCGTGTCATCGACCACCCCTACGACGACCTCGACGATGAGTACGAAAACCATCCGCATCGCCGCTGAGGTGATCCTGGTGCTCGGCACCGCCGGTCTGCTGCTCGAACTGGTCGCAGCCCAGTCATGGGCAGTGATCCTGCTCGGGGTGGCGGCCGTCGCATGGCTCCAGGTCCGCCGTCACTGACGACGGATCTGCTGCCATCCATTCACGCCCGCCCGGTCCCTCGACCGGGCGGGCGTTTCCTTTTCCATCGAAACCAAACCACCAACCCCACATCACCATGAATCCCAACAACCAACCACTCCTCGACGCCGTTTGCCGTCGAGGGGTTCTAGTCGCGACGAGCGTGCGCTACTGGCGCGGCTGCAAGAAACTCGCCGCCGAAGACCTCGGTCTTGATCCCGCACAGGTGTCGGACCGTCTCATCCAGCTCGGTCACAAGCGACTCATCCCGCGCGAGGCCTTGTCAAAGTTCGCCCTGATCGAAAGTCGGGCCCATGCCCTGGTTGAGGCGGCGAGCTTTCCATTCCTCGGAGGCATCGCCCGCTTCGTTCCCAACCCGCGCCTCGCCGACGTTGTGGAGAAGCTCGCGCATCTCCGGGAGGAGTTCCAATCGGAGACGCTCGATTTCGTTGCGGGCTACGGACCGATGCGGGAAAACGCCCTGCTGGAATGGCGGAAGGCGGCCGAGCAGCTCGGGCCCGGAGCGGAACGGCTGATCACGACAATCGAGCAATCGTTTCCACCCGCCGGCAGCATCACCCGCCGCTTCGCCTTTGACACCCGGCTCTTTCAGGTAGCTGCCCCCGACAGCATCCGCCTGGAGGTGGTCGAAGGTGTCGAGCAGTTGGAAATCGCCGAGGAGCGCCGCCGCATCGCCGACGACGCATCACGGCGGCTCCAGTCCGACCTCGACAGCTTTATCCGTGAATCAGTCGCCACCCTGCGTGAGGAAACCGCGCGGCTCGCCGCCGACGTTCTCGCCACCATCAACGGTTCGGAAAACGGCGTCCATCAGCGCACGCTCAACCGCCTCGCATCGTTCATCGACAGCTTCCGCTCCCTCAACTTCGCCGGAGACCAGCAGTTGGAGGCAACGCTCGAACGTTTCCGCCGCGAACTGCTCACTCGCAGCGCGGAGGACTACCGCAACAGCGGCACCGCCATGGCCGATCTAAAGACCGGCCTGTCGGACCTGCAGGACGCCGCCCTACGGCTGGCCCGTGGCGACGCCCACGACATCGTCTCCCGTTTCGGCCAGCAGGGGACACGCCGGTTTGCCGCGACCGGCTGATCCATCACCCCAACACAGAAAACAACACCACATGACCCACAACGTATTCCTCGTCATCTGCGCGACCTTAATCGGCGTGCCGTTCATCGTGTCCTGTATCAAGGGCAATCCAATCATCGGCTTTACCGCCGGTCTGGTGGCGTTTTTCGCCATGGGATTCGCCGCCGGACACGGTGCCTCGATGCTTGAGGTCCACATCATCGGATTCGCCATCTGCGGACTGGGCGTCGCTTGGTCCCTGCACGGCGACTGATGAACCCATCGGCATGTCGGCATTCCGCCGGTGTGCCGATGCCATTTTCTCCCACAACGTTTAGCCCACCCGACAAGCCATATTCCTCACCTCAGCCTGATTTTTCCAACCACCACTCCCACCACCTCGAAAGCCGATACCACCACCCGACCAGCCGATCACCACCTGAAACCACCGCAACAAGGGCGGCCCATCACACGGGCCGCCCTTGGCGCATCAACCCCTCAATACAAACCAGAACAAACCAACACCATGAGCCACTTCACCACCATCAAGACCCAGATCCGCGACATCCCGTCGTTGGTCGACGCCTGTGTCGAACTCGACCTCCGCCTTGTTCCCGACTCCTACTGCCGGGGCTATGCCGGTATCAGCCGCGCCGCCCCGTATGTCATCAAGCTGAAAGGCCCGTATGATATTTCCGTGGAACCCTCCGCGGAAGACGACGGCAGCTACGGGCTCACCACCGACTGGTGGGATGGCTGGGTAGCCAAAGAGGTGGGAGCCGGTTATGGCCGGCTCCTGCAATCCTACGGTGTCCACCGCACCATCCGCGCCGCCACCCAGCGCGGACTCCGCACCACGCGCAGGATTGAAGCCGATGGCTCTATCCTGCTGACGTTGGAAGGAGGTTCGCTGTGAGCCGCCAGATCCGCGTCAGGGTATCGCCGACCGGCGATGTCCTGATCGAGGCCTACGGGTTCAAAGGCAGCGGCTGCGAGGCCGCGACCAAGGCGATCGAGGAGGCGCTCGGCACGAAGGTGTCATGCCGCCGCAAGTCGGACTACTGGAGCCAATCGGTATCCCAGCAAAACCAGCAGAAGGTTGGAGATGGAGGGGGGGAGTCGTGACCTCCCTTCTGCGTTTCCACCCCGATGGCCGGGTCGGTTGTCTCTACACGGAGGCCATCGATCTGCGGACACTCGGGAAACTTGAAGTCAGCCGGGCGACCGACATCCGCTTCAATGACGGCACCCAGCAATGGGAGGTGAGGGCGGCCGGTGACGACCGCCTTCTCCATTCCGACCCGTCGCGCGAAGCCTGCCTGCGGTGGGAGAGGGAAAACCTCTCCTGAAACCGAAGAAACCCACCCCAAGCCGTCTTGTCCCCAAATGGGGACAGGGCGGCATTTTCATTTCCACAACATCAATCAACTCCATGCAACTCATCACCTATCTACGGGCGGGACATCCCGGACTCGCCATCATCACGGCAGAAGAAGCCCGGGCGGAGGCGGAGATCGCCGCCGCCTGCGGTTCCGCCAGCCGCCACCTCAGCGCCTGGTCCTCGTCCGAGGGCCTGGTCGACACCCACGAACGACGTTCGCAGCCCTGCGCGGATCCTCTGGAAGCCCTGCAACTGATGGAACGCAAGTTAGCCCGCGAGGAACCGCGCCACGTCGTCGTGATGCGGGACCTCCAGCTCCACCTCGACCACGGTGATCCCATTCTGGTCCGCCGCCTGCGCGACCTGCTGCGGCTCGCCAAGACCAACGGCCACTGCCTCATCCTGCTCGGCTGCCGGCCGAAGCTCCCCGCCGAGGTGGAGCATGAGATCACACGCATCGATTTCCCCCTGCCGGGAGCGGACGAACTGGCGGTCGTCCTCGATGGAATCGCCAGTTCGGCCAAGTTGGAAACACCTTCGGGCGATCTCCGGGAATCCCTGCTCAACGCCGCTCTCGGTCTTACCACGGTCGAGGCGGAGAACGCCTTTGCGCTTTCCATCGTGGAGACCGGAGGACTCCGGGCGGATGTCGTTTCGCGGGAAAAAGCCCGCACGTTGAAACGCGGTGGTCTGGTCGAGGTGATTTCGTCCGCACCGTCGCTCGAAGACATCGGCGGATATGATCCGCTGAAGGAATGGCTCAACCGCCGTGCCGGAGCGTTCGGCACTGCGGCCAGGCATTATGGCCTCCCGGCACCTAAAGGGCTGCTCATCGTCGGGATTCCCGGCACCGGCAAATCCCTCACGGCGAAGGCGGTTTCCTCCACGTTCGGCCTGCCGTTGCTACGGCTCGACATGGGACGCGTCTTCGGCGGCATCATCGGCCAGTCGGAAGCCAACCTCCGCTCCGTCATCCAGACCGCAGAAGCGATCGCCCCGTGCGTCCTGTGGATCGACGAAATCGAAAAAGGCTTCGTCGGCAGCCAGTCCGGGGGCACGTCTGACGGAGGCACCTCGTCCAGGGTATTCGGCAGTTTCCTCTCTTGGATGCAAGAAAAGGAAAAGCCGGTCTTCGTGGTGGCCACAGCGAACGACGTATCGAAACTCCCGCCGGAGTTCCTCCGGAAGGGAAGATTCGACGAGCTGTTCTTCGTGGATCTCCCCAGTCCAGAAGAGCGTGCCCGAATTTGGGAAATCGTCATCTGCCGCCATAGGCGGAATCCGGCCACCTACGACATCCCCCGACTCGTGCGCGTGTGTGATCAGTTCACCGGCGCGGAAATCGAGGCGGCGTTCGTCGATGCCATGTTCGAGGCCTACGCCGAGGGCGACGAACCGAAGGACAAACACGTCGTCGAGGCCGTCACCCGCACGATCCCGTTGGCTAGGCTGATGGACAGCCAGATCACCGCATTGCGCCAATGGGCGGAAGGCAGGGCCAGAAACGCCAGTTCGAATGGAGCAGCCGCGAAAGGCAAGACAAGCAAACCACCGCGCAATGCTCGTCGCATCGCACAGTCCAACTGAACCATTTGTGTTCCACACGCCGTCCTCCACAACCGGAGGGCCATCCCGCCAGCACGACACGCCCAAGCGTCGGCGGGACCAAACACACAGGCCGCCACGGACAGAAGGACTGACCGTGGCGGCCCGATTCTTTTCATCCCACCAATCACATCATCCCATCAACCATGAACACTCCATGCCTCAAATCCACGTCCCTCCATTTTCGCGAGGACACATCCGACAAGGTCTATCAAGTTAACAACGAACCGAAGGACGACGGCTACATCGTCCGACGCGGCTGTGCATCTGCTCAAACAACCTCCCCATCCTGAAAAAATTATAACCCGAAATCATGAACGATCAGGAATATGACGATCACATTCCAGAGCATCCAGAGCTAATTCCCGGCAATCGAGCCGAGGCTCATCTCTGTGTTTCCGCTGCAGTCATCGTAGGCGTTCGCATCTGCGATACACATACTTTCCTCAAGGCTTGGTGGGCAATCGCTTGGCTCTATCCCGGGTTTCATCCCGACGATTACCGCCAATCTGAGGATGTTCCCTATTCGAAGGAATTCACAGAGGAGGCTTTCCGCCGAGCGGAAATCGGCGAAATCAAAGACGATGTGTTGTATGCAGCCGAAGCTGCCCACCACGCAGTCTGGCTCAAACCCATTGGAAGCCCGCATGCTTCATGATTGCCGACCGTATTGAGGATCAGAACGATGCCGTCAGGAGGATATGCGGGCGATCCATGAGCACTGACGGTGATTAGGTGAAGCATACTGCTCTCGCGCCTAAGGGAATGCGACCGCTCTTTCGGTACGGGCGCATTTTTTTAGGTATCGAATCCTAGTCCCCCTGAATTCCGCATTCTTAGGCGGGCACTAGGTTTTAATCGGTGCCAAGGGAGCTTTCAAGGACTTCTGCCACCACTCCGGCAATTTGGTGAGCTAGGAAAGGCGGGACTGCGTTTCCGACTTGACGATATTGAGCTGTCCTACTCCCCTCGAAGAAATAGTTGTCCGGAAATGTCTGAATTCGCGCTGCTTCGCGAACGGTCAGACTTCGTATTTGCCGCGGGTCCGGATGAATATTGGCGTGACCGTCCTGAGAAATGTGGCACGTTATTGTAGCTGCCGGACGATCACTCAGTTGCACTCGAAATCGGTCCGCGAATTTCCGAAGATCTTTTGCTTCACCTTTGACATTAGAGTGATCGGGTAAGAGGGATTCCGGGAAGTCTCTCAACTTTGGCGAGCGGTGAAACACCTTAGCAAACGCGGACGAAAACAGGTATCGATGCAGATCAGAGTCCATGTGCGAGCGTGTGGCATGATTACAAACCCCGCCGATACGAGGATCCGCCAACCATTTTCCCAGTTCCCCGGGGACACCCGTCATGTTATGCTCGGCGATGAACTCCGCTCCACCACTTGATTTTCCAATCGAGATTTCCTTCAATGCCTCTCGGATTTCCTGTTGGATAATCTTGAAATCGTTACCCTCTGCAATAGATTCCTCTGACCCGGGAGCCTTCAGCCAAGGAGCGGAGAGGATCTGCCGCACTACTTCGAGGAGATCAACGCCTGACGGCTTGGAGACAGTTGGCAGGAGAGGTGGAAGGCCATTGAAAAGTTCGGCCAGACTTGGACCTCCCGAAGGAGTCAGCGCACGCAATTCAGTTACGGCGACATCATCCCGAATACCAAGCAGGATGACCCTGTGACGTCTTTGCGGAACTCCATATTTTTCGGCCTTAATCAGGAAGTCTTCGGCTTCCAGACCTTCCCCCAGAAAGGGGGGGGAAACGCACAGTGAACAAATGCTGTACCTGTGTCCTGGGCTTTCGCGGTTAAGCGCAGCATTGGGATTCGCCAAATCGTCGTGGATCATCGGGAAAACGGGTTCACCATCAAGCTTTGCTGAAAGAAGGCCTTTTACATTTTCCATCACAAAGATCGGCGGCCAGTGATCCGCGATGATTGAGAGATACTCCTTATAGAGGAGATGGCGGTGATCCTTCTCGAATTCCAAGGCCACTCCTTCTTTTCTTCGCTGAAAATCTTCTGCGGTTTCGCCATCCTTTCTGACGACTCCAAGCATGCGTGATCGACCAGCGAGTGAATATGCTTGGCACGGGGGGCCGCCAATTAGCACCCAGTGTTTATGCCCCTTGATCCTCTCGCTAATAAGGGTTTTCACTAGGAGCCTTTTTTCGACGTCCGGTGTATTCCCGGGTTTGTCTCCCAGTTCAATTCGTTGCGCCTCGTCCTTAGCTGCCCGCGCCGCACTCCTGCACTCCTCATCCCAATCGAACATCTCCTCTTGCGTGATCTTGCCGCGCAGGTGTTCGTAGTAGGCTTCTGGAACCTTGTCCGGTTTAAACTGCCGGTAAAAGGCACGCGTGGTGAGAGTCCGGTGGGCGTTTTCTTCCATCTCGATGGAGAGACAGATGCGAAACTTCGAATCGCCACCAAAAGGATACCGAGAAAAGCCCTCGCCAAGGCCTCCCGGTCCGGAAAAAAGGTCAACCACAGGAATTTTACCATCGTTATGTCGCACAACCGCAGGTTAGCGGGACCAACCGCCCAATCCAGGATGAAATTCGGGTTCCCAAATTTAGAGGCAGGAACCGAAGAGTTCACGAGCAAACGTATCGATTATCATCTCGTGGAATCAATCCGTGCAGCACTAATGAACTGAATGTCAGTTAATTAAGTGTCAACGCCGAGAAATCGATGAAGACGATTAATGTTGCAAAGTGCATGCAGCCTGCCAATAACAATTTTCAGCAGCATGCCCGAGTCCGCGCCACCCCAGCTGAAACCAATGATCAACGGCCATGTTGAGCGACTTCACCGCTTCCTGCCGTTTAGCCCGATCATGGAACAGATTTTCGAGGAGTTCACCGATTCCAAGGATTCCATGGATCTTGAGACGGTAGCCTTGGATTACTTGCGGAGGGTTGTTATCCTTCCCCAGGCGAAGCTGATCATACTCACGGGGGACGCGGGGCACGGCAAAACGCACCTGTGCCGTCGACTGTTGGAGGATCACGTTGGGAGAGACAATCGACCTGGCATCAAATCACGAGCGAAAGATTTGATTAATTCCTCATGCGATGGGAGTAAGTCCATCCCGTCCTCTCCGGAAAAGCCCAACCGACGTCCACTGCGGATTTACAAAGACTTCTCCGAACTCTCCGTCACTTTGGCAGCTGACCAGATCGAGGCGGCATTTCGGAATGAGGTCGATGTTACGGTGATTTGCGCGAACGAAGGCAGGTTAAGAGCTATTCTCGAATCGGCTTCTGCCGGAGAGGGGTGCTCAGCGTTACTCGGCGATTTCAACCGGTCATTTGAGGACGGTTTGGCCAGCAGGGATGGAAGGATCCATATTCTCAACCTGAACTACCAGTCCGTAGCGGCGCCATCGGTCAACGAAGGGAGCCTGTTGCAACGTTCCGTCAAGGCGTGGAACGACGGGACCCGATGGAAGGCTTGCGAGCAATGCTCAAGCAAGAGCAGCTGCCCAATTTTCCGAAATCATCAGCTCCTTTCGCATACGAAGGACACACTCGGAGAGAACCGGCAACGCAAACTGGTCGATATCTTCGCCACAGCGGAACGGCTAGGAGTGGTGGTTACGATTCGTGAGATGCTCATGGCTGTCTCCTATTTGCTTACAGGCGGTCTGAAGTGTGAGGATGTCCACCGGATGACAGCGAGAAGCAAGAGCGGTTGGCAGCACCGCTACGCCTTCTACAATTTGGCCTTCGAGCCGCCCAGCAAGAGCGTCGCCCAGAAGCTTTCCAGGATCCCAGTGATCCAGCATCTTTCCAAGCTCGACCCGGGGAGGGTTTCGGAAAGGAGCGTCGACGAGCGTCTGATCAACGAGCACAACATGTTTCGGGCTGGCGAAATTGACATTGTGTTCGCGGGCCGTTTGGCGGGCAAAGATCATCTCGTTGATGCTTCGTCAGGCATCGATGACATCATCGCAAACCCGAGGAACCGGGCGGAACGCGAGGGCGAGGCAGACTTTGTCATCCGAGTGGTGCGCTCGATTAGGCGTCGGTTCTTTTTCGATGAGTGCACCGAAATCCCAGACACCATGCTTCGAATGGGATTCTCAAACGGCGGAGACTTCACCGCCATCTTGTCCGGAAACCTTTCGCCCGCTGTCCTCGCTCCACTGAAAAATCGTGCAATCGCAGGCTTGCACATGATCCAAGGAATCAAGCTCGGACCAAACGAGACGAGACTCATGCTTGTGGACCCGGCATTTGGAAATGCGACGTCCCACGCCGCGATCATCGCGCGTAGGATCCTATCGGGGGCAATCAAACTACTCCCGATGCGGGAAAAGTGGGATTACGCAAACGGCGAAACAGAGTTTGCGATGACGACAGCCGTCGATTGGCTCGACCGGCATATCGTCCTGCGCATTGAAGACAAAGAGCAGCTCCCGGCAGACCTTTCACTGGATCTCATGATGTTCGATTGCCTGATGCGCTCAGCGCGTGGCTATGTGGCCGGTCAGTTCTATGCGCACGACATCCGGAGAATCAGCAACTACCTCGGACGTCTCGCCGAGTCGGGTTCGACCAGCGACGAGGAAATCTCCTTGTTCATGGGAGGGCGGACAAGGTCGATTTCCATTGATGGAGGGGTCATTCAAGTAGGAGCCCATTGATGTCAGAAGATTCACAATCACTCAAAGGTCCGGAAATCTCCAGGCAGGTCTTCGGAGGCGTTTTAACCTACGATGGCGCTGGATACTATCCAGGGCTAGAGCTCCTGAATCTTGTCTACGGCTCCGGTGACGAGCTCTTGCCCAACACCGAAGGCGTCAAAGTCACAAAGGTGTCCCATGATTTTGCGAGAAGATTGGTTTGGGACCCGACGTTCCAAAACCATCCGGAACGTGGAAACGTATTTGTCGATGAAGGTGAGGCTGAGGATACCCTCAGGCGCTTGCTGGAGTGCCTGCAACTGGAGATCCCGAACTCCACCGCAAAACCCAGTTGGTCTCGCGCTCATTTCTTCCCATATACAAAATCGCTGATCCACTGGGACGCTAGGAGCCGCTCGAAGAACAACAGTGAGCATGTAATCATCGAGAGGAAATACCTTCGGGGCGGAGGAGCTCTTGCCTTCAAGGTCCTTCGGTTGGATCCGATCGGACCGAGGCTGGAGCGGATCCGCGCTGGATTTGGCAATTTGTATCCAGCGAAAGCCACCGCTTTGGACCGATTGGCGTCAGTTCTCGCGGAACACGGGAAGCTGGAAACGGATACAAATTCAGACCAGATCGAACTGAAGTCACAAACATTCAATGATCAGCTTGATGAAACCTTCCGCGATGGCGTCGCGCGGATACTTGGACACACCGATCTCCCCGCCGTATCGCGGATTCGGGCCATGATGAACTGGACCGGCTTCTGGTTAATCCTCGCGGAAATGCACCGTTCCGCGAAGAGCATGAAGAAGCCTGTTCCGACAATTTTGTGCGATTGCGGAGGCGCACATGCGCAGCTTCGCAGAACCTCTCAAAGGAGCCTGAAACAAATCTTGGGACTGATCGAGGACGCCGTTCACGATCATGCGAAATCGCTTTCAGCCAGCAACATTCCGAAACGTCATTTCCAGAATATCCGAGGGTTCTTTTGGGCCACCGCCGCCACGATCAAGCTTCTCAACTCGTGGAAGGGGCGGAAGCATTTCACACTCGGATTGGATATCCTCGAAGCTCTTGTGCTCGCTGGCTGCGAATCCGGCTCGGAAGTGCCCTATGACGTCTTCCTCGACGAATGGTTATATGGTCGGTGCGGCATCGTGATCGGCAGGAACGGCGCCGATGCAAGCGACCTTCTCACTACGTTGGACAGCTCCATCTTCGAAGATAATGAAAACGAACTGGCAACGCAGATGACTGCGGCCGGACTGCTCACTCAGTATTCCGATGCCACAAGAATGGTAAGCACAGGAGGACTCAAATGACGGATATCGACCAAGTCATCGGCAGAATAACCTTCGACATTGTCGAGCGTCACCTCAAATCGACGGCAGAAAACGAGCGTCCGTTCTTCCGGATCAAAAACCTGCGAACCACAGAGGCACTGGCGCTCTTGGACGTATGGAATGATATCGCGGGCAAACGGCTCAAAACGATGAAGGTCGTCGTTGCGGCGGATTCCCCTGAGGGCTTTCCCTCGGAATTCCGGGCGGATCCGGAAAAGTCCATCACCTACTACCGTGATACTAACGAACTTGGCCTTATCTACATAGAAACCAAAGTCGAGAGCGACGCACAGGGGCTGAAGAACATCTTCTCCCTGAGCGATGCGAACTTCCTAGACGGTGAGTTCGACGAGGAAGACTACGTTGTGGCGGAGCGTATGGTGGAACTCGCGTGGCAAGTTGCAGGCGGTCAGGGCGATTTTCCACTACTGCTGGGGAAACGGATCTGCGAGGTCCTCAAGTCACTCCACCCCGACCAGATTTCCATTTCCGCGCGACGCTTTATCTCATTCGCTCTCGCGGTATTGCGTGAACGCCAAGCGACTATTGGAGTGTTCTCGCCGGAGGAAACAGACCGACTAGTCGGTCGTCATCTTCCTGCGCTGAACCTGTTTCCCGACGAACATTGGCGAGGGAATTCTAACCCGAGTCCGACCAGAATGGCACGGAGGCTTGGCCAGAATGCGTTGCATGCCGAACTGGCCAGCAGCCGTAGTTCGGACCTTGATACCGATAAACTGATCGAACAAATCGAGAGAACCACGTTTCGTCCTTTTAATGATGGCGATTTCTCCGCATCCGAGAACGACTTGTGGAGGTCGAAGTGCACACGTTATTGTTGCGCACCGGACCACGAAAACCGGGTTGAGATCGAATACCATATCTTTGAACAGCTCTTTGGCAAAGATGTCAAAGGCTTACCGCTCGGTGACCGCATTCGTGGGGAGATTGACAGTCACGCACCTGAGCGAGGGCGCGAATATGATGATCTGTCCATTTCCGGCGGGCTTAGTCGGCGCTCCCAAGAAGAAGCCCAACGTTTCCTTGAAGCTGAACCCGACGAGACTCGTGAACTTCGGCCGCTTCGAGACCTGCTCTCGAAGCAAACGCTCCGAATGGTTGAGAAACTTGCCAATCCAAATCCGGAAAGATTTTCCAACCCGCTGATCAAGTTTGCAGAGATCGCCGCATCTCTTCGCACCCGCATCAGCAATAAGACCGACGATCTTAGACTCCGAATCCGACCGATCATCCAAGACGGGGGTAAGAACCCCATGCTCGGACTTTTTGCATTCCTCTATGGCGAGACACTTAGGGAAGTCGCGTGTTCATCGGAGGATGATGCCAACAGTATCACGCTGATTATCGATGAGAGGCTTCTCGACAGCACCCCGCCCCCGCCGCTGATCACGAATGATGATGTGCAAGATGAAGAATCTGGCCCAAGGGAACCCGAATGGAACGCCCTTCCGTTCGAATTCTCTCTCGAGTCGGTAACCAATAACAAGGTGCTTGAAATCGAATCCGGCTACGAATGGGAACCTGAGTCAAAAGAGCGAGTCATCCTGCTTTGGCTGGGCCTCGTTGCGAAGGATACTCCCGCAGCCGACAAGCAGCTGCGATTGCCTGACGACAGTTCGCTGGACGATTGGATCTCCAATGTGGTTGATCGCTCCATTCGCTTCGACTCGGCTGCCTCGGACACTCCTGAACCTCCAACAAGCGGCTCAGTCTTAGATCGAATTTTCCAATGTAGGACCGCATTCATGGAGAAGGCCGCCGTCGACGGGATCTCGGTAACGTTAATCGATAACTATTTTGACACTTGGAGTTCTCTTCTCATGGAAGCAAGGGAGACCCATATTCCCGACGGCAAACGCGATTCCGATCTCATTTCCCTTCAGCATCAGGATTGTGTTGATATAGAGGGTGGCGGGTCGATCCTCATGCTCCCGAGCCACCCTTTCAGGCTGCGGTGGTTCAGCCGCTACTTGGAGAAATCCGCCGAGGTTCTGACCCGATCACTCGTCGGAGATCTTCCGCTGAACCGTCAGAACAACCAAAAATATCTCCAATGGATTGCTGACCTGTCCCCACAACAGCAACCTGCGGTGCATTGCAATCGCGCGGGAGAAATCGTTTTTGCAACCGGCGCTCTCGGGATGTCCGAGGAGTTCTCGCCGCTGGAGGAAGGTCGTGTCTCTGCAGAGACTGGAGCACTGGAACCCACGTGCACAGCTGAAATCGCGGCACAGGTTCATGCATACATCGAGGCCCATCCCTACAAGAAGGATGGTCTTTCCATTCTTGTCGTCCTTCCATCGGGTGCGAAGTTACCTGGCGAACTGGTCCAACAAATCAGGAAAGGGTCCGGCGCAAATGTCGTCATTGATGTGACCGTGATGGCTCCTAGAGAGCTTTGGGATTTAGTGAGTCAAACGATCGAGCAAGTTCCAACCGACAACCGGCTTAGCAATGGCCACCGCCTCTTCCCGTCAATCGGCCTTGGCTTCATCCACTTGGATCCCTCGCGGAGTCCGGAGGAACTTTTCGAAGGTGTGGTGTGCGACATCGCGATTGTCCCGAAGTTCCTTCAAGACCAGGTCGATATTCAGCAGAATACCGAACCCCCAAACGCAATCAATGGCTGCTTCGATCCATTGCTCGACAGTCCTACACATGTGTATGGAGGCCGCAACGGAGGAGCTATTTCGGTCTCTATGCGGCCGTCACAAACAGATCCCGCCCTGAACGCGTGGTCAACCATCGTGGTGCGTCAGCATCGCGCCCGTCCAGTTGCTCCGGCTCAACCTGAGAACCAGGATTTCGTCGAAATGAAGATCAACTTCGAGCGGATGGCTCGAATTTTCGCCGAAGTGCACAAGATCTCCCATTGGGTGGTCACCTTGGAGAAATACATTTCCAGGGAGCAAATCGAAAATCTCGAGCCGCGCCCCGACATCCTGACCGTCCGGGAGAACGTTGGATCCAGCGGACTCTATACCCTCATAGTCTCCTCGCAACAAGGGCGGCAGTTCGTGATCAAGCGACTCAAAAGCAAATTGGGCAGAATCGTCGAGGGCGCCGCAGAGGGTTCAACAGACGGAAAACATCTCGAGTCTTTGGCAGCGAGAATTTACGACGAGACACGACTCATTGCACCGCGGCTCGCGCTCAAAGCGATGGGTATTTCCCGTGTGACCGAAGAGATTGTCGGCCTCACCATCGCAAGGCACATCGCCGGAGCACATTTCCCTTCGGAGCCGGCGAATGGCGTGGTGGTATGGATCTCACTGGACGACCACCCAGACTGGTTCCAAGGCTCGATCGCAATCCGAGCCGACCTGTTGCGGCTGACTCTTCGGCAGGAAGGGGCCGAGTTGTTCGTGGATGTCCTTGCGGTGGAAGGAAAACTCCGGCAAGCTTACGACCCGCACGGAGAGGATCAAGTCCTCGCGACCTTGGACCTCATTCAAGACGCGCTTTCCAAGCCAGAGGACGAAACTCAACCCTTGGACGCCGAATTCTGGCGGGAGCAGCTCGCTTCCGCGATGGAAGCCGTCGCTCCTGAAGCCCGGACGCTTTATGGAGCGACAAGCTCAACCATCGACGGGGAGCGCATAAAACTTCCAGGTGAAATGAGGGATCGGTTCCGCAGAGGGATCTTCAAAACCGGGGTGGTGCAAGGGCTCTATTCTCTGTGCAGGCACGATATCGACGGAAGCGTCGTCATCGAACCAAGAGGGGATTCTCGGCTGTCCGTCGTGCGGTCCTTCAGGAATGATGTAGTCCGCTTGGTTGAAAGAACTCCCGCCGAATTGTTCCCTGCCAGTTTGCTGCCTGAGTCCCCCGAAATTGGAGGAATAGAGACCTTAGCCAACTCTGGCGGACAGCCTCAGCCGGATGTTCCGGCACCGATGGGCGGCGGTTCTGTTAGGCAAATCGTCAAGACAACCGACGAGCAAGAGCAATCCGTTGTAGGCAAGGGGAAACTCGACGCTAAAACGCTGGAATCTCGCTACCAAAGGATGCTCGACACATTCGGAACATTTAATGTGGACGTCCGCCCACCTAGCGATGCGCCCCGCTTCGAGGAAGGCCCGGCTTCGGTGCTCTATCGCCTGAAGCCAGGCCTCGGGGTGGATCCGAGCAAATTGAATGCTAGGGCCGACGCCATGAAGTTGGCTCTGGAACTTGAGGAGTCACAAAGTATCAGGTTTAGCAATCATCTCGGCTACTGCCTGTTGGACGTGCCTAAGCGAGATGAAGATCGATACTTCATCTCCGCTGGGCAAATCTGGAAGGACTGGCGACGGCCGGAGGGAAGCCTTGAGGCTCTGCTTGGCGTCGACCGCATCGGAAATCCGATTGGCATTAACTTTTCGTCATCGGATTCGCCGCACTTGCTTATCGGTGGAACTACGGGCAGTGGCAAATCCGAGGCTCTCAATACGATTCTCTGTGGGTTGGTGGGCCACTACACTCCGGACGAACTCCGCCTCGCTCTAATCGACCCAAAGTCGACTGAGTTATTCCACTTTGAGAACGCCCCGCATTTGGACGGAGAGATTGGTTATGAAGACTCCGAAGCGATTGCGATGCTGACGGAAGCGGTCGAAAATATGCAAGCCCGCTACCGGTGTTTTAGGGATCGTCGGGTGCGCAGCATCACGGAATACAACGCGATGGTGCCGGCCGAGAAGCGGATGCCGTGGAAGCTGATTGTTCTCGACGAATACGCGGACCTGACGTCTGAAAAGCAAGCCAAAGAAGAAATCGAGGCCCATCTACGACGTCTGGCGCAAAAGGCGAGAGCTGCTGGGATCCATGTAATCATAGCAACCCAGAACCCGAAGGCGGAAGTCATCAGCACGAACCTTCGATCCAACCTTCCTGCGCAGCTCGCCTTGCGTGTCCGCAGCGGCATCGAGAGTCAAGTCATCATGGGAGAAGCCGGAGCTGAGGCGCTTACGGGTAAAGGGGATGCTTTTTTGAAAGCTGGCAGCTCTGTAATCCGCCTCCAAGTGGCGATTGCCAAAGAATGTCTGTTCCTCACCAAATGATTCCTAGGACGTATTTGGAAACTTCTCAAGAGCGCAGCCAGTCCAAGTTTGAGGACAAAAATTGACGTTGAATAAAACCTTTGCGAGCTTGTTGTAACGTGTCACCACCCCGCGCTGCCGCTTGATGCGTTGGAAGAAATTCTTCACGTGATGCCGTTTGCTATAGTAGTTGCGGTGGAGCCTTTTACTTGGTGCCATCACGCTGGGGGATGCAACTCCGGCGTCGGGATTTGAGATCGGAAGAGCCGTTACGGTTTAGTTCGATTTCCACTAACGCCGCCTTGGATCCTTCGGGCGTTTCTCTCCGGCCTGAACCTGGCTGCCGAGTTGGTAGGCTGCGGGGTGATTTTCATAGGAGCGAGGCAATTAATTCGCGTTCGCTGGAACCGGCTGCGCGCTGGCGAGCACTCCCACAAGCCAAGACTGATAGGCGTTCAACCGGGTGACAAGGCTGTCAAAATCCAATAGGTCATCGTCCTTCCCTAGCCAAACTTCCCGAGGTACGACCGCCACCGTCATGTAGGTGCCATTTCCGAATCGTCCGGGCCGCTGAAGACCCGATTCCGGAGTGGAGGAGTTCATCAATAGGCGGTGGAAGCGATCCCGGACCTCGCGGCGGTCGTCGTAAACTTCGCCAACTTTGAAGCAGAGGTTTCCCTGCTCGATCTGCATGTATGGGCAATAGCCTTCGAAGTCATACCAATTCAGAACGGCGTTCCAGAACCCGCCTGATGGATTCGGAACATAGCCCCAGTTCACGAGGCCGCGCGTCTGCTCGATTCGCTGATAAAGGCCTTTCCAGTCTTCTGCCGTCCAGGTGCCGATCTTATTGTCGATGAATCGCGCTTCGCGGCTCTCTATCTGACGCAGGCGGTCCCGGAAATCATTGTAGATGTCACTGGTCACTTCGTGAGCATTTAAAAGATCGAGGAATTCAAGACGGCTGAACACCGCGAAGCCCTGCTCAGTCACTCGCTTCAGGTTTGAGGCTGAGTCGCTCTGCGTCTTGAGATAGACACAGATCAATTCGCAGCGGTGCTCCTTGCACCAGTCCACGCCGGTTTTCCGATACCGGGCGAGTTGGTCCGAATGCTGCCCTGATCCAATCTTATCTTCGATGACAATCAGGTGGGAGTCGTTGACCTCGGCCCAGATGTCAATGTTAGACCATTGCCTTCCAGCCTTTACTCGGGTGAGTTGTGTAGGAGCGGTTCCCTGTAACCAGATCAATCGGTTCACAAACGCCACGGCGACGGCATTGAGCCCCGGATTCTCGGACAAGTTTTCCGGAGCAGCCCATTGAAGCAGCCATGCGATAAACGCGTCTTGACTGAGTTCGTTGGTAGCCAGTGAGAAGAGGTTTGGTTTCAAATCGGATAGGGTTGCGACGCGTGCGAACATAGCCGCATCTTTATAATCTACCAGCCAAGCTTCGTGTCACTGACTAGAATCGATGATGAGGTCCGCCGCCTCGTCGCGTGCCGCCGTATCGGTTAAGGCTGCCTCCGTGGACAATGAACTTCTCCTCATGCCGTGCTCTAACGAAATTTGCAACTCGCGAAGAGTTAATAACATATCCGCCACGGAGTAGAAATCAATCCGACTGCATCACGGATCGGGGCTCGGAACGGCGCATCACGCCGGGCTGACTTCTCCTTCTTGAGCGGCCTAGGAGTCAAACGTCCGAACCCCGTCATGGAGGCAAGACTCGGCAAATCCCCTCCTCAATTTCTCTACACTTAGACAGGTAGTAAGTTTGGCGGGGCAGGGGTATAAACGCGGGAAGGTTTGATTCCTGTGCCGCCGGAACTGCCTGAAAACCCACCGATTTTCCCGCAAGTGCGACTTTGGGAAAGTCTTTCCGAACCGCCGAACATCCTCACTTGAATCGAATCCCGCCAAACCACGCATCAACCCGTGGAGCTATTGCCATAAGATAAATCCCGCCCATCGACGGAAGCCAGTCCGTCCATCTCTGACTGCTAAAATGAAACGAATATCCCGGAATATCCCCCCACGAGGCTTCGCCCTCATCGTCACTTTGACCATGATGATCCTGCTGACGGTCACCGCAGTAGGATTGCTGTCGCTTTCCAGCATCTCGCTCAGGTCGACAGGGCAGGGGGATGCGATGGCCATCGCCCGTGCCAATGCGAAACTGGCGTTGATGCTGGCGATCGGTGATCTACAGAAGGCGGCCGGACCGGACAAGGCGATCACGGCATCATGCCTCCGATGGAAATGGCGGAACGCCTCTCCGCCGACTTCGCCACGCAGGGAGCCTCCATCGGGCCCCACCCCATGCGGCTGTGGAGGGAACGGATGGGTACACGGCAATACCAACGGGCGAAGGATCTGACCAACCTTCCCTCCGGCTTCCCCATCCGGGTGGCGGGCATGGTGATCTGCCGCCAGCGGCCCGGCACGGCGAAAGGGCACTGCTTCATCTCGCTGGAGGACGAGACGGGAATCGCGAACCTCTTCGTGAAGAAAGAGACGTTCCACGCCTTCCGGCTCGTGATCACCAGCGAGTCCTTCCTCTGCGCGGAAGGCAGGCTCCAGCGGTCCGAAGGGGATCAGCCGACGGTGTATGTGACCGGCATCACGCCCTTGGAAGGCATGACCGGAGACATGCTGCCACATCCCATGACTTCCATTGAAGTGGACCGGAAAAGGAGACTCGAATGATGTGTACTAACAGAGTCTCAATGGGTGACATCAGTCGCCATTTCAATGAAACGATCATCCCCCGCATGTCTCCCTTGTCATGATCTGCCGGCGGGTTTTGCGGGTGTGGCCGGGGAGCGGCACCGAGGGTTTATATATCGTTTTTCAAAGAGTTCTTCCCAGCAAAAGAACTATTGACCTGGAGCCAATCCGCGCCTCCATTACAGTTATGAGTATCCGTGAAACATTCGAAGAATGCGCGGTGGGCGAAGGAGTGAAAGCGTCTTCCGTGGCAGTATTTGGCTCACCCTATCCGATTGACCTATGGGACATTCAAAAGGTGTCCCTCAATGAGGGAGAAGAGTTTGTCTGGGTGAGAAAGAAATGAAGTCATGAGCCCTGAGTGGTATAGCATTTTGTAACTGCAATAGCGCTTTGAGTCCATTGCGTCGATTGCTATTCGTCCGGCGAATCTAAGGGCTACAAGCTGTCCGTCCATGGATTATCCATGGGCGGACAGCTGATTTATTCTTGTGCCTGATTCAGCCAATGCTCCGAAGCTGTGGCTCGCGCTCCCATCGGCGGCTTTTTCTTGCTGTTGCAATGTAGGCTCCCAAGGTTTTGCGATCCTTGATGGGCAGGACGCCGTCGTCAGCCACGACAGAAGCGGCATCGAGCAATGGTTGTGCGGACGGGGCATGGCCGATCACCTTCAGGTGACCAAACGCGAGTTGGACAAAATCGCAAAAAGCCTCCGTGATCGGATCACGAATTCATGGCTGCCAGTAACTCCTTGAGATCGATGCTGGCGAAGGCGGTATATTTGTCACTCATCGCGTATGGCAGGATAACCGTTTTGCCGTGCAGGAGTGAACCGCAGCTGTAGACGACATTGGGGACATATCCCTCGCGTTCAACTCCCACAGGCGAGATCAGAGGTTCACGGAGGCGGCCGATCACCTTTGTCGGATCCTCAAGGTCCAACAGGGCGGCTCCGATACAGTATTTCCTCATCGGACCCACGCCGTGAGTGATGACCAGCCAGCCTTCGGGGGTTTCTATCGGTGATCCGCAGTTGCCGATTTTAATCGATTCCCAAACTTCCGCAGGTCTCATCAATATTTCGGGATCACTCCAGAAATGGAGGTTGTCCGAAAACATGATCAGCAGATTCTCGTCATCTTGTCGGGAAAGCATGGCATACCGCCCTCCGACCTTGCGGGGAAACAAGGCCATGCCCTTGTTTTGTACCGCGTTGCCGTTGAGCGTGAGTACACGGAACCGCGAAAAGTCGGCCGTCTCGATCAGCTGCGGCAGGATGGCCTTGCCGTTATATGCGGTGTAGGTCGCGTAGTACATGGCTGGCCGACCTTCTTCGGTGAACCTGACGAATCGCGCGTCCTCAATACCGTTGCTCTCGTTGGCGGAAACCGGGAAGATGATGCGTTCGTTGATGCCCAGCTTCGGAGAAAATTGGAGTTCGTAATTGGAGTCGGCGAGCCAGCGGATACAGTCGAGAGTCCGGTTGTATTCGTGACTGAAAGGATGGTCCGCATGTGCCACCGCCTGGAGACTCTGGTCCAGTTCTCCGCGACTGAACTCGTCGGCCAGTCCTGACATGACAGAGTCGGCGCATTCATTTTGAAAGCCCATTTCCTGAAATTTCAAAATGAATGTCTGCTTCCGATAGGTCGGGTTCATGACCACTCCGGGCATCGCCACATATCTTGAGATCGGATCCATCGAAATGTCCCCATCCGCCCCGATCACACCCGAGCGGAACTCGATCGATGAAATGTGGCCCTCACCAGTCGCGCGCAAGCTCATGACGAAACGAAGAGCCCCTTCTGGCAGGTCCGTTTGATCCGGGTGAGGCACTATCGACGGATTGAACAGTGCCGCGGATTCGAGCGCGTATTCGCCGGAAAACGTGGCTCCCAGGAAGAGGCGGCGATTGAGCGTGAGTTCGACATCGGGCGCCAGGTAGGGCTGGATTTTGTCAAAGTGATACAGCAGGAGGGACTCAATGTCATAGTGCCTCAATTCGAACTCGTGCCGCACCGCCTGGAGTTGTTTGGCGATCGACTCCTCGTCCAGATCCAGGGTCCGGCGGAGGATCGCCTGGAGTTTTTCCGTATCGGCGGGGATGAACGGGCGGATGATGACCCTTTCGCTTTCTGGCTGGAGTGTGATGCTGTGGCGGTGGACCTTGACTGTGCTCATGGGCTTCCGTGTCTGTTGGTTAAGTTCGTGTCAGGGGCGATGATGCGACCTGGGATTCCGCGAATCTATATCCAGCTGGAAATTTCGCCAACGGATTCTGCCGCAAGGAGTCTGTTGCGGACTGCAATGGAATATTGCATTTCGCTCGCTTGTTCCGTCCGGTGGGAAGGCTGTGCAAATCTCGTCCAAAGATTGTTCCACTTGGGACCCACCAGCTTTTTGAGGCCCTAGTGGTTCCCATCCAGTTTGGCATGAAGCCAGCAAAGGGCAGCGTCGACTTCATGCAACTTTCCTTCAGTTCCAACCCCGCCGATGCGCCCGATCTCCTCAGCCTCACACCGATGGAAGGAAAACGAGTGTTGATCACAGGTGGTACTACTGGCGTGGGGCGGGCGACTGCTAGACTTCTGGCCGAGGCAGGTTGCAGGGTTTTCATTTGTGGAAGAGATCGGACGGATTTACGCGATGCGATCGCCTGTTCGGAGGAAGGACGGATCGGGGGAATCGATACGGATGTGGGTTCCACCGAGGGAATCGAGCGGCTGTTCAAGGCTGCGGACGAATGGCTGGGAGGGCTGGATTTCGCGATTCTGAATGCTGGCGTCGCCTCACACGGCGCACTGGCTTCGATGAGCCATGCGGAATGCCGCGACGTCATCTCCGTGAATCTCATTTCCTACATCGAGTGCTCGCTTGAGGCCATCCGGAGGATGACCGGCAATGGCGGGCACATCGTGATGACGGGCTCGATGAGCGCCCATGTCTTCGACGAGAACGCGGCGGTATATACGGCAGCCAAGGCGGGAATCCGGGGCTTCGCGAATTCGCTACGGAAAGAGGCCAATCCGCTGCGTATCCGCGTGAGCCTGATCGAGCCTGGAACGATCAGTTCCGCAATGGTGGATGAGACCGCTGAACAGCAAAAGGAGATGATCGCCCAGCTGAGAATGATGCCACCCGAAGATGTGGCCCGTGCGATTCATTACATGCTGAGCCAGCCCCCCACCTGTGACATCATCTCTCTCCAACTCCGGCCTCATCTCCAGCTGATATGAGCACTGTGTACGAAAATGACCGGATCATCTTCGCTCCCGGTGACGTCGACCTGCGGCTCTCGCCGCTGCGTGGTTCTCTTCTCGAGGCGACGTTCGTCCTCGGGGCGTTCAATCCCGGCCTGACCGTCCTCCCGTCAGGGAATCTTTTGATGATGGTCCGTATCGCGGAAGCTCTGGCTCACCCCATCAAGGAAAATAATGTGCGAGCCCTGCGGTGGGACGAGGATCTCGGCTACGTGACGGATGAATACCCGTTGGAAAGTGTTGATGCCTCCGATCCGAGAAAATTTCATTTTCTCGAAGGTCCTTCAAAGGTCATGGCGCTGACCTCCCTTTCCTGGCTACTGCCCGTGGAACTGTCCAGCGGGGGAGAGCGGATCGAGCGGGTTCACTATGACAAGGTCATCCAGCCTCAAGCCGGGTTTCAGGAATACGGGATTGAGGATCCGCGGATCTCGCGCGTGGACGGCACCTATTACATGACCACCTGCTCGGTCAGCGCTGAGAGGCACTCGACGGTCCTCTACACCTCAATCGACGGAATCAACTACTCGATGAGAGGAATCATCTTGGATCACCAGAACAAGGATATGGTGATCTTTGAAGGGAAATCCGCCGGTAAATTCCACGCGCTGACCCGACCGATGGGCGAGCTGTATTTCGCCTATCCCTCCAGGAGTCCCCATGCTCCAGGCCCGTCGATCAACCTCGCATCCTCTCCCGACGCCCTCCATTGGAAGCCTGCGGACAAGCCATTCATTCGCCCCAGGAAACTCTCGGCTTCTGCTGTCAAGGTGGGCGGGGGCACGCCCCCGATCTTGACCGACAGGGGATGGCTGATGGTGTATCACGGGGTGGAAGAAGGGGGGACGGTAGGAATCTACCGGACATTCTGGGCGTTGCTGGATCCAGAGGATCCCTCGGTTCTTCTGGAGGTTCATGATGACGCTCCGTTGCTCGAAAGCCGTTCGGAGCTCACTTCCGACATACCCAATCCCTACCTTACAGACGTGGTTTTCTCCACGGGCATCGTGGAACTGGAGCACGAGTATCTGATCGCCTCCGGAGAGAATGACCTGGCCTGCAGGCTGACGCGCATTCCAAAATCCACCTTCAAACCCACGAAATGACATGAGTGAATCCCTTCGATACGGACTCGTGGGCTGCGGAGGATTCGGCCGATTCTGCCTCGGTCAATATCGGTCCCTTGAAGACGTGGAACTTGTGGCCGTCACGGATGTCTCGTCCTCATTGGCAGAACAGGTGGCGAACGATTTCGATCTGGAGCAAGCCGGCAGCGCGGAGGAACTGATCGCCAGACCCGACATCGATCTCATCCACCTCGCGACACCACCGGGCACCCATTACGGATTGGCCTTTGCCGCTCTCTCCGCCGGAAAACATGTGCTGTGTGAAAAGCCGCTGACTTTGAATGTCGAAGAAGCTGCGGATTTGATCGAACTCGCCCGGAACAAGGGGCTCGTTCTCGCGGTGAACCTCATCATGCGGTATAATCCGCTCAATCAAGTGGTGCGTTCGCTGGCCGCCGGTGAAGTGTTGGGGAAGGCCATTTTCGCATCGTTGATCAATCTTGCCCAGGACGAGGTGCTGCCACCTTCGCACTGGTTCTGGGATCCGGGCCGGAGCGGGGGGATCTTCATTGAGCACGGGGTCCACTTTTTCGATCTGTTCGAATGGTGGTTCGGCCCGGGTCGTGTGGTTTCCGCCGGGCAGGTGCTGCGTCCGGGGACCGATATCGTGGATCAGGTGCATTGTGCCGCCCGATACGGTGACATGACCCTCGGAACCTTCTACCACGGCTTTCACCAGATGCTGAGACAGGATCGCCAGGACTGGGAGCTCGTTTTTGAAAAGGGCGTGATTCGGATGACTGGATGGGTGCCCACCTACTTGGAGGCGGACGTTTTCCTCACCCGAGCTGAACTTGACGAACTTATCGCATTGGTTCCTGGCTGCGAGGTCCGAATCGTCGACGAATATGAGGGCGAACTACGAAAGGTTTCCAGCCGACACCTCTCCCGGACAGTCGATGTGCATGCCATCCTCACCTGCAAGCCACCCGTGACCAAGGAAGAGCTCTATGGAAAAATGCTGCGCGAGCTTTTGTCGGATCAGATCAACGCCGTTCGGTCGCCTTCCCACCAGCGCCTCGTGACCGAATCCAATGGAATCACCTCGCTGGCCTATGCCGTGGAAGCGCAAGCCATGGCGGATCACGATTCCTCAGCCAATCCAACCGTTCCAAACCATGTACCCTGAACTGAAACGAATCGCATTCCTGGGTGGCCACACCCCTCGGCGTTGTGGCATCGCCACATTTACCAGCGACCTTCACGAAGCGGTCGCCGCGGCCTCACCATCCACGGACTGCATGGTTGCCGCTATCAATGATCATCAGCAACGCTACGTCTATCCCAAGTCCGTCCGCTTCGAACTGGAGGAACGGGATCCCGGATCTTACCGGAGGGCCGCGGATTATCTCAATTTCAACAATGTGGATGTGCTGTCGATCCAGCATGAATTCGGAATCTTCGGAGGACCGGCGGGCAGCTATCTTCTGGGTCTCCTCCGGGAAGTCAAGATGCCGGTCGTGACAACCCTGCACACGATCCTCACCACTCCGGATATACCCCAGCGCAAGGTCATGGACGAACTCATTCGGCGGAGCGACCGCCTGGTCGTGATGGCGCAGAAAGGCGCTTCCATCCTGCGTGAGGTTTATGGGGTCGACAACGGTAAAATCGATGTTATCCCGCACGGGATTCCCGATGTTCCTTTGGTCGATGCCGACGTTTACAAGGAGCAGTTCGGGGTGGGAGGCCGATTCGTGATACTGACCTTCGGCCTGCTCGGCCCGGGAAAGGGAATCGAATACGCGATCCGTGCCCTGCCCTCGATTGTGGCACGTCACCCGGAGGTCGTGTATGTCGTGCTCGGAGCAACACATCCCCATCTCGTCGCGAGGGAGGGCGAAAGCTACCGGCTCGGCCTTGAGCGCCTTGCTGAAGATTACGGTGTGAAGGAACATGTCATTTTCCACAACCGGTTTGTTTCCGCGGATGATCTCAAGGAATTCATCTCTGCGGCGGACATCTATCTCACCCCTTACCCGAACGAGGCGCAGATCACCTCCGGCACGCTCGCTCAGGCATTCGGTGCGGGACGGGCGGTGGTTTCCACGCCATACTGGCACGCTCAGGAACTCATCACCCCTGAAACCGGCGTCCTGGTGAAGGCACGGGATTCGGAATCGATCGCAGACGGGGTGCTTCAGTTGCTCGACGACCCTGAACGCATGGGCGCGATGAGGACTCGAGCCTATGAGCAGGCACGCGCCATGACGTGGCCGAACGTCGCGGCAAGCTACCTCCAATCCTTCAATCACGCCAAGGCCGACCAGAGAAGGGTGTCGCGCTCGGCATTCGCCGGCTGGACACTTGCAAGCCGTTACGATCTTCCTGAGCTGCGCATGGATCATCTTTTCCGAATGACGGATGGAACAGGGATTTTTCAACATGCCTGCTACAACGTTCCCAATTACAACGAAGGTTATTGCACCGACGACAACGCACGGGCCCTGATCCTGTGCTGCCGGAGCGATGAACACGGCGGTCGCGCTTCGCACGCCAACCTGGACGCGCTTCTCAGCACCTACCTTGCTTTTATGGCCGCGGCGATCAACCGGGACACCGGCCGCTTCCGCAATTTCATGGCTCATGACCGGAGATGGCTTGAGGAATATGGGAGCGAGGACAGCCACGGCCGCGCGGTCTGGGCGCTTGGGACCTGTGCCGCACGGTCGCGTAACGACGGTCACCGGCTGCTCTCAATCGAGTTGTATGAACGGTCTCTTGGTGTGCTGGAAGGATTCACCTCGCCCCGCGCCTGGGCGGCGGGATTGCTGGGGATCAGCGAATATCTCAGGACATTTCCCGGTCATGGTCAGTCAAATGAGATGAGATCCTTGCTCGTCTCAAAACTGGTTGAGATATGGAACCAATCCGCAGATGATGACTGGCCTTGGTTCGAACAATCCCTTTCCTACGACAATGCGAGACTGCCTGAAGCGCTCATTCTTGCCGGGCATGCGATCCCCGACCCCGAAGCTTTGGAGATAGGACTGAAGGCTTTGAAATGGCTGGCGTCGATTCAAACAACATCGTCCGGACATTTCCGTCCTGTCGGCAGCAACGGGTTTTACCAGAGGGACGGCATCCGCGCGGATTTCGACCAGCAACCGATCGAAGCCCAAGCCATGGTTTCCGCCTCCCTCGCCGCGGCTGCGGCCACTTCCCTTACATCCTGGAAAAAGGAAGCCAAGCGCGCGTTCGAGTGGTTTCTGGGACGCAACGATCTGGGACTTCCGCTGTATGATCCCCGGACCGGTGGCTGTTGTGACGGTCTGCATCCGGATCGGGTCAACTCCAACCAAGGGGCGGAATCCACGCTCGCCTTCGCCATCTCATTGGTGGACATGCATCAGGCCGAGGAGGCTTTTTCCGCATCAGTCCAATCCGCGTGAAGACGGGTCGGCCAGCGCCGCACAGCGAGAATCAAGGCATCATCGTTTTTCTCAGATAGCCTGCGGTTCGGCTGGATGATGCTTTTGCTACTTCTTCCGGCGTCCCGGCAGCCACAATCTCACCGCCCTCATCCCCCGCACCTGGACCGATGTCGATGACCCAGTCGCTAGCTGCGGCGACCTGCATGTCGTGTTCGACGGTAATGACAGTGTGGCCGGCCGTGACGAGACCTTGGAGGAGTTCCATGAGGGTCTCGACATCGGAGGGATGAAGACCGGTGGTGGGTTCGTCGAGGACGTAGAGGGTATGGCCGCGCGCGTTCCGTTGCAACTCGGTGGCGAGCTTGATGCGTTGGGCTTCTCCGCCCGAGAGTTCGGTGGCGGGCTGTCCGAGACGCAGGTAGCCGAGACCGACTTTTTGGAGGATGGCCAAAGGACGGGAGATGGTGGGTTCTCCGGAGAAGAATTCGGCGGCGGCATCGACGGTGAGGTTGAGGACTTCGGCGATGTTTTTTCCGTGGTAGAGAATTTCCAAAGTCTGGGAATTGTAGCGGGTGCCCTGGCAGACGGTGCAGGGAGCGTAGACCCCGGGGAGGAACAGCAACTCGACGAAAACCCAACCCTCGCCTTGGCAGTTTTGGCAGCGTCCCTTAGCGACATTGAAGGAGAAGCGCCCCGCGTCATAGCGGCGCTTGCGGGCGGCTGGGGTTGCGGCGAAGGCCTTGCGGATCGGATCGAAGAGGCCTGTGTAGGTGGCGAGGTTCGAGCGCGGGGTGCGGCCGATGGATTTCTGATCCACTTGGACGAGGCGCTTGATGGTTTCCATACCGGAGATGATTTCTCCTGTACAGGGTGCGGCTTCGGCGCGGTCGAGTTCCTCCCCGTTGTCTTCGGCGGGCGGAGCTTGATGGCCAAGACCGGCCGCGACCAGTTTGACGAGGGCGTGGCTGACGAGGCTGGATTTCCCGGAGCCGGAGATGCCGGTGACGGTGGTGAAGAGACCGAGGGGGAATGCTGCGTGGAGGTCTGTCAGGTTGTTGCAAGTCACGCCGCTGAGGCGCAGCCATTGGTTCGGGGCGCGGGGTGTGCGCGGCGGATGGGTGCCGGACTTTTTGAAAAGGTGACGGCTGGTTTGCGATGCCTTGATTTTTTCCAAGCCGGTGAGGGGACCGCTATAAAGAATCTCCCCGCCTTTCTCGCCCGCGCCGGGGCCGACGTCGACGATCCAGTCGGCGCGCCGGACGACGTCGGGGTCGTGCTCGACGACGAACAGGGAATTTCCGGCTTGCTTGAGCCGTTGGAGGGTGACGAGCAGGGCTTCCGTATCGGCGGGGTGGAGTCCGGCGGACGGCTCGTCCAGAACATAGACCACGCCGAAGAGATTTGAACGAACCTGGGTGGCGAGCCGGAGCCGTTGGAGTTCACCGGGTGAAAGAGTGGGCGTGCCGCGGTCAAGCGTGAGGTAGCCGAGGCCGAGCTCGAGCAGCACCTCCAGTCTTGCGGCAAGGTCCTCTGCGATGCGCTGGGTGACGATGGCTTTTTCCGGATGCCCCGTGGCGAGCTGGAGCAGAGAGGCGTGGTGGGCCTGGGTGTAGGGGGCTATTATGTTGGCGAGGCTCTTCAGCGGCAGTGCGGAAATGGCTGAGATGTCCAATCCGGCAAAGGTGACGGAGAGCGCGGCTGCATTGAGGCGCTTGCCGTGGCACTCCGGGCAATGGCTGCTGACCATGTATTTCGCCACGCGCTTTTTCATGGAGGCGCTTTCGGTTTTGGCGAAGGTCTCGAGGACGTAGCGTTTCGCTCCGGTGAAGGTACCCATGTAGTCGGGCGGCAGCTTGCGGGCGATGGCCTGACGAACCTGCTCGCGATCAAGCCGGGGATAGACCGGGACCACGGGCTGCTCGTTGGTGAACAGCAGCCAATCACGTAGCTTTTTCGGAAGCTCGCGCCATGGGACGTCCACGTCGTGACCGAGGGTGGTGACGATGTCGCGGAGATTCTGACCATGCCATGCGGGCGGCCAGGCGGCGATGGCTCGTTCGCGGATGGTCAGCGAATCATCGGGGACCAATGATTGTTCGGTGACCTCGTAAACCCGACCAAGGCCGTGGCAGCGCGGGCACGCGCCTTCCGGGGTGTTTGGGGAAAAGGATTCGGCATAGAGCAGCGGTTGTTTGGAAGGATAGTCACCGGCGCGCGAGTAGAGCATGCGGAGGAGATTGGAGAGGGTCGTCACGCTGCCGACAGAGGAACGGGTGGTCGGAGAACCCCGCTGCTGTTGGAGTGCGACGGCGGGTGGCAGGCCGTCGATGGCATCCACGTCCGGGATGCCGATTTGATGGAACAACCGTCTCGCATAGGGGGCGACGGATTCCAAATAGCGCCGCTGGGCCTCGGCATACAGTGTGCCGAAGGCGAGCGATGATTTCCCGGATCCCGAGACGCCGGTGAATACCACAAGGGCATCCCGAGGAATTTCCAGACTGACGTTTTTCAGATTGTGCTCCCGGGCGCCGCGCACGCTGACGAGTCCGCCAGCGGTGGGTGGCGAAAGGGGAGCAGGACCATCGGGAGTGCGTTGCATGACAGTTCCCTTGCATGTGGAGTGCCGAAGTTGAAGTTGTTCGGAAAGTGCGGGCTCATGCTCCAAAGACTTTGCGCACGTGCGTTCCGCAAGTGACGGGTGCGGAAAGTCGCATGCCGGGGTTCGGCGGCAGAAGAAATTCGCACACCTCAGGTTTTTAGCTTAACTGTGCCACCTATGGCCACGAAACTGGATAAAGTGCTGAAGCGCGAGGTGGATGTGAAAGGCAGGGCTCACACGCTGACCATCGATCAAAGCGGCCTCAAACTGACGGAAAAGGGCAGACGGAAGGGGATCGAGCTGACGTGGGAAGACCTGGTGGATGGAGACGCGGCGATTCCCACCGCATTAAACGCATCTCTCGGAGAAAAGTAGGCAACCACCCACCGATGAAAATCGCCACCTACAATGTGAACGGCATCAATGGCAGGCTTCCTGTTCTTCTGAGGTGGTTGGAAGAATCGCAGCCGGATGTGGTCTGTCTTCAGGAGCTTAAAGCGCCGGATGCCAAATTTCCGGTCGCAGCAATCAACGATGCCGGCTACGGAGCGATTTGGCATGGGCAGAAAAGTTGGAACGGTGTGGCGATATTGGCGAAGGGGATGGAACCCGTTGAAACCAGGCGCGGCCTGCCGGGGGACAAGTCCGACAGCCATAGCAGGTATCTGGAGGCTGCCGTGGAAGGAGTCCTCATCGCCTGCCTTTATCTTCCCAATGGAAATCCCGCTCCCGGTCCCAAGCTTGAATACAAGCTCAAGTGGTTCGACCGCCTGCTCGCTCATGCATCGGATCTGCTCGCACAGGAAATCCCGGTTGTGCTGGCGGGAGACTTCAATGTGATACCGACCGAACTCGACCTCTACCGCGTGAAGGGCTGGGAGGATGACGCATTGTTCCGTCCGGAAGTGCGGGCGGCTTACGCCAGGCTGCTGGAGCAGGGATGGACCGATTCCATCCGGCACCTGCATCCCGACGAGCGCGTTTACACATTCTGGGATTATCTGCGGAACGCCTGGGCTAGGGATGCCGGCCTGAGGCTCGATCACCTGCTTCTCAGCCCTCACGTCTCCGACCGTCTGGTGGCGGCTGAGGTGGACCGCGAGGTCAGGGGGTGGGATCACGCCAGCGATCACGCTCCCGCCTGGATCGAACTGCGGGCGGTGGGGAGAAAGAGAAAGGCAGGCACTGTGGCTGGAACGAAGAGTGCCGGCAGGAAGCCGGAGAAAGCGGCCGTTAGCAGGGGACGCTTGGAAGAATATGGTAGGAAGCGCGACTTCAACAAGACGCCGGAACCGGAGCCGGAGATTCCGCGCAAGCCGGGTAACTCCTATGTGATCCAGGAGCACCATGCGAAAGGCCATCATTTCGATATCCGTCTTGAAATTGACGGTGTGCTGGTGAGCTGGGCGGTGCCCAAGGGCATCCCCGAAGAACTTGATGTCCGCCGGCTGGCGGTGCACACGGAGGACCATCCGGTTGAGTATGGCAAATTCCAAGGGGAGATTCCGAAAGGGAGTTACGGCGCGGGCAAGATGACCATCTGGGATAGCGGCGAATGGGAACCTCTCGAAACCGGCTGGCGCAAACAATTCGCGAAGGGCACGTTGAAATTCCATCTGAAAGGGCAGCGCCTGCGGGCTCCATTCATCCTCGCCCGGATGAAGGAGGAGCCGAACTGGATGCTGATGAAGCTCAACCCTGCCACCCATCCCGCGCCGACAGCCTCGGTTGAAAACGAGACACCCGGGTTCATTCCGCCCCAACTCGCACACACGGTGGCGTCCGTCCCCCGCGGACCCGGGTGGGTGCACGAGTTGAAATTCGACGGCTATCGACTGATCATCGTGAAAAAAAACCGGAAGGTCACGATCTTCACCCGCAACGGCCATGACTGGACAGACCGTTTCGCGGGCATCGTGCGCCACGTTGCTGCTCTGGCTCCGGAGGATTTCATATTGGATGGAGAGGCCGTGGTGTTCGATGAGAAGGGACATACCAACTTCGGTGATTTGCAGGCCGCGCTCGGGAATTCGTATGGCAGGCATCCCAAGCGGAAAGCAGTGCCAGACAAACGCAAGGCGGCGGGTTCGGTCACATTCATCGCTTTTGATCTCCTTCACTTCGACGGTTTGAATCTGCGGGGCCTTCCCCTCCGGGAGCGTCAGCAACGGTTGTCCAAAATCGTTGATGACGTTCCGGGCGCCACGATCACGAGATCGCGCGTGTGGCCTGCGGAAATGGGGGCGGATCTCTTCAAACAGGCATGCGCACAGGGATTGGAGGGGGTCATCAGCAAACCCCTTGATGGGAGCTATGCTCCGGAATCCCGCGGTGAATGGACGAAATCAAAATGCCGTCCGCGCCAAGAGTTTGTCATTTGCGGCTACACCCAGCAGAAGGGTGACTCCCACAATGCGTTCGGGGCCTTGATTCTTGCCTCCGAAGAAGAGGGGGTTCTTGTGCACCGGGGCAGGGTAGGGACGGGGTTTTCCGAAAGATCGAGTGCCGAGCTTCTCAAGATTTTCAAGCCTCTTGTGACGCGCACCGCCTCCCTGAAAATCCCGGACAAAGGTATCACGTGGCTCAAGCCCCGTCTCGTCGCGGAGGTTGAGTTTGCCCAGATCACACGTGACGGACTGATCCGGCAGGGAAGCTTCATCGCCTTGCGCGAGGACAAATCACCCGAGGACGTGCACCTGGATGCCGTGCTGAAAGCGGTGGTGAGTCCGGATGCCAAACAAACCAGTGCCATGAGAAACAAGAACAGCGGGGGAAAGCCGGTGGTCCAAGGAATCGCAATCAGCCACCCCGACCGTGTGGTTTATCCTGCGGACGGAATCACGAAACTCGAAGTGGCGGAATACTATGAGCGTGTGGGCAAGCTGATGCTGCCATTCATCACCAAGCGTCCTCTCGCCCTTCTTCGCGCCCCCTCGGGGATACAAGGCGAGCTGTTCTTTCAAAAGTCATTCAACACCCATGTTCCGGCGGAGGTGTTCCCCGCCCGGATGCCGGATGGAGACGAAGTGTTTTCCATCAAGACCATCACAGGGCTTGTGTCTCTCGCGCAGTTCGGGGCAATCGAATTCCATCCTTGGGGCGCTCCTCTGCCGGGAGGGGAGAAACCGGACTTCCTCACTTGGGATCTCGATCCGGACTCCAAGGTTGCTTGGCCGGAAGTTCTCGGTGCGGCTTTGCTGTTGAGGGATTATCTCGCGGAACAAGGACTTGAGTCATTGGTCAAGACCTCGGGTGGGAAGGGCATCCACATCATACTGCCCATCAAGCGCAAGCACGGGTGGGATTTGATGAAGCCCTTCACGAAGGCGGTGGCCGCCGAAGTTGCGGCTTTCAACCCGAAGCGTTTCATCATCGCCGCCTCGAAATCGAAACGGGAAGGCAGGATCTTCATCGATTGGTTGCGGAATGGCGAGGGGGCGACCTGCGTCGCGCCGTGGTGTCTCCGCGCGCGGCCCGGTGCTCCTGTATCGATGCCTCTCGCATGGGAGGATCTCGCCACCCTGCCGCCTGGCGGTGGATTTACCATCCGCGACGAGCCCAAGCTCCCCGACCAGTGGAAGAAGCCGAAGTTCAACACCATCCCCGCCAGGTTCCTGAAGAATCTCGGCATTATTTGAAAACATGAATTCGACGGAAATGATGGACTGGTCGCGAACACCGGATGCAGCGAAGTATTCCTTCTCCAAGCGATCAAGAACGTGGGATTGATGGCAGAGGAAGTAGAGAGAGAAGTGTCGTGTTTAACGGCGCGGTGGCCCGCTAAACGATACGCCTTAAAACGGTGGCACCCGATCCTGCAAATTCCCCGTATTTTAGGAGCGCGGGCCCCTGATTGTTGAAATTTTCTCACCTGCCGAGGCCCAGAGCCTCCCGCAAGCGGGTTGCCGTGATCCTGCGAAGCCCGATGGGTTTCTCGTTACCTTGGAGGAACAGAAGTGAGGCATTCCTGGAGGTGTTTTCCAAGGCTTCAACTTTATCGAGGTTCACAATCAATGAACGGTTGATCCGGACGAAGGGGGGATCGGGCAGGATTTTGGCGAAGCGGCCCAGGGTCTGGCTGATCAGCAACGGTTTGCTTTCTGAAATCAGGAATCGTGTGAGATCGCCATCCGCTTCGAGGGCGACTATTTTCCGGATTGGCACCACAAAGGTCCGTCGGCCGTCCCGCAGCGTCAGGTGATCATCGCGATTGTAGCGTGGAGGGCGCACCGCAGCGGCCTCCACACGCTGCCTTGCCCGCAGGAGCGCGGTCGCGAGCCGGTCGGGATCCAGTGGCTTCAGGAGGTAGTCCACCGCATCCACCTCGAAGGCCTTCACCGCGTGATGGGAATGCGCCGTAACGAAGATCACCTTCGTTTCCGGACGCAGCGCTTCCAGCAGTCCGAATCCATTTCCGCCGGGCATCTCGATATCGAGAAACACCAGGTCTGGCGTGGCTTCGGCCAGAAGATCCTTCGCCGCCGCGACATTCTCAGCCTCGCCGAGAATGCGCACATCATCGTGCGCTTCGAGCAGCCGCCGCAGGCCACGCCTCGCACCAACTTCGTCATCGACAATGATCACACCGGGCATGCCACACCCTCCAAAATCAGTTCAGCTGCAACTAGCCCGCCTTGATCCACCATGCGGAATTGGTTCCGGCCGGGATAATGCAGGGCCAGCCGGCGTCTCAAATTCGCAATCCCCGTTGCCGTGGTGTTCCGCGTTTCCCAATCAGCTGCCAGAGCGCCGCTGTTCGTCACCCGGATCGACAGCAGCCCTTCCTCGTGTCGGATATCCAAGGAAAGTTCCCATGGCGGCGGGCTGGTGTTCAGCCCATGCTTCACCGCATTTTCCACCAGCGGCTGCAGCAGGAAACAAGGGACCTTGAGCATCCGCCCCGTTGATGGGGCGTTGATCGAAATCCGCAGCCGGTCGCTGAACCGCCCCGCCTCGATGTCCAGATAGCTTTTCGCCGCCATGATCTCATGATCCAGCGGCACCAACATCTCTCCTTGATGATCCAGGGAATAGCGGAGGTACTTCGCAAGCTGGAGGATCATCTTCGAAGCGATCTGGGGCCGCTCGGAGACTTCCGTGTAGATGTTGTTCAACGAATTGAAGAGGAAGTGTGGATTGAGCTGCAGCCGGAGGACCTCCAATTCGGATCTTTGCGCCGAGCTCTCCACCGCCAGCCTGCGTTCCCTCTCGCGGCGGGCGGCGAGCTCCGCCTTCAGCCAGAAATAAGCAAGGCTCCATCCTGCCAGCACCATGATGCAGAATGCCGCCCGCACTCCGTAACGACCTTCCGTCGCTGCCGAACCCCCGTTCACGAGGATGCCGCGCACCACGTCACCCACCAGTATCTGAAGCCCCGCCCCCACGGAGCTGAACACGAGAACCAACATCGCCAGTTTTGGCATCCCACCATGCCGGTGATCCACACGCCGGTAAACGAGCCGCATGCCGGATGTGATGATGAAATACAGCGGCTCCAGCACAAGTGTCAGGACCAGCGCCTGATTCACATCATTCCAGAAGGCGACCCGGGTGATGAAATTAAAAACAGCGACGGCGCTCCATCCGAGAATCTGCAGCCGCCAGAAAAGGGGGGGCTGGGAAAAAAATCGTTTCATTGCTGTTGAAGTCCTTCCCTCCATTTCTTCCAATGCCGGGATCTAAATTGTCATTTTCTGTTAGGGCAAGAGGCCAGTCGTCTGGGAAGACAACTCACGATTCCCGAGCATTATCCCCATCCACCTTTCCGCCGCAGTGCAGGGTTCTCCCGCTCAGAAGTCAACCCGCGTTCTTCCACCGGCGGACGAAATGGGGGATTGGCAGCGCGGGCCAACGGCACCAAGCCAGTTTCAACGGATTTTCCTCCAGTTCCACCGGAGGTGAGGTCTTCGGATTTGGCATGACGGGCGTTACCCTCTGCAATCCCGGCATGTTCTTTCCCAAGCTCTGCTTTCCTCTTGCCCTCACCGGTCTTGCCCTTGCCCTGCCCCAGGCCAAGGCCGCCATCACGATCACTTTCAGCTACAACGGGACGGATACTGTCGGCGTCATCAGCGGCTCCATCATCCTTCCTGCCGCACCCGCCGCGAATGATGTTGGCGGCGGCTTCCTCCGCTATGTCGGCAGGGGGGAGGCGATATTGTATGTTCATGTCGTGGGCAGTCCCTCATACGATCACTATACCGGCGGCAGCAATCCAGGTTTTGTAAACCTCCTCCAGTACCCTGAGCCACAGTTCATAGGCACGAAGTCATTCGGCTTTGACAGAGGGAGTCTCTACACCGCCTTTGATGCCGTTCCTGGGAGCACCTATGCTCCGACCGGAACTTTCGTCTGGCCAGGTTTCACCTTGGAGCAAGTCGGCGTCAGTGGCCTGGCAACTCCTCTGGTGGTTTATGTCGCTTCGAACGGAGAGGAAATCCGATTCCTTGCCAACGTCCCGGAACCGGGTGTCAGCGGGCTGCTGGCCGTTTGCGCCCTCGGCACCATCGGCATCCGCCGTCGCGGTCGCTGAGGGAACTCGTTGCGTCGCATCCTTGATGCAACGGCGGAAATCGAGAGCGTTCACTCCGGGATTCTAGTGAAGGGAAAAGGACGTCGTGCCAAACCAGTTTCAGCGGATTCTATTCCAGTTCCACCGGAGCCGAAGCTTTGGGATTTGCCGGGCCGGGTGATACCCTCTGCACTTCGGTCATGATTTTTCCGAAGCGCCGCTCTTCCTCTCTCCCTCATTGGTTTGCCAGTGTCTAGCCGAGGCGGAAGATGCGATCACAGTCACTTTCAGTTATCTGTATACAACTCCCATCGACACGAAACACATCAAGTCATCAACCATTTGAAAATAACATCCCATATGCTTCCCACCAGTCGCCCATTGTCCGCCGGTGCTATCCTTGCGATCACCGGTTTTGGTCTCCTCCTGAACATCCCCGCTTCGGCCGCGAATCTCGTGCTCGACTTCAGCGACAATGCCGGTCTCGGCTATGGCGTCGGCACCAGCACGCTTATCACAGAAGACGGAATCAAGCTCGTCTCCATCGCTGGCACCTATGAGGTCACCCTCGCCCCGAAGAGCGAGCTCAATCTCAAAGACTTCGGCGGTAACGGCTCCACCCGGACCGTCGTCTTCTCCCTCGCAAGTGGAGGAAACTTCGACTTCATCGGCTTCACCCGCACCGACGGCTACGGCGACTGGACGCTCACTACCAACCGTGGAGACTCCACAACCTTCAATTTATTTTCCCCACCCGATCTGTCTGGCCCCAAGTGGGACGATCTCTCCTCTGTAACGCTCAGCACCTCGACTCAGTATGGCGAATCGAAATTCGACAATTTTGTCTTCAACGACGTTCCTACTTCAGTGCCCGAGCCTACAACACTCGCGGTCCTCGCGTTAGCCGGCATGGCGCTGGGCGCGCGCCGCCGTCGCCGTTGATCGAGTCTCTGTAGTTGGGATCGCAGTGACCGAGGAACGGATTCTGAGATCGCCATTCCCGTATCTTCATAGCAATTTTCCCAGATGAGCGTAGGCGTTTGTGGACCCTTCACGTACGCAACGATTGTGTGCCGCTACTCGGGAACTGCTGTATCCCGAGGGCGGCGAATTAGCCTTGCTGGCCGCCCAAAAATGGTAAACCAAGCCGACTTGCTTCCTTCGTGAGATCGGCATCAAAAATATCAAGGCTGGGTGGTGCGGTGGGGAGTCGCATTCGGCGGCGAAGTCACGTTGGGATTGGATGGAGCCGGATTTGTCCCGCTGGGCGGTGTGGCGGGACTGGTTTCGACCTGTCCTCCCGGCCCGGTGGTAGGCTTGTAATCGCTGCGTGTTCCGCCATCAGTCTGTGATGTGCCCGTGCCGGGAGAAGGCTGCGTGGCATTCTTGTTAACTTCCGCGGGCAGTTTTTTTCTCTCCTCGTAGCCGAGGTTGGTATCCTCGCGTTGACAAGAGATGGTCAGGAAGGAGACGACGCATAATAAGCACAAGGATTGGGTCTTCATGCAGTTTCCCTGAGCAGTTGATGTTCCCACCCCACGGATCTAGAAAAATCAGTCAGTTACGAAGGATTGATGGGTTTTTCGATATTCGGCAGGAAGCATTTCGCAATCCTCTTTCTCGATTTGCGCAATGTTTCATGGCTGCGGAAACAGACTTTTCTCAAACGATACGGTCTTCGACGGTGGGAAAGGGGCCGATAGTTGCTTGCTTCATCGATTTTCCACGTTGCGGAGAGTTGCAATGGACTCTAACGAGAGGGCGGAATCATTCAAACGGGAGCGAAGCGAATTATCATTGTGGGTGCCGGGCCCGGAGGACTTACGGCCGGGATGACAGGAGGCGATTGACAAGATCAGGAAAAATCCGGAATCGTTTGCGATCTACCCCTTCACCAAGGATCCCCAGGTGGTCGCACGGATCCGAACGGAACTGCGTTCGGGTGCGGTATGCGTCAACGATGTGGTGGTACATGTTGCCGGGGAAGAGCTGCCGTTCGGAGGGACGGGGGCGAGCGGGATGGGACGAAACCGGGGGGTGTCAAGCTTCGGGCTTTTCACGCGTGAGCGGGTCATTGTCAAAAGGGCCTTGCGCTGGGAAATTTCGGCCCGGTTTCCTTCACTGCCACCGCTGAAAGTTCTCGAGAATTCTGAAATTCCTTCCGCGTCAAATTTGATGCCTGGAGGCCACGCCGCCATTCAGCGCGATATCGCCGGGTAGGTGGTCCAGAGCGAGAGGATGTTGATGGAATCCGCGAAGCCGTAGCAGCGGGCCTCAACCATCTGGTCACGGCGATGGGGCATGGCGGAGCAGATAGGTGAAAAAGTTGACACGCGGCAAGAGTCGCACGCATGGATCTTCGCGTCTCCACGGTAGAGCGGTCCCCGTCAGTGTAGAACGAAAATAATTACTAAGCCGATTTGACCTGGCGCGGAATCGTGTTTTCGTCCCTATATGAGTGCCTGTGAAAGTTTCGAGGAATGTGGTGTCGGTGATTACGTGTTGGTGCCTCCCGGCACTGCCAAAACATCCCCCCCTCCGCCTGGAGATTTTGAACTGATAAAGGTGCCAATCGAGGATGGTGAAGGCGATGCGTGGGTCCGCAGGAGCTGAGCCATGTGCACGGGTTACGAGCTCAATCCGAGACAACTGGGAAAGTCTCTCACCCAAGTGGATGTTCGGGATGTAGCCCGACTGCTGTCCGACGCGGAAATCCGCATCATCCGCCCCACACAAATCGCACCAGTGATCATGCCTGACGGATCACTGAGGGAGATGCGGTGGGGAATTCCCACACCGGTCAAATCTGCGGTGCTGGGAGCAGAGCCGCGGATGAAAAACGTTGTCAATTCCCGCGAAGACAAGCTGAAAGGCTGGCCGTGGGACGAAGCGTTCCAGAAGCGCCGCTGCATCATTCCTGCGGCTGCATTCTATGAATGGGTCGAGGTTGCTGCGAAAAAAGTGCCCCTGCGTTTTGTCCGTCAGCACCCGGACACAATCTGGATTGCAGGGATTTGGCAGCATCATGCAGAACACGGCGAATGCTACTCCATGATCACCACCCTGCCGAACGCCATGATGAAGCTCGTCCATGACCGTATGCCAGCGGTGCTGACCGACGAACAGATCCCTCCATACCTTGCTGGTGATCTGCAAGATTTCGGCCCTTCGGCAGCCGCCCTCACCTACACACAGGCGGAAAACTTTCTGAAAAGGAAAACCCTGGAACAGGGTGAATTGTTCGAATGACCCGTCTCCGGAGAGCACGCCGGCTCTTGCAAGGGCCAAGACCAATCATCGTTCAGTTCGTGGATTGTCGCGGAGGGAGCGTGCTTCACTCTCCAAACTTCCGCGGCACTCGGGAACTGGAAATCATGGGCGTCGACTACATCCGTTGTGCGGTAATAGAAATCGAGGTGGATTCCGTGTGATCCCGGAGAGTGGTGATGCGACGTATTGGACGGTTTAGCACATGGTAAACAGGGAATTTCAGAGTTCTAGATAATTGGGGGCAAGCCTGCCCGATTGAGCCGCGCAAGTGGGGGGAAACGTGCTGGTGAAAATATCTCCAGCCCGGCCCGTTAGAGCCATGTCGGGACCGCTCTTCAACGATTTTTTCAGGCAAGTCCGTTCAAGTTCAATTTCGTCGGGACTGGTGGTTTGCAGGTCGGGAATGAGCTCATGTGAACATTCATCAGCGAACCCATCAACGACGTCCTCGAATACTGCGCGACTTCAATCTTTTGAATTGTCAAATCCGGAAAATGCGTGAAGGAAGGTAGCACATTCCTCCCCCGATGATGAAAAGTTGGAATCTGACCGCCCCCGACGGAAGCTGCCATAATGCTTACAATCTTGCGCACTTCGTGCGTGAAAATCCGCATCTGTTTGCGCCAGAGGATGTGACCTGGAAGCGCAGGAAAGCCAAACGAGGCCAAGGGAGCACCTACTGTAATGCCACGGCGGGACTCTCCAACGTGCGTCAGGGAAAGACGAGAGCTTGGAAAGGGTGGAGTATCACGGATGGCAGAGTGCCCCTGAATAGAATAGACTGGGCCACGGTGGACTGGAGCCAGTCAACGTCTGAGATAGCGAAGAAACTTGGCCTCAGCGGCGTCGCGGTATCCATCGCACGCAGGAAACACGCACCGCATACGATCCGGTTCCACCGACTGGCCATTCCATCCGAAACGTGGAAAAAGGTGGACTGGACCATGAGAACGATCGATATTGCGAAGAGTTTGGGTTGCTCCATATCATCGGTCAGTGCCGCGAGGCGGCGTCACGCTCCCGATTGACAGATGAAATCATCATCGAGTTTGATCGGGTCCTATCCGATCCCTGGTGCTGAGTTCCGCCGCCGGACCTTGGACATACCACTCTCGACCAGCCCGTCGCGACTGCGGTGGCCGCATGCGTTCAGGAGAGCGAGTCAATTCTCTGGTCGGGCTCAAGCCCGGTTGGGGCTTGGGATCTCGGGTGAGACCTAGCACGGTTAGACACACCGTTATCTTGGCGAATACAATTTACAATGTGATTCTGAGCGCGGGAATGCCGCTCCCGAAGGCTTATCCGCTCAAGGTCGAAACAGTTGGCGACCACATTCGGGCTGTCCGACTGCGGCGCGGGCTCGAGCAGTCGGAGGTCGCAGAGATCCTCGGCGTGTCGAAAGAGACAGTGTGGAATTGGGAGAACCACCGCAACGCCCCACTCGTTCACCAGTGCAGGAGGTCATCGCATTCGTCGGCTACGATCCATATCCGGAACCTTCTTCGCTAGCCGAGGAGCTAGTCTCCTTCCGCCGGTTGAGGGGTCTCAGGGTCAGGGATGCCGCCTCCCTCGCGGATGTCGACCCGGCCACTTGGTCAAGCTGGGAGAGGAACGAGCACCAGATTACCCCGCGATATTTGGACCGGATCCGAACTCTGCTGGGTGACGTTCCAGATTCCGGAGGATGTCTTTCACCTCGGAGAGCACGGATCGCTCCACCCTGAAGTAGCCTTACGGCAGGGAGGCGTGAAGCTATCGAATTTGCTACGGATCTCGGCGAGCGGCGAGGGTTTCCGGAACGATATTCTCTCGCCTGGGCCTTAGGGCAATCCACCAAGCTTTCCGTGAAATGTTGATTTGCAGTCTGGCGATTCACGCAAACAGCTTCCGGTCCAGCGACCTGTATTGGATCGCTCCCAGAATATCGTTGGGTCGGATGTCGGGAGAGCCGCCAAGATCCGCCAGTGTGCGGCCGACCTTGAGGATGCTGTCGTGGGCGCGGGTGGAGAAATTCATCTGCTTCATGGGGTGTTCGAGGTAGGCCCGTGCTTCCGCTGTCCAGCCGGCAATACTGACGCACTTGACGGGCCCCCATGGCGGCATTTGTGAAATGTGTCGTTTTTTCGAATCGCTCGCGCTGAATGCCGCGTGCGGCCGCCACGCACTCGCGGACCGTGGCGGATCTCTCAGCGATGTTCGTGTCCGACGAAAGTTCCCGAAAGTCGACGATCGGGACATCCACATGGAGGTCGATGCGATCCAGCAGCGGCCTTCAGAGAACATCCATCAGTTAGATTTTAGAGGGTTGGTTTTCTTTTAGGGGAGAACTTGCGATCGTGGATTTCGGGACCGGCGGTTTGTTGGACAGCTGAATGGATCGCCGCGAAGCCCCAAGCCTCCGCCTGTAGACGGCCACACCAGCGATCCCAAGTCGATTGGAAATCTGTGATGTCGATTTGCTCCAATCAACTGCCGCCCAGTCGATCCGTCTGAGGGGCGGCTTGCCATCTGTCAGACTCCACCCCTTCCACGATCTTGTCCGTCCTTGGCGCACGTTGGAAAGTCCTGCTGTCGCTTTGCAGTTGGCGCTTCCAAGCCCTTTTTCGGCTTTGCGCCGCTTCCATACCACGTCCTCGGCGGCAAACAGACGCGGATTCTTGCGGACGAAATGGCAAAGATTGTGGGCTGTGTGTTGGGCTCCTTCGGGGGAAGTCAAATACCAGGTTTTCAGTCCAACGAGATCCATGGGGTCTACAAATTGACGCAGGAAATTCCGATTCTCTTCCCATTTTTCCTGTCGTCTTGCAATTTCAAAAGTCGCTGCGCTGACTGCGAGGCACCCATGTGGTGGCGTGGGCATATCGGAAGGGACAGCCGATTCTTGATGGCTCTCTCAAATAGTGTACTAATGAACAAAGGAACGAGTCCCGAGCACTGAGCCCTGACGAACTCGAACTTGAGCGTCGCGTCTGAAAAAAATCGTTGATGAGCCGTCCCCGTCAGGCTCTAACAGCTGGTTCTGGGGATAGCTCCCGCGGTCACAAAATGAGTGGATCGGAAAATCAGGAGAAAATTTCAGACAAAATTATTTTCCGATGTCGGTTTGGCAATAGATGGAACTTACGAACCCATCTCAACCTACTGAAACAATGAAAACCATATCAACCAACTCACGGCGCGCCGGAGTGCTGCTGACAGGCATTGCTTTGGGCGCGGGTATCATCACCGCCGGACTCAGCGCGTCAACGGCTGCGGAAACCAAACCGGGCGATGGCGGCGGCTTCGTTGAAAAGGCACAGGAATGGCAGGACAAGATGTCCGAATCGTTCCGCGACCTTTGGAAGGACCTTCGCGGCGATGATCGCGGCAAGCCTTCCATTTCCACGGCTTCGGTCGACCTGCGCGAGCAGGAAAACAGCCACATCATCCGGCTCAGCCTGCCCGGTCGCAAGCTGGAGAATGTGAAGGTCTCGCTTGAAGGAACCTCCCTCCAGATTCTCGCTCCGGCGGAAGGCAAGCTTGGCCGCTACTCGCAGAGCATCACCCTCGACGGCGTGGCTGCCGGAGCTAAAGCGAAAACCGAGCTGAAGGAGAGTGACGGTCTGATGGTGATCACCGTGCCCAAAGGTCCCTCCGCCGGGACGACCGATCCGTCGTCAACCGTGGGAGGCGCGACGCCCGGGGTGCTGGATGAGTGGGACCGGGACATCCTCCGGCGCATGGAAAGCATGAACCGTGAAATGGACCGGATCTTCGCCGATGCCTTCGCGGAATTCCGCTCCGTTCCCCAATATAAGAATTACTTTGACGAAGCCCGTTTCGGTTCTTCGATCGATCTGAAAGATGAAGGAGACCGCTATGTCGTCAGGGCCTATCTGCCAAAACGGGACGTCAGCACCGTGAATGCTTCCGTCGAAGAAACGACTCTCAAAATCGAAGCCAAGGCTGAATCGGAGTCGTCCGGGCGTGGCGGCACCAACCGCACCAAGGCGCACTATCTTCAGACCCTCACCCTGCCGGGGCCGGTGAAAGTGGATGAAATGAAGGTGGAGACCAAGGACGGCCTCGTGGAGGTCACCCTGCCGAAGAAGTGAGGTGCGGATCAGCTCGATCCCATTTCCGGGGTAATCCCGGTTTTCCATACGGTCCGCTAACCCGGGCGGATGTCGGACCGGCTGGGCACAACCCAATCACATCCGCCCCCCTTATATCAAAATGAATCAAGCAATCAGTAGTTGGAACCCCTTGCGGGAACTTGAGGACTTCCAGAAGCGCATTCTGGGTGCTTTCCAACCCGCGTCCTTACAGCGGGGAACTGGAAGCGGCCAGCAAGCGTCCCAAGCGATGAGCCAGTGGCTGCCCCTAGTCGACATCACCGAAGATCCGGAGGGCTACCACATCACCGCGGAGCTGCCGGAGGTCAATAAAGACGATGTGAAGATCACTCTTGAGAACAAGGTGATCACGATCACCGGCGAGCGGAGGATCGAGAAGGAACAAGGAGATAAAAAATACCATCGCATAGAGCGGTCATATGGATGCTTCTCAAGAAGCTTCGCTCTCCCGGATGACGCGGATGCCGCACAAGTGGATGCCCAGTTCCGGGACGGGCTGCTGCGGATCAAGGTGGCCAAGAGCGAGGCGGCAAAACCGAAGCAGATCGAGGTAAAGGTAAACTGAGCCCCACTGATACGGACCCCGGCGGGTTTCCCATCCCTGCCGGGGTCTCCAACTCAATCATCCCAACGGAAAAATGGTTTTTTATGGAAACGAATGAGATCCGCGACAAGGCGGTTGCCGCGACATTGGAGCAGTTTGATTTTGAAAAGGTCGAGCGTGCCGCGCAGGCGGTCGGGTGGAACGTTCAAACCCGCCCGTCAATCGACGGAGGACCTCCAGACGTGGCGGAGATGAAAACGATCGCCCGCTCCCTGCTCGAAAAGGCATGGGACGATGAGGGGGCTCCCAACTGCGAGTATTGCCATGGCGGTCTGAGAGCAAGCCGGACGGACGGATGTCTGTCGCTCCAGTTCGTGCTAGAGGAATCCTATTTCGTCGCAGCACTTGATCTGCCCGCGAGCGGAGGGAACTAGCATCCAGCGGGTATGCCAGTTTGAGGTGAAGGTCAGAGAATTACCGACTTTTTTCCGACATGAGATTCGAGATTGTAAATTCCAAATGTGGCCCCGACCGGCTGGCCATATCTCCTGAGCCCCCGGTGGGTGAGAATGAATTCAATGCCGCCGTTCGCGAAATGGCCAAAAGCGAGGTGCTCCACCCGGCCCTTACGTTCTCTCTGGATGATGGTGATATCCTCATCGACGGCATCCAACAAAGCGGTCCTGTGAACCCGCAACAGATCGCGGCGCTCAGTGCATTCATTGAGGCGGCTGTCAGCGAAATCGCCCAGCAAGACAGGCTCGACGCACAGTTGCACGATCAGTTGGTGGAACTATTCTCAAGAAGTTCGGGTCTGGCTATCAAACCGGACAGCTGAACGGAGGATTAGAGGCTTCGTCCATCTCACCCTCTGCCCACGTCACATGAAAGAAATTTGACCGCAGCTTCGGTTCTGGTTTGGACATTCAATTTTTCAAATATTCTTCGGATGTAGGTTCGGACCGTGTCGAAATTCAGATCGAGGCGTTCGGCAATTTCCTTGTAAAGCAGTCCTTGCGACAGGAGTTCCAAGCATTCCAGTTCACGGGGGGCGAGTTTGCTAAGATTTTCCACTACATCTTGAGGCCGGAACAATTTCCCGCGTGGGATACCTCTGAGTATGTAGCTGGATATCGGTAAACCTCCTTGCAGAATCTCGCACAGGGCCGAGGCAAGTCTTGTCGGGATGTCCCGCTCCAAAAGATATCCGGCGGCTTCAAAGCCGAGCATTTCAAGGCAATTCCATGGCAGGCTTTCGTCCAGTATGACGAGCGTCTTCAGGTCTGCTCGATATTTCGCCACCTTGTTCAGGAATCCTCCAGAAACTGAAGCCGGACTCAATACGTAAAGGATAAGGATATCGACATTCGGACAACACAGATTCGTTATTGCCGATCCGAGCGTCGGATGTTGGCCTATTATCTTGAATCCCGCAGGTTCCACGAGAGGTGCCAGAGTCTGCGAGTCGTAGGCGCTGCCACTGTGAACTATGACCAGATGCTGTTGCGCTGCGGCATTTTTGTTTCCATTCATATGGCGTTAACGGAAGAATATTCTGGCGTCTGAATCTTGTGTGCGGTCACGGTTGCGGTCACTGCGGACCCGGCCTCAAACTGGCCCAACAAGCAAGGTGGATGTTGTTGAGTCTTAGCCCTCCGATCACAGCTCAAAGAGCTAGCGATTGTCACGCCGGAGACATAAACTGCTATTCCTGCCAAACGGATTCCGGGATGCTGGCCTCGACCCGGATCCGCGCAGGAAAAAAGTCGACCGTGTTCCATTAACCACGACAAACCGGCTATCCGCGTCAGCTCGATCTCAATATCTTCCTGCAGGCTATAACGGGCATTTAGGTTGGCTGGCGCGACCGGCCCACTCATATCGCCGCACTTCTGCCATGATGTCTGCGGCGGGCGTTGCCGCCGGTGTTCTGTCCATGGCAAACCGCTGGCTCCCGCTGACGGTGGTGAATCGTGAAGGGTGTCTGGTTCGGCGAAATCAGAAGCTTGTCCCGCCGACTCGTTGTGGTCCTGTGCTACTTGGAAGCGAACCGCCTGAGAGTCCACCAGGACGCCCACGACGGGTCCGGAGACTAGCTATGTTCTTGAGAACGTTTCCAATAAGACTCCCCAGAGCGATTTTGTTGTGATTTCAGTAGGCTGAAGCCTTACCTGCATACTGTTTGAGGATGGTGACGAACAGTTCGGCGTGGGCGCTGTGTCGCGCCTCACATATGCCCACTTTCGCCACCACTGGATCAAACTTGGGATGGAAAGGTCTCCCCACAAGTGAACGTGGGAGAAACTCGCAAACCGTGTCGGCAAGGATGGCTGCCGCATTGTAGGCCTCCACACTGGCGAACAGTGTCGGCACCCCGTCTTCCTCCAGGGCGACAAAATGAGGAACGCACCCCAGAGGTTTCAAACTCCGCCGTATCGAAAGTACATAGTCCGGGAAATTTTTCCGGCCCAAACCTACGAGCGGGAGACCGCAAAGGAGCTTCGGAGAAATCCGTTTCCTGCGCGCCAGCGGATGATCGGCCCGCATGATCAGGATCAGCGATATTTGGCGGAATTCGGACCATTTGAAGCCGGGGGAGGCCAGCACCGAGGGCTCGAGCGCGATGACGACATCCAACTGCCCACTCTGCGCCATCCGAATCATTTCCGGAGGAGAGACGTCAGCCAACTCCACCTTCACCCGGGGCATCGCAGCGTGGAATCGCTCCAGCGCACGCGGAAGAATCCCAGCGGTGGCCGAAGGCGCATATCCCACACGCAGCACCTCTTCACGATGCTCCGTCCGGACCTTCTCCACCGCGGCCGCCGCCCGCGCCAGCAGATCCTGCGCCTCCTCGTAAAAACGCTCGCCGGCATCCGTCAGCTTCACGGAGTTCTTCCCCCGCTCGAAAAGCGCCACGCCCAGTTCATCCTCCAGATCCCTTACCTGGCGGCTGAGGGCGGGCTGGGTGAGGTGCAGATTTGAGAAGCCCGATTGAATGAGCCATGCGCCGCCACTGCCACAAAGTAACGGAGGTGACGGAGTTCCATGCCCGTAGTTTGACTCATACTTTTAGTATGAGCGAGCCCAAAAACACGGCATTGGCCAATTTTCCCGCTGATACATAACGTTCCGGCAACTTCCCAAACCTATGGATACAAATAACACAATCTCCCTGCCCGCGGTGGTGGCGAGCTTCCTTGGAGCCGCCAACCGGTTCGATGCCGTGGCCGCCGCCGCTTGTTTCACTTCAGACGCGACTTTCCGCGACAACGGCCGTGAATTCATCGGCACCGCCGCTATCGAACGTCTGATGACAGAATCGAACGAAGTGCGGCCGCATATCACCGTGACCAGCGCGAAAGTGGATGGAACGACCGCAGGGATCGTCGGCACAGTAGTGGGGAACTTCCCTGAAAGCCCCGTTGAACTGGACTTCGAGTTTCAACTGCAAGACGGAAAAATTTCACAATTAACAGTATCATGAAGATCGAACAACCTGACTTCCCGATCGCTTCCGAGGAATTCGCAGGGCGGCTTGTGTTTGTCACCGGCGGCACGAAAGGTGCGGGTGAAGCCATGGTCCGCCGCTTCGCTGCCGGGGGGGCGACCGTCATCACGACAGCGCGGCAGGCGCCGGAGGATCCGGACTTCCCCGCCTCGGTGATCACGGGTAATCTGGCCACCGCCGAGGGCGCTGCCAAGGTGGCCGCTCAAATCACCGGGACATTCGGCGTACCCAGCATCCTGGTGCAAAATCTGGGGGGTTCCGACTCGCCCGGCGGAGGCTTCGCAGCCCTGACCGATGACATGTGGATGAAGGAACTGAACCTGAATCTCCTGGCCGCCGTCCGCCTCGACCGTGCGTTCGTCCCCGCCATGCTGCAGCGGCGATCCGGGGTGGTGATTCACATTTCATCGATCCAGAGGCTGCTGCCGCTTCATGAATCCACAACCGCGTATGCGGCGGCGAAAGCGGCCCTTACAACCTACAGCAAGGCGCTATCCAAGGAAGTGGGACCGAAAGGCGTCCGCGTTACCGCCGTGTCCCCTGGTTGGATCAATACCGAAAATACCGCGGTTTTCCTCCAGCGTCTTGCGGAGAGCGCTGGGATCACAACCCAGCAGGCACAGCAAAATGTGATGGCAGCGCTTGGTGGAATTCCCTTGGGTCGGCCAGCCTGGCCCTGGGAAGTCGCCGAACTTGTGGCTTTCCTTGCTTCGGACAGGGCAGCCTCCATCCAAGGAACGGAGTATGTCATCGACGGAGGTACTGTTCCAACCATCTGAGTTCAGCACGATCGGGGACGTCAAGATGCGACGCGCGGCACCGCGGATTCAGATTTCGTCGACGCAACGCTTCGGCTGACGTCGCCCATAGATTGGTAGATATCGATATGCCTTTTGCTGATTTCAGTATGACCTTCTTTGCTGGAGAATCTGGCGAGGCTATTTGTATGATCCCTCGATGAGGGGCCTCCTCCCACCTCTCCACTGAGATCTGAGGCATTGTAAATTGCAGTCGAATGGTGAACCGGATGTCCACCGTAGTGGCGATTCCAAGAATGTGCAGGGACAAGATTCCAAATGGGGAGAGAAGAAGCATTTGCGGGAGTCAGAAAACTTGTGAAATCTGCTAGGAAATGCCATGCATAGTCCTGCTCGTCAATATCGTTCGGGTGTTCCGCGCTATTCGGACTGCTCCGCTTGATTGACAACGAATGGAGGATGCGCTCTTTTCGCGGCGGAGGGCGGCAAGAATCCCGTTATGATCCGATGACGGGATAACCAATGGGTTTGGTAAGCGGATAGCTCTTGCCGTCCTTCACCCACTTTTCCCCATCGGATCTCAAGGCGGACATAACACTCAGCGGCGTCCCATGGCCTCTGAGGATGGAGTAGGCTTCCGGTTTGGCCTTTTTAAGCCTAGGTAAGCTCAAGTGGACGTGAAGCCACACAGACGCCTCAACCCAGCCAGACAGCTGAATATGCGCCCGAGCATATTGGGCACCTTCTTGGACGGTGAGAAACCGCATGCCATGGGAGAGATCCGCCGTTCCTTCGAGAATCACCAACCGGCGCGAAGGGTATCGGTGAATGGAACAAATTTCCATGCGTTGCGCCTACGGCTAGCATATGGGGGAAAAACCGGCGAGTGGCATAGATTTCAGCATAGGGAATCATCAAGATGTCCGATCCCACACAAGTAAAGCCAGGTCGCATAATAGGCTACCGATACCGGGGTCAGTTCGAAATCCCGGCTGGCGCACCAATCTTTCCAGAGCGATGCTTCGACGGGCACGAGGATCAGCGAGACATTTTCCAGCCCCTTCCGTCCACGGTAGTTGGCGATGATCGAATTGAGTTCGTGGAAAGGCTTCGCAACCAGGCGGTCCTCGGCGGTCATTAGTTCCAGAAAAGCCTGATAATTTTCGGGGCTCAGATATTCGGGTACACACAGGAAGTGGGAAATGCCGGGGGAGAACATGAAGCCGGAACCCTGTTGAGATCATCAAGTGATGTCCAGAAAAAGAAGTGTGTATTGCATTATGCAATGCGCTAATAGCCAACCGAGAAGAGATAATTTTTGCTCCGTTTGCTTGACAGCTACGTAGGTCTTTTTCTTAAAAAAGCCCGCGAGGGCGGCAGGGTCTTCGTCATGGGAACATGACGGGTCAACGACCGGGGGCTCGGGCATGCTGGAGACGGTCAACAAGATCCTGTGCAACCAGTTAGGAAGCTTCAACATGTTCATCACCTGTGCGATCGCCCGGGTGTCCACCGTTCTTCCGGCGAGTGGGCCCAGCACATGATGCAGATCGCATGCTTGTGCCTGCAATCTGCCTCGGTGGAATTACCTAGGTGTTTCATCTGCGGCGGTTTTTCCGGTCACAGAGACACTGTTTGTGATCTATTTTACCGGACGTTTTGACTCCGCTTCTTCCTCACATATCTCACCTACCGGGTAAGGATCGCTGAGGAATTCCTCAATGTCGTGAAAGTAGGAGTCCTCCCATCTGGAGTAGAAGCCGGTTTTCTGCTGGGGATGGTGGCCCGATTCGAATTTCCAGTAACAGTTTCCGTCTCTGAAGTATCTGACCGTAGTCATATGCAAGGGTTTTTGGTCTCAGGGGACGGGAGCGTCACCCGATGATGTTCCTTCGCAAGGAGCGTACCGCATCACGTTGCGGAGTCAGGGACTCACGGTTGGGTGCCGCCCCGCCCGGTCCATTCTAAGGATTTTCCCCCGCCGATAAGCGGAAAAGAACGGATCAAGCGGCTTCATGTTCGATTCCATCATGGTGGAATGTGCGTCATTTGTCGCGAGGGAAGGCCTATCAAGGCGTTTTGAAATCCGCCTCAACAGGGTGAATTGCAATCCGTACACAGGTGATATGCATGGATCGACGACGCGAGGCTGGATCTCCTGTCTGCCGCAGGCTGTGATCTTCATCGGCTATTCTTTCCCCTTCGCACTTCCAGCACGTCGGTTTCTGGTGGATAGGTGGGAAAAAATTCTGGATTGGACCACGTCGTGCGAAAATGCCGGCACCATGCCAAACAACTCGAAAGACACATCAAAGGAAACCGCACTCAGGCCCGCACAGGAGCAATACCGCCAGCCGGGCCTGGAGAGCGAAATGACACCGAGACCATGCTTTGAGAATCCGGAACTGAAGGGAAGTGAGCGTCTCAAGGGTAGGACGGCGTTGATCACAGGAGGAGACTCCGGCATCGGTCGTGCGGTGGCCGTCGCATTCGCCCGCGAAGGGGCGGACGTGGCCATTGTTTACCTTGAGGAGGATGAGGATGCCCGGGAGACCGCAAGACTTGTTGAGGGCAAGGGACGGCGGTGTCTTTTGATCCGTTGTGACATCACGTCCCGGAGCGCGTGTATCAAGGCCGTGGATACGACTCTCGAAGAATTCGGACAACTGGACATCCTTGTGAACAACGCGACCGAGCAACACCCGCGCGAGACGGTGGGACAGATCACGGAGGAGCAGTTGGAAAGAACCTTCCGGACGAATGTTTTTTCCATGTTCTTCCTGACCGCTGCGGCGCTGCCTCATCTCGAAAACTCGGAGAAGCCCGCCATCATCAATACGACATCCGTCACCGCATACCGGGGAAGTCCGGAGTTGCTGGACTATTCAGCGACGAAGGCTGCCATCGTCGGTTACACCCGTTCGCTCTCAGGACAGCTTGCCGACAAGAAAATCCGCGTGAACGCGGTGGCACCGGGACCGATATGGACTCCCCTGATTCCCGCCACATTCCCGGCGGATGAAGTTGCGACGTTCGGGTCGGATGTCCCTTTAAGCAGGGCCGGTGAGCCTTGGGAGTCGCCGAATGCTACGTCTTTCTCGCTAGCGACGCGGCAAGCTACATCACGGGACAGACGATCCACCCGAATGGCGGGGAGATCATCAATGGGTGAGCAACGGTTTCTTCCAGCGGTGATGGTCGACTCTACCTCTAAGAAGTGAGGAGGGGGGGAGGTGAATCACCTAAGGAGGCATTGGTATTACCACTGATTGCGGCAAGGGATGTCCGCCAAGATTGTAGGGACGTAACTGGTCATCATATTCCCAACTTTCTGGGGAACGTCCTCTGACCGAGCCTGCGTCATCCATGCCATGCAAGAAGCCTTTACCTTGGCGAAATCAACACGACTACTTACCGATAGCGAAACTGCGGCGACAGAAGCAGTGGCCTGGGGGGCGGACGAGATGTTCCAGCCGAATTCCACAGCTTTGGCGATGTTGCCGGATGGGCAATTCCATCATCTGATCTGGGGAATCCGACGCTGGTTTTTGCCCTGTGTCCATCTCATCAAATGCATCAGTCTGGGCGACAAATCCTGGAAGTCGACCGCCTCACGCGGCCGATGTGTGATTCCGATGACGACATTCGTCGAGATGAATAGGGAGGACTGGTGGGGGGGTGTCTTTGAGTTGGTGGCCAAGGAAGGAGGCCTTATGTGGGTGGCCGGGATCTGGGACGTCGTTCAGAGAAGGCCACGTCACTTTGCAATCATCACCCAGTGAACTCTCGACTGAAACCGGATCCCACACCCACCCAGTCGCGATGGATGAGGAAGGAGCGTGGGCCTATCTTAGCAAAAGGTCGATGCGGCATCGACCGGCGAGTTTCCTTTCCATCGTGACGAACTGCCCGGTGCCTTGTGCTCCCGAGTGGGGAAATGATGGGACAGAAACCGCATTCAAGACGCGTGAAATGCGATGGAATGTAAAAAATAACCCCGCCCCGACATGATGGCGGAACGGGGGTGGCCGGCGCGGCCATGGTTTCCCGGCGAAGAAAGGCGCTCATCTGCCGTCGCGGTCCGCATCGCCAGGCAAGGACCTCTCGACGCGGTGCCAGCCCGCGCGAACCGCAGGCTGAGACTGTTCCCAGCCGAGGCGTGACCCCGGATGCCGTTCCGACCAGGCGCGGGCGAGTTCGGGTTCCGTCTCATCATAGGCTCCGCCGTCGCTGTTCTCATAACCCTCGTAACCCATCCGGTAGGCAGGGCCATAGTCCTCATAGTCATACTCGGAATCGTAGTAGGGTTCGTTCCGGTAGTTTTCCTTCCAGAACGCGTCCTCGGCTGTCGGGTCGATGGCTTCACCTGCGGCATGGCCCGCGGCGGCCCCTGCGATGGCTCCCACCACGCCTCCGACAGCCATTCCGACAGCCATTCCGACAGGGCCGCCAGCGGCACCAGCTACGGCACCGAGCGCCGCTCCTCCGGCGCTACCCAAGCCAGTGCCCACGGGATGGGAACCAGGTTCGCCGTGATGGGATCTCTGTTCGCGTCTTTCTCCGAACCGTCTCTTGTCTGATCTTGTGTTTTCATAGCAACCAGCATCCAGCAAATGGCGAACCATCGGTATTCATGATCATTGGAGTCGGCTCAATCCGAAGTTCCAAAAGGGAAAGTTGTCGGTCCTATGCCGGGGTGCATCTAACAACATCACTTCTTCGCCAATGCATTACGCATGAAAGGGATGCACAATCCCATCTTGATCGCGGATGCCATGCCCGATTCGTGCGACATTGCGTCCGGGACTTGAGACGATCTCATTTTAAGCTACGGTCCGTAATTGATCTCCCATATCACCATCTGCCTCTAGCCACAATGCCCCGCCAATCGCCTCCCAAAAGCCTTGAAGAAATGTTGGACCGCTTCGAAGAGTGCGCGAGGGATGAAGAAAGGGTGTCCGTGGAAAAACTGATGGATGCCGTGGGTCGGCGATCATTCGGACCATTGATTCTATTTGCCGGGATTGTTTTATCCGCGCCCGGGGTGGGGGACATCCCGGGAGTATCCACATTGATCGGAATATATGTCCTGCTGGTCGCCGGACAGCTGATATGCGGGCGGGATAATTTCTGGCTGCCGCGATGGTTGCTGGACCGTTCGGCCAAGAGCGGGACGGTAAAAAAAGCAGCGTCCAACAAATGGACGCGGAAGCTGTCCAAGCTCGTCGACAAGATCGTCACGGAAAGACTGGCCGTTCTCGTGGGGAACCGGGGAACTCGGGCGGTGGCGGTCTCATGTTGCGTCCTTGCGTTCGCCACCCCACTGACAGAGGTAGTACCCTTCAGCGGAACCGGTGTGGGAGTTTCCATCTGTATCTTCGGAATCGCCATGGTGGCGCAGGATGGGCTGATGGTGATTCTCGGGTTCGCCGTCACCATCGCCACACTGGTTGCCGCCATCGCCGTGGCGGGATGAAGGCGCCAGAACGCCCATCCGTCATCGGGCGGGCGTGCCCTTGAGGGCTGCTTTCCTCACCTTGGCATTGCCTGCCCTTTGTGTGCTTTTGCGGCGGACACGGAGGCTTCCTGCCAGATGCCGACTTTCCAGAGCTGTCGAGCACCCGGGGTTTCGTTGGTTCCCGACGGAAGTACGTGCTCAGCGGTTTTTCAGGGTGCGCAGGATGCTCACGTGACCCGTGAGACGGGGAAGAAGGGTGCGCCGGATTTCGGCCTTGATCTCGTCCATCACTTCCCCGTCTTCCAGCGCATTTTCATATTCGTTGATCCCATGCTCCTCGCCCTGCTCCAGGGCCGTAAGTGCCGCCGATTCGCCGAGCAATTTTGCCGTGCCCTCGACAGCCTCCGCGAAGGAACCCCATACCCCTGAGGAGTCCGAAGGCTCCGCACCCATCTCGATCAGGTGCTGGCGCAGCACGGAAGCACTGTGCTCGTGCTCGCCGCGAATCTCGATCAGAGCGGCGTGATAGGGATCACTGTCGAATTTTTCGATGGCCTGGGTGTAGGTTTCCACAGCGGACATTTCTCCACGCAGAAGACTGTTACAAACGTCAGTGCATTGATTGGTGTTTGACATGCCGTCTGTTTAGCAATGCTGATGCCAGGCCCATTCAACGGCGTCTGACGGGATCATGGGAAAAGGCGGCAGTGCAAAAGGCCAGATTGCAGACGATTTTGCAATCTGAAAGGGGAGCTTCCCAGTGAGGCGTCACCTCGTATAACTCCTTTTCAGATTCAATCGGGCCGGAGGATCCACCCGTGTTTAGCGTGGTCGGTCGCGAGCCAGAATAACAGGATTCCGACAGGGCCGAGCAAACCGGCGAATAAGGCCGCTCGCCCGGCGAACTTAAGGTCATTCTCCCATTCGAAGAAATCGGTGATGCCATCCCGATGAAGCATTGCGAAGATCCATCCTCTGATCAGCAGAACACTTGTGAAATAGACCAGCAAAGGAAGTGATGTAGAACATGGGTTTGAGGGTTTTGCGAAAACAGCCCGTATTCCCGCGCAAGGTCGTCTGAGAATGGATGCCAAAGACAACACGGAAAGGCCGGGAGTTTCTCTTAAATCGCCGTCCGGAGAAAATTTGGCAAGTGATGTTAATTTGATGCTTGCCAAAAACTCTGAGGGCGGTGGTCGTCGACTGGATCAGGGATGCTTTCGCACATTTCAAGGTGAACGGCCAGGTGCCCGAGGTCCGTCCCTTGTTGAGGCCGCTTCGGTTATCGAGAATTAAGAAATAGTTTCATCGGTTCCAGGAAATGCGCCCTTGGCTATTTACAAACCGTCCCGAAAGCCAGAGTACGGAACCGGGAGCCCACCCTAGTATTGTGAGTGAATAAGGACTTGTTTGAGGCTAACCATCGAAAGTGCTGTTCGGGTGAGTCGGCGGGAGCCCTTCTTCAGCGATCTCCACAAGTAGGTCGTCGCCGTTCCCCGTCAGGCGTCCCGCATGAATCTGTTGCAGTATCGATACCGCCGCCATGAAATGATATGACAAAGATTCAGACCAAAGTTCGGATTCGCCTCCGCCACCGGATGGCATGCTCCGTGCGAAGGAAGGGAAATGTCTGAAGAACCAAACACAGTTGATGGCGGAGCCCGGCAGGCAGGTGCGGGCGTGGAAACTCGGTCCGGCAACCAGCAAGTGCTCCACTCCTTTCAGGAACTGCCGCTTTCGGTGGGGCAGGTGTCCTCCGGACCCTTCGGTGCGGTGTCCAGAAAAGATCACGTCTCATGGAGATCGAAACCCCTCACCGATCCCGCTCATTGGTGCGGCAGGCTTGATAACGTCATCGGGAATCGTGTGGGCCCCAAACCGCTTTATAATGTGATGATTTGCCTAGGAGTCGGAATCATTCTCGGAGCGCTGGTCAGGAAAGACTGACATCATCAGGGCTGAGAATCGGCGCGTACGGGCGATTGTCGCAGATGGTTATCGAACAACTTATCAGCCGGCTCGAACCTCTCTCCATTGAAGTGCCAAGGATGTTTGGTGATGTTGCGGCGAGGCACGGAGGACTGGTTCGGAGAAATCAAGGATGTGAGCACCTGCGGCATAAGGCCCGATCATCAGGGTTTGAATACCGTCAGCAGAATGGGTGGAGAATTGGGGTGGGAACGTCGGCCGGGCTTAACACAATCCAAGTTTCCGGAGAACGGTCTTCGGGATGGTCTGCGGTTTCAGGTCCGACCAATCCTTTGGAGAGGAGGGTTCCCGGAGGGTGGAACCGTCGCCAGTGACGTCCCGCAGCTCTCCCCAGTTCACAGGCATGGAAACGCTAGCATCCGGCTTCGCCGGCAAGCTCCATGGCGCGACACAGCTGGCCGCCTTGCAGTTGCGCATCCAGTCGATAAAGATCCGGCCTTTTTTCTTGGCTTTGGAAGCCGTGACAACGAACCGCTCAGTATTGTGGTCTGCGATGCCTTTCATTACGGCCCAGCTCACCAGAACACCGTCCATTTTCCAGGCGGAAGTCGAAGTGATGGGAGCGCGCGTGATGCTCCTGCACCACGAAGGTGTTTCCGCTACCCTTTGTTGCCTTCGCCTCGGGCTTCGGTGTTTTCACGAAATTCCGCTTCTGCCGATATTTCTCAAGCGGAACGGCGGCTCTTTTTCGCTGGGGCTTTTTTGCTGACATGTTTCCTGGCGGCTTTCTTAACTGCCTTTTTGGTTTGCGAGGCGGATGCGGTCCGCGAGGACGACCCTTTTTTGAAGCTGCGTTCGAGATAGTCCGCCAGATCGAGCACCTTGCCTTTGGAATCGTCGGTTTCGTCGTCATCAGGCTGTTTCACGTCGTCCACCGTTTCTCCGCCGGAGATCTTCTTCTCGATGAAATCCATCAACGCTCCGCGGTATTCGTCATGATATTCATCGGGATCCCACTTGCCGGTCATCTCGTCGATCAGCTTTGTTGCAAGTCCCATCTCCTTCGCGGTCGGTTTCAACGCGCTGTCGGAGGAAGACGGGAGTTCAAGTTTGGAGGTCTCACGGATCTCCTGAGGGAAGCGGAGGAGCATGAGGATGAGCGCGTCATCCCTCGCGAACATCGCGGAAAGATACTCACGGGTTCGGATCACGACGCGGGAGATGCCGGCCTTGCCGGTTTTCCGCAGGGCCTCCCTCAGCAGGGCATACGCCTTCCGACCGCGTTTCTCCGGTTCCAGATAGTAGGGCTTGTCAAAGAGCAGGGGGTCGATGTCTTCCAGCGAGACGAACTCGGTGATCTCGATGCTCTTGGTAAGTGACGGCTGTACCGATTCCAGGTCCTCATCGGAGAGGAGGATGAACTGCCCGTCCTCATGTTCATAGCCTTTCACCAGCCGGTCCCACGGGACTTCCTCTCCGGTATCGGCATTCACCCTCTCATATCGGATGCGGGCGTGGTTCTTGCTGTCGACCATGTGGAACTGAATGTCCGGCTTCGATTCCGCACTGGTGAGCGATACCGGGATGTTGACCAGCCCGAAGGCGATGGCACCTTTCCAAATGTTGCGCGGCATGATGGCTGGTGGGGTTGGAGTTGCGTGATGAAAACGCACGAAGTAACTGCATTTGCCGTTCCACGCGCCGGGTGGCGGTAGATCAAGGAATTGGGGAAATTCCGTATGGCGGAATGCAATCAGGCACTTGGGTAATTGGGCAAATTGCATTCCCTTCCGTCTCCTTGTTCCGATGGTTGTCTGACATCGTGGACACCATTGAACTCCTATTTCGCATTCACCCCCCATGAGGACCGGCGGCGACGCTTGAATGGAGAAACCGCCGCAGAATGACCGGACGAGGCGATAGAGAGGTCGTTGTGACCTCTCGTTGAGCTGATCAGGGAAAGGGAAATCCGGTCGTCCCAACCGCATTCTTTTCACTCGCGCACGTTGAGCTCGTCGCTGAGGATGACCGCTCCGTCGCGGGTACGTATCAGCGGTTCCTGGCTGTTTGAACGCACCCGATTGCCTGCGATGCGCGCGCTGCTTTGCGGAAAGCGGACTTGAATATGGGAAACACAGTCCAGCATGGAGTTGCCCTCGATGTCGCAGTCCGCTCCTTTGTTGATGTAGATCGCGGCATCGGTGCAGCCGATGAAGACATTTTTTCGAATCGCGCCTCCCCGGTGCTCGATGGCGGAATCTCCGTCGCGAAAGTAGGCTGCTCCTGTACCTCCGCCGCCGAACGACGCACCAATGAAGCAGTTTTCAAAGCGGTTGTTCTCGATGACCGTCTCCATAGAGTTTCCCTTCGTGAACACCGCGTAGGCCGGACCGCCATTCTTCTGGATGTTGACAAACCGGCACCCACGGATGATCCAACCCTTCACTGCCACGCCGTCCACGCCCTCCACCACACCGCGGGTGCCGCCTTCGGAGCGGGTGAAGCCAATGTCACAGTTTTCGATGACGAGATGGTCGGGATGGGCGGGGGAATCAGGATCGCTCGTCCCCTTGACCCCTGCTTCTCCGTGGTTCCTCATCGTAACGTTCCGCAGGGAGCACCCGGACGAGCCACCGTTGAATTTGAAACCGTGGTAAAACGTATCCCGCGTCGTGAAGTCCTGGAATGTCCATCCGGGCGAGTCCGTGACGTCGAAGAGGGTGTTCACCGATTCATCGTCCTGTCCTTGTCCTTCGATGACCGTTTCCGCAGCCTTTCCCAAGCCACCCCGCACTGTCACCGGCCCCGGACGTTTGACAATGGAAATCCTAGTCCGTTCGGTGAGGGTGTAAGTGCCGGGGGCAATGATGATCTCATCGCCCCGTTGAGCCTCTTGGCAGGCCTTGATCAGACCGTTGATGTCGGAGACATCGACCACTCTGGCTCCCGCAACGTGGGTGGATGCCAAGGCAGCGGCGATTGCGGCAGGAAACAGGAAGCGGATAGAACGAAAAGTCACCTGTTCATGGACGGGGAGAAGGAAGATTTTCTTGCAGCAGGGTTTCTGAACCGGATCTCCTCCAGGACCAGCAGTGTCAGAACGGATGGTTACGGTTGGCCGAACGGTTTTCAAGGTTATGATAATCCTTCAGCGTTCTCATTGTTTCATGATGCCATCCAGAAAGTCGATCGCTTGATCGACCTTCTTTCCGGGCAGGAGGAATCCATCCACATGTGAACGTCCCGGCATCCAGTGGATTTGCGGATCCATGCCAGCCCTGCGGTAAGCCGCCCGCATGCGGATCGCGTGTTCCGGTTTCACCAAATCGTCGGAGGTTCCTTGGTAAATGAAAATCGGCGGGCTCGATCGATTCACATGGTTCACCGGGGACGCTTCCCGGAACAGCTGCAGGTTTTTCACCTCCGTTGTACCAAGGAACTCCGGCACGGCGGCCATGTTCGGATCGATTGTGAGATCAAATGGCGCGCTTGCGGCGACGATCGCCTCCACGTTTTCCGGATTGTGATCCCTCAGCGCCACCTGTGCGGCAAGGTGTCCACCTGCGGAGAAGCCGTAGGTGGCGATGTGGCGAGGATCGATTCCATATTCATCCGCATGCCTCCGCATCCAGCGGATGGCCTCCCGCAGATCGTGCACAGGCGCCGAATAGTGGTCGGATGGCGCGCCGCGGTAACTGACATTCACCACCACATACCCCCGAGCCGCCAGTTTCCGGGCAATCCCATTCATCGGCCAGCGGGCTCCGCCAGCCTTCCAACTGCCGCCGTGGACCAACAGGACGGCGGGAGCCGGAGGAGAGCCCGGACGATGGAAGATGTCCGCCGTCAAAGGTGATGGCCAGGAAGGGGGAGTGTAGGTCACGTCTCTCTGTAGCCTCACGCCCTTGGGCAGGGGAGCCGCCACCGGAAGTATGCAGTTGCACAAGAACAACACCGGAATGACCGCCGTGAAGATCTTGAAAAGACCTGGAGTGATCAGGTTGTGGTCTTTAAAGAAGGGCATGGTTTCAAATCGGATGGATTGAGACGCCTGCGAACATAGCCGCATCTTTATTATCTTCCAGCCAGACTTCGTGTCACTGAATACAATCGATGATGAGGTCAGCCGCCTCGTCGTGTGCTGCAGTATCGGTTGAGGCATCCTCCGTGGACAATGGACTTCTTTCCATCCTCTGCTCTGGCTAGATTTGCAACTCGCGAAGAGTTAAGAACATACTTCCCGGGGTGGAACGAGCTCCAACGACCTAACGGATTGGGGCTCGGAACGGCGCATCACGCTGAACTGACTTCTCCATCTTGAGTGGCCTAGGAGTCAAACGTTCGCCCCCCATAGGGACCGAGCAGGGAATTCCTTTTGGCCCAAACCCGCCAGATGCTCACGGATGAGCTTCATTGACCGCCCCCCCCGGCCAAGCGTCACCTTCTCTCTCGATAAAGAGTTTGCCGGGTTGATCCAATCTGCCCTCCACGATCAATACCCCCGAAGACCGTTCGCCATTGAAAGCGACCCCGATGGTGGCTCAGGTGCCTTGATGAAGGATGAGAAGGATTGAAGGAATCCCACCAAAAGAAAGGCGGCTAGGTCAAAGATTCACTCCAGAGGATTTCCGGAGAAGTGGCTAGCACGGACGTTTCCGCCGTCCTCATGAACTGGGTTGGCTTGTCCTAGCAGACGTGGAGGGTCCTCGCGGATTTTTAATCCTGAGAAAACCCGGCGACTCATTGGCGGTCACTTTCATCCGGCATGGGGTCGAGGTCCCCTGTATGCGGTTGCCAGCATCGCGAACCGGTCATCCGTGAAATCTCATTTGACCCGGCGTGCTACCGTGTCAATCTTCGGCCCGGACGGTCCCGCTCCGTCTTGAATAATTGCGGGGGCAAGCGAATGCGCCTCAAATTTCGACGGTGTTCCATTCCGCTGCAAATGGTTCAGGCCCGGGTCCCTGATGTCCCGGCGAATGTCTACAGTTCGTCTGTTTTTGTAGAAAACTGGATAAGCGACCGTCGAAACAATGTCGGAAGCTGGCAGCATGAAATCAGAACTCCGGCGATATTCCGAGGTTCGGTGTTTGGTCGTATCACAGGCCAGCCGCCTGTTCCTGGGAGGTTATTTCCGAGTACATTCAGGCTTGCCGTAGGCCGGTGTGGATCTGAGACCCGATAAAAGTCTCATCTGCCTCCTCCTATTAGCCACTCGCGTAAGTGGATCCGGTTTTCAGTCCAACGCTCCAAGAGAGCTGTACCATGCCCATTAAGGGCCCTGAATTAGACCATTCGTTCAAAATGAACACATTACCTAAAGAAACGACAGAGGCGGAATTGACGGCACCTAGCGGAAACGCCACAGCGCAGATTTCGCCTCTATCAAGCATTCAAGCTGACATTGAAAACGTCCAAATGGAGGTCGCCAAACTGGAAGACCTTTCTGAGGTGCAACTGATCAAGAGGTTCAAGAATATCGCCGGCAGAATCGCTGACTATGAGTTTTCGCTCAGCAAATCGAGTCTCCAGGCTCAGTTGCAACGTTGGCTGGCCGGGACCTTGTTGAACAAGCGGAAGCGTCAACTCGGCCACGGAAAATTCGGACAGTGGAGGAAAAGAAAACTCATTGAAACTGGGATTATGAGCGAGCGGACCAGCCAGCGATTCATGGAACTGGCCGAAAAATATGAGGATCCGAGGCTCATGTTGGAGGAGGTCGCACGCGTTCATGACGCCGACCGTCTTCAGGAACTAAGTCCCACTGAAAAGGCCCCTAAGCCAAAGTCGGGATCGATCACAAAGACAGCGGACTTGATGGCATCTCTGACGGGGCTTCAAAGGAAGCTTCGAGTTTTTCAAACTTCCGGGGAACGATTGAAAGAAGAGGAGGCTAACCAGCTGAGGTTGATGAAGATGCAGCTCGATCGATTTTTCGTCGCCATTCTGGCAGATGAGAAAAAGGAAGATGAGGCAGCAGAAAGGAGCGACTCATGATCGTCGCCCTTCATGATCATCCTGTGACGGTGGAGCAAAATTATTTCATCAACAAGAGCTTGAGCTCTTGGGCGGTGAATATGTTCATGGGATGTTCGCACGGTTGCCGCTTTTGCTCCGTTCCGGACACCAGCACTGGCAAGCAGAAAAGCACATTGGCGCCTTTCGGAGTCGACGACCCGATCGCAGAGTGGGGACAATACGCGCTGCTCCGTCCGTGGGATGAAAGGAAGTTCATCGCGAGCGTAATGAAGGCCGAAGGCACAGATCCCGCGACATTGAATGCCGATGGAAACCGTGCCGTCATCTTCTCCAGCACGACTGATCCATATCAGGTGTTCCCCGGAAGCCAGGGCGAGCGTCGTCTTTTTAACGAGCATGCGCGCAGTCTCATCAGGAATGCTCTCACTGCCATCCGGGATCACTCGACGTTGAACGTGAGGATATTGACCCGCAGTCCGCTGGCCCGGAGTGATTTCGATCTGTTCAAATCCTTCGGTAACCGTCTGCTGCTCGGCACAAGCCTGCCCACCCTTGATCCCACCCTGAGTCGGATCTACGAGGGAAGATCGCCCGCACCGAGGCAACGTTTGAAGCTGTTGCTGGACGCCCATGCCGAGGGCATTAACACGTTCGTCGCGGTCGCTCCGGTTTTCCCGGAGTGCGGTTACGATGGGATGTTGGAGGTGTTCCAAGCAGTCAAGGCCGCCAACCCCTGCACTGTGTTCATGGAACCCATCAATCTTCGGAGGGGCAATGTGGACCGCATACGCCTCGCCGCTGAAAGGATGGGGAAACCTATTGATATGACTCCTTTTACAGGGGAGTGGTCGGACTACGCCATCAGCGCGCTCCAAGATGCCGAACGTGCTGCAGCGGATGCCGGGATTGTAGACCGCTTGCACTTGTGGCCTGACCATCGGGCTCTTGCCACCAAGGCGGTGCTGGCACGTCAGAAGGATCCCCATGCCTACATCAGCTGGCTGAACCGCTGGTGGAAGCGGGTCAGCGAATGGCCGGGCTCGAGTTACTGACGGACACTGGGAGGGAATTCCGCCACCGATGGCGGAATTCCCAATCTTTGTGGATTGGAATCCAATTTGTTGTCTTCACTCCTCCTATATAGCAGGTGAAGTCACGTGCACGGTGCAGTGAGGAAATTTTAGGGGGGGGCCGATCATGCTTCTCGACCCTTTTTGCTGACACAAATCTCACCAAATCGTGAAAAGTTGAGACGGGAAAAGTCTCTCATGGACCATTTGCCTTCTCCGTTTCGCTCGATCTTTCCGTTTTCGGCCAGGAATTCCAGCCGCCATTTGAGTTCTTGGGCGGTCACACGGTGAAACTTTCGAGCCAGTTCGCGAGGTTGCAGTGGGGCTACTGCAAGTTTGTCGAGGATGAGGGCGGAGATTGGGTCAGCTTCTCCGTCGGTGACCATTGGGAATATCCCGCCAAGTGTGCTGATGTGTAGCTCATGGATCAAACGAGCAATTTGGCACGCCCGGTCGGCCAGCAAAAGTTTGTTTTCGGGATTGGGGTTATCATGACACCGCTCGATGCTCCAGAACACGGTGGCAATCTGCCAAGGTAGCATTGGTTCCGGGTTAACTACCTCGGATGGGACGCCTGAAGGTCCCGTTCGTTGGCCTTGAGCCGCAACAGCGGCATCGAGCATTTCGATAACGGCAGGGTCAGGTAGAAACGTCACCGGTGGTCCCAGCCGGAGTGAGAAAAGCTGATCGAAGAATCTAAGGTAAGGCTGCGGCACATTCTCCGAGAAATCCGGCGCTGCGGTTTCCTCGGGATATTCGAGCAGCCAGCCGAGTGGAGGCAGACCGGCGAAGCCGACTTTACGCAGCAACTTTCTCATCGGTAACAACTGCCCCCACCCCTGTCTAGTTGTGCGGGAACTTGCCAAGGTTTCAACGGCGGTTCGTTCAGGCGATCTCCATCTGGAAGGCCCGGTGATGATGTTCTTGTAGCTATCGACACCGACGGAAAGAGCCAACAAACGAGGACTGAACGCTCTCTCTGAAGATGCTGTCGTTACCGCTTCTTCGCGGGAGCGGCCGAGGCAGACATAGATCTCTGGCGTGGAGCGAATGACCCCGGTGTCAGCCGCGAACTCCAGGTCGTTTGGCAGCAGCTCTCGTATTGGAGCATACATTCGGATGAGATTTTTCGCTCGTTTGATGTCACGAGGGCGGGGAAGGAGGTTGAAGGAGTCCTGCGCCCTTTTTGTCATCGACTGCTGGTGCCCGATGGTCCGCGAGAAGACCGATAAGAGCCATGTGGGGCATTGTTGATCCAATGTAATGACGGTGACGGGTGAGGCGATGATCTGGGGTGCTTGCGGAATCATCCTGCGGTAGCAGGCCTTGTCCCCCAGCAAGGCAGTGGCGAAGAGAAGGGCGTGTGCAAAAATCAACTGCGCGGGGACACCGGTTTCATGAGCGACATTCCGGCAGCAGGCGAACAAGTAGTCCGTTTTCGGTTTGGAACTGTTCATTGCGTTCAGTGCTCAAAGCATTTCATTGGCAGGGTGGGGGCCATTTCCTCGAAACGACGTGTTCCCATGGCGAGCCTGCCGTCGGATTGGCGATTGATCACCTCCGCCTCCACGAGGACGTCCACCAGAGGGCGGTAGAGAGAGGTCTTCTGTAGATCGAAGCTGCGGACCAAGTGGCTGAAGCTGACCAGACGCTTTTCCTCCACCTTGCGGACGATGGCGCGCATACGGTTCCTGATTTCCTCGCACCGCGCCGCCTCCAGCAGTTCATGCATCTGGTCTCCATGTCGGCGGAGCAGGTTGTGTGCGGCGTCGAACACGGTTGAGATGATCTGTTCGTCATCCATCACGGCTCCGCAGTGCATGTGGTCCCTGAGTGTCAGGAACGCCCATGCCAAGGACAGGGGAAGGCCACGGATGGAAGAGCCGACATGATTCGGTTCGGCATCGCACGTGGCGATGAAGCGGATATTCTGTTCCTGAAACCTGAAAGCGCTCTCCGGTGCGGTGAATTCCGCGACCAGCGGAATCCCATTGCGCCGTTGGATGGCCACACGGCTGGTGACGCGGGCGAAAAGGTCGGCGAAGTAGTTGGCACCTTCGTGTGCGTGAAACTGAGGGATCGTGTTTGCCAGCAGGACAGACCGCTCCAACAATGGTAGGATATCCGGCAGCAGTTTCCGGAGCTGATCGGGGTTTGCAGCGAAAATCGCTCTAAGCCCTGCCACACGGTTGTGCTCGATGCTGATGGGGAACTTGGGAGAGCTCATGGCAATCTCGGTGCCGTCGAGCATACGAAGAAGCCCCGCGAGGTCCTTCCTCCGTTTTGAAGATGTGATTAGTGGATCGAGGGAAATGTCGGCTCCCAGTGCGTGGGACAGATGACAGCCGGAAAGGAGTTTGGCTATATCCGCTGGTGCTGGCGACTCTAGCAGGATGGCCGGACGGGTGATTCCTTCAACACGGCGCTGGAATGGATCGGGACGGAGGTCGTGTTCCGCAGAGGCGATGTGACCCGTGCTGGTATCAAAGGCCAGCCCGCTTTTCAAATCCCTCAGTGCCACGCTTTCCGCATTGCCATGAGGGTTTGCTTTGGAAGGATCACCGGCGAACGACGCGTGCCTCAACTGCTGGAGATGGGCTGGATTGATTCCGGCCATCGTTTCCAAGATCTGCCGGTTGATGCGCTGGGCGGGGCTCAGCATGTGGGACTTCAACTGCGGAAGCAGTCCTTGGGACTTGGGTACGATGAGGTTCAGCTTGGGAATCTCAACGATGCCCCAAGGAAGCCGAAGGGAAGCCATCGGAGCCGCGACACCAGTGAGGACGCATGCTGCTAGGGCGAGGGTGTTGTCCGGGGCAACCCCCAGAACACTTGAATACTGTGAAAGACCTGAAAAAAATCTGGAGTCGGATGTGTCATTTTCCAGGCTATTGATGTTTTCGGCCGGTCTTCGCATGGGGCAGAGGGGATTTTCGACGAAACGGTTTCCTACGGGCATGAACTATGATGCATGCTGCGGACGTCTTGAAATGGTCCTCAAAAAATCGGAATTTTAGCTAGCCAAGGTACACGAGTTATCTGAACCAGCTGATGCATTGATCCTGCCGGGGCAGGTGAAGTTTTCAAATCGTGCCGGGCAAGCATTTTTGGTCATCTCTAAGATCAAATTATGCACCGGGTCTGCAGGGAGTGATTCAGTTTCTGTCCCTACAGATTTCGAAGCTGAAGAACCTACGTTGGTGAGTGGGTCGACACTGTCGACCCCCACCTCCAAACCGGACGTCAGTTTTTTTACCGGATTCTTGCCTGTGGAATCTGAAAACTACTTAAAGTTAGATTCTAACGTAACCACTATTCCAGTTTCAGGCAGTTTCACCTATAGGGGTGAAACTGCCATGAACTAATTAGTCCAATTAAACAGCGGTTTTAGTAAATGCTGAGGCAAGATGGCCCCGGCCTTTGTCAGTAATTACCCACTGGCGGCTGCCGTGAGGACCAGCTTCCGCTGGTGAGACCCATCCCATATTCGTCAGAATCGACATTAGCGCTCCGACTTGGTTTGTCCGGGTGGATCCCGTACATGTCCATCCGAGGATTTTTGCGATTTCACGGGTGCAGATCTTGGCGTTTTGTCTTTCCCGGAATAGAGTTTCGAAATGCGCTGCATGATCTCGCGCGGTACGCTTGGTTTCCTCTTCCTGGGACAGCCATGTGGTTATGCAGGAGGTAACTCGCCCGCCCGGAACCATCCACTCGACAGGAGTTAGCTCGAACCCCATTTCCTTTCCGTCCTCACCATCTTTCTGCTTTTTGATCTTAAAGGTGCGGATAGTTTCTTTCCTTTCAACCTCAAAGATGGTGTCAAGATTTCCGACGATGCCCGACCAGCCTCTTGGCCCTTTATTCCGGTCTTTGCCAGGATGATGGAGGAGCAGAACCGTTGCCCCCGTGACCTTGACCACATCGGCGATCGTAGCGAGTGCTTTTCCCATGTCTTCGGACGTGCATTCATTTCCGCCTGCCGTCGCTGCCGCCAGCGTGTCGATGACGATGAGTTCGACAGGGAGCTTGAATTCCCCGCTATTGAGGACAGTGTCGTCACAAATCTTTGAACAAGTCTCCGGGGAACGTAGGTCAAGGGAATCAGTGCAGAAGGCGAAAGGATCGGAAAGCTTCAATACTCCTTGCCGAAGAAGTGCTCTGACGCGATTTCTCACTCCTCCTCCGCCTTCGAGGCAGTAGTAGAGCACACCGGCCTTTTTTGTTGGGAGGCTGTTCCATGACTGCCCGGAAGCAACTGCCGCGGCAATATCCAGAGCGACAAAGGTTTTGCCGCTTCCTGGGGGGCCGAAGAGCATGGCAGCCGTTTTCACATAAAGTGTCCCTGCTATTAGCGTATCCAGAGGTTCGGGATCCCCAAGGCTTGTCAGGCAGTGCCATCTCTCGATGGCGGATGGAATTTTGACTGAGGCCGAAACAGCAGCGATACAGGTGAATTTATTTGCAGGGTCCATCGTTGAGAACAACGCTGCTGCTTGCTTCAAACGGACGTCCCGGATGTAGTCTATGAGCCCATCGTAAGCACGGCTCAAATCTCCGTGTGCGGGGGGGACTAGGCTGGCTATGAGCTCGACAGCTTGTTGCTCGAAAAATCTCGGAAATTCGGGATTTTTCGATAAAAACGAATTCAGATGCGGTTTTATGGCCTCAATCCATTGGACTGGGTTGCTGGGCAAGGGTATTTTGCTGATCGAGGCTCGTGAGAACTCTGACATTGCAGCGTAGATGAAGCCATCAACGGGGTTCGAAAAATCATTGTGTGTCGTCGTCGGAATTTTGGCATCCAGGTTCAAGAATTGGGAGGCGGCGTTGAAAAAATCTGAATCATAGACGAGGCATCGAAGAAGTAGATTTGAAAAGAGTGCTTCGGAAGACCGCAACATTTCTTTGGTGATGTCGTGTTGCGCGGTAGTCGAGAGTGCCGGGAGGTCCCGTTTCTGCCGATGTCCATCGTGACATGGCTCCTGCTTTTCGTCATCCCACCAACGGTCGATCTCCTCATCACACTCACAGGGACCAGGGTGTAGCGGTGGGTGCCAATTCGCACGACGAGCAGAAAATTCCGGATTTTCCTGGGATGTTGTCACTTTCTTCCTCCTTTCCGGGACGATTTGTTGTTGAGGAAGTTTACATCGCAAGTGTCGTCGATCCCACGTTCAATGAAGCGGTCTACCGAATCCAGATCGATCAAGCGGATGCCACGGGCACAGCCGGGACGACGCACCAATGAGCTTGCGATTAGTTTTTCCTTAACCAATTTTTCCAAGAGTCGGGAGGAAAGACCTGTGTATTGTGTGGCGCTGGCGTAGGTGGCCCAGCGCGGTTTGATAGGTTGTTTGGCCATGCGTTGGATATGGCTCTCCAACGATTGCTAGTGATGTGGGGAGATTCAACGGTGTTTGAGGTAGCCAGGAACACGGAAAATTTAGGGCCATCTCATCGATTCATGCACCGTGAAGGGCTTTCCCCCGGCCCGGACGACCTTGCGGGAGGTCATGCATGCCGGAGGAATTGAAAACGAGTCTCCATTTCGAACTATCTGCTGCGTCGTATGGTTCAAGTCGTATCGCCTTCAAAAGCTGGCTTGTTTCTTGCCGGATGTCAGACTTCGTGGGCGTTTCGACCCCGCGATCGGCAAGGTTCCTGCGTGCCTGCAAGGCGAAAGCGATATGCCGAGATAACTTGTTGTGATTGTTTTCATTAGAGGCGAACTCAATGCCTTCGGCAAGGTTGCGCAGTGTCTCGGGGGAGACTGCTGCCACAGCCGCCGCTGCCAGTGTTGCGGCTTGTTCGCGGGATACCGAGATGCATTTGATCAATATTTCCGAATCGTGCGTTTCGTATTGAAGGCACGAAATTCCCCCAACGAAGAAAGCGAAACTAGGGTGGTCTAAACGTTTGGCTCCCGTTGCAGGTCGGACAGGTGACACGTGAGTAGCGATCAATTCTGAAATGTAGTCCTCCAGGATTAGGGGGCCCGACAGCTCTCTTCGGACTTTCATACTGACATACTCACCCTCCGATGGCCTTGCCCATGAAGGCAGGCTGTCTTGATCAGATGTCTTCTCCGTAGGCCGAAATCGAATCCACTCAGTCGCGACCTCTCCGACTATTGACTCCGAAATAATTGTTGCCAATACCCTCAGATCTCTCGTCTTTTCGAGACGATCGGATATCTGGTCTGCCCTCCTAAGAAATTCACGCGCTTCGGTGTGGGTCATACTGATGGGATTTGAATTACTGCGTTTTTCAGAGTTGCGTGGTCGTGGTGAGTGTAGCTGGAATGGACATCGGAATCCTTCTGCCCGGTGAGTTTCATCCTTACCTCCGCAGGGATTCCAGCGTTTGCTAGGACGCTTGTGAATGTGTGGCGGAGGCTGTGGAAAGACCTTTTCACCCTGTCTCCTCCCGGAAGCGTCGCTTCTCTTGGGACGCCCGCCTTCTTCATTAGATTGGAAAATGCGGTGGAAACATTGCTATTCGCCATCACACGGATATTGGGAAAAAAGTCTCCTTTTCGACCCTGGAGCCAGCCGCGGAGCTGCATATGCAACGGCGTCCTAGTCTGCGTTTCCGTTTTCCCGGATGTTTGGACCAAGTCTTCGCCGTCAAGATTGATCTCGTTCAGGCGGGCGATGTCCATCATGCGCAAGCCTGAGAAATAGCCGAAAAGGATCATGCCCTTCCATTCATCTGATGCAAACTCAAGAAGATTTCGGACTTCGTCCGGTGTGAAAGGACCGACTTTTTCTTTGTTCTTTGTAGCGGTGAACTTTCTGGTGCGCCGTATGGATTTTGATCGTGCTGGATTGTGATTCATGAGACGTTCCTCAATAGCGTTATCGAGGAGTTCCCGCAGTTCGGCGACATAGTTTGATGCTGTGGAAGTTGCGATCGCGCTGTCACCTGTTTGCATCGCTGCAACTCCATCCCTAACGTGCTTGATTTCCACAGCGGTAACAGGGAGTTGCATCATGGCGGGGGCCACGGCGGCCCATTTTTTGAACGCATCTCTCGAGTTCGCAATGGTCGAGGGAGACAAATGTCTCGCCCGATGAGCGATCCAGTCGCGCCAGTATTCCGCAAGGCGTGTTTCCTTAAATTCGGGATTGGCGAGCTGTCGAAGTTCCCGGATCATTTCTTCAGCTTTATCTGCTGATAATTTTCCATCTTCAGCGAGGCGAGCTGCATTCTCAACAATTCGAGCGAAAAACTTTCCCTTTGTGTTTCCTTTAAGCGCCCTCTCGCGTTCCTTGGCTTCGGCATCCGCAGCCATCTTTTTGGCTTTGGTTTTGTTAGTGGTTTTGGTCGAGATACGGGGCTGCCGAGTTCCGTCGGCCCCCGTGATCTGATAAAACCAGAAGGGTCTGCCGGGCATTTGGAAAACGGTCGCCATGTAAGCGAAAGCGTAAGCAGTCTGTTAGCGTATGCAAGCGCACATTATCCATGATTTTCACAGGTGGCTTCGTTGTAACAGATTGAAACCTGAAGGTCGTAGGTTCAAATCCTACTCCCGCAACCAATGAAGGCCGTCCGATTCGAAAGAGTCGGACGGCCTTCACCTTTCAGGGGGAGACAGGGTCTATGCCGAAATTCGGAGTGAGGCGATTTTTCAAGGTATGGGTCAGACTGTGAATCAAGTGAGTGGTTCGTGTTTCATTCACACTGGGCAATGATACGCAGCCGGTGGTTTTCGAAATTCTTGAAGCCATATCGCCAGATGAGCTTCATCTTCCGTGGAATCAATCTGGGCGTTGACCAGAGTTTGCAAGGAGGACGCCTCGTTGTGTCACATACTGGCCACCTTCACGGGTGGCGTGGATTGAAACCACATGGGAGTTTCCATTCCATGTGATAACCAGTATCAGAGGAGGTGAGAAGGGGACCCGTCCGGTCATCCCGCGGAGAGAGCGGGAGATTTTTCTATCTCCCGCAGTCCGGCTTTTCGACGGGAGTCCGATCTCCAGGGAACTTGAGATGCAGCACATCTGCGCTACCGTCCGCCACAATCAGCCGTTAGAATTTCCGATGCCCGATCAATCTCCTCCCAAAAGTCTTGAAGAAATGCTAGATCGCTTTGAAGAGTCCGCCCGGGACGAGAGCACCGTGTCGGTGGAGAAGCTGATGGACGCCGTCGGGCGGCGGTCGTTCGGTCCCTTGATCCTGTTCGCAGGGGTTGTCCTGACGGTACCCGGCGTCGCGGACATCCCGGGAGTTTCGACATTGATCGGCATCTACGTCCTGCTGGTGGCCGGACAACTGATCTGCGGGCGGCGGCGGTTCTGGCTTCCGCGATGGTTGCTGGACCGTTCGACAAAGAGCGGAACCATTACAAAGGCGGCGTCGAACAAATGGATGCGGAAGCTGTCGAAGTTCGTCGACAAGATGGTGACCGAGAGACTTGGAGCGTTTGTGGGGAATCGTGGGACGGTGGCGGTCGCGGTGGCTTGCTGTATCCTGGCGCTGGCCACGCCGTTGACCGAATTCGTGCCGTTCAGCGGTACCGGCGTGGGGGCCGCCATCGGAATCTTCGGAATCGCTCTCGTCGCACAAGATGGACTGATGGCGATCCTGGGATTCACCGTGACCGCCGTAACCCTGGTTGCCGCCATCACCATGGCGGGTTGAACCTTTCCGTCGGGCCTTTCATCTGTTCGAGGCAAGGTCCTCGGGATTCCTCAGCTTGTCAGCACGGATGATGCTCTCATCATGTTTTCGATCAGCAGACCCGCAGCCTCATCGCATGCCTGCAGGCCGTAACAATAGGGACGCAATCCGGCGATATGGGGAACGGCGATGTCATACAGTCCTTCCGCGGGAGTTCCGTTTTCGGAAATGAGCTGATACCCGTCAGTCACAGCCAAACCTCCCAATTCCATGATCGTCCGCCCCCCTGGGATCTTATGGATTTTATCGGAGTCCGCCTCCCGGGCACCTTCGAGAGACAGCACATCCGCCACTGCAGGAGAGACAAGTCCGGCCAAGACCAAGGATCGGAACGGGAACGATTTCATGCCCACCGGAGACTGGCCGGAACAGTCGACGAACATACGATATTCGTATGTATCCTTTCCCTCACCGCAGCCCACTTTCACCCTGACCATGCCGTCATTCTTCGAGTATTCCGTTTCTGCCTTTCCCGGAACCAGTTCCAGTCTTCCGGCTTTGTGAACCGCCATGAGAATCTTCGCGCTCTTGAGAGGGAGGGCGGCCATCACGTTCATGACGAAGGGGAGTATCCGCGACTTCAGCCGCACGTGATCTTCCGCAGGAAGCAGGCGGGCGCGGAAGTTGAGGGTGTACATCAGATCGTCGAGGACTTCCTTCCAATGGGTGGGTTTCCGTCGTCTCTCTTTTTTCCGCTCTTGCTCGAACTCGGTTTTCATCAGCTCGAACGGGTCCGGGCTCAGATGCTTCTCCTTCATTATCTCAGCGAAATCCTCGAAGGAAAAGGAGGGGTTGGCGAGGCTCTCCGCCTCCGATTCCAAGCCGTCGTTCTGTAGCGCTTCGATGAGCGCTGGACGGCAGATCCTGTCGAAATAATCGGAAACCCGCAGGTGTCCTCCGTCGTCCAGGAGTTTTTGAATCCCCTCTTCGTCACAATGGCGGTACAGTTCGCGCTTCGGTTCGTCCTGTTCGAACTGGAGATGCGAAAGGAGGCCGTCCGCACTGTGCATGACGAGCTTGAAATGATCCGCCTCCGGAGATGGCGTATAAACGAGGATGCCATCTTCGTCCTCGAAGGAGCCGTGGTGGTGGGAGAGGACGTTGATGACATCGACGGCGCTCAGCGAAGCTCCCAGAAGCCCGATGGGGAAATCGTGGAAGCCGCCCTCGGCCGGAAGAAGTTTTTTGATGGGCCATGGCGACGCGAGGTTGATGGCGTCCTCATCGCGGTCCCACGCATGGCCGGTGGCGATTATCACGGTTTTGGCGCGGACGGAAAGACCGGCCTGGGTCACCACCTCGTAGCCTCCATCTTCGAGTGGCACGATGTCGCGGACCTCGGAATCGGTGTGGCACCCGACGATGATTCCCTTTTCTCCCAGCATCTCCGAGAGTTTTGAAAACTGTGCTTGGAAGTAGTCCCCGAGTGCGACCCTTGGGTAGATCTCCGTCTCCCGCACCGCTTCTCCGATGCCATACCTCGCAAGCCGGGCCTCGCTCTGCGCGCCCAGCCATGCGGCAAACGTCTCAGGAAGCTTCGGCAGCTCTTCAGAACTGATGTTGGAAAGATTCAGTTCCGATGTGTTGGCGCGGCTGTAGGGCATGCCTGGACCCGCGCTCTTCTCTTTCTCGAACACCAATATCCGATCAAAGCGCCATCGTAATATTCTCACATTCTCGTGAATATGGAACAGGGTGAACAGCGCCGAGGGGCCGCCGCCGATGATAGCCAGGGTCGAAAGGGGGTCCATCAATGTGTGTGGTTGGATTGTTGGCGCGGCCTTGCAGTCCGTGTGCCTGAACAAAAACGCCGGAAATCCCGACCCTTGATGCGAATGTCCCAGGCCCCCGGAGTGCAATTCGCGTCAGTGTCTGGTGATTTGCACGAGGTGCCTCCGCAAACTCAACTGACGCCTTCGGAAGGCCCCCCGAAACTGGCGGCAAAAAAGGCGTCCTCTTCACAGAGGACGCCCGATGGAGTGCGATGATTTGATTTTGAAATCCTGCGGGAAGCGCGGGGGGAGTTGATCCACCCCGCGACCTGTTTACGGCTGCCCGCCCAAGTCCAGGCGGAAGCGGTAGAACTTCCGGGTTCCGGATGGGGGAACCTCATACAGGAATGTTCCCACCGAGCCATTCGTGCCGACCGCCGCCCGCGTTGCCGTGGCATCCGGACTCCAGATGGTCAGGTCTGTCGAGCTTTCCAACACGCACTTCGCTTCGGTCGCCTTCCTGTCGAGCATGATGAGGAAGCGTCCGCCGTCGGTGGCGTCCTGTTGATAGGAATTGAGGCGGAATGGAGTTCCGTCGGCCACCGTGGGATTGAAGCCCCGCGCATATTCCTCGAAGTTCCTGAGCCCGTCGCCGTCGGGATCCGCATACGGGTCGGTGCGGGCATCAACCACCGGCGGCACCGTAGGTGCGAGGCGGATCAGGTTGAGAACCGGGAAATCAATCCCGGCTCCAGGACCCGCGCTGAGACCCAGCGTGACCTTGCCCGTCGCATCCGGCGTTACCGGCGGCACGGTGGTCAGCGTCGTGTTCACCGCAGCGTCCGTCACCACCACCACCGGCGCTCCCGCTCCCGTGAAGGTGAATGTCCCGGTGTAATCGTATCCGCCCACCAGCGAGCCACGTCTCGAAAAGAATGAGAAATCGTAGCTTTTCGCGGGATCCAGACCGGTGAAGGTCATTGCCGCCGTCAGCGGATTGTCATCGCGCAGGCAGAACTGGCTGTTCTGTGCGGCGGCCGCCAGATCGGGAATGGGCGAGATCGGGTCCGTGCGGAACTGGTCGAACCCGTCCGTGAGGGCCAGCGACACGCCGGAGGTGGTGTTGTAGATGTCCCGCAGCGTGTAGGGAGCGGTGCTGGACGTGCTGTTCACCGTATTCCAGCGGACCGCGCCATAGGCCGGGTTGGCGTTCGTGTTGAAATCGATCAGGTGTGTTCCGGGCGTGCTCTTCTGGAACTTGATGAAGTTGAGGCAGGGGAACCTCGAGCCGCTCGTCGCGACCGGAGCGACGGTGAGCGTGATGTTTCCCGAGGCGTCCGGTGCGATGCCCGCCACCGGGGTGAGCATCGTGTTCATGTTCGCGTTCACCACCACCGAGACGGGTGATCCACCTCCGGTGAAAGTATAGTTCCCGTTGTAATCGAAGCCGGCCACGATCGAACCGCGCCGTGCGAAGAAGGTGAAGTCATACTTCGCCGCCGGATCCAGTCCGGAAAAGGTGACCGCTCCCGTCAGCGGGTTGTCATCGCGCAAGGCGACCTGGCTGGTCTGGGCGGCGGCGGGGTAACCCGCCAAGGGCGAGCCGTTGTCATTCCGCGTCTGGTCGAAGCCGTCGCTGATCGCCACCTTGAAGGTGGACAGGTTGTTCGCCGCGTCGCGCAATACCAGCGGTGCCGCGACACCGGAACCCGTCACAGTGTTCCAGATTTGTCCGCCATAGTCCGGAGTTCCGAACGCGTTGAAATCGATTTGGTAGACCGGGTTCTCCACCACGGCGGGCGGGTAGTATCCCTTGACCCAGGATTGGTAGGAAAGCGAGTTCTGTCCACCCGGCGTGACGAAGGTCACGTTGCTGGCGTCTTCCTGGAGCCCTGAGGCGGTGATCAGCACGCGGTAGGCATAGGGAGAAGCCGCAAGCAGTCCGCTGTCCTCGAATGATGGCTTGTTGCCCGTTGTCGTACCGACCGTCTGCCAGCCTTCCGAAACATCCGTCCTACGGCGCTGGATGGTATAGCCCGCAGCACCGTTCGTATGATCCGTCCAGATCAGGCTCGCCCGGCCTGTCTGGTATGAGGTCGCGGACAGGTTGTCCGGCGATGTGGAGGACACCTGGGTGGAGAAACCCGGCGTTTGCAGTGTCAGAGCGGAATAGCTCTGAGCCCTGTTGGCGAGCGTCGCCCCCTGCGCCGGTGCCGCGTCATCCAAGGTCGAGAGCACATCCAGGCTCGCCTGCTGCAACCGGCCGTTCGCCTGTGCCAGGGCCTCGTCCTCGGTCCAGGCGGCGCGGTAGATCGCCACGTCCTGGTAGTCAGCCTGCGCCGGAGCCTCCGCCCGGCCTGGGATGGCACCCGGTCCGCCGATGACGAACGATGGAGCGGCGATGGCTCCGTTCACCGTGGCCTTCAACTGGCCGTCCACGAAGACCAGCGTCGTGTTCGTCGTCTTCCGGTGGCTCAGGGCGACGTCATGCCAGGTCCCGTCGTTGACCGTCACAGGTATCACCGTTTCCGCTCCGGTGGAGGAAACATACACCAGCGATCCGGCACGGCTCTCCAGCGTCGCTCCGGCGGCTCCGGTCGCCACGCAGGCGAGTGTGCCGACACCCGTCGACCGGGTGCGGAAGGCGAGGGTGAAGGATCGGTAGTCCTGCGCCGGAGTGTAGGCCAGCGGAGCCTTGGCACCAGTGTCCTGAAGGATGCGCAGGTAGCCGGGCGTTCCCGTCCAGTCCGGAGTGGCTGTTTTCCCGTTCACGATCGCCTCGAAAAGCGAGGGCACCACGGAGGAGGCCATTTCCAGGTGACCCTGCGAATTCGGGTGTCCCTCGTCCGCGAAGAAGCCCGCGGTCCAGTGGCCGCTGCCGTCATCGATGGATCCCAGGAAATTCACGCAGGGAGTGTCCCAAGTGTTGAGAAGCAGGTTCATTTTCCGGATCTGGGCATATTGGGCCGCATTGTAGGAGTTGTGCGGATAGCACAGCGACACCACCGGATGAAAACCCGCCAGCCTGCACCTGCGGATCAATTCCTCCACCCCGCTCTTGAAGCTGTCGAACACCGGCTGCGGGTTGCTGGAACCCACGAGCCCCTCGTTCGCCATGGAAAGGGCGATCAGCACCACGTCTCCTCCGGCGCGAGGGGTGATCACGTCGTTCTGCAATCGGTTTAGCACAGCGGTCGTGTTGTTGCCCGATACCGAGGCATTGTGGACGTTCCAGATGATCCGCGAGTCCGTTACCACCGGCGGAGGGTTTTCCAACACGGACTTCATCCGGTAGGCCCAGCCCTCGTTCTGGTTGGAGGCTCCCACCGCCGCCGCTACCGAGGAACCCAGCACGACGACCTCAGATGGATTGCCCCCATACGTCATCGGCACCACGTCCTCGAAAGTGTCACCCATCCGGAACTCGTCCACGAAACCCGTCGCGTTCGACTGGAAACGCACCCGGTCATAGACCAGCGCCGAGGTCCGTGTGACTGTGGCATCCGCCGTCGCCGGCTCCGCCCCGGTTTGAGGGTTCACATACATCCGGACCACCGCCGAATCCGCGGCGAAGTCGATACGGCAGACGACCAGCGAGAGCCGGGTGCTGTAGGCCGCCGTGTTTTGGCCGGTTCCCACCTTGGGCTCCAATCCCAGCACATACGGAGTGCCCGTGCGCTTGCCGGTGAACAGGACCTCCGTGTTGCCATCGAAAAGGGACACGCCCGCATATTCCGCGGTGGGGTCCACCTTGATGAGATAGCTCATGTAAACGGAGGTGCCCGGCGTCTCCGGCGAGTTTGCCAGAATGCCGAAGTTGCCGTTGTTTCCCGCCGTGAAGGCCAGCTTGTTGCCGCTGGCAGCGAGGTCGCCGTAGCCCGCGCCTCCCGCCTCCACCGAAAGACCCGTGCCGGCGGTCGTGTAGGCCGAAACAAAGCCCTGGGGCCCCGTGGTGCCGGCCAGCGCCGAGCCGCCCGCTTGATCGAATCCCTCGCGCGCGATGAGCGAGGCATGGGAAGCATTCGTTCCGGTCAGAAATGCGGTGGCGAGGAGGGCCAGATGACTCCATCTGGCAGGGTGGGGGGATTTTCCGGCGGGTTGGAAACCGGACGCTTGTGTCTTTGAAACGGGCATGGGTTGGAGGTACGGGTATGGGTTGTGAATATGGGTTGGGTCTTCCGCACCGTCCGGACGGCACATGTTCGGGTTAAACATGATGCGGGGCCGGGGGCGGGCGGCGGAGCGTCGGCGACCCCGCTTTTTGCGTCAACCTATTTCAGGCGGATCGGAACCGGACCCGATCCCTCCCGGAGTCCTGGCGGTCGGGGACTGTCGAACGGGAGGCCGGTGGTTGATTTCCAGGAAAGTTCGCAATTCGGGGAACACCCCGGCGGCTCGCGACATTTTCATGTGGGAGGGCGCATCCGTTTCTCCCTCCTGAATCCATTATTCCGCATGAAATCCAAGACATCGCCCTTCGCAAGTTTTCTCCAGACCACCGTTTTCGCCACCGCCCTGACCGTTTGTCTGACAGTTGACTCGCAGGCGCTCGAACTGAATTGGAACACGACGACCGGCGATTTCAACACCGCCGCCAACTGGCTTGTCGGGGCGGGGCCCGGCACCGGTGTTCCGGGCACTCTCGACAACGCCAACATCGGCAACGCAGGCACTTCCCAACATACTTCCGGCACCACCACCGTCGCCGGGGCACGCGCGGGCAACGGCGCGGCGGGCACCCTGGAAATCTCCGGTGGCACCTTCAACAGCACGGGAGCCGTCTGGGCCGGCCGCCAGAGCGGGGCCGGAGTCGGCACGCTGACTGTTTCCGGAGCCGGCACCATCTTCAATGCCAACAGCGGCAACACGCTTGTCGGCGGCGGTGCGTCCGGGTTCGGCACCCCTGCCGCTGGCTCCACCGGAGTTCTCAACATCAGCTCCGGAGCGGTTTTCAACCACAACCCCACCGGAGCCGACACCTTCCGCATCGGTGATACCCAGGCGGTCGCGGGAAATTCAGGCAGCTACAGCGGAACCCTCAACCTCAACGGTGGAACCCTGAACCTGCCCGGAGCGGCTTTCTACGTCGGGGTGAGCAATGTGGGAGGCAGGGGCACCGGCGTCGTGAACCTTTCAAGCGGCGCGATCAACGTGAACAACAACGGCGTGGGAATCGGCCGCGCGGGCGGCGTCGGGACCCTGAACATGACGGGCGGCACGCTCACCAAGGCGGGGGCGAACAATTTCGTCGTCGGCGGCCTCGCGGGTGCCACCACGCCCACCCTCGGAACGGTCTTCCAATCCGGCGGCACGGTCTCGGTGACGGGCGGGGAGTTCTTTGTGGGGAACAGCGTCACCACCTCCACCACCACGACCACCGGCGTCTACAATCTGAGCGAGACGGGAGCGGTCACGGTGAACAATTGGATCGCCGTGGGCCGCGATGGCGCGAACGGCACCCTCAACATCACGGGCGGCACCGTCACCAAGACCGGTACGGCGGCCAACGGACTGACCATCGGAACCGGCGGCCTGACCAATTCGGGCATCATCAACATCAGCGGCGGATTGCTGAACATCCAGCAGGGACCTGTTTATATCGGAGAGGGCAGTCTCGCCTCGCTGAATATCTCGCAGTCTGGAGAAGTGCGGGTGCCGACCCTCATGGTCGCCCGGAACAATACGGCCAACCTCGGTGTGGTGAATCTGAACGGAGGCACCCTGAAAACGGGCCGCCTCTTCGGCGGAGCGGGAAATTCCGAGGTCGCTTTCAACGGCACGCTGGTCCAGGCGACCTCCTCGCAGGCCCTCTTCCTTGACAATCTGGACGTCGCCGACATCAAGACGGGCGGCGCGATCATCGATTCCAACGGTTTCGACATCGGCAGCGGCATCAACCAGGTGATCTCGGGCACCGGTGTCCTGACCAAGCAGGGAGCCGGCACCCTCACCTTGCTCGGTCCGAACACCTACACCGGCCCGACCTTCGTCAATGCCGGCAAGCTTGTCACCACCACCGACTCCTACGCCGCCAACGGTCCCGTCACCGTGGCGGGTTCCGCCACCTTCGGCGTGGGCGCGGGCGTCCTGGCCGTGAGTATCACCCCCGCCAGCCTGACGCTTGAGGCCTCCTCCGGCATCGACATCAACCTCGGGGCGAACGGCAATACCGCCACCGCTGTCATCGACATCACGGGGGCCCTCACCATCAATGGCGGCGTGGGGACCATCCCCATCAACCTCGCCGGCAGCAATCTCAGCACAGGACAATTTCCCCTCATCCGCTACGCCAGCCTCGCCGGTTCCGGCGGATTCACCAGTTTCAAGGTGGGAACCCTTCCGCTGGGAGTCACCGCGACCCTGGTGAACAACACCACGGACAACACCATCGATCTCAGGGTCTCGGTGAAATCGCCTGCATGGACGGGTGCGTCAAGCGGGGCCTGGGACACGACCACAACCAACTGGGTGGATGCCGCCACCTCTCTTCCCACGATGTTCGCCAACGGCGATCCCGTGCTGTTCGGCGATTATCTACCGGACTTCTCGCCGGTCGTCACCGCGGATGTCACCATCGGCAACGGCGTCACGGTGAGACCCGGAGCGTTGGTGCAGTTCAACAACTCCTCCGCTGACTACACCCTCACCGGGGCGGGCAAGATCTCCAATCCCGCCGCCGGCACCGTCGGTCTTACCAAGCAGGGGATCGCGAAGGTCACCATCGGCACGATCAATGATTTCACCGGCACCACGCGGGTCGAAGGAGGAAGCCTGAGCGTCGGCACTCTTGCCGACGGCGGCGTCGCCAGTCCGATCGGCGCTTCCAGCGCCGCGCCCGCCAGCCTGGCCCTCGCGGGCGGCATTCTCACCTATACGGGAGGCTCCGCCACGGTCAACCGCGGCTTCTCGGTTGTGGCGGATGGGGGCGGCATCGAGGTCGCGGACGCGGCGGCCAACCTGACCTTCAGCGGCTCTCTCACCTCCACCGCCGGAGGACTCGTGAAAAAAGGTCCCGGCACGCTCATCCTCACGGGAACGGGCACGAACACCCTCGGCACGACCACTTCGGTGCGTGCCGACGGAGGCAGGCTTGTCCTGAACGGCAGCGGAACCACACCTGCCCAGGTCATCCAAACGGGCGGAGTCTGGGTGGGTTCCACCACCACGTCCGGAGGGACCCTTGACATCACGAACACCACGTTCAACGCCTCAAGCTGGCTCGCCGTCGGTCGTGGAAACGGCGATGCGGGGAACATCTCCACCGTCAACATCACCGGCTCCACCGTCAATCTGGTGAATCTGTCCACCGGCTTCGCCAACAGCCTCGCGAATCTCTCGACCCAGAACATCAACATCGCCGGTTCCACGGTGAACAACACGGGCACCTCCCTGCTGGGGGAAAGCCGCGGGGCCACCACCAACATCACGCTCACCGGCGGTTCGGTGTTCAACAGCCGGCAGATCGAGATGGGCTTGGGCGCGGGAATCCCCGCCGGAGCTTCCAATGTCACCCTCACCGTCGCTGACACCAGCGCGGTCAATGTCGGTTCGGCGTCCATCCTGTCCTACGTTTCCATCGGGCGCTTTGGGGGCACGGGAAACCTCATCGTCAAGGATACCGCGTCGTTCACCAACTTCGATGACTTTTCCCTCGGCGAGGAAGGAACGGGCACCGGGACCATCACGCTTCAGGACAACGCTGTCATCTCCGTGCGCACCCCGCTGTTGGGACGTGGTGCGGGTGCCACGGGTCTCATCAACCAGACCGGCGGCACCTTCAGCAACTTCGGGGACAACAACCTCCAGCTCGGCGTCAACGGCAACGCCACCTGGAACCTCAGCGGCGGCACCGTCAACGGCTACGGCTGGAACTCGGTGGCCCGCTACGCCTCGTCCACCGCCTCGTTCCTCAACATCAGCGGAGGCACCTACAACCAGGTCACCGGCGACCGGGGCCTGATCATCGGTGAGGAAGGCACCGCCACCCTCAACCTGAGCGCGTCCGGCATCCTGAATGTCAACGGCTCGTTCCGCGTCGGCCAGGTGGCCACGGGGGTCGGCACCTTCAACCAGTCCGGAGGTGTCCTGACCATCAAGAACAACGTGTTGCTCGGAGAGCGGGGAACCGCGACCGTCACGCTCAGCGGCGGACAGCTCAGCATGAACACCGGCACCGGGGCGTTCAACTTCGTCGTAGGAAACTATGACAACGGCAGGGCCACCCTGAACATCCGCGACACCGCCGAGGTGAAACTGACGCGCAGCGCCTCCCTCCTCCTCGGTAACAATTCGACCGCGGGCAGCAACACCGTCAACCAGACCGGTGGCACCGTCACCGCCTACAGCGATGCGGGGACCACCGTCGGGGGAACGGGCGTGCTCCGTCTCGGCAACGGCACCGCCTCCGGCACCAACACCTACAACCTGCGGGGCGGCACGCTCGCCATCGGCGGCATTACCAGCGGCACCACCGCGGGTGTGTCCACCAGCCTGCTCAACCTCGGCGGCGGCACGCTGAAGGCTGTCCGTGACAACGCCGCGTTCATCAGCAACCTCACGCTCGCCAGCATCGAGGCCGCCGGGGTGGTGATCGACACCAACTCGTTCAATGTAACCGCCACCAGCGCGCTGCAGGATGCGGGCGGAGGCGGCGGCATCACCAAGAACGGCACCGGCACGCTCACCCTCGCCGGCCAAAACACCTATCTTGGAAACACCACCATCAACGCGGGCGGCGTGACACTGGCCGACAACGCCCGGCTGCGCTTCTTCCTCGGCGCGAACGGCGTGACCAACCGTGTCACCGGAACCGGAACTGCCACGCTGGACGGCGATTTCAACATCGAGCTCGCCGCCGCCGCCATCGCCAACGGCAACAGCTGGACCTTGGTCGACAGTTCGGTGAACAAATCCCATGGAGCCTCTTTCACGGTCATTGGTTTCACCGAGTCAGGCGACGTTTGGACCAGGGTGGATGGGGTCAACACCTGGAGATATTCCGAGTCCACCGGCGTGCTGACGCTCACGGTCGGCGCGGGCAATGCCTACGATTCGTGGATTTCTTCGTATTTCCCCGGTGTCACGGATCCGGACATCATCGGCTCCGCCAAGGATCCGGATGGTGACGGCAGTTCGAATGCCCTTGAGTTCGCCCTTGGCGGTTCGCCGAACGATGGCGGCAGCGGACCCCTAGTTCATGCGATCCAGGAGGATACGGCGCTCGATGACGACAGCGACAAGGAGCAACTGCTCACCATCGCGGTGCGTTCGTCCACCCCGGCCTTCGGAACAAGCACGTCACCCGCCGCGACCACCATCGACGGGCTGACAACCTACACCATCCAGGGTTCGCCTGATCTGGTGACATTCGACAGTCCGGTCTCCCGGGTGATCCCGGCGGTCACCACCGGCCTGCTGCCCGCACCTGCGGAATATGAATACCGCACCTTCCGCCTCGACAGCTCCAACGGTCTGTCTGGAAAAGGATTCCTCCGGGTGAAGGTGAACTGATATCCGGCTTTGGATCTACAAGCCCGGGCCGGATGACCGGTCCGGGCTTTTTGCCGTCCGGGGGCGCGCCAGCCATCGCGCGAGACTGGTAGGAGATTCGGCGACGCACTGGGAAAGAGTTGACAAAGAAAAAGCTGGCGGTCCGGGCTTTTCCATTCAGCTTTGTGATCCGATAGGTTCTAAGCCATGGAAAACCCGTCCAGCCCCCCGGTGAATCCTCTGGAGATGGAAGAGTCGATGAGCCATTTCGAAGCCGCTCTCAAGGAGATCCGCGACCTGAAGGCGGCGCTTGACGAGTACGCCATTGTCGCGGTGACCGATCCCCAGGGAACTATCACCTTCGTGAACGACAAGTTCTGCGAACTTTCGCAATACTCGCGGGAGGAGCTGATCGGACAGGATCACCGCCTCATCAACTCGGGATTCCATCCGAAAGAGTTTTTCCTCGAGATGTGGAGCACGATCCAGCGGGGGGAGGTCTGGAAAGGAGAGATAAGGAACCGCGCGAAGGATGGCACCTTGTATTGGGTGGACACCACGATCGTGCCGTTTGCCGACGAACTGGGAGAGATCCGCAAATATGTCGCCATCCGCGCCGTGATCACGGAGAGGAAAAAGGCCGAGATCGCCTCAACCCGTCTGGCGGCCATCGTCGAATCGTCCGACGACGCGATCATCGGCAAGGACCTCTCGGGGACCATCACCAGTTGGAACAGGGGAGCGGAAAGAATGTTCGGCTACAGAGCGGAGGAAATGATCGGCGGGTCGATCGTTCGGTTGATCCCGGAGGACCGGCGGGACGAGGAGGAGTTCATCATCGGCAAGATCAGGAACGGGGAGCGCGTGACTCACTTTGAAACCCTGAGACAGACCAAGGACGGGCGGTTAATCGATGTCTCGGTGTCGGTGTCTCCGATCAAGGACGGCGGGGGGAGGATTGTCGGAGTTTCCAAAATCTCCCGGGACATCACACTGCTCAAGGAGCGCGAGCGGGAGATCGCCCGTCTTTCGCGCCTCTACACCGCGCTGAGCCAGGTGAACCAGGCGATTGTATGGATCCCGGACAGGGACGCGTTGTTCCGCAAGGTCTGCGAGGTGCTCGTTGAACTGGGGGAATTCCCGATGGCGTGGGTCGGGTGGCACGATGACAGCACCGGGATGCTGCTGCCCATCGCGGAACATGGCGATACGAACCAGTTTTTACAGGGCGTGAGGATTCCCACCGGGACGGCGCGGGCTCCCTCGGCGCAGGCGTTTCTGGAGGACCGTCCGTATATCTGCCAGGACATGTCCGTGGATCCGCGCATGTCCATCTGGCACGAGGAGGCGGAACGGCGGCATCTCCGGGGCGCGGCGATTTTTCCGATCCGGCTGAAGGGCAGGCCGTGCGGCATCCTGAGCGTTTACGCGGATGAACCGGATTTTTTCAGGGACAGGGAAATCGCGCTGCTCTCATCCGCGGCGGGTGACATCTCCTTCGCACTCGACAATTTCGCACGCGCCGAAGAGCGGCGGCAGAGCGAGGAGCAATACCGCACCCTCTTCGACTACTCGCCGGAAGGGCTGGTCGTCTGTGACTTCGGTGCGACCTATCGCGACGGCAACCCGAGCGTCTGCCGCATGCTCGGCTACACCCATGACGAATTCGTGGGGCTCAATGCCACGGACATTCTCGTGGACAAGGAGGTCCACCGCATCAAACCGGCGCTGGCGGCGATCAAGGTGGGATCCGCATTCCTCAACGAGTGGTGGTTCCGGCGCAAGGACGGCTCGACGTTTCCGGCCGAGGTGATGGCGACGATGATGCCGGACGGGAACCTGCTCGGCATCATCCGCGATCTCAGCGACCGCCACGAGCGGGAGTCGCTCCTCCATCTGCGGGAGCAGGCGTTGGTCGCGGTGTCCCAAGGCGTCCTGATCTGTGATGAGAACCGGCTCATCACCTACTCGAACCCGAGTTTCACCAAGATCACCGGCTACGAGGAGAGCGAGGTGCTCGGCCGGAAGTGCTCCATCCTCCAAGGGCCGGACAGTGATCCGGAGGTGATCCGGAAAATGCGTGCCGCGCTCGATGCCTGCGAGCCGTTCGAAGGGGAGATCCTGAATTACCGCAAGGACGGCACGCCATTCTGGAACGAGCTCTCGCTGGCGGTTATTCCGGCGCACGATGACGATCCTGTCCGGTTCATCGGCATCCAGCGGGACATCACCGAGAGAAAACGCATCGAGGAAACCCTGCTCCGGAGGACCGCATTTTTCGAAGCTCAGGTGGATGGCGCGCTGGACGGCATTCTCGTGGTGGATCGCCAGGGGAGGAAGATTCTCCAGAACCAGCGGATGAGCGAGCTGTGGAAGATCCCTCCGGAGATCGCCGAGAGTCCGGACGACTCGCTGCAGGTCGCGTTTGTCATCGGGCGGACGAAGGATCCGCGGCGGTTCTCGGAAAGGGTCTCCCAGCTTTATGCCAATCCGGACGAAATCGGGCGGGACGAGGTCGAACTGGAGGACGGCACCATCCTCGACCGTTTCTCATCCCCCGTGCGTGGCAGGGACGGCCACCATTACGGCAGGATCTGGACTTTCCGGGACGTGACGATGGAGCGAATCCGCGAGGACAAGCTGGCGCGCGCGCTGGCGCTCGAAAAGGAGCTCGCGGAGAAGGCGCGGGCCGGGGAATCCGCGAAAAGCGAGTTCCTCGCGGTGATGAGCCACGAGGTCCGCACGCCGCTCAACGGCATCCTCGGATTCTCGGAACTTCTCGCCCGTACCGCCGACCTCACGCCGGAATGCCAGGACTACGTGCGGATCATCACCTCCAGCGGAGAGTCGCTGTTGCGCATCCTGGACAACATCCTCGACTTCAGCCGCATCGAGGCCGGCCATCTGCCGCTGGAGACGGTCCGTTTCTCTCCCTCCGACACCCTTGCCGAGATCCACACCTTGTTCGCGCGGCAAGCCGCCCAGAAAGGGTTGGCGCTTACGGTTCTCCCCATCGGGAACATCCCGCGCCAGCTTGACGGCGATGCGAACCGCATCCGCCAGATCCTGTTGAATCTGGTGGGAAACGCCATCAAGTTCACCGGCTCCGGTTCCGTGACCCTCGGTCTGGAACGGAAGGCGGATTCGGACATCTACGAATTCACCGTGAAGGACAGCGGTCCCGGGCTGCCTGCCTCGCAGCATGAGGAAATTTTCCTCCCTTTCACCCAGGCGGATTCCAGCATTTCCCGACGCTATGGCGGCTCAGGCCTCGGCTTGGCGATTTCCCGGCGTCTCGCGACCTTGATGGGCGGCACCCTGCGGGTGAGCAGCGTGCCCGGTCATGGCGCGGAGTTCGTTCTCGCCGTCCCTCTGGTTCACGAGTCCGCGGCACTTGGGGAATCCGGAGGTGCGGCACCCGCGAAGCTGGACGAGAACTTCGCCCACCGTCATCCGCTCCGCATTCTCACGGTCGAGGATGACAAGATCAATCTCCGGCTGATCCTCACATTGCTCCAGAGGCTCGGTTACCAATCACTCAGCGCGAAAAACGGTCTCGAAGCCATGGAACTCCATGCGAAGGAGCATCCGGACTGCATCCTGATGGATCTCCAGATGCCGGAAATGGATGGCATCGAGGCAACGAAAAAGATCCGCGAAAGGGAACGGCATTTTCCGGACCATCCCCGGGCCTTCATCACGGCGCTCACCGCGAACATCGTCCCCGCCGACCGGCAGCGGTGTTTCGAATCGGGAATGAACGAGTTCATGAACAAGCCGGTGAGGATCAACGACCTCGCCAATCTGCTCGTGAAAGCCAGTGATGCGGTCTCCCACGGCGGCGTCGGGAAAAACTGATTTCAAGTGGATTGCCCGCAAGCACCGGGGGAAATTTCAAATCGTCCGAAAAGTCAGGTGAAGTGAAGGGAAAGCGGGTTTAACGTGGCGGATGACGACCACACGCCGAGACTTCATGATCACCGCCACGATGGCGGGGGCCGCCGCCGCCACTTCCCGCTCATCCGCCCAAGAGGAACCCGGGGTGGAGAAACCGGAAAAAGCCACACGGCAGGCCTCCAGGCGCTACCGGCCGGATGTCCGGTTCGGCCTCGGTGGGGTGGCCATCGGCAATGGATTCCGCGTCACGCCGGATGACGACGCCGAACAGGCGCTCGCGGCGGCTTGGGAGGCGGGTGTGCGTTACTTCGACACCTCTCCTTGGTATGGGCTTGGCCTGAGCGAGCGGCGTTTCGGACACTTCCTTGATGACCAGAAGCGGGAGGATTTCGTGCTCTCCACCAAGATCGGGCGCATTCTCGTGCCGGACCGGGATTTCAAACACGGAATGTGGAAGGGCGATCTCGGCTTCAATTACCGCTACGACTACACCGCGGAGGGCGCGCGAAGGTCGGTGGAGGACAGCCTCCAGCGGCTCGGCCTCTCCAGCATCGACATCGTCTTCATCCACGACCTCTCTTCCGACAATCAGGACATGAAGGAAAAATGGACGGAATTTTTCGACATCGCGGCCAAGGGAGCCATGCCGGAACTCAGCCGCATGCGGGATGAGGGACTGATCAAGGGCTGGGGCTTCGGCGTCAATACGGCGGAACCGATCCTCAAGGCACTGGAGGTTTCCGATCCCGATATCTTCCTCGCCGCCACCCAGTATTCCCTGATGAAGCACGAGGACGCGCTGGAGAAACTCTTTCCCGCCTGTGAGGAACACGGGGCTTCCATCGTGGTCGGAGCTCCGTTGAACGCAGGCTTCCTCGCCGGCTTGGACCGGTACGACTACAGCGGCACCATTCCGGCGGGCTTCAAGGAAAAGCGCGGGGAGATGAAACGCATCGCCGGAAAACATGACGTGGACCTGCGCACTGCGGCCTTGCAATTCACCGCCGCGCCGCCGGTCGTCGCCGCCACCATTCCCGGTGCCCGCGATGCGGCGCAGGCCCGGGAAAACGCGGAATCCATGAAGGCCGTGATCCCCGCCGCCTTCTGGGCGGAGCTGAAGGAGCAAAAACTCATCGCCGCAAACGCCCCTGTTCCCGCCTGACTCCTGCGGAATCCGGGCGGGAGAGCTGATTTTTCAAACGTTCGGGATGCGCGGCCGGAATATCGCGCTTATCATTGTCCCAAGCCGGCCGGGCGGAACCAGATGCCCGGCCCCAGCCCAACCCATTCCCATGGAAACCGAGCAATCCCACGTAAACCAAGACATCCGTTTTTCTCCTGCCCCGCCGGATCCCACCCGCATCCTGGTCGCGGATGACAGCAGGAACGCCGCGGATATTCTCGGAGTGTTCTTACGGATCGAAGGTTACGAGGTGGCGGTGGCGTATGACGGGCGGGAGGCGATCGAACTGGCCGCGACCTTTGCTCCGAAACTGGTGTTCCTCGATCTGGGAATGCCCGGGCTGGACGGTTTGGAGACTGCAAGGGAGCTCCGCAGACGCTACCCGGAGATTTTTCTCGCCGCCCTCAGCGGCATGGGAACCGAGGAGGACCGTCGCAAGACAGACGAGGCGGGATTCGATCTCCATCTGGTGAAACCGGCGAAACCCGACGACCTCAAGAGAGCCCTCCGTTTGCTTGAGACGGAGTCCGCGCGGGAGTGAACGTCAGGGGGCTTCGGATGTTCCTTTTGCCGACCGAACGGTGGCGCGATTCCTTGGAGCGCTACTTCTGATCCGGTTTCAACGTCCATCCGTGTTGCGCGCGGTCTGTCACCAACCAGAAAAACAGGACGCCCACAGGACCGAGCATTCCTGCGATGAGGGCAACCTGACCGGCGAATTCGAGATCGTGCTCCCATTCGAAGGCGTCGGTGACTCCGTCCCGGTGAAGCATGGCGAATATCCAGCCCCGGATGATGAAGACGGAAAGCATGTAAATGAGAATTACGGTGATGATGAACATGGGTGTCGGGGGGATGGGAAATGGCGGCGGGGTAACCGACATTCCGGGGGGATGCGGGGTATGTCCCCCGCTGGTGTTTGATATTTTACAAAACAGGTGGCGGCGTGTCTATGGTGTTTTTGGTGGCTGCCGGGGATTTTCCGCACGTTTGAATCCTCCTCCGGGAGCGCCTCCGCGCCCATCTGTCCCCGCTTTGGGGACTATCCAACAGGGACTTCCCGGTTGATTGTCTCGACCCGAGGATGATCGATCGCAGCATACCACTATTTCGCAAAATCCTGCTGTTGGCGTGGCTGGGCGGCTCTCTGGCTTCCGCCGCGCCGGTGACCCTCCAGGCCACTTCCGATGACGGCCGGGTGCTGGAGCAGGTGTCCGTGCGGGTGAGCGACCGGACGGCGAAGGCGTGGGTATGTGACGAGGCCTCCGGCGGTTTGAAATTCCTCCCCGCCGGGCAGGTGGCGGTTCCTGCGGACGGCGTGTTGTATGTGAAGGTCGCCTATCTGGACACGGGCTATGGGACGCTGGATGTGCGGCTCGTTCCCGGGGGAGGCGAGCCGATCAAGCCGGACCGCTTCCTCGGCTTTCATCGGACGGACTCGGGCAGGGCGGTTTCGGCATTGATGCGCTTCCGGGGTGTGCCGGTTTCGGGAAATGGCGGCATCTCGCTGAAGGTGGGGATCGAAAACTCGCGGGGCGCGAAGCTGGCGGTGGGAAATGCCGGCGTGCAGGACGTCCCGTTCGAGGACGCGAATTTCAAATATGTCATTTCGGAACCATGGGATGGTCCTTACCGGGGACCGAGGGTGCGGCCGGCGGAGAACACCACGCTCAAGGGCAAGGTGATGACCGGTTACCAAGGATGGTTCCGCACGCCGAACGACCCGTATGGCAGGGGCTGGGTCCACTGGGGGAACATCCCGGAAGGATTGTTCACCGTGGACATGTGGCCGGACGTCTCCCAATACGCCCCGTCCTTGCTGGAGAAGGCGGCGGACGTGAAGCTGAAAAGCGGAAAACAGGCGTATCTGTTTTCCTCGGCCTGGCCGGGCGTGGTGGACACCCATTTCCGCTGGATGCGCGAGAACGACATCGACGGAGCATTCCTCCAGCGCTTCGTCTCGGACGACTTCAACTCCATCCGCGGCGGACCGGAGTGGGTGCTGGCGAACGTGCGCGCCGCCGCCGCCCGCGAGGGACGCATCTGGGCGGTGGAATACGACATCAGCGGCTATCCGGATGCGAAGCTGCTGGAGACGCTCAAGAAGGATTGGAAGTGGTTCGTGGATAAATTCAAGGTGATGGAGGATCCGAACTATGCGCGCGAGGGCGGCAAACCCGTGGTCTTCATCTGGGGCATGCCATTTCCGGACAGACGGATCTCCCTCGGAACGGCGAACGCGGTGGCGGACTTTTTCAAGAATGACCCCCAGTATGGAGGCAACCACCTGATCGGAGGAATTCCGGGAAACTGGCGCGACATGGAACCATCATGGCAGGAGCATTTCAGGAAATACGACGACGTGCTCTGCTGGATGTCGCAGCGCTATCAGGAGGATCAGGCGGATTTCGGCAGGCTCGGGCTGGGCTACCATGCGCATGTCATGCCCGGATTCTCCTGGGCGAACCTCAAGCATCTGCCGGGAGGGGACACGACGCTGGCCCATACGCCGCGCCAGGGTGGGAAGCACTATTGGAACCAGTTTTCGCAGGCGGCCAAGGCGGGCGCGGACCGGATCTTCGTCGGCATGTTCGATGAATATGACGAGGCGACCGCCGTCATGCCGATGAGTGACGACGCGCCGCCCACACCCTCGCGACAAGGAGTCGGAGTCACGTACTACAACGGGGCGAACGCGCAGGAGCAGGGGAAATTCGTACGTCTGGACAAGGCGGAGCTGCCGTTGGGAGGTGCCGCCCCGCACCGGGACATCGCGGCGGATCATTTCTTCGCCCGCATGGGAGGGAGGATCGTGGTGCCCGTCTCGGGTGAATACACGTTCTCGGTGGAGGGTGCTCCGGGCGATGATGTGGAGCTGCTTTTCAATGGTAAAAAGGTCCTTGATGCGAAGGATCTGAACGGACCGGCCTCCACGGTGGAGCCGGTGTTTTTCGAATCCGGCGCGAGCGTGGACTACCGGCTCGACTACCGGCACCGCACCGGGAAAGGCACGCTCCGCCTGCTATGGGAGCGGCGCGGGCTGCCGCGCCAGCCGGTGCCGCCGGAGGTCCTGCTGGACGCCTGGGGACGGTTCATCACCAACGAGGGCAAGCCCGCCGACCATTGGATGAAGCTGACCAAGATGGGCAAGGAGATGGTCACCGGGAAACGCAGGACCGACGCTCCCATGCCCTGACCACCACCCATTTCATGAAAACCCGCACCCTGCTCATCTGCACCGCCGCCATCGCCCATGGCGAACCCGCGAAGCTGCCGTCCATGCCTCCCGTGAAGGCCCTGTCCCCCCAGGAGGCGGTGGGGAGTTTCCAGCTTCCCGAGGGCTACCGCATGGAACTCGTCCTCAGCGAACCCGAGATCAAGGAACCCGTCGTCACCGTCTTCGATGGCAACGGACGCATGTTCGTCGCGGAGATGCGCACCTACATGCAGGACATCGACGGCAACGGCCAGCGCGAGCCCGCCAGCCGCATCTCCCTCCATACCGACACGGATGGTGATGGAACCTACGACAAGCATAGTATCTTCGCGGACAAGCTCATGCTGCCGCGCATGATCCTGCCGCTCGGGAAGGGCCAGATCGTCGTGAATGAAACCGACAGCCTCGATCTCTATCTCCACACCGACACCAACAACGACGGGGTGGCCGACAAGAAGGAACTCTGGTGGCGGGGAGGACCGCGCGGCGGAAATCTCGAGCACCAGCCCAGCGGACTGGTCTGGGCCATCGACAACGCCATCTACACCACCTACAACAACTTCCGCCTGCGCTGGACGCCGGAGGGGATCCGCAAGGAGGAGACCAAGGCGAACGACGGCCAGTGGGGCCTGGGCCATGACAACACCGGCAACCTCTACTACGTGAACGCCGGTGGGGAAAAAGGGCCGCTCAGTTTCCAGGCACCTGTGGTTTACGGGATGTTCAATCCGCAGGACCAGTTCGAGAAAGGCTTCACCACTCTGTTTCCCGCGGCCGGTGTCCGGGATTTCCAAGGCGGTCCGGGGAAGGCCCGCGAACCGGAGGGCACGCTCAACGGGTTCAGCTCCGGCGCGGGTATCGACGTCTATCGCGGTGACCAGCTCCCGGCGGAAATGCTAGGGGACGTTTTCTTCGGTGAGCCGGTGGGCCGTCTCGTCCGCCGCGCGAAGGTGGCCAACGAGGGCGGATTGAAGGTTCTGAGCAATCCCTATCAGAACGCGGGATCCGAGTTCCTGCGCTCCACCGATCTTTGTTTCCGCCCGGTCAACATGACCAATGCTCCGGACGGCACGCTCTACATCACGGACATGTACCGCGGCATCATCCAGGAGGCCGCGTGGGTGAATCCCGGCAGCTATCTGCGCACCATCGTGGAACAATACAACTTCGACAAGATCACCGGCCGCGGCCGTGTCTGGCGGCTGGCGCACACCACTACGAAGAAGGTCAAACAGCCGCGCATGTATGAGGAGACCACGGCCCAGCTCGCCGTTCACCTGGCCAGCCCCAACGGATGGTGGCGGGACACCGCGCAGCGCCTCATCGTCCTGCGGCAGGACAAGTCCGTGGTACCGCTGTTGGAAAGGGTGGCCCGCATCCACACCGCACCGCTCACGAGACTCCATGCGTTGTGGACCCTGCAGGGATTGAATTCCGTCACACCCGCGCTTGTCCGGGAAAAAATGGCGGATGCGGATCCACAGGTCCGCGCGGGGGCGATCCGCGTGAGCGAGACCCTCTTCCGCCAGGGCGATGCCTCGTTCCGCAAGGACATCGAGAAACTCGCCGCCGATGCGGATCCGAACGTCGTGCTGCAGGCCTGCATGACCGCGAAGTACCTCGCATGGCCTGATCACCAGAAATTTGTCACCGACACCGTGCTGAAATCCACGGCGAAGGGAGTGAAGGAAATCGGAGCCTATCTCACGCTCTCGCCCGGCGAGTCGCTCGCGGAATATTCCGACAAGGAACGCGTCGTCCTGAAAAAGGGCGAGGAAATCTACTCCACCCTCTGCGCCTCGTGCCACGGACAAAACGGCCTCGGCACCGAGGTCGCCGGATTGAAAGGCCATACGCTCGCGCCGCCGCTGGGCGGATCCAGGACCATCACCAGCAATCCCAAGGGCGGCATCTACGTCCTGCTCAAGGGCATGCAAGGCGAGATCGAGGGGAAGAAATACGAGGGCCTCATGATCCCGATGGCGAGCAATGACGACGAATGGATCGCCTCCGTGCTCAGCTACGTCCGCAACAACTTCGGCAACCGCGGCAGCTTCATCAATCCCGCCGAGGTCGCCCAGGCCCGCAAGGACACCGCGGGCCGTAACGAGCCATGGACTTATCAGGAGCTCCAGGCCCGGCTCCCGCAGGTCATTCCGAATTCGCACCTGAAACTCACCGCCAGCGAGAACAACGACGAGACGAACCGTGCCATCGACGGCAGCGCCGAGTCCCGCTACTCCACCAACAAGTTCATGAGGCCCGGCATGTGGTTCCAGATCGAGCTGGACAAGGAAGCTCCCGTCAGCGGACTGACACTGGACACCCGCACCTCCGCGAACGACTACCCGCGCGGTTATGAAGTGAGCGTTTCGAAAGACGGCAGGGAATGGAGCCAGCCCGTCGCGAAAGCGCCGGAGGAGAAGAACCCCATCACTGAAATCACCTTCCAACCCACGCTCGCGAAATACATCAAGATCACCCAGCTCGGATCGGCGGACGGGAACTTCTGGTCCATCCACGAGCTGCAGGTGTTCGAAGATAAAAAGCAGTGACAGGGCGGATGGATCGGATGTCGGGACGAAGGAACTCCTGCCGTCCGGTCCTCTTCACTTGAAATCCGGATACTCAGAACCAGCAAGCCTTCCCCATGTTCAGAACCTTTCTCACACTCGCGATCGCCACCGCGCTTCCCGCATCCGCGGGGAAGATCGGCGTGCTCCTCATCACCGGACAGAACAACCATGACTGGGTGTCCAGCACTCCCGTCATCGAACGTCTGCTTGAGGAGACGGGGCGCTTCGACGTCACCGTGAGCACCACGCCTTCTCCCGAGTCGCCGAAGGACGCGTGGAACGACTGGAATCCCGCGTTCAAGAACTATGACGTGGTCCTGAGCGACTACAACGGCGAGATATGGCCGGATACCGTGAAAACCAACTTCACCGCCTACGTGAATGACGGCGGCCGCGTGACCCTCGTCCACGCCGCCAACAACGCGTTCGGCGGGTGGAAGGAATTTGAGACGATGACCGGTCTGCTCTGGCGGGATTCGAATTCCGGCGACCGGGTCTATCTCGACGAAAACGAAAAACCCGTCCGCCAGCCGAAAGGGGAGGGACCCGGCGCGGGGCATGGTGCCGGTCATGCCTATCAGATCACCACGCGCGACTCGCAGAATCCCATCTTCAAGGATCTGCCGAAGGTCTGGATGCACGTCGCCGACGAACTCTACCACGGCCAGCGCGGCCCGGCGGAAAACATGCGCATCCTCGCCACCGCCTTCTCGTCCAAGGAGAGTGGCGGCACGGGCGTGCACGAACCGATGATCTGGTGGATCCCCTATGGCAAGGGACGGGTCATCACACTCGTCCCCGGACACATGGGGAAAGATCAAAGCAAACCCACTCCTTAAGACTGCGCCGGATTCCGTCTTGTCCTGCAACGCTCGGTCGAGTGGATCGCCACTGACAAGGTGACGATTCCCAAACCGAAAAACTTTCCCACCCCCGACGCCATCAGCGTCATCCCCGAAGCTGGTAAATAGGCGGATCCGTCATGCCCCCGGATCGCCATCGATTTCGGGCGAGCAGGGAGGGACTACGGATCGTGATCGGGGCCGTGTGAAAAAAACCGAAATTCGGGATCCATCCCGAGCTTCGGTTGTCATGGCAAATTCGTCTCGCCCATGAGGAACCGGTCGCACTCCCTTGCCGCGCCGCGACCTTCGTTGATGGCCCAGACGACGAGGGACTGGCCACGGCGGACGTCGCCAGCGGCGAAGACTCCGGGGACGTTGGTGGTGAAGGTTCCGTGGTCCGCCTTGATGTTCGAGCGGACGTCGGTATCGAGGGCGAACTGCTGGATGACTTCGTTTTCCGGGCCGGTGAAGCCCATGGCGAGCAGGGCGATCTGGCAGGGGATGACGCGCAGGGTGCCTTCGACATCCTGGGGAATGAAACGGCCCTGGTCATCCTTCGCCCATTCGATGTTGACGATTTCGAGTCCGGCCAGGTTTCCGGCGGAGTCCTTGAGGAAACGTTTCGTCTGGACGAGGTAGTGGCGCGGATCGCGGCCTTGGACGGCAGCGGCTTCTTCCTGGCCGTAGTCCAGTTTGTAAACTTTCGGCCACTCGGGCCACGGGTTGTTCGCGGCGCGTTTTTCCGGTGGCTGCGGCATGATTTCCAATTGGATCACGCTATTACATCCATGGCGCAGGCTGGTACCCACGCAGTCGGTGCCGGTGTCTCCGCCGCCGATGACGACGACGTCCTTGCCCGTGGCGTTCAGCGCGGGGTTGGTTCCATCGAACTGGTGATCGAGCTGGTGGCGGGTGTTCGCGGTGAGGAACTCCATGGCCATGTGGACCCCGGAGGCGTCGCGGTTTTCGATGGAAAGGTCCCGTCCGGCGGTGGCTCCGCAACAGAGGACCACGGCGTCGAAATCATTCCGCAGGCGTGTGGCGGTCCATTCGCCGTCCCTGCCGACGAAGACACCGGTCTTGAAGGTGATGCCTTCCTGCGCCATGAGGTTTACGCGGCGCTGGACGACGCGTTCCTTGTCCAGCTTCATGTTCGGAATGCCATACATGAGCAGTCCGCCGATGCGGTCCTCGCGTTCGAAAACGGTGACCTCGTGGCCGGCTTGGTTGAGCTGGTCCGCGCAGGCGAGCCCGGCGGGGCCGGAGCCGATGACCGCGACTTTTTTCCCGGTACGCCTGGCCGGGATTTTCGGCACGACCCAGCCTTCCTCCCAACCGCGGTCGATGATGGCGCACTCGTTGTTCTTGATGGTGACGGGCGGCTCGATGACGCCCAGCACGCAGGAACCCTCGCACGGAGCGGGGCAGACGCGGCCGGTGAATTCCGGGAAATTGTTTGTCTTGTGAAGGCGCTGAAGGGCCTCCTTCCACCGGCCGCGGAATACGAGATCGTTCCACTCGGGGATGAGGTTGTGGACCGGACAGCCGCTGGCCATGCCGGAGACGATGTGGCCGGTGTGGCAGAACGGCGTGCCGCAGTCCATGCAGCGCGAGCCTTGGGCGCGTTGCGTCTTCTCGTCGGAATGGATCTTGAACTCGAACCAGTTCCTGATGCGTTCAAGCGGCGGGGTTTCGGAATCGGTGACCCGATCCACTTCCATGAATCCTGTTGGTTTGCCCATTTTTTTGAATCTTTGAATTTAAGAGACGCAAGACGCTAGATTTGAAGACACTAGAGGAGAGTCGGTTCCGTCGCTTCCTTCTCCTTCCATATTCTCTCCTTCTCTTTCGTCTTATGTCTTGAGGTCTTGAGTCTTCGATCAGTTCCCCCCGACACGTGCCAGGTCCTTGAGGTTTTCTTCAAACGCGGCCATCGCCGCTTCATCACCGGTGAGGCCTTGTTCCTCGACGCGTTTGAAGGCTTCCAGCATGCGTTCGTAATCGCGGGGAAGGACCTTGAAGAACTTCGGCAGCTCGGTGTCCCAGTTTTCCAAGAGGAACCCGCCGCGTGGCGATCCGGTGTATCCGACGTGTTTGGCGATGGTGTCCCTGACCAGCCCGATGTCGGCGTCGCTGCTCTCGATGAGGCGGTAGAGGTTCACCATCTCGTGGTTCAGGCGCTTTTCGAACAGACCGTCCACGTCGTAAACGTAGGCGACGCCGCCGGACATGCCGGCCGCGAAGTTCCTTCCCGTCTCGCCGAGCACGATCACCTGGCCACCCGTCATGTATTCGCAGGCGTGGTCGCCCACTCCTTCCACGACCGCTTTCGCGCCGGAGTTCCGCACGCAGAAGCGTTCGCCCGCGATACCGTTGAAATAGGCTTCCCCGGCCGTCGCGCCGTAGAGGGCGACGTTGCCGATGATGATGTTTTCCTCCGGCTTGAACCGCGCGTTTTTCGGCGGGTGGATGATGATTTTCGCGCCGGAAAGTCCCTTGCCGACGTAGTCGTTCGCATCGCCCTCCAGACGGAAGGTCATGCCGGGCGGGGTGAAGGCTCCGAGCGACTGGCCCGCGCTGCCGATGAACCGGAGGTCGATGGTGTCCTCCGGCAGTCCCTTGCCGCCGTATTTGCGGGAGATCTCGCTGCCGGTGATGGTGCCGACGACCCGGTTGATGTTGATGATGGGCAGCTCGGCCTTCACCTTCTCCCCGCGCTCGATGGCGGGTTTGCAAAGCGCGAGCAGATGGGTGTTGTCGAGAGCCGCCTTGAGTCCGTGATCCTGCGCCTCGGTGTTGTAGGCACCCACGCTGTCGGCCACATCCGGCTTGTGGAAGATGGTGGTGAGGTCCACTCCGTTCGCCTTCCAGTGGGCGGTGGCCTCGTTGGTGTCGAGGCACTCCACCTTGCCGACCATTTCATTGATGGTGCGGAAACCGAGTTCGGCCATGATCTCGCGGAGCTCCATCGCGACGAAGGTCATGAAGTTCACCACATGCTCGGGCTTGCCTTCGAAGTTTTTCCGCAGCTCGGGATCCTGTGTGGCGATGCCCACCGGGCAGGTGTTCTTCTGGCAGACGCGCATCATGAGGCAACCGACGGTGACGAGCGGTGCCGTGGCGAATCCGTATTCCTCCGCGCCGAGCAACGTGGCGATGGCCACGTCCCTGCCGGTCTTGAGCTGGCCGTCGGTCTCCAGGACCACGCGGCTGCGGAGATCGTTAAGCAACAGGATCTGGTTGGTCTCCGCGAGGCCGAGTTCCCATGGAGCTCCGGCATTGAAGATGGAGGAGGAGGGGGACGCGCCCGTGCCGCCGTCGTGCCCGGCGATGAGGATGACGTCCGCATGCGCCTTCGCGACCCCGGCGGCGATAGTGCCGACGCCGACCTCCGCCACCAGCTTGACGTTGATGCGGGCCCGCGGGTTCGAGTTTTTCAAGTCGTGGATCAGCTCGGATAGATCCTCGATGGAGTAGATGTCGTGGTGCGGCGGCGGGGAAACAAGGCCGACGCCGGGAGTGGAGTGGCGCACCTTCGCGATCCATGGATAGACCTTGGAGCCGGGAAGCTCGCCGCCCTCGCCGGGCTTCGCGCCTTGGGAGATCTTGATCTGGATTTCATCCGCGTTGACGAGGTATTCCCCGGTGACACCGAAGCGGCCGGACGCGACCTGTTTGATGGCGGAGCGCTTGCTGTCGCCGTTCTCCATGGTGACGAAGCGGGACGGATCCTCGCCGCCCTCCCCGGTGTTCGACTTGCCGCCGATGCGGTTCATGGCGATGGCGAGCGTCTCGTGGGCTTCCTGCGAGATGGAACCGTAGGACATGGCCCCCGTCTTGAAACGTTTGGTGATGTTCTCAACGGACTCCACCTCGTCCAGCGGCACCGGCCTGCGGTTGCTGCGGAACTTCATCAGGCCGCGCAGGGTGGAGATGTTCTCGCTCTGGTCGTTGACCTTCTTCGCATACTGCTTGAAGACCTCGTAGCTGCCGGTGCGGGTGGATTTCTGCAGGAGGTGGATGGTCTCGGGGTTGAACAAATGATACTCGCCATCGCTGCGCCACTGGTAGACACCGCCGGTGTCGAGCGCGATGTCCTCCGCCTCGATGTGCCGGTCCGGAAACGCGTCCCGGTGGCGGATGAGCGCCTCTTCCGCGAGCTTGTGGATGTCCGTGCCCTCGCAGCGGCTGGAAGTGCCGCAGAAGAACTTGTTCACCAGATCAGTGCCGAGACCGATGGTCTCGAAGATCTGGGCGCCACGGTAGGAGGCGACGGTGGAGATCCCCATCTTCGCCATGGTTTTCACCACACCCTTGATGGAACCCTTGAGGAAATTGTAGACCGCCTTGTCGAAGTCGATGGCGAGCATGTCATCCGCGATCATCTTGTGGATGGAATCGAACGCCATGTAGGGATTGATGGCGTCCGCTCCGTAGCCGATGAGGGTGGAGAAGTGGTGTACCTCGCGGGCCTCGCCGGTCTCCAGGATGATGCTGACGAGCGTGCGCGTTCCCTGGCCGACGAGGTAATGATGGATGCCACCCATCAGGAGCAGCGTGGGGATGGCGGCGTTTGCCCCGCTGAGGTTCCGGTCGGAGAGGATGAGCAGGTTGTAACCGGCGGCGATGGCCTCGTCCGCCTGGGCGCAGATGTTGTCGAAGGCGGCTTCCAGTCCCTTTCCGCCTTGGTCGGCGGGGAAAAGCGCGTCGATGGTGGTCGCCTTGAAGCCTGTCAGGTCCACCTCGCGCAGGCGGGCTAGCGATTCGTTGTCGATGAGCGGATTGTCCAGCCGGATCATGCGGCAGCTTTCCGGACCGGGGGCGAGCAGGTTGCCTTCCGAGCCGAGGAAGGTCTCGGTGGAGGTGACGAGCTCCTCGCGGATGCAGTCCAGCGCGGGGTTGGTGACCTGGGCGAAGATCTGTTTGAAATACTGGTAGAGATGCTTCGGTTTGGTCGAGAGCACGGCGAGCGGCGTGTCATTTCCCATGGAGGAAATGGGTTGCACCCCGGTGGACGCCGTGGGACCGAGCAACATGCGGAGATCCTCATAGGTGTAGCCGAAGGCGATCTGGCGCTCCAGCACGCGGTCCTCCTCCACCGCCTTCGGTGCCCGGGCGGGCGGCAGGTCCTTGAGGGTGATGCGGTTTTCCGTGAGCCATTTCGTGTAAGGCTTAGCGCCATAGACGCGCTTCTTCACTTCCTCGTCCGGGACGATGCGGCCCTCGTCCATGTCCACGAGGAACATCCTGCCGGGGCGCAGGCGGCCTTTTTCCACGATGGAATTTGGATCAAGATCCGGCACCACGCCGACTTCGGAAGCCATGATGACAAGGTCGTCGTCGGTGACATAGTAGCGGCTCGGGCGCAGGCCGTTGCGGTCCAGCACGGCACCGATCATCCGGCCGTCGGAGAAGGTGATGGAGGCGGGGCCGTCCCATGGCTCCATGAGGCAGGCGTGGAATTCGTAGAAGGCGCGCTTCTCCGCATCCATCATGGTGTGGCGCTCCCATGGCTCCGGGATCATCATCATCATGGCATGGACGAGGTCGTAGCCGCCGAAATGCATGAACTCGAGGGCGTTGTCGAACCGCGCGGAGTCCGAGCCGTCCTCATTGATGACGGGGAACATGTTCTCGATGTTCGTGCCGTAAAGGTCCGACTGGCAGAGAGCCTGGCGGGCTTTCATGAAATTCGCATTTCCCATGACGGTGTTGATCTCGCCGTTGTGGGCGATGAAGCGGTTCGGGTGGGCGCGCGACCAGCTCGGGAAGGTGTTCGTCGAGAAACGCGTGTGCATCAGCGCGAGCGCGGACTCGAAATCCGGATCCAGGAAATCCGGAAAATACTCGGAAAGCTGGCAGGGCGTCAGCATGCCCTTGTAGATCATGGTACGGGCGGACAGTCCGGTGACATAGTGGTAGTCCGCGCCGGGGAAGGTGTTGCTCTTGTTTCCGTGCACATCCTTGAAGCTGTTCGGCACCTCGTTGTTGCGGATCCAGTTGGCCACCTGCTTGCGGATGACGTAGAGCCGGGTCTCGAACGCCCGAGCGTCCGTGATGTCGTCGCTCTTTCCGATGAACACCTGCTTGATCACCGGCTCGTAACGGCCCGAGGTTTTTCCAAGGATGGAGCTCTTCACCGGCACCGTGCGCCAGCCGAGGAACTTCTGCCCCTGCTCGCGGATGACATGCTCGAACACCTGCATCGCCACCTCGCGCACGGACGGGTCGGGAGGGAAGAAGACGAGGCCCGAACCGTAGTCGCCCTCGGGCGGGAGATCCACGCCCTTGGCCGCCATCTCGCGCCGCAGGAACTTGTCCGGCATCTGGATGAGCATGCCCGCGCCATCGCCCGTCGCCGGGTCCGATCCGCTGGCTCCGCGGTGGTCCATGTGCTCGTTCATCGTGAGCGTCTTCAAGATGATGTCGTGCGAACGCTTCCCCTTGAGATGGGCGATGAATCCGACGCCGCACGCGTCTTTTTCACGCGACGGATGCCAAAGGCCCTGCGGTTCGGGCCAGCCAAGTGGGGATTTGTTCGTTGAGGACATGGAGTGGTTGGAAAATGACGGGAGGCGGTGGTTGCATCCGCGCGGGGCGGGAAAGAGATGTTCCGCCGACGAATGGGAGGGACGTGAAAACCCATCCATCCGGCGACATCTGAGAAACTGATTATCGTATGACAACCTGTCAAGCTGCGTGGAAGGGGAGGATGGAGGCACAAACGGGTTAGAGGCGGGCCTGAAATCAGTGATTCGATCTGACTAGCCATCCGGCTGGATGCGGAGTGTGGGGAGCGGGGTCGGGCGGCGAAACCGGATGAATGTTGACGAAGGTCTTGAGTGGAATTCGCGCTTTCCGCCCGCTGCCGGATGGGCTACTGGGACGGCTTCAGATCCCATGAAACGCTCTCTCCGCATCACCATCCTCTTCCTGCTGGCCTTCGCATTGTCCGGTTGCATCTTCGGCGGCGGTTCGTCTTCAAACAGGCGTACCCTCGGTCATGTGTACCAGGATTCCGACGGGTTCCACATCATGACCTTGGTGGAATCGGGGGCCACCGTGAGCGGGACGGCGCGCACGATCGGGAAGAACGACGCGGACCGGCCGCTGCTGGTCTCCATCGGCGAGTTCGACCGGATGTGGAGCAGGTTGGATGAACAGGCCTTGGCCAGTTACAAGTCGGGGAAGGACGCGGGTCGGTTCAACGCGGCGGACAACTACGTCATCAGCAAGGGCCACATGCGGAAAGGCGGCACGGCGACCTATGTGGTCCCCCACTCGGAGGCTTCACCTGAACTGAGACAATGGGTCGGCGAGTTCCGTACCAAGGCCAGGACCGAAAGCGCCGCGGCCTGGTAAGCGAAGACGACCGTGGTGGACGCCGGCGGTTCACTTCGCCCCCAAATTCAAACATACCTTATTCTCCGCATACCCGGAGTACGGAGGCTGAAGAGGGCTGTCGGTGAAGTGGAGCAAGGCGCAGAATCCGAACGCTCCGGCGTGCATCGCCATCGTGAAGGCCACCAGATGCGCGGGGGCGTGGACATCGCTGATATACATCAGCATGATCGCGAACAACGATGCGAGGAATACGGAGATACAGGTTCCTAGAACCACATCCCACGGATCGAATCCGGTCGCACCCACATCCAGCCCCGGAAAGGCGGTGAGCAAGATTCCAGCAATGATTCCGCCGAGCAGCAACAACGCCATCACCAGATTCCGGTTTGCGGATCGGTAGATCTCCGCAGCGGGACCGTAGGGTGGCAGGGTGTCATTGGAAGTTCGCATGATGGATTGGCTTCGGTTCTTTCATTCGGGCGGATCGTCGGAGCTGACGGAAGTGCGCCATCCGCGAGGCGTGCTATCCCTGTTGATTTCCTTGCAATGCAGGTGCCAGATATTTTGGTTGGATGTTTGTGACTGATAATCAAAGGTTTATTTGTTTGTGAAAGAATTCCGCAGCCGTGCGTCGTGCGGGATTTCAGTGCGAACTGCCACCAAAAGACATTTGCGGGATCATCGCCGCGAGGGCGAAATCCGTACCCTGTGGATCAGTGGAGGCCGGTTGATGGCCAGGGTTCCAGCTTCAGACAACAGCGGACGTATGAGCTGCGGGTGATGCCGCATGAGGGCATGATCACTTCTTTTTCTTCACCAACATCTCACTGATGAAAAGCACGGAGAAGGCGATGGCCGCGGAAATGGCGGCGAGCTTCCAGACGGTGTCGTCCTGTCCGAGCTGCACGTGCTGGTAGATGGAGACGGAGAGTGTGGTGGTGGCTCCGGGAATGTTTCCGGCCACCATGATGGTGGCTCCGAATTCGCCGAGCGCGCGGGCGAAGGCGAGCAACATGCCGGCGAGGATGCCGCGTCTGGCGAGCGGCAGGGTGATGAAGAAAAACACCCGCCACTCCGGCGCGCCGAGGGTGCGGGCCATTTGTTCCAACTCGGGGCTGACCTCCTCGATGGCTGCGCGTGCGTTTTTCACCAGCAGTGGGATCGCCATCACGGACAGCGCGATGACCACGGCCTTCCAGGTGAAAACGATGTCTGTCTGGAATGTCTGGTCCAGCCAGCTTCCGACGGGTCCCCGCCTGCCGAAGAGGCGTAGCAGGACGAGTCCGGTGACCACGGGGGGAAGCACCAGCGGCAGGGCGACGAATGTCTCGACGAGGCTTTTCCCCGGCCACTGCTTCCTCGCCAGAAGCCATGCGAGGGCCACACCCGGCGGCAGGATCAGCAGGGTGCCGAGCAACGCCATCGCCACGGAAAAGAGGACGATCTGGATTTCTTCGGCGGTCATGGCAGGATGGGGCGGTTTCGAGCGGAGAGAAGGGGGGCCTTGAGGAGGGTGGACGCCCTCGTCCACCAAGTCGATGTGCTGCGGAACAAAGTGTGAGGCTTTTTTCCTGTTCTCCACCGGCCGGGTGGACGATGGCGTCCACCCTCCAAAGCGCGCTCCTGTGTAGGTTGGCGCCGGTGGCAAAAAGCATAGGCCTCCGCAACAGCCGGGGTCAATCAATCACCGTGAAACCGAACCTGACGAAGGTGTCGTCCGCGGTCTTGTCCGCGAGGTAGACGAGGAATTTCCGCGCGGCGTCCGGTTGGCGCGAGTCTTTCACGACAGCGGCGGGGTAGGTGATCTTCGGTCCTTCCGTGGCGGGGATGGCGAGCGCGATACGGACCTTTTTGGAAATGGCGGCGTCCGTCTTGTAAACGATGCCCGCCTCCGCGTTTCCGGATTCCACCACGGCCATGGCCGCGCGGACGTTTTCGGCAGGGGCGACCTTCGGTTCCAGCTTCTTCCACAGGCCGGCTTTCTCCAGCCATTCCTTCGCATAGACTCCCGCCGGGACGGCCTTGGGATCACCGAGCGAGAGGCGTCTGATGTCGCCCTTGAGCAGGTCTTCCGGCGCGGAGATTTTCACGCCCGGCTCCGGAGTGATGATAACGAGACTGTTTCCCAGCAGGTCCTTGCGGGTGTCCTTCATGACGAGTCCGGCTGCGTCGAGCGCGTTCATTTTCGCTTCGTCCGCCGAGAAGAAGATGTCGGCGGGTGCCCCTGCCTGGATCTGCTGCGCGAGGGTGTTGGACGCGGCGAAGTTGAAGCGCACCTTGTCGCCGGTGGCCTTTTCATAGCCTGCCGCGATTTCCTTCAGCGAGTCGGTGAGGCTGGCCGCGGCGAAGACGGTGATCTCCGCCGCCGTCAGTTGGCAGGCGAGAAAAAGTGATAGGAGGATGGATAACGGTTTCATGTGTTTTTCAGAAGGTGAGGGTGAGTTGTGTGTAGAACCAATCCGCGTCCTCGGCGGCGGTTCCCACGGAGTCTTCTATGTAGTCTCCCGTGAAGAAGTGGCCGTAGCCGAGCTGGACGTTCGACCATTTGGTGACGGCATAGTTCGCATAGATGTCGATTTCCGAACCGACGTAGGAGCCGTAGCCGGAGTTGATGCCATAGCCGTTGGCGTTGCGGCCGCCGCCGGATTCCGGGTAGAAGAGATCGCCCGTGTCCGCGAGGATGAAGGTGAGGTAGTCGACGGAAAAGGTGAGGCCTTTCACCGGCTTCATGGAGAAGGCCAGCTTGGGGATGTGCATGTTCCGCGCGCCGGCGAGATCCATCAGGCCATACGGGCGGTGCTGGGTGCCGAAAAGGTTTTCCAGCGTTTCCACCCTGCCATCCGTCGAATCGCCATCGCCGGAACCATATTCATAGCCGATGCCGAGGCGGGGCGTGCTCCAGATGTTGTCCCATGTGTGGCCGCCATCAAGGAAGAGCGCGTGCGACCGCTGGTCGAGACGGGCATCCTGGGCGGAGTTATAGACACTGCCGAACTGGAAGGCGGCTTCCAAACTATAATCCCAGCCGCCGAACGCGTCGGCGTTCGATTTCCACAACGTGCCGAGGGTGTAGATGTCGCGCTGCGTGGAGGGGGATCCGGGGTTGCCGGTGCCGATGGCGTTCGGAGCCTGTTTCCCATAGTTTCTGGCAAGGAAATAGACCTGTGTGTCCTGCCATGGCATGAGCTTTTTTGATCCCGCGTAGATGCCGGAAAAATAATCATAGTCATTGCTGGTGTTGAAATTACCGTCGTCGGGCAGCACCACGCGGCTGGTGAAGGCGTCCACCCAGCCGAACGGGTTTTCAAGGCGCAGCTTCACCGCGTCGAAAGAGCGCCCGTAGTTGCTCCAGTCTCCTTTGCCGACGAACCGCTGGTCGCCATAGGAAAGCTCCTGCCGGCCGATCTGTGCGGTGAGGGGAAATTCCTTCGCGTTTCCGAGCGTGAGATAGGCCTGATGGAGGTCGAAGACATCGTCCGCCTTCTCGTCCTCGTGGCCTGACGCGTCACGGCCTTCGACGAATCCACCGATCCATTCCGATTTGTAACCCACGTGGATCTTCTCCCGGAAATAGAATGCCTCGCGGCTTTCGGCGATGCCGGGGACGAAGTCGGTGGAAGCGTTCACCCCGGCGTCGTCCTTGTTTTCAAAGCGGCCGCGCAGTTCCGCTCCGATGTCCCATGGCTGGCTCCCGGGGTATTGCTGACGGAGCCATCCATTGAACAATGTGACCTCCTTCTCCGCCGCGTGGCTGGAGTTGGAAATGGTGAGAATGGCAACGCTCAGTGGTGCGAGTAGTTTTCGATTCATGGCGGGTGTTTGTTTGGGGAAAAGGTTTCAGACAGAGGCCAGCTCTCCGGTGAGGCGGGCGTCGTAGCCCGGCAGCTCGTCGATCATCTGACGGTAGCGGCGGCTCCGCAGCACGCGGATGAGCGCCTGCACGCGCGGGTCGTTTTCAAGGGAAGCGTGGAAACAGAAGTCCAGCGCCTCGTTCTGGATCGGCAGGAAGTTCAACCGTGCCTCCACCGCCGGGAGCTTCACGCAGATGCCCGCGTCCGCCCATCCGGCGCGGACCGCTCCGGCCACGCCGTGGTGGCCTTCGACCTCCCGCCCCTGCGGCTTTTTTCCTTCCAGCAGATGGTCGAGGCATTCTCGTGCGGCTGACCCCGGTTCGCGGGCTGCCCATCGCGTGGCTTGTTTGGAAAGGGATTTCACCGAACTCACGCGGCTGTCGGACGGCAGCGCGATGCCGGATTCCCAGGCAGCCACACGCAGCAGGCGTGAATTCGCACCCAGCGTGTCTCGTGCGGATGCGGCGTTCCGGTCCGGCGACTTCCCGGTGGACCGATGCACCGCGGCCATATGGATGCCACGCTGCTTCGCCAGCTCCAGCGCGGCACCGCCACCGCGTGGAAAGACCAACATGCGGAAACCGGATTCGCGGGCGTACTCATGCGCGAGCAACCCGGCGGCGGGATCGCAGGTGGCGACGGTCAGCGTCATTTCGGCGGAGGCGGATTGCGAATCATGGGATACCCCGTTTTTCCAAATACCATCGGGCGGCAGGGGATTGAGCGATGTCGCCTCCACCGGATAAAAAAGCCGCCTGCCGGAAACCTCCGCCTCCCAATACCGGCACGGCTCCTGCCACGGTTGCCATGCCCATGTCGGCCCGCCCGGTGCTGGCTTGGCATTTCTTCCGAAAAGCTCCTCCACCGTGCAGCCCAGCACTCCTGCCAGCGAGAGCGCCGTGGAAACGGAAGGCGTGAGCCGGTCTCCCTCGATCGCGCTGACGGCCGCCCGGGAGATGCCCGAGCGTTTGGCCAGCTCCGCCTGCGACCAGTCGCGGGCGACGCGCATCGCCTGCACGGAATTGGAACGGCTTTGACGGGATGCTAGGATCATGGATGGTGGTGATATGATCGTGGCATTCCTGGCGCTGGCTCCGCGATTGAGGTCGGTGTTTTTCATGAGCGTGGTCTACGGGTTCCTCCGGCCTGCGCGGCCATCCACTGTCCGAGGATGGACCGTCGCCCCAGCCAGGGGCAAGCCTATTGCCGCCCTCCGGGATGCGGGGAATTCATCCCCGCAAGCGGTCACGGTCATGGGCGGATTTTTTTCGTAGGTGGTTTTTGGGAAATGCGATACACCCCGCGCATGGATGAACTGACACGCGATCACGGACCACAGCCGCTCGACGGCCTGATGGTGCGCTGGAATTTGACCAATCATGAATTGGTGGAGGTTTCCGAAGAACAACTGAACCACAAGCAGGTGCAGAAAGCCCGCAAGGGCCGCCAGCTCACGCTGCACCTCATGCAGAAGCTCACCCGCGCCCTGAACGAGACGGTGATGATGAAACTGCCGAAGGAAGACCGCGAGAAATTCGTGCCCTACCTTCACAAGCATCTTCACAGCTACTTTTTACAATTCAGTCTTCATTGTTTTCGGAAGGATCGGGACGCATGGATGACCTCAAGTTCCGCGCTTGCCGACCGCATCAGGGCGGCTCGGAAAAGCCTCGGCCTTACCCAGAAGGAGATGGCAAAGCGCCTCGGAGTCACGGAGGGAACATTCTTTACTTGGGAGGCTGGCGGCCATGAGCCCTCGGGCACTATGATCAGGAAGCTGTCGGAATTTCTCCGAATCGAAATCGGACAGCCAAGGAATGCTTGAACTCGAACCGATACCAGCCAACAAACCCCTTAAGATGATGAGCGAAGAAGAGAGAGATTTCGGGCCGCAGCCCCTGATAGCGGTAATGGAGAAGTGGGGCCTCGAGAGCCACGATCTGGTCGAGGCGTCGGAAGAGCAGCTCACCTACAAGCAGGTGCAGCGTGCCCGATCCGGCCGCAAGCTCACGCTCAAGATGATGATGAAGGTCGCCCGCACCCTGAACCTCGCGATCTGGAACAAGCTGGACAAGGAGAAGCGTGAGAAGTTCGTGGAGTACCTTCACAAGGATCTCTTCTCCTATTCCAAAGGATTCGATGCGGACAAGCCGGACCCGAACCAAGACATGCTTTCCGCATAGGTACGCGATTGGACCGCATGCCGGCGCGGGTGCGAAAGCTTCTGAGAAATTTTTCGTAATCTCAAGGCCCCGGGGCATGCCCGATGTGGACACATCTATCAGCTTTCAGGTTTCCTGGCCCTGCCTTTGGTCCTGAAAGACGGAGCAGCTGTTCGCCGGGCTCAAGCTCCGTGTGTCGTTGGCTGTGTTTTCTGCAGAGCGGCAGCCTGAGCTACTCGGGCTTCAGCTGGTTGTCTTTTTGGTGTTCCGCTATCGCCCTGTGGATGGCGGCGAGCCTTTCCTCGCGTTCGCGTTCAGACATACCTGCCTGATGGACACGAACTCTGTACCCTCGAGAGGTTGTTTCGTAAGATGCCAGCGTGGCTCCGAGCGAGGCGAAGTATCCACCTATGGAGTCGGATTCCATGAAGGTGACCTTTTCGATTGAGATGCCGCGTGCCTTGGCCGCCTGCTGAATTTCGGCGAAGTGCGGGCTGCTGTCCGAAATCACGACCACTGAGTCGATACCGCAATTGAGGGCCTTTTCGATGTTCCGGACCTCTTGGTCGAGAGGACTGCTGTCGGCAATTTCGAAGGCTATGGTAATTGACTGTCCCTCGACGAGGACTATCGAAGGGGGATACCTACGGCCACCTTGCTGACCATCCAAGTGTGAGACCCGGAAAAGATTTTACAAAAATCGCCCTTGATAAGGCAAAATCTGATAATATTGCCCGAAATGGAGGCGTGATGCGTGATGATATCACAGGTGAGATCATGACTCCTCATCCACGCACGACCAAAGGAAGCACTGTTCCGCCATCTGCGGTTCAGGGAGATCATGTGATCCCGAAAAAACCGAAAGATCCGACGGTGAAACCAGGTTCTAATAGTTTCAAAAACTTAAAACTCCGCCGCGCTGAGCACAATAAGAAAAAAAGCAACAAATCACCATGAAAGAGGAAAATAATTGCGAAGAATGGCCATTTGAGGATGGTCCCAGTGCTCCAGTCTTCACCACCGGACACGTAATAATAGAATTGAGGCCTATTGTTCATGCCGTAAGAGCAGCAGATGGGGACTGGCAGTTTCTTAGTTCCGAAGGCGCAGACGAATCCTCCTTAAAGATCGTAGCTCTGAAAACCTTGCTAAGTCGCCATCCTTATGTTAAGGATATCAGTGATTTGCATCTGGGGTGGGAGGCGTGGCGTCCGGACAATCAGTCACCTTGGAGTCGCAGGAAAATTGTGGGGCGTCAATGAGTGTGCCGGCAAGCCAAGCCAATGCCGCTGTCCGAGATTCAACTTATAAAAGCGAATTCGATATGTGCGAAACCTAGAGAAAGTGGTGGACATCATTAACACGGACTGTCGCAATGTGGAACGATCAATGTGACCAATTTTCCGGTCTCCTGCTCGACTGCTCCCACCACATTCTGCCGGATTTGTCCGCCGTAATGAGGCTGGGTGGGTACCCCCGCTTCAGCCCTTTCGCCCTTTGTCGCGGATACCCTTCAAAACCCGCCTCATCACCGAAGACACCGTAAGCGAAGACACCGTAAGCGCTCCACGGAGCACCGGTTCCCTACGAATCCGTAAAGGTCATAGACTGTCCGTCTATGACCCTTCCCAATTCTGACAAGCCGGACGGCATGATCCGTTCGGACCGCCGTGGCCGACTCCTCATCCGTGCCGAGCTGCGGACCGCCATCCTCCTGGCCTTCGATGCCAGTTCGCTCTCTGCCATGGCCTTTTGTCGGCAGCACGGATTGTGCTATTCCACCTTCGCCACCTGGATCCAGAAGCGGCGCAAGGGGGACGCCCCGCCTGCATCAACAGCCCACACCCCGGCTTCCGCCAGCCAGTCGTTCGTCGAAGTCCGTCTTGAGGAAGCCGCCACCACCGACCGACCGCTCCTTCCGCTCACATTCAACCTGCCTTCCGGTGCCAGCGTTGAAATGTAAGCGCTACATGGAGCCTCGGTTGACAAGGCGGGTTCAACCGGCGGCCAGTAACGTGACGGTGGTTTGCCCGGCAGGTTTCCAATTCACCGGCAGCAGTGCGTCGAGTCCGGCGGTCGTGGTGTCTGGCAGACGCTCCAGGACATCCCGCAGGTAGGCATACGGTTCGTGGCCGTTCCGCCTCGCGCTCTCGAGGAGCGTGTAGATCACAGCGCTGCGGTCCCCCGTGTCTTCTCCTCCCACGAAGAGCCAGTTCTTCTTCCCCACCGCGGTGGAGCGCTTACCGTCGAGCCCCGCAGGCAGGGTGTTTTTTACCATGATCGCGGCGATGGCGCAGTGGGAGCGCGAGGAGATCTCCTCGCGAGTTGCTGCTTCGGTGCCTGTCCGTGCCAAGATGGGGAGGTCCACCGGCGGAAAGCCCGTCTACGGTTATCACTGGGTCGACAGCAAGATGGTGCCGCAGCCGGAGGAGGCTGCCGTCCGCAAATTGATGGTGTCCCTCTTCCTTGAGCACCGCCGCAAGCTGACCGTCGCTCGCATTCTCAACGAGAGGGGCTACCGGACGCGTGCCGGCAACCTGTGGTCGTATTCAACGGTAGGCAAGCTGCTCCAGGATCCGACGGTGAAGGGTAATCGCTTGGCCAATTTCACCCGGAACCTAGGTGACGGCAAGTGGGAGTTCAAGCCGAAGGAGGAATGGGTCAATGTCCCTGTCGAGCCAATCGTCAGCGAGGAGGATTGGAACGAGTGCAACCGCATTCTCAACGAGGGGAGGGAAGGGCATGGCCGATACATGCAAAAGGGCCGCAATCCGAAATACTTGTTTTCCGGGCTCGCGTTCTGCGGGGCGTGCGGGAATGACGTGAAGATGTATCCCCAGACCGGAACTCCGAAGTACCGTTGCTACAAGTGCAGCAACAAGATCCCGAAGGACGACCTGGAGGCGCTCTTCATCGAGCAGATGTCCGACTTCCTGCTCGATGACCGCCGCCTTGCGGAATACATGCTCAAGGCTTCGGAGGCGGCTGGCGAGAAGCGGAGCCTGTTGCAGTCGCTGGCCAAGGACGGGGAGAAAGTCAGCAAGCGCTTGGAATCCCTGGTGGATCTCTATCAGGGAGGGGCGTTGGGATTTGACGAGTTCAAGCGGCAGTCGGTTCCTTTGGAGGCGCGGAAGATCGAGATCGCCAGGGAGACGGAGCATCTCAAAGAGATGCTGATGGTATTGGACGCGGAACAGGTTTCTTCTCAATCCCTAGCGAAGGATGGCGCGAAATTGGTGAGCCAATGGTTCAAGATGTCCCATCTTAAGCAGCGGGAGTTGGTGGAGAATCTCGTATCGCGAGTTACCATAAATCGATCAGAGATAGATTTCGATCTGAGGTATCTCCCGGGTATGGGTAAAAAGCATCCGCATTCTCATCTCTTCAACTACGCGAAGAACCACGACCCCGCCTGGCCGGATCCGAATGAGGAACTGATGCCGGAGCGCTGAGTGTTTGGCGAGAAGGTGCCGATCCTCCGGGTGGCGGATGCGTCATTTCAATTCTGGAGCGGCCTTCCGCCGGCGGCGTTGCTTTTGGATTAGCAAAACCTTTTCCATCCATGCTCATCCGCGTCAGCCTGTGATTAAGGAATCCACAAGTCTGGGAATTTCGGCATTAGCCTATCTTTGAGCGCGCCACCGGTCTTTGAAAATCGGCGGCGCGCCGAAAGTGGAATAACATTTGTGGCGGAGATTACGATGTTAACGGGGGAGGCATCACGTGTCCGATTCCTCGGATGAATGTCTTACCACCTGGTGAGGCACGCCTCGCAACGACCGCGTCGGATATTGATGTATCGGAAGAGATTGTCGGATTTTTCCGTGAGCTTTTGGATAAGAGTTTTATAACTTTCAAGCGCCGCATTCCCAGGAATTGAAAGGTGAATTCCCGTGCCTCAGCGTCTTTTCCGAAACATCAGAAGCCCGAGGCCAAGGCCGCCCAGCGCGAGCGCGGACGGTTCAGGCACTGACGATCCATTCAGGCTGAAAATCAAGGGGCCGTCATCGTAATACCGATATGAGTCGAAATTCGGAGTGCTGGCAAAACGAACGTCCGGCTCGCCGCTGTATGACCAGCCCCAGACTTTGTTGTTGCTTGCCACTGACAGCCAGTAGGTGCCTGCTTCCAGGCTGATTGTTGTCGTGGGCGTGAGCGTGCTCTCATATACCGGGTTGTCCAGTTGGCTACCGGTATACAAGTTGCTGACAGGCATATTGGAAAATTGATTGCTCCCGACCAGGGAGCCGACCGTTCCGTTGTTATCACTCAGGATGGAGACATTGAAGCGGTATTGTTCAGGGTTTGTCGAAGCAAACACTCCCTCCACTTTTATTGAATCAATGTTGGAATCGCCGGTGAGGGTGAATCTGGTTGCTATGAACTGGGGTCCAAGCGTAGAGCTGACCCATGACGATTTGGTCGCGCCGAAGGTTCCGCTTTCGAAAAGGACCGCACCGTGGCTGAGGGAGGCGGCGGCCAGCGAGGCGACAAGGACAAGTGATTTTTGAAACATTGTTTTATCTGGTGAATTACAAATGAAAACCATGGTGACCGTTTCAGTTAGATAAAAGAACAAACCATACCCCCTAAACAGGTCCCCCCCGTCTGATGGCGATAAGCCGGCGATTGATCTCCGATCCCCGGCTGGGAAGTCTCGGAGCGCGGCGGGCCGCTTCACCTTGGCTGGGACGGAGACTCCGGCCTGCGCCCGATACAACGGTGAACCTGGGTCTCCCAACAGTGCCTCCGGACAGGAAGAAATCGCTGCCAGCGAGGAGACCTGTATAAGCAGGATTGCAGTCCGCCCTTCACTCCCCCAGCCAAAGGGCCATCAGTCCCGCCCTGCTTTGGACGCCGAACTGCTCGTAGATGGACTTGATATATTTATGCGTCGTGTTTGCCGACTGGCCCATCGCCGCGGCGATTTCTTTCTCGGACATGCCAGTAAGAAGTTTCGAGACGATACGCCGGGCGGTCGGGCTGAGCGGTGCTTCGGCGATGGTCAACCCTTTGCTGAGAAGCAGCTGGCGGTGGAATCCGTGGATGCCGCGCAGGAGTGTGGTGGCTGTGGCAATCTCCTCTTGCGAAAAATACGGCTCGCGGTTGCGGTCGAGAAGGAAGATGGATTCCGCATCGTCATTGAGAGGGAATGTCACCCACACGCGGTCGACGATGCCGAGCTCGGTGTAGTGCAGGCGGTAGTGATCGCTGCGGCTGAATTCGTCGAAGGGGATCCATCCGTCGCGCAGCTGGTGGACGCGGAAAGTGCCCGCACCGGCGATGTTCGCATGGGTGGCAAGGCCGATCTGGAAGTCGGGGTCGATTTTGTTATGCCGCTGGAACCACCAGGCGATGAGGTCATCGTAGGACTTCGGATCGGGGACGAGGCTGTAGATGGCACGCGCGCGCCAGCCGAGAAGTTTGTCTCTCCGTGCATGCGCGCCTTTGAATACGCGGATCGCCGCCAGCCAGCGGATGTTGTCCGCTTGGAAATGGGTGGCCATGCTACTGGCGAAATGGTTCAGGGCCTCATCCGTCTTTCCTGCCGGGAATCGATGTAAATCGTCCCATAGTCTGTAAACGCCCTCCATACCTCCAGTTTGTTCGTAAAAACGCGCGGCGTGAAGCGAGATATCCTGATAGGATCGATTTCTCAAATTTTTCCGAAGCCGTCAGAAGCATCCGCTTCAGCCTGCTGTTTCATGATCCCGCCGCCGCGCTCCCCACAAGGCCCTGGAGATCGAGCGGGCGGGTGAACATTTGCAAGTCACCTGTTGCGGAACGAGGCCATAGTTCGGCCGGGCGGTCCCAGTAGAGCTCGACGCCGTTGTGGTCGGGGTCGCGGAGGTAGAGGGCTTCGCTGACGCCGTGGTCCGCCGCGCCATCCAGGGTGATGCCGGCGCGGGTGAGGCGTCGCAGGGCGTCCGCGAGATCCGCGCGGGTGGGGTAGAGGATGGCGAGGTGATAGAGTCCGGTGGCGCGGGGCGGGGGCGGCGTGCCGCCGAGGCTTTCCCAGGTGTTCAGGCCGATGTCATGGTGGTAGCCGCCCGCGGAGATGAAGGCGGCGTCGGTGCCGTAGCGTTGCGTGACGTGGAAGCCGAGAACGCCGCAGTAGAAGGCGAGGGATCTTTCGAGATCGGCGACTTTCAGGTGGACGTGGCCGATGCGGACCTGCGGGTGGATCGTGGGTTCGGTGGTCATGGTCCGAGTCTAGGGGAGACGGGGGAAGTTGCCAGTTTCAGTTTTGAGGGAAGAAAAGGGGATCGCCATGGGCGGTGACGGATGAAAAATGACCGGATGAAGATTCCTCCCTTCGTCGATCAGTTGTCGCATTCGTTTGTCGTCGATCGTCTGCTTTCTCGATCTTTTCGTTGTCAGTCTGCCCCTTGAGGATGTGTCGGAAAGTTTGCCGCTTGCTGCGGGGCGGCGAGGTCCTAGGCTGGGCGGAGAAAATCGGATGATGAAACGAAGCGAGACGGAATTTTTATTCGCCCTGACGAATCCGGGCACGGAAAAGGCGTTGAAGCTGGAGGTGGAGACGATGGGGCTCGGCTGGCGGCTGAGTTACCAGCGGCGCGGGTTCGTGACGTTCAAGGCGGATACTCCGTTTACGTTGGATTCGCTGGATGCGGAGGTGGCCTGCGCACGGAGGTTGTGCCTTTCGCTGGGGAAATCCGCGACGCGCGAGGAGGCGGTGGCGCGGCTTGGCGAGGTGCCGGTGGTTCATCATGCGAGGTTCCACGATCGGAAAATGCAGGGGGGGCACGATGGTCCGGCACCGGCGCGTCCGAAGCCCGGCGACTTGATCGGCACCGTGGTGGAGCTTGGGGAGGGGGAATTCTGGAGCGGGCTTCACCGGCACGCACCGTTTCTCAGCCCGGACCCGGCGGGGGATTCGGGGATTGTGATGACGGAGCGTTCGCCGTCGCGGGCATGGCTGAAACTGGAGGAAGGCGCGCGTTTTTTTGATCTGGATTTCACTGCGAAGGACGTGGTGGTGGAGGTGGGTTGCGCACCGGGCGGGGTCGTGCTCGCGTTGCTGGATCGCGGGGTGCCGGTCATCGGCGTGGATCCGGCGAAGATGGCGGACGTGGTGATGGCTTCCGCAGTTGCCAACCGCGAGGAGGGCCTGCCGGGGCGGACGTGGTTCCACCACTGCCGCAAGCCCGCCGCGTTGGTGAGCAAGCGGGACCTCGGGCAAGGTGTGACGTGGTTCATGTCCGACATGAACCAATCCCCCGAGGTGGTGCTGAAGGAGTGTGCCCGGTTTTGTAAAATGGCACCGGGCATCCGTGGAGCACTGATGACCTTGAAACTGACGGACCCGGCGCAGGTGGCGGAGAAGGCGGGCTGGTTTGCCACTTTGCGGGAAATGGGTTTCAGAAAAATCCGCCTGCAACAGCTCGCGGTTCATCACAAGGAACTGGCGTTGCTGGCGATGCGGTGAGGAAGAGCGAGGAGCGGAGGGCAAGACAGGAGCGGACATTCTTAAAAAACGCGCCGCCCTTCCATCGAGCGTTCCGTTTTCCCATGCTGGACAAACCGCACCGGGTCTGGCATCCATCCGCCCCCATGTCCGAGTTAGCGAAAGCCTATGAGCCCCAAGCCGTCGAAGCCAAATGGTACGCGGCCTGGTTGGAAGGTAAATGTTTCGAAGCGAATCCCGCGTCCGAGAAGGACGGGTATTCGATCGTCATTCCACCGCCGAATGTCACCGGCATCCTGCACCTCGGTCACGTCCTGAACAACGCCCTTCAGGACATCCTGGCCCGTCGCGCGCGGCAAAATGGGAAGGAAGTGCTGTGGCTGCCGGGCACGGACCACGCCGGCATCGCCACGCAGGCGAAGGTGGAGCGCGAGCTGCGCGAGAAGGAAGGCGTGACCCGCCGGGATCTCGGGCGCGACGAGTTCCTCAAGCGCGTGTGGGATTTCAAGAACAAGCATGGCGACATCATCATCAACCAGTTGAAGCGTCTCGGCTGCTCGTGCGACTGGAGCCGCGAGCGGTTCACGATGGACGAGCCCTACACGGAGTGGGTGAGTCATGTGTTTGTGGAACTTTTCAAAAAAGGCCTGATCTATCGTGGCAAACGCATGGTGAACTGGTGCCCGGTCTCCCTCACCGCGCTTTCCGACGAGGAGGTGATTTCGACGCCCCAGCGGTCCAAGCTGTATTTCATGAAATACGAGCTTTCGGACGCTCCCGGCGAATTCCTTGAAATCTCCACCACGCGTCCCGAGACACTGATGGGCGACGTGGCGGTGGCGGTGAATCCGAAGGATCCGCGTTTCACGAAATACATCGGCCGCAAGGTGAACCGTCCTTTCCCCCATGCGGAGATCCCGATCATCGCGGACGAGCACGTGGACATCGAGTTCGGCACCGGCGCGCTCAAGATCACCCCGGCGCACGACAAGGCGGACTTTGAAATCGGCATCCGCCATGGGCTTGAGATCATCGACGTGCTGACGCCGGACGCGCACATCAACTGCCCGGACCTGCCGGATTTCCACGGGCTGGACCGTTTCGTCGCGAGGCGGAAGGCGGCTGCGAAGCTGGAGGAAATGGGCCTGCTCATTCGCATCGAGGAATACGACAACAACGTCGGCTACTCCGAGCGGGGCGGCGTGCCGATCGAGCCGCGCATCTCGATGCAGTGGTTCCTCAAGTATCCGAAAATCCAGGAAGCCGCCGATGCCGTGGCGAGTGGCGACATCAAGTTCCGCCCCGAGCGCTGGGCGAAGACCTACGCACACTGGATGGAGAATCTGCAGGACTGGTGCATCAGCCGCCAGCTCTGGTGGGGGCACCAGATTCCGGTGTGGTACCGCAAGGACAAGATCGAGGCGCTGAAGGGCGCCGAGTCGCTCGGCATGACGGATTTCTCCGCTGGTGACATCCATGTCGGGGTGGAGGCTCCCGCCGATGCGGAAAACTGGACCCGTGACGAGGACGTGATGGACACCTGGTTCTCCTCCTGGCTCTGGCCGTTCGCGACCATGGCGGACGTCGGTGAGAAAACCGAGACGCTGAAGAAATTCTACCCGACCGACGACCTCGTCACCGGCCCGGACATCATTTTCTTCTGGGTGGCCCGGATGATCATGGCCGGCTACGAATTCACCGGAGAACTGCCGTTCAAGAACGTCTATTTCACCTCAATCATCCGCGACCTCAAGGGGCGGAAGATGTCGAAGTCGCTCGGCAATTCGCCGGACCCCATCGAACTGATGGAGAAATACGGCGCGGACGGACTGCGCTTCGGTCTGATGCGCATCGCGCCGACGGGGAGCGATCTCCGTTTCGACGAGACATCGGTGGAGGAAGGAAGGAATTTCGCCAACAAGCTCTACAACGCCTGCCGCCTGCGCCAGATGGGGGGCGAGCCGTTCCAAGTTCTGGAGACGCTGGACTCCGCCCGCCCGTATCACATCAACGTGATGGCGAAGCTCGACGAACTCGCCGTGGATCTGGAACGACTTTACGGGGAATATCGTTTTGGTGAGATCGCCCACCGACTCTATGAATTCCTGTGGAACGACTTCTGTGACAAGTTCCTGGAAGCGGTGAAACTCGACTTGCGCGACACGGCGGAGCCATGGGCGAAGGCGCTCTCGCTCGGCGTGTTCGACGCGGTGATGGGCCGCTACCTGCAATTGCTCAGCCCCTACATGCCGCACGTGACCGAGGAGCTGTCCGCACGCATGGGCTACGTGGCCGAGGGCGAATTCCTGATGGGGAAGGAACTGCCTGCGGAGCCGCTTCTCGCGGAGCTTTCCGAGGAGGAGATCGCCGCCGCGCGATCCGTCGCCGGGGAGATCTACGAATCCGCCGGACGCATGCGGAATCTCAAGGCGGAATACAAGGTCGGCTCGCGCAAGGACGTGCGCTTCGTCATCAAGGCCGCTCCGGAGTGGCTTGAGGGGGAGGTGAAGGTGCTCGCCCTGCTCGTCGGGGCCGAGCAAATCACGCTGGATTCCGCTTACGAGGCGCCGAAGGGCACGCCCGCCGCCGTCACCGGAGTGGGCGAGGTTTACCTGCCGCTGGAAGGCTTGATCGACGTCGAGGCCGAGCGCGCCCGCCTGACCAAGGAGATTTCCAACACCCAGATCGAGGTGAGGAAATGCGAGGGCAAGCTGGGCAACGCCAGCTTCGTGGACCGCGCGCCGCCGGAGGTTGTCGAACAGGAAAAGGCGCGTCTGGAGGACTGGAAGGCCAAGCTGGTGCAACTCGGCGAAATGCTCGCAGCGCTTGCATGAGGTGGGTTTGAGCTGAAGAGGAGGGGCTTCGTGGTCCCTTTTCTTCACCCTCGCGCTCCGGGAAGATCCAAGGCCGCTCTCTCAAGCGGACGGCAGGTCAGAACCCTGAACGCGCCAAGTTCGCGCTTTCAGGCGGCAGCTTGTCCTCTTCGATTAAAAGGCGGTTGATCATGTGACCGCTTGCCAAGACTTATACGGTGACTAAAGTGACCACGCGTTGATTAACCCATGACGAATCTCCAAAGTATCCCGGGCATCGGGAAATCATCTCTCGAACTGCTTGAAGCCGCTGGATTCGCCAATGCGGAATCCCTGGCGAAAGCGGGAGTGGACGAACTCGTCAAGGAACTGGAGCGGGCGAACCAGATCCTCCGGATCGCCGAACGTGCTCCCGGCCGCAAGGACATCGATCAATGGATTTCCACCGCCCGCACCCTCACGGGAGTCGAGGAGGAAACCGTCCCGGAGATGGTGATGCCGGTGGACTATGAAAAATCGCCGCAAGCCGCCTCCATGCTGGCGGGCGCGCCCTTTGCCATCCCTCTGCCTGCGAAGGTGCTGGTGGAGCAGAAACTCGGGGTGGCGGACATTCCGCCCGGCATCCTGCTGAACCGCTATTCCGGCGATTTGGAAATTCGCGTGGAAGACCGCGTCCCGGCCTCGAGAAATCCTAAGCCCCCGGTGCCTGTATCCAGCAACGTGATGATTTCCGATCCCGGTCCGTCCCGTATCGAGATCGACACGGCGCGCATCAAATCCATCGACGTGCTGTCCGGCCCCGCCCCCAGGACGGGAACCACCAAGAAACTTGCCCAGGACGACGACCGCGTGGCGCTCATCCGCGCTCCGCGCGTGGAGACGAACCGGGGAAAGGACCCGAGTTCCCGCCGCTACATCCGGGGCGTGCTGCACAGCCACCCGATTTCCCTGAGCATCGGTGCCATTCTGACTCTCGTGCTGACACTGTTGCTCCCCGCGGGTATTGTCTCGGCGGGACTGCTTCTGCTTTCCGACCTGATGCCGCAGCACTTCCAGTGGGTTCCCAAATGGTTGTTGGTTTTCCCGCTCTGCCTCCCGGTCGTCGGTATCGCATGGATGATCTGGGGCATGAACGGCAGTTGCCGTATCTGCGGACAGAGGCTGTTCGTGCCGCGCATGTGTCTGAAAAACAGCAAGGCACATCATGTTCCGGGCTTGGGCTACATCCTGCCCGTCAGTTTCCACATGCTGGTTTTCAGATGGTTCCGCTGCACTTACTGCGGCACTCCGGTGAGATTGAAAAAATAAGCCGCCTTTTTTCCATGAAACTCCTCCCTCTCTGGACATTGATCCCCGCCATCGCCCTTGTTTCGTGTGGAGGCGCGGGAAAGATCGAGCAACGGGAGAAGCAGGAGAATCCCATCAATCCCGCGACGAAAAGACCGTTGATCCGTTCGGGCAGTTCAGATTCGGGAACGCCGGTCGCACCGGGAGGAAACATTGCCGCCGGCGGGGCGAAACCGGACCTTTCCATTTTCCCTTCGGCGGACGAGATCGCCTATACCAATCCGGACGATCCCGAGGCCGGTGTGCCGGAACTCGGCGACCTCCTCCTGGCTCCGAAACGCGGGCCGTGGGAAGAAAGCGAGACCATCGCGAAACAGCGTGCCATGCGCGAGGGAAAGCCCCTTCTCATCTGGTTCACGGATTCCCAGACCAGCCCGATGTGCAAGGCTCTGAGCCAGGAGCTGTTCTCCACGAATGATTTCGGCAACTGGGCGACGGAAAACATCGTGCGGCTCAAGGTGGACTCATTCGTCAGCAAGGAGGACGTGCAGGACATGAAGTCCGAGGAGGCGGATGACTACCGTGCCAGGGTGAAGGAATACAACATCCGTTTGAAAAAGCGCTATAAGATCATGGGTTACCCCTCCCTGGTCATGGTCAGTCCGAACGGCGAGGTGGTAGGACGCTACCGGGGATACAAGCGCGGCGACTCGACGTTCCTGTTCGGGCAGTTCAAGCATTCGGCGGAGGTTTCCGTCCAGTCGATCAAGGGGTGGCACGGCAGCCTTGAGAAAAAAGGCTACCGGGAGTGGCAGGACCGCAAGGGGCGGAAGATCTTCGCCAAACTTACCTCCTATTCCAGCGGCTCCGGCGTGCTCAACTTCATCGAGCCGGACGGCACCCGGTCACGGACCACCGAAAGCAAACTCTCCGACGAAGATCGCGCGTGGATCAACGAGCAGAAGAAGCTGAGGAATCTCGAGTGAATCCACGCGATGCCGCTGATGACATGCGCGGTCAATTTGTTGCGCGAGCGGCTATCAGGCATTCTCTTTTTTCCGGAACAGCATCGGAGCGAGGACGAAGAGCGTGAGCAAGGCGGATATGGCGGAGGCGGCGGGGAGGTTCCGGTCCGCGAAGTTCCGCTGGGCGATCTTGTTTCCGATCATCTGCCCATCCGTGCCGCCGACCAGATCCGGCACGACGTAGGAGCCGAGCATGGGCACGAAGACGATGACCAGCGCGGTGGTGATGCCCTTGCGGATGCCGGGCAGGAACACCGAGCGGAACGAACGGAACGCTCCCGCACCGAGATCCCGCGCGGCATCCAGCAGGCCGAAGTCGAATTTCTCCGCCGCCGCGTAGAGGGGCAGGATGGCGAAGGGCAGGTAGGTGTAAACGCTGACCAACACAACCGCGCCGGAGTTGAAGAGCAGCGATTCGTTCTCACCAAGCAGGTGGATGGAGCGGAAAAATTTCGCGAGCGGCCCTTCCGAGTGGAGGATCTGGTTCCATGCGAAAACCCGGATCAGGAAATTCGTCCAGAACGGTACGATGACGAGCAGCAGCAATCGCGACCTCCATGCCGCGTCCGCCCGGGAGATGAACCATGCGACCGGCAGTGCGAGCATAAGGCAGATAGCGGTGACGGCTCCGCTGATCCACAGCGTGCGCCAGAGCAGGACGAGCGTGCTTTTCTCCCCGAAAACGCGGAACTGGTCCAGTGTCCACCCCGCGCCGATGCCTCCCGCCGGTGCCGTCTCACGGAAGGCGATCGCCAGCACCAGCAACGTCGGGACAAGGACGAACAGCGCCAGCCAACCGAAGCTGGGAAGGGTGGAGAGGAGTTCCGTGCGGTGTTTTTTCAATAATGTCCGCCGGATTAGAAAGCAGCCGACAGGGGGTGGCGAAGCTTTTTTGTGTAACTTTACATTGCCCGACATCCGGGAAATCTGGCAGACTACCTGAATGCTTACCCTTTTTTGGAGAAAATATTGCCGCGGTGCCGGCTGTTTCTCGGACGTCTGCGGGAGGATGTGAGGCCCCACTGGGAGCGTAGAATGGAATTCGCGCGAAATGCGGGAGTGAAAGCAAAGTCTAGCGATCGTTTTTTCGGCGGGTGGGCGCAGAAGCTGTGTTGATGTTGGGCAAGTAGCCCGGCACGTTCTTAGTCCTTTCCTTACATGTTGCAATGAATTCGTGTAGAACGCATTGGTTCCGTTTGTTTTAATGCTGGTGGGTTCGGATTCGTCCGCTAAAAATGGCGTCACTTTTGATGAGCTACAGGGTCTTTATCAGTTATCGGCGAAATGACGGCAATACCACTGCCGCATGGTTGGCCTCGGAATTGGAGAGGGAACTGGAGCGCGATGATATTTTCCTCGACAGATCCCAAATCGAACCTGGAGAGGTTTTTTCTGCGGTGCTTGAAAAGGCGGTGAATGTGTCTCCAGTGTTCATCTGCTTGATCGGGCCGCGCTGGAATGAGGTAATCGACGGCGTGCCTCGCTTGCAGAGGTCCGGAGATTACGTAAGAAGGGAACTCACTTTGGCGATTGCCGGTGCTAAATCGATCATTCCGGTACTCCATGATGGGGCACGAATGCCAGCAGCCGATTTGCTCCCCGAGGACATTCGTTCCATCCGGGATCACCACTGCCTTGATATGGAGGCACAGCGTCAACAGGTTTCGATGTCGGAATTGGTAGGCCGCGTCATAGACCGCTTGGATTCTTTGGATGAAACTCCATTTGAGGAGCGGTGGATCATGAATCAGATTTCTAATCTCCTCTCATTCGACGAGAGGAGAGTTAAAAGCGCTGGCCGGATTCTGGCCGCAAATCATCCTGAAATAATTCAGCTCGTACCGACTACCCGGCGCGGACTGGCGCACTGTCTCTATCGGATCGGTCCACTTGCGGTAAGTAGTCTGCTTCCGTTCGCTGAGAATGACCGGGTAATGGAGTCTCTTGTAGAGCTGCTTGCGACAAAATGGATTAGGTCGCCGGAGGCAAGTCGATTGCGCGAAAATCTGCTGCAAGCCGATCGGCCCAAGGCAGCGGCGGTGGAATGCATGCATCCGGATTTCACTCCGGCCAAGATGCTTCTCAAGGCATCCCATCAGGGGCGAAACTGGCCATCCGTCCATGTCAAGACGTCCGATCCAGTGGAGGAGATTCTGGAGCAGATCGCGGGAACTTTGGCGCGCATGTTTCAAAATACTTCGATTGCCGGAGCGAGAGCTGGTTTGAATGATTTGCTGCACCGCTACGCGATGGGCAAAAGGTTTCCGGTGATATTGAAACTCGATCATCGGGCGGGTATGGATTATCAACTGGTAAGGACAATCCAGAATACATTCCCGGCTTTAAAAATCCTTGTCTCTACTCCGGACTTTGATGAATTGTCGGCTTCAGGACTTGGCTATGACTGTTTCAAGCCCTACGGTGACGCTGCGGACGATGAGGATGAGGCTTACTTCGACTACCTTGATGCGAAACAAAGTTTTATCGAATCATGATTTCCGCTCATGTCACTCAATCATCCAATAGATTTTCCTTCTGTCATGACTCCATTTTTATCCTCTCTGTTTCACTCGCTCATCGAATCACCGGGAACATCCGTGGCTGACTTTCGAGATCCAGAGGAGGCCAGCGCTATGGGAGACCGGCGCGACGGTCGCTTCTACCGCTATGGTGAAGACCTCAAACTTGCGATTCGAGTGGCCTTGATTGTAGGTCGCCCGCTGCTCCTTTATGGACCCTCAGGTTGCGGGAAGTCTTCGATGGTCTTCAATCTGGCGCGCATCATGGGGCGCCGCTACTATGAATTCGTAGTGCATTCGCGCACTGAAGCCAAAGAGTTGCTCTACCGGTTCGATGCGATCAGGCGCCTAGGGGAAGCCCATCTGGGCGGGGCCTCGCTTTCGGATGAAGCCGAACCATTATGGCGGAGCCCTTACCCCTTTATCGAGCCGGGTTCGTTGTGGTGGGCTTTGGACCCGCTTTCTGCGGGGCGGCGAGGCCTTCCCGCGGGAGAGAATGATAAGCTTGTGCAAGCCCGAGATCCCGGTTGGAGTCCTGTGTCCGACGGGAAGGACTTCGTTCCTGCGATCGTACTCATAGACGAAATTGACAAGGCGGACATTGATTTTCCCAATAACCTGCTTGTCCCCCTAGGTTCCCGTCAGTTTTCCATCGAAGAATCCGGCGAAAATGTCAGATTTTCTTCTCTCTCTGCGGGGGATGAACCGTTTGTGATCATCACTTCCAATCAAGAGCGGGAGTTGCCAGAAGCTTTTGTCCGTCGCTGCGTGGTTTGTGAGATTTCACCACCTTCAGATGAAGACCTTATGGAGCTGGCACAGGCGACTTTCCGCCAAAGCGATGAACAAGTGGTTTCGGAATGGCGGCTGATACTTGACATACTTCGCAGAACCCGCGGCGCGGCTGTGGTGAGCCCCGCCGAGTTCATCGACAGCATCAAGGCCGTCGCCGCGTTGGGCACCGGGGATCAGAGCCGATGGAGGGAAATCATTCTTCACACCTCGTGGCACAATTCTTACAATTCGCAATAATGCGGAAGCGTTTGCCATGCGTGACCTACCTGTCGGCCTTTCGGATCTTGCTATGGTTTTTGGCGTCTTACAGCCCGACACCAAGGACTATGATCGAATTTCCCGATTGTTTGGGTTGAGAGGTGATTTCCTCGGAGACGCCCGGCCCGAACCTGTTGGATTTGCCGGTGTATCAGAGCCGACTGTCTCGCCGGAGGCGGCATCGGACGTGGAAAAAGGAGGTGGTGTTTTGTCTACACGAATACGGTTGCCGAAGCCACGGCCGTGGCAACCTGAACCACGTATCCACAAACCCGACGTCAAAGAGAAGTCCCTGCCGATCGGATTGTGCGAATCAAGGCCTCCGGCGGAACATGGAAAGTGCCCGGAGTATGTCGCACAGGCTGAAGAATTGGACTTTCCCGTTGAGGGGATACGTTACCATCCCACGCCGGACGCATTGGTGCCGGCACGTCAATTGCGTGGGTTGATTGCCCGGATCTTTTCAAAGAAGGTCCCGGGTGCCCCAGATGTGGATGCGCTTGTTTCTCTAATGGTTCGTGGTTTGCCGGTGCGTCGCCTTCCCCGCGTCCTTACAAAAGGTACTGCCACGGCAATCCGGGTCTGTCTGGACCATACTCTTCTTCAGGGGCCTTTGGCGTTCGATAGCGACCAATTGCTTGATTCCATCCATCGCGTTGCGGGAGGAGCGCTTAGGGCGGTTGAGATTCTTTCGGAGCCTCCCATGTCATCATCATTTGTCGGGAATACCGGTGCCGGTGAGATCGTGGTTTTTATCTCGACTTTTGGCTTGGGGGAAGACGCCTTGGAAGGTTGGAAAATCCGCAGGCGCTGGACAAACCTCCTGACGGAACTGAAGGCTTCTGGAATCGATACGGTTTGCCTCTCGCCTTTTCATCCTTCCCGCTGGCCCCGAAGGCTGACACGCTTGGCGCGCTTTTGTCATTGGTACAAACCGGGCCAGCAGTCCGGCAGGATGTTTAGCGATGCTACAGACGTGCTGGCGAAAGCCTTGTCTCTCGGTGCGATCATTGACTATGCTCTCTTGAGAAAAACCCGGCTTGCTTTGTTCCCGCAGAGTGATTCCGGCTTGGAATTCGATCTTCTCAATTCCTCATGGATATCGGGTAACAATAGCAAGCTGGTTATCCTGAAGTCCGGCCTTGTCGGCAGACTTAGAGAAAGTCTGGCAAGTGATCCAGTTCTTCTAGGTCAGATGAAAGAGGTGTTGGATCGGCAGCGCCCCCGTTCGGAAGATTGGACACGGGTGCTCTTCGAGGAACAAATCGTATACCTCTCGTTATCTGTAAGCGCAGGAGACGAACAAAATCTGAATCTTGCACTGGGGAGAGTGGCCAAGTCCTTGTTAGGTAGGATGCAGACACCATCTGCCGCACGGTGGGTACTCGGATTTTTGGACGAACTGCCGGAGCCCGTCCGCCAAGGCGAAGCCGCCGAGCTGTTGCGGGCGATCGCCCTTGTCAATCTTGGTTCTTCGGCAGCCTTGGTAGGCGAAATCGCCTGTCGGAGAAATGCCGGCTGGCTGTTTGAGGAAAAAGTATTGGTGGGCGTAGCTTGGAATGGGTCGGCAATTTTGCTCCGCGAACCACCGCAGTGGGATGATTTGGTAATCCCAGTCCCAAAAACCCGTCCACGGGTGGTGATGATTGCCTCCCAGGACTACAGCCGCTACAAGTTGCTCCGCTTCAGGCCAGGGAAGGGGGGCTGGACGAAGGCGACATCGCTACCCCGCACCTTGGTCACTGTCGATCATGCCGTCGCCACCATCATTACGCACGAATCCATGTGGACCACGGTTGAAAAACTATATGTGTCGGGACAAGGGGTGCGCGGATGGATCAGGAGGTCCGAACCGGGAGGCTATCGAGTGGACATCGGGTGTGCGGCATATCTGCCTAGCGATCCTCTGGTGGAACATTCGATGATACCGGAGTTACGGGGCTCGGGCAAGCCACAGATTTTTTATATCCTGCATCTCGATGAAATGCATCGGAAGATCACGGTTTCCTTGAATCCCGTGGGAGATAAGGAGAAAAAGGGATACCAAGCGCGCCTGAATCGATTGGAAGAGCGTATCGTGAAACTTGAAAAATATGGGGCGAATGATGAAGTTGTCCGAGCCAAAGTGGTAGCAGAGACTCAAAAGGGGTATTTGCTTGATATCGGATTTCCCGCGTTCATGGCTCATGAAGCATTCCCCATTATGGTAGGAGAAGAGATCGAGGTGATGTTGACAGGGTTCGACGAACAACGATCCTTGATTTTCGCTTCGAGAGGGAAGGTTGAAAAACTCAAGGAGCTGTCCAGGAAGAAAGAAACAATTGAATCTTTCCGTGTTGGCCAGGTGGTATCCGGGAGGGTTATCAATATCACGGGGCCCGGTGCTTTCTTGGATGTGTGTGGAGTGGGGTGTTTGCTACGTTTGGAAGATATGTCATGGCTTCTAGGCCAAACCGCTTCCGAATTGATCAACGAAAACCAGTTGTTGACGGTAGTGATCCTTAGTTTGGATCGCGAGAAAGGGCAGGTTTCAGTTGGACTAAAGCAAATGTCTGACGATCCGTGGATGGATATTGTAAGCAAATACCCCATCGGCCACAATGTTAAAGGCCGCGTGACCAAGCTCCTGCCATACGGCGCGTTCATCGAGATCGAGCGCGTTGTCGAAGGCTTCGTGCACGTTTCCGAGCTCAGCTGGGTCAAGCGCATCACCCGTCCTTCCGATGTCCTTAAAATCGGCCAGGAAATTTCCGCCGTCGTTCTCGGTATAAACATCGAGGAACGGAAAATCTCGCTCAGCGTACGCCAACTGGATCCCAACCCATGGGATGATCTGGAACTTCGCTATCCGGTGGGTGCCATAATCAAGGGCTCGGTGCGCAACCTCACAGGCTATGGCGCATTCGTGGAGCTGGAAGAAGGCATCGACGGCATGATCCACGTCTCAAACATGTCCTGGACACGCAAGATCGACCACCCGTCTGAAGTTTTCAAGAAGAACGACGAAGTGGAAGCCATCGTGCTCGCCATCGACAAGGCGAACCAACGCGTAGCCCTCGGGATCAAGCAAACCGAATACGACCCATGGAGCCTCATCGACAGCCACTTCAAGGTCGGCGATCTAGTCAAGGGCACGGTTGTGAAAATCGCATCCTGCGGTGCGTTCGTCTCGCTCGACGGTGACATCGACGGCCTCATCGACAACCCGCAACTCAGCGAGGACCACGTGGAGAAGGTCAAGGACATCATCAAGGTCGGCGAGGAAATCGAAGCCCGCGTCATTAAGGTCGACCACGATGAGCGTCGGGTCGCTCTTTCCTTGAGAAAAGACGGTGGCTCGGGAGATATCCGGTGAACTTGATCGAGGGAGGTGTTTCCGGCAGTTTTATCTTTGATGATGTGCCCCGATGATGGATACGGGTGAGTTTACGTGTCGTCCGGCCTGGCCGATATCACATTCCGATTATTATTTTTCCAACGAAGGAACGCGGACGTTCGGATCGGTGTCGGCGGCGTAGTCCACACCGCTGAGGCCAAAGCCGAAGAGGCGGAGGAAGCTGGATTGGTAACCTTCGAAATCGCCGAACTCCGCGAGGTTGTCGGTGTTGACGGTTTCCCAGCGCTCGCCGACCAGGGCCTGCACCTTGTCGTCCATTTCCCAGTCATCCACGCGGATGCGGCCCGCTTCGTCGGGCTGCGGGCTGTTGTTGTAGAGCCGGTCGCGGAGCAGGCGGTCCATCTGTTCGATGGTGTCCTCGTGCGTGCCATCTGCCTTCATCACCTTGTAGAGAAGCGAGATGTAGAGCGGCACCACGGGGATCGCCGAGCTGGCCTGGGTGACGAGAGCCTTGTTCACGGAGACCCAGGCCTTTCCGCCGATCGGTGCGAGCTTTTCATCCAGCGAGCGTTGCGCGCGCTCAAGGTCTTCCTTGGCCTTTCCAATGGTGCCGTTCTTGTAGATCGGCCAGGTGACGGAGGGCCCGATGTAGGAGTAGGCGACGGTTTTCACGCCGTCCGCGAGCACGCCGGCTTCCAGCAGCGCGTCCGTCCAGAGTTCCCAATCCTGCCCGCCCATGACGGCGATGGTCTGCTGGATGTCGTCGCCCTCGGCCGGCTCGATGGTCACTTCATTGACGACGCCGGTGGTGGTGTTGAGATTCTTGTTCGTGTAGCTCTCGCCCACGGGCTTTAGCACGGATTTGTAAACCTCGCCGGATTTCGGGTCGGTGCGGCGTGGAGAGGCTAGGCTGTAGATGACGAGGTCCACCTGGCCGAGATCCGCCTTGATGGCCTCGATGACCTGCTTCTTCACGTCGTCCGAGAAGGCGTCTCCATTGAAGGAGCGCGCGTAGAGTCCCGCGGCGGCGGCTTCCTTTTCAAACGCCGCGGAGTTGTACCAACCGGCGGTGCCGCACTTGTCCGCCTCGGCGGGTTTTTCGAAAAAGACGCCGAGGGTCGCCGCGTTCGATCCGAATGCGGCGGCGATGCGCGAGGAGAGGCCGTAGCCGGTGGAGGAGCCGATCACGAGCACCTTCTTCGGCCCGTTTTCGATCAGTCCGCGGCTTTTGACGACGGCGATTTGCTCGGCCACATGCTTGGCACAACCTTCCGGGTGGGCGGTGGTGCAGATGAATCCACGGATCTTGGGTGCGATGATCATAGGTGGGGAGGCTATCGCGGCAGGGCGGGGAGGCAACTGTTTTTGCGGGTGGCGGTTGATTGCGGAAAACGGGAAATGGCTCGTAATGATCCATGCCCTGGCACAGGCTCGGGACATGTTACCGGTTGGTAACGAAGCGTCTCGGAACCAAATCCATCATCACCGGTTGAAAATGAAGTATCTGCTTTTATTGTTGTGTCCCATCCTCATGAGCTGCGGCGCGAGTGGTCCCCGCTTCACCAATTCCGCTCCGGCTGCGGGAAGAGGACGTGTGATCGTCTACCGCGTGCCGTCCACCCCCGGCGGTCGGGCCGCGAACGTGACGGTGGATGGTCGGCGGCAGGGCAGATTGAAAATGAAAGGCTACCTCGCCTACGACCTTCAACCGGGGAGACACATCATCGGCATGACATTCGACAAGTCGTCCACCTTTGGTGACGTCACCCCGGCATCGCAGGAAGTCCACGTCGGCAATGGCGGCAAGGTCTTCCTGCGATACAGTACCAAGGCGGTTTACGGAGGACCCGGCATGATGATCGGTAATGTCATGATGCCCGACTACACGATGCACGGAATTCTGAGTCATTGCTCCGAGGTGCAGGCGCTTCCCGAAGTGAGGCGTTATAACATGGGCGAGCCGTCACGCTGAGGTCTCACGTCCGATTCCGTTTGTCATCACAACGGGATGGTCGGACACTCGTCCGCGGATGACGGAATGGTATTACGGAGAAGGCGGTCGCAGGTTCGGCCCGGTTTCCGAACAGGACCTGGGTTCGCTCATCGCGGCGGGCCGGGTGAGGGTGGAGACCATGATCTGGTGCGAGGGCATGGAGGAATGCCGTTCCTTGGCACGGGTGAGTGCGGAAGGTGGCCTGGAAGTGCTTCCGCCTTCGATGGGTTACGAGCTTCTACGTCCCGGCACACGCTCCGGCTGGGCGGTCGCCAGCCTGGTCTTCGGGATACTCGGCCTGGTAAGCTGCATGCTGTTTCTCGGAATCCCCGCCGTCGTTTGCGGTCATGTGGCGCTGCAACAGATCCGTAATTCGCGGGGCAGGATCGTCGGGGAGGACACGGCGCACGGCGGACTGTTGTATGGTTACCTGTGCGTGGTGATCCTGTTTTGTCTGATGACGGCGGCGGTGGTCGTTTTCGCTATCGCCAAGAAACCATGATCCGGCAAGGATCAGGCCCATGCAATGGTATCACGCTGAAAACGGCCAGCGCCACGGCCCCATCTCCGAGCAGGATCTGGGCTCGCTCATCGCGGCGGGCAGGATCGGACCGGCGACGCTGATCTGGCGGGAGGGAATGGCACAATGGCTGCCGCTCGGCCAGGTGAGCGCTGAGGGCGGGTTGGCCGTTCTGCCGCCGTCCGCCGGTTATGACCTGCTGCGACCCGCGACGACCTCCGGCCTGGCGATCGCGAGCATGGTCTGCGGCATCCTCGGCCTGGTGCTGTCATGCATGTTCCTGGGAATTCTGGGAATCCCCGCCGTCGTCTGCGGGCATATGGCGATGCACCAGATCAACAATTCCCGGAACATGATCGTCGGACGGGGGATGGCTCTCACCGGTTTGATCTGCGGTTATCTGGGACTGCTGACGATGCTCGGGTTCATTCTCCAGATCGTTTTCGCCCTCGCTCATTTCCCGTGATTTGTTACACACCCCGCCCATGGAATGGTATTACTCGAAAAACAACACGCAGCTCGGTCCCGTCACCGGGGATGAACTCCGTGCGAAGCTGTCCTCAGGCGAGGTTTTTCCCACGGATCTGATTTGGAAAGAGGGGATGGCCGACTGGCTGCCCGCGTCCCGGGTTCCGGAGTTTGCGTCGGGTGCGGTATCCTCTCCCGCCATTCCACCGGTGGTGCCCGTAACGGGAAACGCGGGGGCTTCTCCCTATTCCACACCATTTTATCCGTCTCCGGCCATGATCGGAGTTCCGATTCCCAACTACCTGTGGCAGTCCATCGTGGTGACATTGTTCTGCTGTCTGCCCTTCGGCATCGTCGCCATCGTCTATGCGGCGAAGGTGGACGGCCTGCGTGCTGCGGGGGATGTGGCGGGGGCGTCGGCGGCTTCCGCATCCGCGAAGACCTGGTGCTGGGTGTCTTTCGTTTCGGCGCTGGTCCCTGCCTTGCTGTGGTTGCTGTTCGTCATCTTTTTTGGTGCCATCGGCGTGTTGCAGAATCACTGAGATGCGAGCGGACCGTGCGCTTTGGATCGCCCTCGGAGTGCTTCTCCTGTCGGTCGCCGCGTATTTGCTCCGGCAGAGCGGTCCCAACGGGCTGCCGTGGCTTCCCCGCTGCATGTTTCACGAAATCACCGGGTTGCACTGTGCCGGCTGCGGCATGACCCGCGCCGCCTACGCCGCCCTGCACGGGGAAATCGGCACTGCCTTCCGCTACAATCCGGTGGGCATGATTCTTCTGCCGCTGGCGGGGATGGGCGTGGGGCTCCAGCTCCTGGGCTGGGTGCGAGGGAGACCGCTGCCATTCCGTCTGGATGTCGGTGTGAAAGGGGGATGGGGCATCGCCATCGCGCTCATCGCATTCTGGATCCTTCGCAACATTCCGTCATGGCCTTTCACACTGCTCGCGCCGCCGTGAACAGGCTCGTCTCCCCGTCGGCCATGGGTCGGATTCATTTCTCGCCATTCTCTTTTCCCATGTCTTCAAATCTGGTGTCTTAGTCCTAAAAACCGGTCCACAAGTATCATGCTTGCCGCGAGGCTTCCCGGCGGGTATTTCCGCGCATGTCCTTGCTTCTCGGAGTCAACATCGACCACATCGCCACCCTGCGCCAGGCCCGCTATGCGAAAGAGCTGTCCTCGCCGAACGCCGAGCCCTGTCCCGTGACCGCCGGTCACGACGCGGTTGCCGGAGGCGCGGACTCCCTCACCATCCACGTCCGCGGCGACCGGCGTCACATGCAGGACGCGGATGCCTTCCGTATCCGCGAGGAGATCAACATCCCGCTCAATCTTGAGATGGGTGTCACCGAGGAAATGGTCGGCATCGCCCTGAAGCTCAAGCCGGAGTTCGTCTGCCTCGTGCCGGAAAACCGTATGGAAGTCACCACGGAAGGAGGCCTGAACGTGCTCGCCAGCTTTGACAAGACCCGCATGGTCATCGCCCGCCTCCAGGACGCCGGCATCCGCGTGAGCGTTTTCATCGACCCCGATCTGGATCAGGTCGAGGCCGCCGGAGAGGCCTGCGCCGACATGATCGAACTCCACACCGGAGCGTTCGCGAACGCGACAGGCGACAATGTCCAGGTCGAGCTGGACCGCCTCATCGCCGCCGCGAAGGAAGGCGCCCCCAGCCTGCAGGTGCACGCGGGCCACGGCATCAACTACACGAACATCGCCAGAATCCTCACCATCCCGCACCTTTCCGAACTGAACATCGGCCACAGCATCATCGCCCGCTCCACCCGGATCGGTCTTGCGGCGGCGGTCCAGGAAATGAAACTGCACATGGCGGCTTACCAGGCGTGAACCATGCGGATCTACGGCATCGGCATCGACGTGGTGGAGGTCGGACGCATCGCGGCCGCGATCGAGCGGCTTGGCGAACCGTTTCTCGCGAAACTTTTCACATCCGCCGAGCGCGCGTATTGTGACGCACAGAAAAAACCCGAACTCCACTACGCGGCCCGCTTCGCCGCGAAGGAGGCGGTTTCGAAGGCCCTCGGCACAGGCATCGGCGGACAGGCGGGCTGGCTGGATCTGGAGGTCACCCGCGACGCCGCGGGCGCGCCGAAGCTCCTTCTGCAGGGAGTCGCCGAGAAATTCACGAAAGCCCAGGGCATCAGCGAGATCCAGATCAGCCTGACGCATGCGAGGGAATACGCCGCGGCGAATGCGATCGCGGTGTGTATCTGACTGAAACCCTCCGCAACACCACGCTTCAAGGAAGGCTCCGGGATGCCGCACCTTTTGCATTGCATCCGCACGGCTTTGCGCTTGGTTGGAGCATCATGAACCCATTTTCCCGCCGCCATTTCATCCAGCTCGGAGCCGCCGCAGCGGTTTCGCCGTTTTTCATCGCCCGCGCGCAGGAAGCGTCCCAGAAAAAACTGGGGGTGGCGCTGCTCGGACTGGGAGATTACTCGACCAACCAGCTCGGACCCGCGCTCAAGCAGACGAAAAACGCCCGTCTTGCGGGGATCGTCACCGGTTCGCCGGAGAAGATCCCCAAGTGGCAGAAGGAATACGAGATCCCGGACGGAAACATCTACAACTATCAGAATTTCGACACCATCGCGGACAACAAGGATATCGACATCGTCTATGTTGTCACCCCCACCGCGCTGCACCCGGAGTTCACCATCCGTGCGGCGCAGGCCGGCAAGCATGTGATTTGTGAAAAACCGATGGCACCGACCACGGCGGACTGCATGCGCATGATCGAAGCGGTGAAAAAGGCGGGCAAGACGCTGCAGATCGGCTACCGCCTGCACTGGGATCCGAACCACATGCGCCTGATGGATGCGATGAAGAAAAAGGAGTTCGGCGATTGGAAATCCATCTCCACCGCGAACGGCTCCGTCATGAAATCCTTCACCGGGTTGAACGCGTGGCGTATCGGCAAGGATCTGGGAATCGCAGGCGCTCTCTACGACATGGGAGTCTATTGTGTGCAGGGTTCGCTCTACACCGCGGGCATGAATCCCGTGAGCGTCACTGCGAAACATTTCACGGACCGTCCGGAAATTTTCAAGGAAGTGCCGGAAACCTACGAGTGGGTCCTGGAGTTCGCCGACGGCCGCAAGGCGGAAGGGACTTCCAGCTACGGCCGCCAAGGGAATTTCCTGCGTGCCGTGGTGGAGAAAGGGGTGGTGGAAATCGCTCCCGGCTACAACTACGGGGGTGGCCCGAAAGGCCGCACTCCGGATGGCGAGATGAACTTCGGTCCTGTGAACCAGCAGGCGCTGCAGATCGACGGGCAGGTGGCGTCGATCCTCGCCGGTACGCCGAGTCTCGTCCCCGGAGAGATGGGCGCGCGCGACATCCAGGTCATCAACGGAATCATCGAAGCCGCCGAGACCGGGAAGGCGTTCACCTTCGGCAAGTTTCCTTACTGACAGATTTGTCCGGTTGCTCCCACAAATCCATATCCCCTATTTCCCATATGATAAAACCACTATTCCTACTATTCGCCGCGACACTGGTCGCGCAGGCCGTTCCTGGCAAACAATGGACTCCGGAAGAGGCGAACGCCTGGCATGACAAACAGCCGTGGCTCATTGGTGCGAACTACGTGCCGGCGACCTCCATCAGCCAGCTGGAAATGTGGCAGGAGGAAACCTTCGATCCGGAGCGAATCGATCTCGAACTCGGCTGGGCGGAAAGCCTCGGGTTCAACACCATGCGTGTCTTCCTCCACGACATCCCATGGAAGACGGATTCCAAGGGCTTCATCAAGCGCATCGAGAAGTTCATCGACATCGCCGAGAAACACAAGATCCGTCCGATGTTCGTGTTCTTCGACAGCTGCTGGAATCCCGATCCGAAGCCCGGCAAGCAACCCGAGCCGAGGCCGCATGTCCACAACTCGGGCTGGGTGCAGAGTCCCGGCTGGGAGATCCTCCAGGACTCCGCCAAGCAGGACGAGCTGAAGCCTTATGTCGTCGGCGTCATCAGCCATTTCAAGAACGACAAGCGCATCCTCGCATGGGACCTCTACAACGAGCCGAACAATGAGAACGGCGGCCGCTTCAAGGAAGACCCTGCGAAAAAATTCCCCAAGGCGCTGGAACTGCTGAAAAAGACGTTCGAGTGGGCGCGTGAGGCGGAGCCCACCCAACCATTGTCCTCCGGCATCTGGATCGGAGATTTCGCGAAGCCGGATGACTTCGCGCGCTATCAGCTGGAGACCTCGGACATCATCAACTTCCACACCTACACCCCTTTGGAAAAGACGAAGGAGCGCGTGGAGGCGTTGAAAAAATACAACCGCCCCATCATGTGCAGCGAATACATGGCGCGTCCGGAAGGCAGCACCTTCCAGGCGGTGCTCCCGTATTTCAAGGAACAGAAGGTCATTTCGATGAACTGGGGCTTCGTGGACGGCAAGAGCCAGACCATCTACCCGTGGGACTCTTGGAAAAAGCAATACACCGGAGAACCGGACCCATGGTTCCACGACATCTTCCGCAAGGACGGGACCCCGTACAAGGAGGATGAGGTGAAACTCATCCGCTCGCTGACAGGGGCGAAATAAGCTGGCAATCGTGCCCTCAAGGCGTCGCCCCCCTGCGGAGCGGCGCTTTTTTATTATACCGGTTGCGAAAAATCATTTCCGAAACGAGTGCGCCAAGGATCCACAAGTCTTATGGAGTATCGGAAACAACTTCTGGCAAACAGGCTACTTCTGTCTCCCGCGTCTATTCTCCGAGAAGGTTTTTTCTCAGGAATCCCGCGCGGCGGAATTTTCCATAGGGCGTCTCGGCCGCACCGTGGCCGGCGTTCATGACGGGGATGTAGTCGAATTCCTTGCCCGCCTGTTGCAGCGCGTTCACGACCTGTGCGGTGGATGCGGGATCGACGTTCGTGTCGAGCTCGCCCACGACGAGCATGAGCTTGCCGGTGAGTTTCGCGGCGTGGGTGACATTCGAGTTGTTCGCATAGCTGTCGTCCACGGGCCAGCCCATCCATGCCTCGTTCCACCAGATCTTGTCCATGCGGTTGTCGTGGCAGCCGCAGTCCGCGACGCCGGCCTTGTAAAAATCCCCGTGATGGAGCAGGCCCGCCAGCGTGCTCTGGCCGCCGGCGCTGCCGCCGTAGATGCCGACACGGGTGAGGTCCATCCAAGGGCGGCTTGCGGCCGCCGCCTTGATCCATGCGATGCGGTCCGGGAAGCCGCTGTCGGAGAGGTTCTTCCAACAGACATCGTGGAAGGCCCGGCTGCGCCAGTTCGTGCCCATGCCGTCCATTTTCACGATGACGAAGCCCAGCTCGGCCATGGCGTTCATGCCGGACCACGTGCTGTAGTTTTTCGGGACGAAGAAGTCGTGCGGCCCGGCGTAGATGTCCTCCACGACGGGATATTTTTTCGCGGGATCGAAATGGGTGGGACGGATGATGACGCCGTAAATATCCGTGTCGCCGTCGCGGCCCTTCGCCACAAACCGTTCGGGGCGGCTCCAACCGGTTTTGCGCAACGCTTCGTCGTCCTCGCGTGCGAGCTCCGCGATCAGCCTGCCGTCATCCGCCCGGCGGAGTTCGGTGACGGGTGGCTGGTCGACACGGGACCAGGTGGCCAGGATGAAATTCCCGTCCGGAGAGAACCTGATGCCGTGGTTGCCATCGCTGGTGGTCAGGCGGGTGAAGTTCGCGCCGTCGAAGTCCACCCGGACGAAATGGGTGTGATAGGGATCCTGCCCGGTCACTCCCATGACCTTGAGGAGCAGCCTGCGCTTCTTCTCATCCACCTCCACCACCTCGCGGACATTCCATTTTCCCCGGGTGATCTGTTTTTTGACCTCACCCGACACGGCGTCCAGCAGGTAAAGGTGGTTGTATCCATCGCGTTCGGAGGCCCAGAGGATCTCGCGGGTTTCGGGAAGTTCGTGGATGTATGTCTTCTGCGAGTAGTCGATGAACGTCGCGCTTGTGTCTTCATATATCTTCCGCGCGACGCCCGTGTCCGCCCGCACGCCGACGATGCGCATGAGTTGGTGCCCGCGCTGGTTGTAGACGAAGGAAAACTCCGAGGAATCGGCGGCCCATGAGATATGGTTGATCTCCCATGGGTTGCTGAAGAGCGAGTGTTCGACGGGAATTTCCCTGCGGTTTTCGATCTCCAGCAAACAGGGCATCGGCTGCTCCAGAGCGTCGCCGGGTTTCGCGTAGTCGAGGGTTTTCAACTTCGGCTGGAGCTGGTCCGGCGGGGAGGACTGGACGATGTGGATCTGCCGCGTGTCGACATGCCGGGTGCGGAAGGCGACGATCTTTTTCGAATCCGGCGACCACTTCAGCGGCCCGTTGAAGCTGTTTTCCGGCGTGCCACCCCGGCTGATCGCGATGGCGTCGCCGCCCTCCGCAGGTTCGATGAAGACATTGTGATCCCGGATGGATGACTTCCATTTTTTATCCGGTGAAAGATCGTCCCGCACGCGGGGCGGCGCTGGAACCCGCCCGGTGACGCGGGCGATGGTGGGGGTGTCCTCGGCTTCGAGGGCGGCGAGCGGTTCGCCCGTCGAACGGGTCATGAGCCAGACGTGGCCCGCGTAGGTGTTCTGCGTGAATTTTCCACCGGGCTCGATCCTGCCATAGGATTTCCGTTCGCGGCCGCTGACCCAGAAGATTTCGATCTCGCCATCGCTGCCGTTTTCGATGGTGAGCGCGGAGGGCGGCCCGCTGCGGCCCGAGCGGCCGCGGATTTCCTCGGGGGCGAGCAGGCGGCTTTCCTGTGGCGGCAGGTCATCGGGCGAGACCTGTCCGGCCGATGCGTCCCAGCGCCAGGATTTTTCAAACGCGCGGAAACGCACGGTGCCGTCCGCGCTGATTTCGAGCTGATCCAGCGGCAGATGCCTGCCGTCGGTCACGCGCCCGGCGGCTTTCGCGAGTGCCTTGGCCAGCAGGTCGTGATCGAAGGCGGGTGACAGGGTGCCGGACCGGAGATGGACTTTGGAAAAGACCAGCTCGTCATTTGTTCCCCTGATCCGGTAGGCCAGGTGGCTGCCATCCGCCGACCAGAAGGGGCGGAAATCATTGTTCGTGATGAGGGAGCCGGACTTCCTGCCGGTTTCTTCCGCACGCCGCATGTCCTCCCTCAGATCTCCGGAGGATGCGGAAGAAACACACAGGCCGGTGAGGAGGATGAAAGTGGGCAGGAGTCTCATGTTTTGGAGGAAAACACGGATGCCCGCCGACCTCTTACACCGAAATGGGATTTGCGTGGAATCTGTATGGGAGGCTGGGGAATCCGCACAAGGGATGCGGGACTTGTCGACCCTTCTCAGAGGATGTGGAAGACGATGGTGAGTTGGAGAGTGACGGCGACGGACAGCAGCAGGAACCACAGGGCCGGCCACCGCCATGCGAAGCCCGCGGCCTTCAGACGGATGACGACGGTCGTTCCCATCGCGCAGATACTGGCAAGCAGGCTGCCAAAGAAGTAAAGCGCCGCACCTGAGGTGATGGAAAAGGGAATGAGAACGAGGCTGCCGATGAGGCAGGCGATGCCGAGTTCCCGGATGTAGATCCACCTTTTCGCGCCGAGCAAGAGCCAGCCGAGCAAGATCTGGATGGCCCATTTTCCCCCGGCGATGGAGCCGGAGAGGATCATGGTTTCCTGCGAGACGTAGCCACCATACACCCGGATGAAGAGGGCGGTGATGAGGGTGGAGAGCGCGAAGGCGACGGTGATTTCCGCCGCCTGCCTCAAGGTTGGGAGGGGATGGAGCATGGGAATGATGTCGGTCCCATAGGACTTATGGGGTCCTATGGGTCCTATGCATTTCCGACAAGCGCCTGAAGCCCCTCCTCATCAAGGATGGGGACGCCGAGTTTCTCAGCCTTGTCCCGCTTGGAGCCACCACCTTCCCCCGCCAGGACGTAATGGGTTTTTGCGGAAACGGAACCGCTGACCTTGCCTCCCTTGCTTTCGATGAATTCCTTCATCGCGTCGCGGTCCATGCTTAGGGTTCCGGTGATGACGAAGGTTTTTCCAGCGAGCGGCAGGACGGACAGATCGGCCTCCTCGGCGATGGGGAGGTAGTTGTCCGACTGGGGATCGATGCCGAGTTCGGTGAGCCGGGCGAGCACGTATTGTCCGGCTTCCGAGGTGAAAAAGCGGGTGATCGTTTCCGCCACGGCGGGGCCGACATCTCCGGTGATGGAATATTTCGCGAGGAAATCGTTCTGCTTTTTCGCGGTGGCGCGGGTGTCGCGCAGGAGTTCCGCAAGGATCTCAGAATTGGCGATTTCCCCGATGCCGAGATGCAGGCGGGAGAGTTCCTTCGCCGCGGATTCGCCGAGCTGCCGGATGCCCATGGCGAAGAGCCAGCGGTGCAGCGGCTTGGATCTGGCGGCATCCAGTGCGGCGAGGACCTTGGCTGCGTTTTTCTCTCCGAAACGGCGTGGGGATTCTTCGGTGCCGAGATTGAGGTTGGCGAGGGTGTCCTCGGTCAGCTTGAAAAGGTCCAGCGGCGTGGTGCAATGACCGTGGCGGACGAGCGCCTCAGCGACGATTTCACCGAGGCCGTCGAGATCAAGGGCCTTGCGGGCGGCGAAGTGCTTGATGCTGGTGACCGTCTGGGCCGGGCATGCGAAGTTCGTGCAGCGCCATGCGACGAATCCTTCCTCTTGGGAAATGGGGCCGCCGCACGACGGGCATTTGCCGCCGACACTGTCGTAGAGGGAAAACGGAACGGCTCCTTCCACGTGGCGGATGACCTTGACGATGGCTGGAATGATTTCTCCGGCTTTCTCAATGAGCACGGTGGCCCCCAGCCGGATGTCCTTCTTGGTGATCTCGTCCTGGTTGTGCAGCGTGGCGCGGGCCACGGTGGTGCCAGAGACGAGCACGGGCGTGAGCTCCGCCACGGGGGTCAACACTCCGGTGCGACCGACCTGGATGGAGATGGCGTTGAGCGTGGTTTCCTTCTGCTCCGGCAGGAATTTGTATGCGGCGGCCCAGCGCGGCGCACGCGAGGTATAGCCGAGCTGCTCGCGTTCGGCGCGGTTCAGCACCTTGATGACGGCTCCGTCCGTGCCGTAGTCGAGGTGGTGGCGGTCGATGTTGATCTGTCTTACCGCCTCCAGCAACTCCTCCAGATTGTTCGCATTGAGGATGGGCTGGTTCTGCGGAATGCCGAGGTTGGCCAGCAGGTCGTGGAATCCATGCTCGGTATCGAGCGGAGTGCCGTCGTAGGCACCGAGCCCGTGTGCGAGGAAGGCGAGCGGGCGCTGTGCGACGATCTTGGGATCGAGCAGTTTCAACGTGCCGGCGGCGGAGTTGCGTGGATTGGCAAAGGTGGGAAGACCCGCTTCATCACGCTCCGCATTGAGCGCGGCGAAGGCTTCGTTCGGCATGAAAATTTCGCCACGGACCTCAAGCAGGGTGGGGATGGCGGGTGGAGGAGGGGCGGCGAACGCGTCACCCTCCGAGAGAATCTGGAGGTCGATGGGAACAAGCTCGCCATCTTCGGTCTTGATGAGGTTGCCGACATGGGCGTCCGCGATCTCCACGCCCGATTCGTCATTTTTCCAACGGTTGTGCCCGGTGGAATGATAACCGTTCGAGGTGAACCATGTGGCGATTTCCTGAGCGGTGGGCTGCACTCCCGGCACATAAGGTTGGGAAATGACAAGCGCGGGGCCGAGCTTGGTTTCCAATACTCCGTGGAGCTGGATGTCATCGCCGAACACCTGGTTCGCAGCTTCCAGGTTTTTCAAATAAGCAATCGCATCACCTTGCGCTCCGAAATACGGAGGAAGAGTGAATTTGATCACACGGCCACGGCTCTGGAGGTGGAAGACCGTGTGCTCGGACTGGCCGCCTAGCTGAGGGTAACGAGCGGCGAGTCTTCCGAATCGTCTCGGGTCGAGGAGCCGGTTTGATTCTCCGGCCCACGATACCACGGATTCGGCTTCCTGTCGGACCCGTTGCGGAACATCTGTTCCATCGCCTCTTCCGAGGTCATCGACAAGCCTTTTCGCCAGGCTATTTCCCTGGCTTTGCGGAGGCGTGCGGCGAGAAGCTGCGTTTGGTTCATGGGTGTCAAGATAGGGAAGAAGGCTGTCCAAGTCAACCGTGGGGGGCGGCTGGGGTGCTTCATGGAATTTCAATTCCAATGGAATGCTACGGATCGTCCGTACATTGTGCGTCACATCGTCCCCCGTCTGGCCGTCACCCCGGGTGGCGGCGTAGGCGAGCTTGCCGTCGCGGTAGAGCAGGGAAACGGCGACGCCGTCGATTTTCGGTTCGATGGTGACGGCGATGTCCGGGCGTTTGAGATTTTTCTGGAGGCGTTGGTAGAAGTCGATGAGTTCCTGCTCCGCGCTGGCGGCCCCGGATTTTTCCATGGCCTCGGCACCGAGCTCGAACACGTCGTCGATGCTGAGCATGGGGACCGCGTGGCGGATCTGCTGGAATCCCTCGATGGGCGCGCCGCCGACGCGCAGGGTGGGGGAGTTCGCATCGTGGAACTCGGGGTGTTTTTCCTCCAGAAGTTCCAGCTCGCGGAAGAGCGTGTCATACTCCGCATCGGAGATTTCCGGCGTCGCCTTGTTGTAGTAGAGGCGGTTGTGGTGGTCGAGCTGGGCCCTGAGATCGCGGATGCGCGTCTCGGGTGGGGGTGCGGAGGAAAAAAGATCAAGCTCGTCCATGTGGAGAGTCTTGTCCGCCACACGAAGTTTTCAAGGCAGGAGTCCGCCGGGTGGGGATTACGGCACCTCGACGATCTGCGGCTTCTTCTGGGTGAAGCGGACGACGAGCTGGTAGCGTGCGCCATCCCGCGCCGTGCCGAGCAGCGCGCTTCCACCCTCGATCTTCCACAGGTGGGACGGGGAGAACATGCCGTCCGTGAGCGAGGTCACGCCGGGGAGAGGACCTTTTTGCAGCGGCTTGCCGTAGAGTCCGGTGAGCAGCTCGCCCAGCTGTTTCCAGCCGGGTTCCAACACGGACTTATAGTCGGATTCGGGACGGAGGTCGGTTTGCAGGGTGAGTTCCTTGAGTTTGCCCGCTTCCGTCCAGTCGAAGTAGAGGAAGCCATCCAGCGCGCCGATCTTCGCACGGGTCTTGAAAACGCCGTTCAGTCCGGAGCGGCCGATGAAAGCCTCGTCCGCCGTCATCTCCACCAGCTTGCTGACCTTGAGTTTTTTCAACGCGGTCTCCCGCGTGTCCTTGAAGGTGAGATTGTCGAAAAACGCCGTGGGGTCCGCCGCCGGAGGAAGCCCGCCGATGGGCTGGTTCGTATCCAGCCACTTCACGTCGTCCGAATGGAGCTTGGTGAACTCGATGGTGAGTTCCTTTCCTGCGTCCGTTTTGATCGTGACGCTGGTGGCGTCCCGCTTTACGAACTCGCCCTGTATTGTGCGCGTGCCATCCGCGCTCTTCCAAGGACGGGCCTCGGCAAACACGGAGGAAAAGGAGGCGGCGGCGATCAGCGAAATGAGGAGATGGCGTGGCATGGCGGTCCGGGTGGGGTTTATACAGAAAATCCGCGGGATGTCTAACGCTGTCGGCGGGGGATTTTTCGTTTTCACCATTTGCCATCCTCCGGGCATCCTCACTCCGTCAGTTTTCTCACCGCTTCCTCGGTTCCCTTCCATTTGTCGAAAACCTGCTTCTGCTCGACTTGGATGGAATCGTTCGGCAGCAGGACGATGTTCTTGTGGGCGAGGTTGGTGAAGTCCAGGCAGTACTGCTTTCCATCCCGCAGCAGGAGCAGATTCCTCCCGCCGAATTCATTCCGCCCGCCCGCCGCATCGATGGCCTGGATCACCGTCATGCCCTTGCGGAACGGGCTGTCGCCGGCGCGGCGGACCTGCCCACCCACACTGACAACCGCCGTTCCCTGCTGGTCCTTGCCCTGCAACGCCTCCACCTCGATGGCGGGGCGCGCGTAAATTCCGGCCTTCACATAGGCCGCCTCCGCAGCCCGTGCGAACTGCTCGGGCGTCAATCCTCGTGCGGATACCAATTCGTCGAGCAGAGGCAGACGGATCCCGCCGCTTTCCCCCACTCGATAGACGCCCGAGATTTTCTGCTGCTCCACCGGCCCAACGCCCCGGATGGTGAGGTTGATCTGCTCACCCGGCTCCAATCCCGCCAGAGCGGAGCTGGGGAGGACGACGAAAAGCAATGATGCGGCGATGTTTTGAAGCGGGCGTTTCATAAGTGGATTGGTGAATTACAAATTAACTTTGTGGGAAAAAGTTAATCTGGCAAGCATGGAATCGAATCCCCATTCACGAACGTTTCCGGTGGAAATCGCGGGGAACGAAGGCATGATGCGGTTTGATCATGAAAAAGACCGCTGCTGAAAGCCATCGGGTGGAACGCGATTCCATGGGAGAGATGGAGGTGCCCGTGGAAGCGCTTTATGGCGCATCAACTCAACGGGCGGTGTTGAATTTCCCGATTTCCGGCACGCGGCTGCCGTCGGCCTTGATCCATGCCTACGGGCGGATCAAGAAGGCGGCTGCAGAAACGAATGCGGAGCTCGGCCTGCTTGATCCGGTGGCCGCGGGAAACATCGTGCGGGCGGCGGAGGAGATCATCGCCGGCAGGCACGACGCGCAGTTTCCGGTGGATGTTTATCAGACCGGCTCGGGCACTTCCACGAACACGAATGTGAACGAGGTCATCGTGGGTTTGTGCGGGCATGCGGTGCATCCGAATGATCATGTGAATTTGGGGCAGTCATCGAACGACACGTTTCCCACGGCCATTCATCTGGCGGCGGGAATGGAAATCCGGCAGACCTTGATCCCTGCGTTGGAGAAGCTGGCGGCTGCGCTGGCACGGAAGGCCGGGGAGTTTCATGGAGTGCTCAAGATCGGCAGGACGCATCTGATGGATGCGACTCCGGTGCGGCTTGGACAGGAATTCGGTGGTTGGGCGAGGCAGGCGGAGTTGGCGGCGAGGCGCGCGGAGAAGGCGCTCGAAGCCTTGCTGGAGCTGCCGCTGGGTGGGACGGCGGTGGGGACGGGACTGAACACTCATCCGGAATTCGCGGCGAGGGCCATCGCTCGGTTGGCGGAGTCCACCGGAATTCCGTTTCGCGAGGCGGAGGATCACTTCGAAGCCCAGTCTGCGAAGGACGGTTGCGTGGAAGCGCACGGACAGCTTTCCACCATCGCGGTTTCCCTGCACAAGATCGCGGGCGATATACGGCTGCTGGGTTCGGGACCGCGTTGTGGGTTGGGCGAGATCGTGCTGCCGGCGACGCAACCGGGATCGTCGATCATGCCGGGAAAGGTGAACCCGGTGATGTCGGAATCCGTCACGATGGTGGCGGCGCGGGTGGCGGGAAACCAGACGACGGTCACCTGGTGTGGGGTGGGTGGTTTTCTGGAACTGAATGTTTCCATGCCTTTGCTCGGGAGCTGCCTGCTGGAATCCATCGGACTGCTGGCGAATGTGGCGGAGGCATTCCGCGAACGGTGTGTGGAGGGCATCCGCGCGGATGAGGAACGGTGCGGGGAACTGATCGAACTTTCGCTTTCCATGGTCACGGCGCTGGCTCCACGCATCGGCTACGACCGGGCGGCGGCGATCGCGAAGGAGTCGGTGTCCACCGGACGGACGGTGCGGGAGATCTGCATCGCCCGGTCTGATGAGCTGGGCGTGACGGCGGGCGAACTGGAGGAATTGCTGGATCCGGGGCGGATGAGCGGGCGGTGACGGTTTTGCCGCACCGGATCCATACGACGTGACAGGGCTTGCGGTTTTTCCGCCGCGCTCTATCCTACCGCCAAACAAATCACCGACATGTCCAAACCAACTCCCAAAATCACTGCCTACCTGAAAACGTTCTGCGGCTGGAGCGAAGGCGTCCGCGCGATCATGCGCAAGTATGAGCTGCCTTACGAAGAGAAGGACATCATCAAGAATCCCGCGTTCCGCTGGGAAATGGAGCAGCGCAGCGGCCAGCCGCTCTCGCCTTGTGTCGAGATCGACGGCCACATGCTGCCGGACATTTCCGGTGAGGAAGTGGAGAAATGGCTGCTTGAGAACGGCTATTTTGAAAAAAGCGACGCCACTCCGGACGCGCCGATCAATTCGTCCTGCACGGACGAGCAGCACGCGGAAATGGCGCTCGGACGCCTGCCGGTGCCCGGCAAGATCCGCTTCCTGGATTGATCGGGAAATCTGGCCGGAACCGCCTGGCCACATCATTTCGAGCCCGCTTCGTTTGACCATCAAACGACGGGCTCTTTTTTCGAGAGCGGACAGCCATACCTGATCGCACGTCTTCCCTCTTGAGCTTCCTGCCGCGCCCCGTCAGGGTCCTGTCCATGTCTGAAATCTGGTGCAACGGCGGCTGGTTGCCTGCGGCGGGTTATCCCGGGAGCGCGCAGGACCGCGGTGCGTTTCTCGGCCTCGGTCTTTTCGAAACGATGCTCGGTCTCGATGGTTCGCTGGTTTTCGCGGATCGGCATGTTTCACGGCTCCGTAAAAGTGGTGAACGGTTCGGTTGGTTGTTGGATTTGCCGGACCTGCGGGAGATTGCCTCGGAGTTGCTGCTCAGAAACCGGCTCATCGAAGGGAAGGCGAGGCTGCGTCTCATCGTCACGGCCGGAAGCGGTCTTCACAACGATCTCACACCGGGGGCGGACCGGCTCATCTGGCTTTCCGCGTTTCCGGGTGGTGAGGTTCCGGAATCCATCCGCCTCTGCCTCTCGCCATGGCCGCGCAACGAACGTTCGCCGCTCGCCGGGTTGAAGACGGCATGTTATGCGGAGAACATGGTGGCCCTCAACCACGCCCGGCAGCTCGGCTTCGAAGAAACCGTTTTCCTCAATACGGCAGGCAATCTCTGTGAAACCGCGACAGCGAATCTTTTCCTCGTGAAGGATGGCGCGCTGCTCACCCCGTCATCCGACTCCGGCTGCCTGCCGGGGATCGGGCGCGAGGTATTGCTGGAAATCGCCGGAAGCCATGGGATTGCCACCGATGAGAGGACGCTCGGACCGGAGGATCTTTACGAGGCGGACGAGATCTTCATCAGCTCCTCGACCCGTGGGCCGGTGGCGGTTTCCCGCTTCGAGGATCGGGATCTCGTGGCGGGTCCTGTGACCCGCGCGCTTGGCATCGCATACGCGGAGGCGGTTGCCTTGGATGTGCGGCGGTGAGGGATACGGGAAGTGTCGCCGGCAGCACGGTGAAATCCGGAAGCGGGAACATGGGTTCGCAAAGCCGGCGCTCGATTATTTCCTTTATCCCACCGATCCGTTTCAGTCATGCTCCGCACACACCCATCGTAAAAACCATGTCACGCCCAGTCACCCTCTTCACCGGCCAGTGGGCCGATCTTTCCATCACCGAACTCGCACCGCTCGCCTATGAAATGGGCTACGACGGTCTGGAACTCGCCTGCTGGGGAGACCACTTCGACGTGGATGCCGCGCTCTCGAAAAAATCCTACGTCAAGGAGCGCTGGGAGCTGCTTTTCGACCACGGCCTCACCAGCTACGCCATCTCGAACCACCTCGTCGGCCAGGCGGTCTGCGACAACATCGACGAGCGTCACAAGTCCATCCTCTCACCGGAAATCTGGGGCAACGGTGACCCGGAAGGCGTCCGCAAGCGCGCCGCCAAGCAGATGATCGCCACCGCCAAGGCGGCGCGTCTCTTCTTCAACGCCAAGCCCGGCCGCGATGGCAAGGACGATTTCCCGGCGGTGGTGAACGGATTCACCGGCTCCTCCATCTGGCATTCCATCTACGCCTTCCCGCCGACCTCCCAGGAGTATTATGAAAAAGGCTTCAAGGACTTCGCCAAGCGCTGGCTGCCGATTCTCGACGCGTTTGAAAAAGTGGACGTGAATTTCGCCCTCGAAGTCCACCCGACCGAGATCGCGTTCGACATCGCCACCGCCCAACGCGCGCTCGCCGCCGTTGGAAACCACAAACGCTTCGGCTTCAATTACGATCCGTCCCACCTTGCCTACCAAGGCGTGGACTACGTGAAATTCATCCGCGACCTCGGCAACCGCATCTACCACGTCCACATGAAGGACGTGTGGTGGAACCATGGCGACGGCTCCGTCGGTGTCTTCGGCGGCCACACGAATTTCGGCGACGCCCGCCGCTACTGGGACTTCCGTTCTCTCGGCCACGGAGACATCGAGTTCGAGGACATCATCGTCGCGCTCAACGACACCGGCTACCGCGGACCTCTCTCGGTGGAATGGGAGGACATCCGCATGGACCGCGTGCACGGTGGCGAGGAAGCCGCCGCCTTCGTCCGTAGTGTGGATTTCCCGACGAGCAACATCGCGTTCGACGCCGCGTTCGACAAGGCGAACCAGTGAAGAGACCGTAACGGTCCGAATGGAAAGTTCCGGGCGTGAAGGGGGAATCTCCCTCACGTCCGGCATTGTCGATGTGTGCGGGGAGGCGGCAAGGCCATGCCTTTCCGACAAGGAATCAGAATGTCTTCCGCAGATGAGAAGGCAGGATGTTCAACTGCTCGCGGTATTTCGCGACGGTGCGGCGGGCAACCTTGATGCCTTGTTTGTCGAGAGCCTTCATCAGGAACTCGTCGGAAAGCGGCTTCGCGGGGTTTTCCGCAGCGACCAACTGCTGGATGGCCTCGCGGACCCCGGCGTTGGAAACCTCCGTGCCGTCGCTCGTCTGATAGCCGGTTGCGAAAAACGAGCGCATTTCCATCAACCCGTGCGGGGTGAAGACATATTTCCCGGCCACCGCCCGGGAAATGGTGGTCGCATGCAGGCTGAGCTCGTCGGCGATGTCGTTCATCGTCAGCGGGCGCAGGTGGCGCGGGCCTTTCGCGAGGAACGCGGGCTGGTGTTCGATAAGCTTGTGGGCGATGGCGAGGATGGTTTCCTGACGCAGCGAGATCGCGTGGATCAGGCTGCGTCCGTCGCGGATCTGGTCGCGCAGGAACTGGCGGGCCTTGGCATCCGTGCCGCTCTTCCCGATCATGTCCTTGTAGAAATCATTGATGCGGAGGTTCGGCAGATGCTCGCCGGTGAGGCGCGCATACCAGTTTCCATCATCGTCACGCTCGATGACGACGTCCGGCAGGATGTAGGGATTGCCGGTGGGATCAAACTCGCCACCGGGGTTGGGTGTCAGGCGGCCGATGCGCGAAGCCGCCTCGGCGATGCGCTCCACCGTGGTGCCGAGAGCGCGTGCGATCTGTGGATGACGTTTGCGGGCGAGGTCTTCCAGATGGTCCCGGACGATCTTGTATTCGATGGTTTCCTTTCCCGTCGTGCGCTCCAGCTGCAGCAGAAGGGACTCGGGGATGCCCGAGGCGCCAACGCCCGCAGGATCGAAGGACTGCACCAGGGTGAGCGCCGCGTCCATGTCTTTCGGCCGGATGTCGAGCCGGGTGGCGAGAGTGCGCGCGGGCAGGTCGAGGAAGCCGCGATCATCGAGATTTCCCAAAATGGCCTGGGCTGCCTCGCGGATTTCAGGATCGACCATCGAGAGGTCGAGCTGGTTCTGCAAATGCTGTTGAAGCGTTTCGGGGGCGACGATGGAGTCGTAGATCCGTTGGCGGCGTTCCTCGTCCTCGCTGGTCCAAGGTGAGCTTTTTCCGTCCATGATGGAACGGTCGCGCCAGTCGTCGTCGGTGTCATTCAGATAATCCAGCGAATCCGCTTCCTCGGGATCCGGACCCTCTTCGTCGAGGGAGATCACCTCGGTGATGTCCTCAAGAACCGGGTTCGTCTCCAGCGCCTGCTGGACAAGCTGGGTCAGTTCAAGGGTCCCGGCTTGGAGGATTTCCAAGCTCTTGCGCATCTGAGGCGCAAGCGTTTGCTGCTGTGAAAGGGACTGGTGGAGGTAGACGTCTGACATGGCGGGCAATTGTTGCCGCCGCTATGCTAGAAGGGTTGCTTAAAAAGCGAAGCAAAATTTGTGCCATTTGAAAAACTTTATCACTTGCGTTCTCCTTGAGCTATGAAACTGTGGTGATAATATCCCCCATAATTGCGCTGTTCGAAGGGATATTGGCCTCTCTTGTCTCAACGGCGTATGTCTGCGGAAATTTTTCAAATACCCAATTTCTCAGATCAGGCATTCGCTGGTCGCCCTATTTTTATCGTGCATGATTTCCCTCCCGTAATGCGGTTTGCAATGCGGGAGGGAGTCAAGAATACTCGGATCATTTGAAATAGCCCACACCCGCACTGAAGATCGGCTGGTGCTTTTCACCGGGGATGTTTTTCGCGACGGAAGCCCCGCTGCGCTCGGTGTGCGCCATTTTCCCGAAAACCCGGCCGCAGGGGCTGGTGATGCCCTCGATGGCGGCGAGCGAGCCGTTCGGGTTGACGGCGATGTCCATGGAGGGAACCCCATCGGCATCGCAATACTGGGTGGCGATCTGCCCGCTGGCGGCAAGTGCGGCGATGGCTTCCTGGCTGGCGAAGAATTTACCCTCGCCGTGGGAAACCGGGACACGGTGGATGTCGCCCACCTGGCTGTTCGCGAGCCATGGGGAGAGCGTGCTGATCACTTTGGTCCGCGCGTAACAGGAAATGTGGCGGCCGATGTGGTTGTGGACCAGGGTCGGGGCGTCTTCGGTGGCGGTGCGGATCTCGCCGTAGGGGACGAGTCCGGTTTTGACGAGGGCTTGGAAGCCGTTGCAGATACCGAGGATGAGACCGTCGCGGTTTTGCAGCAGATCCATGATGGCATCCGCCACGCGCGGGTTGCGGATGATGGTGGCGATGAATTTGGCGGAGCCGTCCGGTTCGTCACCCGCGCTGAAACCACCGGGGAACATGAGGATCTGGGACTGGCGGATCTGTGCGGCCAGAGCGGCGAGGGATTCCTCGATGTGTTTGGAAGTAAGGTTCCGGAATACAAGGATTTCAGCCTCGGCACCCGCCTCGCGGAAAGCTTTGGCGGAATCATATTCGCTGTTGGTGCCCGGGAAGGCGGGGATTACGACCTTGGGCCGGGCGATGGCGGAATCGCGCTTGCGGAGGGCAGGCTGTGGCGAAGGGGGCAAGTCCTGCATGGTATCCTGTTCCTTTTGCGTCGGATAAACCGGCTCCAGTGTTCCGGTCCATGCGGTTTCCAGTTCCGTGAGCGTGTGCGCTTCGCCGTTGAGAACGAGGGTCGCACTGTCTGTGGTCCTGCCCAGTTCGGCGGAGGAAAACTCGGCAGGCAGCGGCTCGGCGTGCTCGATGAGAAAGCCGAAATAACGCTCCGCCGAGAGATCGAGCGTGGTGTTGATCTCCGCTCCGATGTGGTTCCCGAACGCCATCTTCGCAAGCGCGGCGGCGATGCCGGGCTGTCCGATGTGGTGGAGGGAGAGGATCTTCCCGTCCGCGTTCAACTGGTGGAGTGATCCGGCGAGTGCTTTCAGTTCCTCGAAGTCCGGGAGCTGGTCGGCATCACGCGAGACCTGGACGAAGGAGAGCGTGGAGCCTGCTTTCTTGAACTCGGGAGAAAGCGCGAGTCCGGTTTTCCCCGGAGCGAGCGCGAAGGAAACCAGTGTGGGTGGCACGTCCAGTTCGTTGAAGGAGCCGGACATCGAGTCCTTGCCGCCGATGGCCGCGAGACGGAGCGAGTGCTGCGCCTGGTAGGCACCCAGCAGTGCCGCGAAAGGAAGTCCCCAGCGGGTGGCGTCGTTGCCGAGTTTAGGGAAATATTCCTGAAGCGTGAGGCGGATGTCGGAGAGGCGGGCTCCGGCGGCGACGGCCTTGCAGACGGATTCCGTGACGGCATAGAGCGCGCCGTGGAAGGGGGACCAGGAGGAAATGTCCGGGTTGAATCCCCAGCTCATGTAGGTGCAGACGTCGCTGTTCCCTTCCAGGAGCGGAAGCTTGGCGACCATCGCATCCGGGGGAGTGAGCTGGCGGTCACCGCCGAAGGGCCAGAGCACGGTGCCGGCACCGACGGAGCCGTCGAAGATTTCACCGAGGCCTTTTTGCGAGCAGATGTTGAGAGAGGAAAGGGTGTCAACCAATGGCTTGGCGGACGGCTCGGGCTGTTTGGAAATGCCGCCGACGTGGATCTTCGTGCTTTGCTGGACGCCGTTGGTGTCGAGGAAGGCGCGGGAGAGATTGACAATGGTCTTGCCACGCCAGTTCATCACGAGGCGGCCGCTGTCGGTGACGTTGGCGACGTGTTTGCACTCGAGGTTTTCCTTGTCGGACTCGGCGATGAACCAGGCGATTTCAGACGAGTCCACACAGATGGCCATGCGCTCCTGGGATTCAGAGATGGCGAGCTCGGTGCCGTCGAGTCCGTCGTATTTTTTCGAAACCGCATCGAGGTCGATTTCCAATGATGGAGCGATCTCGCCGATGGCCACGGAGATGCCGCCCGCGCCGAAGTCGTTGCAGATCTTGATTTTTTTCGTGAGTTCCGGATTGCGGAACAGGCGCTGGATCTTGCGCTCGGTAGGGGCGTCGCCCTTCTGGACTTCCGCGGAGTTTTCCAGCGCGGTGTCGGTGTGTTCCTTCGAGGAACCGGTGGCTCCACCTACGCCGTCGCGACCGGTGCGGCCGCCGATCAGGAGGATGACATCGCCCGGAGAAGGAGCCCCACGGAAGACCTGCGAACGCGGAGCGGCGGCGACGACGGCACCGATTTCCATACGCTTCGCGACGTAGCCGGGGTGATAGACTTCCGCCACCTGGCCGGTCGCGAGGCCGATCTGGTTGCCGTAGGAGGAATAACCCTTGGCCGCCACCTGGCAGATTTTTTTCTGGGGAAGTTTGCCGGGAAGGGTTTCGGAAAACGGCGTGAGAGGATCGGCCGCGCCGGTGACGCGCATGGCCTGATAGACGTAGGAACGGCCGGAGAGCGGATCACGGATGCATCCGCCAAGGCAGGTGGCCGCGCCGCCGAAGGGCTCGATCTCGGTGGGGTGGTTGTGCGTCTCGTTCTTGAACATCACCAGCCACTCCTCCTCTTCCTTTCCGTCGATGGAGACGGGGACGACGATGGAGGCGGCGTTGACTTCCTCGGAGACTTCGAGGTTGTCGAGTTCGCCGGATTTCTTCAGCTCGCGCATGCCGATGAGCGCGATGTCCATCAGGGTGACGGGCTTGTCCTCACGGCCCAGGTCCTTGCGGGCCTGTTGGTAGGTTTCCCATGCGCGTTGCACCGGCCCGGTGCCTTCGCCGAACGTGACCTCGTCGATTTTGGTGAGGAAGGTGGTGTGGCGGCAGTGGTCGGACCAGTAGGTGTCGAGCATGCGCAGCTCGGTAAGGCTCGGGTCGCGGTTTTCTTCGTCGCGGAAATAGGTCTGGCAGAAAACAACGTCCTCCACGGACATCGCGAGGCCGAGGTCTTTGCGAAGCGCGGCGGGATCCAGCGTGGCGAAACCCGTGAGGATCGCGACATCGGCCGGTTCGTGGGTGTTCGGCTCCAGCGATTCGGGAAGGTCCATCGATGCCTCGTGGGAGTCCACGGCATTGATGACGAAGGATTTCACACTTTTGATTTCGTCGGCCGTGAGAGTGCCTTGGAGCAGAATGATTTTCGCGGACGCGACGAGCGGACGCTCTTTTCCGGTCAGGATCTGCACGCACTGGGCTGCGGAGTCCGCACGCTGGTCGAACTGGCCGGGAAGGAATTCCACGGCGAAGGCGGTTTCATCTTCCCCGATGGCGAGCGTGCAGGAGGTGTCATCCACCTGTGGCTCGGAGAGGATCAGGCCCACCGCCGAGGTGAATTCCTCATCACTAAGTCCATCGACGTCATAGCGTTGCACGATGCGGACGGCTTTCAACCCGGGCAGCACCAGCGACTCGTGGAGGTCGTGGAGAAGGTGGCTGGCTTCGGCGTTGTGTCCGGCTTTTTTTTCGACGAAAATGCGATTCATGGGAGCGTGGTAGCGGCAGAGCTTGGGAAAGCACTGGATGCTAGGATACCGGACCGTGAGCGCAAGCGGAATGGCACGGCACCCCGGATGGGACACGCCGCGCGGTTTTATTTCGTTCCAGATTTTGCCGCCCGGCCTCGACGGCGGCGCCCGCCTGCGGAAGCATTCCAGATTTGTCTTGGGCCCATTAAAAATTTCATTAGATATCCAATCCGATGGTTCTCACTCGTCACTCATGGCTGGAAGTCCTCGCTGGTGCGGGCCTGGCGGTGTTGGCAGGGACGGGTGTGATCTCTTTCCGGTTGGCTGGCCGGCCGTTCACTTCCGGGCCTCCTTCCCCGACCGGTTCTTCCTCCGAGGTGAGGAATGTGCGGGGAACCATCGCCGATGAAATACCCCGGCATCTGCTGGCCCCGGAAAATGCGGTGCAACTGGCGAGGTGGATGGAAGATCACCCGGGTCAGGTGATGGATCAGATCGACGCCATGGAGGACAGGGAGCAGGCCGCTCTACTGACGAAGGCTCTGGTGAAATCCATCCAGGGCCCGCACTACGATCTTCTTTTGAACTGGCTGACCCGGCAGAGGGACAAACCTGTCGCCGCCTTGATTTTCCGAGGACTCATTCCGAGGTTGGCTGGTGAAAATCCGGAGCACTGTGTCGCCCTTGCGTTCGGACTCGGCGATGGAGAGGATGCCAGAAACGCCCGCGACGAATTATTCTTCTTTCTCCCGCTGGACCAGCGGATGCGTCTTCTAAACCAGCAGAACCCGGACGAGAGGGCATGGCTCATGAGTCGCAGGGCTTACGCCTTCGGAGACAGGGCACCGGACCTGTGCCTGCAGGTGATTCGGGATCTGCCGAAGTCCGAACATGCCGGGCAGGCGCTGGAGGGGCTGATGAAAGTCTGGGCGGGCGGGGCGAATGTGTGGCATCTGGCGGACCCTGTGTCCGCCGTGAAGGGCGTGATGACTATTCCGGACGCGGAGATGAAGGAGAATGGACTGCGGGTGGCCATGTCCGAGTGGACGAGAACCGATCCCGATCTTGCGGCGAAGTGGGTGAACCTGCTTCCCTCCGGGCCGGATCGCGATGCTGCCATCGGGGGAATGGTGAACAGCCTTGCGGTGAAAGACCCCGAGCGTGCGATGGAGTGGGCGGGGACCATCACGGACGAGGCGTCGCGCTCCAAGGCAATGGGGCACATCAGGCGGACGGTTTCAGACAAGGGGAGGGAGGCGCAATGAATGCTCCTCTCATGAGGAAGATGAAAATCGTGGCGGCCGCCCTTGGTGTCGGCGGTCTCGCCGGGGGATTGGTTCCGCTTCCGGACCGGGTGGAAGCAAGTGAAGTCCGGGTCACACCCGACCGCTCGCGTCAAAGCGCCCCTCCCGGTCTCGCGGGAAAGATAGAGGTGCCGGAGCAGATCACCACCGCATGGGCCGCCGGCTGTGCGAAATCACGGCCGGACGAGTTTTTCCGCTGGTTGGTCAAGGCGGATCCGCAGCCGGATTTGGAGATCGTTGCGGCGTTTTTTCAAGAATGGATCCGGCGCGATCCCGACTCCGCCTACCGTGCCGCCTTGTCGCTGCCGGGGCGCTTCGGTTTCAGAGAAAACCGTTTTTTCGTCCTCGAGCTCCAGGAGCTTTTCAAACGCGACCCCTTGGCCGCCCTCCGCTGGTGCGGCAGGATCGAGGGCATCATCGGCGACGGCCCCGTCATGAATCACAGCAAGGATGTGGCGGAAAAACAATTCCCTCGTCTCGATCCGGAGGAAGTCCGGTCTCTGCTCAACCGAGCCCGGGTGGGAAGCGCCACCGTGTGGATGGCGGATGCCTATGCGCAATGGCTCGCCGACAGTGATCCCCGGGCCGCCATCCGGTGGGGGGAGTCGCTGAATGTGGAATTCCAAACCACCATCCTGCCGATGGTCTTCCTCCGCTGGGCGGAACAGGATCCGAAGGCGGCGATGGAATACATCAGGAACGCGCCTTCCCACATCAGGCAATACGCGGCACTTTTCGCCATGCCCGCCGGATCCGCTGCCGAGATTTTCACGGGTATGAAATGGCTCGAACAGGAGATGGGGATTTCCTCATACGCGGGTATCAACAATCTCATGGGCAGGCTGTATGGGAAGGACGAGAAAGCGGCTCAGGATTACGTGGTTTCGTTGGAGCCGGGCGGGCAGCGGGAGGCCGCCGTGCGGGGGCTTGCGGAAGCGGCGTGTGGTCGCCCGGAGACCGTGCTTTCCCTCGTCGTGAATCTCCCGGATGAGTTGCAGTTGGAAGCGACAAACTCGGCATTCCTGACAAGGATGCCCGGGTGGTATCCTGATTTTCTGAAACCTCTCGCGGATGGTTCCGTCAGCGAGGCCAACATGGAAAACTACATCCATCAGCTGGCCATCTTTCTGGATGGTGAGACCGGCACCTCGTTCGCGAGAAAAACCGTAACGTGGAAGATAACGGACATGCCGGAGGTGCTCGGCCAGACCCAGGATTGGCTCAAGGACAATCCCGGCCCGAACCGCGACCGGTTCATCCGGGACGCCCATGGGGTGCTCAAGGAAAATCCGGAACTCAGGGACCGGGTTTTCGAAAAGATTCCTGCCGATGAATTGAAACGGATCTTGGAAAACTAGGGGTATCCCAGCCTCGCAACGGTCCGGATCGTCCTGTCCGGAAAACCGATCCTCTTCAAACCGAGCGGCTCAGCGCCCGCTGGTGCAGTTCCTCCAATGCTGATGCGGAGATCGGGGTCGGATCCGGATATTCGAAAATATTTCCCTCGAAGTTCCGCAGAGTGACCTTGCCCGCGGCCGCGTCCACGACGTAGTTCGGGTTGATGGGGATTTTTCCACCGCCACCGGGGCCGTCGATGACGAACTGTGGGATGGCGTAGCCCGTGGTGTGGCCACGCAGTCCTTCGATGATGGAAACTCCTTCGGCAACCGAGGTCCGCAGGTGGGAGGAACCGGTGATGAGGTCGCACTGATAGAGATAGTATGGCCGCACGCGGCACATGAGCAGCTTGTGGACGAGGGCCTTCTGAACCTCCACGCTGTCGTTCACCCCGCGCAGCAGCACGCTCTGGTTGCCGAGCGGGATGCCGGCGTCGGCGAGGCGGCCGAGGGCGTCGCGGACTTCGGTGGTGAGTTCGCGCGGGTGGTTCGTGTGGACGGAAATGAAAAGCGGGTGGTGCTTCTTCAGCATCGCGCACAACTCCGGGGTGATGCGCTGGGGCAGGAAGATCGGAATCCGCGAGCCGATGCGCACGAACTGGATGTGAGGGATGGATCTCAGACGGGTGAGGATCTTGTCCAGCCGGTCGTCCGAAAAGAGCAGGGGATCGCCACCGGAAAGCAGGACATCGCGGACTTCCGTGTGTTGTTCCAGGTATTTGAATGCGGGTTCCCATTGCGTTTCGAGATGTTGCTCACCCACACCGGATACCACCCGCGAGCGCGTGCAGTAGCGGCAGTAGGACGCGCAGCGGTCCGTCACGAGAAACAGCACGCGGTCCGGATAGCGATGCACGAGGCCCGGAACCGGCATGTGGGAATCCTCACCACACGGGTCCGCCATTTCTTCGGGAGCGGTCCAGCCTTCATCAATGCGCGGGATGATCTGCCTCCGGATCGGGCAGTTCGGATCATCGCGGTCGATGAGGTTGAAAAAGTGCGGCGTGATGGCCATCGCCAGCTTGGTCCCCGCCAGCAGGACGCCCGCGCGCTCCTCGTCGGTGAGATTCAGCCGGGCATCAAGATCCGCGAGAGAGTCCACGCGGTTTCTGAGCTGCCAGCGGTGGTCATGCCAGTTTTCCGTTGCCTCTTCCGACCAGTAGCCGGGCGCGTGGGAGATGAAGGCGGGATCGAGATCGGTGGGACGCATGGGATTGTAGGCCGCAGACACGGTGACAGTTTGATTTTGGACCGCATCCGCAAATCCGCAACCCATAATGTTACTTTTAAAATTTCTTATTTGGAGGCGCAGCGGCGGACCAGCTCGATGAGGCGGCCCGTGGACGCGGCCACTGTCGGGGCGAAGGGAAGCTTGTCATCCTTATCGTCGGCGGTCGGCATCGCGCGGGTGGCCACGCGGACCGCTGGCAAATCCATTTCAAAGAGCGTGCTGGCCAGATCCGTATCATCCCCCAGGCAAACCACTTCCGCACCGTAAACGGACCCCAGGCCTGAAACGAGCGCCAAGGGGGCGGCGGAAACATCACGTGATGTCAGCCACAACGATTCACCCGATCCCATCGCTTCCACACAGAGCACGGCATGGGGAGCACCGGCGGCTTTTATCACTTCGTGGAGTTTCGCGGCGGTTTCCAACACGGGGGATTCGCTGTCATTCACATGGGGAAGGAACAGGAAATGGATGGGGGAGAGAGGTTTGTCCCGGGCGGTCGCTTGCGCGGCGGCGAGGGTGGAGGCGAGTCCGGTGGCATTCGCTTCCGCTCCGCGCGACCCGGCACGGCTGTCGTAGGAGGTGAGCACCCATACCGGCGGCCGGTCGGATTTCTGGCCTTGGATCGTCACCTGGAGCAGCGGCCAATCCGCCGGGCCACGGTGTTTTTTCACGGTGTATCCCGTGTTCGAAGGGCCGAGCAGTCCTTCGATCATGGACGACGTCCGGGACAAGGCCGCCGCGGCGGTTTCGGACGACGTGTTCCGCTCGCCGATCACTTCCACGAATTTCTTCAGGTCATCCGCGATCAGTTCGGAAGAGACGGCTTTCACGAACCGTTCCTGTTCCACCTGCGCTTCTTTTTTTTCCCGGTGGAAATAATACCACAGCGCTCCGCCACCGGAGGCGAGCAACCACACGGGAAGCAGGACGAGAAAAAGGGTGACGGCGACGGGCCGTTTTTTCAACTCGCTCATCTCCTATTCCTTGTGGGCGCTGTCTTCGATCAGTGGAACGGCGGTCTCATCCTCCGAGTCCACCTCGACTTCGATCTCCTTGCGCAGCTTTTGGGAGATCCAAGGCCGCACCAGTCCATACAGCAGGAACATGCTGAAAAGCACCACCGGCATCACGTAACGGAACAACACCGTGGCGAAAACGAGCAGCATCGCGATGACGATGGCACCCAGGGTGCCGCGTGTCTTCCAATCCACCTTCTTGAAACTGGGGTAACGCACATCGCTGATCATCAGGAGGGAAAGCCCGAGCATCGCACCTGCCAAAACGTATTTCCACAAGCCGAGTTCGTGGTCGTTCTCGTGAAGATCGATGATCAGGAACGTCAGCGACGCGATGAACCCGGCCGCCATCGGAATCGGAAGGCCGCGGAAATCGGTCGAGGCACCGGGCTTTTTCGGCAGGGCGGCGAGGCAGTTGAATCTCGCGAGGCGCAGGGCTCCGCAGACCAGATAGATCAAGGCGATCGCCCAGCCGATGTTGCCCAGCGGATAAAGCACCGCGCGGGAGAGCAGCATGGCGGGAGCCATGCCGAAGGAAATGATGTCCGCCAGAGAGTCGAATTCCCGGCCGAACGGTGATTCCTGCCCACCCAGCCGTGCCAGCCGCCCGTCCAACAGGTCGAACAAACAGGAGCCGAAGATCAGCAGGATCGCATACTCATAATAGCGTTTTGAGATTTCGAAATATTGCTTGGCGGAAAGCAGTCCGTCTCCGGAGTTCTTCTGCACCTCGATGAGGCCGATGACGATCATCACGACGGCGAAAAATCCGCACGCCAGATTGAGTGCCGTCATCAGGTTCGGCAAAAAGTAGATTTTTGGTTCGTCAGGATCGCGTTCCCTCGGCATGCGGTAGTCTATTCCACGACTTGCCATCAGTAAACAGCGCAAAGTATGCAAGATTTCAACCGGTCCCGGATGAGGGTTATTTGCTTCCAGCGATCATTGTGGCAGGTTTATCTTCAAGAAGACCGACATGCCAACCCGTGCTTCAAAGATCGCCAGCTCGCTCAAGCAGATCGGGGACATCCATGTGAATGACGTGGACCTGCGCGGACTGCTGAACACCGACATCGAAGAACTGGAAATCTCGCGTTCCCTCCGCCGCCTTGGCCGGATCCGTGTGACGGACTGGGAGTTCAGCGACGTGTTGCCTGCGGTGAAGAAGGTGGCGAACCAGGAGGTTCATGTGATGGACTTCCTCAGGCGCACCGCCAATTACAAGGTGATGGACTGGGATTTCCGAGTGTCCGGCACGGAGGGCAGCCGGAAACCTGAGGAGGAAATCACCGATTCCCCTGAAATCCGGGCGCTGATCGTCCGATTGAAGGGTTTCCTGCAATATTTGGTGCTCCATCTCGTCGAGAAACCGGAACTCGCACGGATAAGGGTTTCCCCATTGCAACCACGCGGCCTGAGATTCAGGCTCGTTCTGGTGAAAAAAGATGTCTCGACGCTCATCGGCAGGGAGGGACAGACGGCTGCGGCCATCCGCGGCATGATGAAGGCCGCCGCCCGCAGCCACGGGGTCGACATCCTGCTGCAGATCCACTCGCATGAAGAAGAGGCGGATGACCGCTGATCCGGGATAGCGGGGTTGTTTTCAAACGAACCGTGGTTCACACTCCTCCCATGCAAGTCTCCGAACTGACGACCGATTCACCGATGGGGCAGATCATGGAAGCCCTGCCGGGGGCCAAGCGGGCGATCTTCGCCCGCTACCACCTGGGGGGGTGCCAGAGCTGCGCGTTCTCGAACGAGGAAACGCTGGCGGAACTCAGCGCCCGCTCGGAAATTCCGGCGGACGAGGTGCTGAAACATCTGCTCGCCAGCCATGTGCATGATTCCGAAATGCTGATGGAGCCAGCCGTGGCGAAGGAGGAGATTTCCACCCTGCGCCTCATCGACCTTCGCACCCGCGAGGAGCACGAGGCCGTCGTCATCGCGGGGTCCGAGTTCTTCACCCAGGAACTCCAGCAAAAGCTCTTCGCCGGGGATTCGGATGCCCGGATCCTGCTCTACGACCACAGTGGGAAGAATGTCCTGGATCAGGTGGCCTGGTTCCGGGGACACGGACTCAAGCAGACCTACGGGCTGCGTGGCGGCATCGATGCCTGGAGCAGGGAAGCGGACCCGTCCGTGCAGCGCTACCGGCTGGAAATGGACTGAGGCGGGAGAACGTCATTCCCACGTTTCAAAGTTCCATCTTGCATCCAACCGCCAGAATCCCGAACCTCCGCGCCTCTACCATGCAGCTCCTCGAATTCGAAAAACCGGCAGCCGATCTTGAACGCGAACTCGAGAAACTTCGTACGAAGTCCGCTTCGCAAAACATCGACATGTCCGCGGAGATCTCCATCATGGAGAACAAGCTCGCCGAGACGAAGGCGCAGATTTACAAAAACCTAACCCCGTGGCAGCGTGTCCAGATCGCCCGTCACACGAACCGTCCGTTCATGCTCGACTACGTTTCCCTCGCATTCACGGATTTTTGTGAACTCCACGGAGACCGCCACATTGGCGATGACGCATCCATGCCGGGTGGATTCGCCCGCATCGGCGGCCAGCGGGTGGTGGTCATCGGCCATCAGAAGGGGCGCGACACCAAGGAAAATCTCAAACGCAACTTCGGCAGCGCGCACCCTGAAGGCTACCGCAAGGCATTGCGCCTGATGAAGATCGCTGAAAAATTCGGCCTTCCGGTCATCACCATGATCGATACTCCCGGCGCCTTCCCGGGCATCGGCGCGGAGGAGCGGAACATCGCCGAAGCCATCGCGTTCAATCTCCGGGAAATGATGCTGCTGAAAGTCCCGGTCATCGCCATCGTCCTCGGTGAGGGCGGTTCCGGCGGTGCCCTCGGCATCGGCGTCGCCGATCGCGTCATCATGATGGAGAACGCGTACTACTCCGTCATCAGCCCGGAAGGATGCGCGGCCATTCTCTGGAAGCACCGCAAGCACGCTCCGGAAGCCGCGGAAGCCATGAAACTCGTTGCTCCGGACCTGAAGAAACTCGGCCTCATCGACGACGTGATCGACGAGCCCACCGGCGGCGCGCACAACGACCACCAGGCCACGGCGGAAGCCTTCCGCGACAAGGTCCTTTCCCACATCGCCGAGCTGTCCAAGCTGGGCACGGAGCAACTCCTCAACGAACGCTACGAGAAATTCCGCGCCTTCGGCGAGTGGCAGGGGAAAGAATGAGCCAAAGTTCCCCGTATCCCGCGCGCGATGTTGCAAAAAGCACGCCGCCAATTTTCCATTTTACCCAAAAAAATACCATATCATGTCGATCAAAGTAGGAGTCATCGGAGCAGGCGGAATGTTGCAATACCACGCCGCGGGTTTTCGCCAGGCAGGAGCTGAAATCGTGGCCGTCGCCGATCCCGCACCCGGTGCCGCCGCACGTGCCACGGAGAAGTGGGGCATCGCGAACGCTTACGAGTCCGTCGATGCCATGCTGGCCGAATGCGCGGAACTCGATGCCGTCAGCATTATCGTGCCGAACAAGTTCCACGCACCGCTCGCGCTCCAGTGTCTCAAGGCTGGAAAACACGTTTTCTGTGAAAAACCACCCGCCCTCAAGGCTGCGGAGGTCGAGGAAATGATCGCCGTCGCCGATTCGGTGGGCAAGAAGCTGATGTTCAACTTCAACAACCGCGCCCGCCCCGAGTCCCAGGCGATGAAGGGCTATTGCGACGACGGAACCGTCGGCTCGATCAACTCCGCCCAGGCGAAGTGGATCCGCCGCACCGGAATTCCGGGCTTCGGCGGTTGGTTCACCACCAAGGAACTCTCCGGCGGTGGCGCGGTCATCGACCTGCTCCACATGATCGATCTCGCCCTGTATTTCATGGGTTACCCCGAGCCCGCGCACGTGCTTGCGAACACCTTCGACACCTTCATCACCGACAGGGGATTCAAGGGTCCTTGGGGCATCCCCGACCGTGCCGATGGCACGAACAACGTCGAGGCCGCCGCCCACGGATTCGTCACCTTCAAGACCGGCCAGGTCCTCACGCTGCAGGTCTCCTGGGCGGAGATGGTCAAGCGCGAGGAAGTCTCCGTCGTCTTCCAAGGCACCAAGGCCGGTGGCAAGGTGGAGCGCCTTTTCGGTCGCGACGGTTTGGATGAAACCGCCATCGACACCTGCGAACTCTACGTCCAGGAAAACGGCAACAGCGTGAACCGCACCATCGTCACCCCGGCGTGTGAGGACATGGGCCGCAGCAATTCCGCCCGCAACTTCATCGAAGCGATCGAAGGCAAGGCCGCCGCGCTCAATACCCCGGACCAGGCGCACAAGCTGATGAAGATCATCGACGCGCTCTACGAGTCCGCCGCTTCCGGCAAGCCTGTCTCGATCTGATTCCTCACACCCAACCAAGAACCCAACTTCCTCATGACCCGCAAACTCCGCATGGGCATGGTCGGTGGTGGACGCGGTGCCTTCATCGGCGCCGTCCACCGCATGGCTGCGAACCTCGACGGGAAAATCGAACTCGTCGCCGGTTGCTTCTCGTCGAACGCCGAGAAATCCAAGCTCTCCGGCGAGGATTTTTTCCTCGACCCATCGCGGGTTTACACCTCTTACACGGAGATGGCGAAGACCGAAGGCGCGCTGCCGCTGGGCGAGCGCATCGACTTCGTCAGCATCGTCACCCGGAATGACCTGCATTTCCCGGTGGCGAAGGCCTTCCTCGAAGCGGGAATCCACATCGTCTGTGAAAAGCCGATGGCGTTTTCGCTCGCGGAAGCGAAGGAGTTGAAAAAGATCGTCGTCGAGTCCGGCCTCGTCTTCGCCCTCACGCACAACTACACGGGATACCCGATGGTCAAGGAAGCGCGGGCGATGGTGAAGGCAGGGAAGCTGGGCCGCATCCTGAAAATCGTCGCCGAGTATCCGCAGGGATACGCCGTCGGCGCGATCAAGCAGCAGGCGGACGGAGCGATTTCCAACTGGCGCATGGACCCGAGCGTGGCGGGTGTCTCGAACTGCATCGGTGACATCGGCTCCCATGCGGAGAACCTCGCCCGCTACATCACCGGTCTCGAACTCGAGGAAATCGCCGCGGATCTCAACACCTTCATCCCCGGCCGCACGCTGGATGACGACGGCAGCATGCTCGTCCGTTACGAAGGTGGCGCCCGCGGGGTTCTCTTCGCCTCGCAGATTTCCACGGGCGATGAGAACAACCTGAACATCCGCGTTTACGGTGAGGATGCGTCCATCGAGTGGCACCAGGAGCACCCGAACGAACTCATCGTGAAATTCGCCGACGCTCCCCGCCAGGTCTGGCGCCGGGGCAACAGCTACAACGGCCCGGAAGCCGCGAAATACACACGGCTTCCATTCGGCCATCCGGAAGCGTTCATCGAAGCCTTCGCGAACGTCTACCTTGCGGCCACGGAGGCGATTTCAGACCACCTCGCGGGCAATTATCCCCGCGCCGAGGGCTACGATTTCCCGGATGTCGATGATGGTGTGGAGGGTATGGCGTTCATCGAAGCCGCCGTCGCGTCCTCCAAGGAGAACGCCGCTTGGAAGCCCGTCCACGGAGCCTGAAACCGGGAGCGCGGAATTCATTCCGCGCGAAAGGCTTTGCGTGAGTCTCGGTAGCCCATAGGACCCATAGGACCTCGATTCGCGCGGAATGGACTGCCGCGCTCCAATGCTTACCTGCCCAAGCCTTTCACGATGGCGGTCACATTATGGCGCACCATTTCGTCGTAGCTTTTGACGCCGGTACCGTCCGCGATGAGCGGCTCTCCCAGCCGGATGCCGGTATCGTTCGTCAACGTTTGCAGGATCTTGGGATTCGACTCTTTCTCCGGGAAAATCGCCAAAACCTTTTCCTTCTTGAGAGTCGTGACCAGCGCCGCCAGTTCCTTGGGATCCGGCATTTGTTCCCTACTAAGGCCCTGCACCGGGTGGGCGGTGAAGCCGAAGTCCTTGCAAAAATAATTGAACGCCGCGTGCGCTGTCGCCAGATGCCGGCTGTCTCTGGGGATTTTTGAAATCTCGCGTCTCGTCCAGCGCTCCAGCTCATCGAGTTTTTTCCGGTAAGCTTCGGCATTCTTCCTGAACTCTTCCGCATGCTCCGGTGCAGCATCGGCAAGCGACCCGCTCACGATTCCCGTCGCCCGGCGGAACAGATCGATCGAGTGCCACCAGTGGGGGTCGGTTTCGTGTTCGTGGTCGTGATCATGCCCTTCGTGGTCGCAAGCTCCCTCCAACGCCGGCAAGGTCGAGCCCACCTCCACGAGCACCGCCTTGTTCGCGATGATGGCCTTCAACTTGGGCAGGTAGCCTTCCAATCCCATGCCCGCGACCAGATAAATCGTGGCGCCTTCTGCTTTTTTCAGATCGTCCGGTTTGGGCTCGAAGTGATGGGGATCGCCGTTCGGACCGATCAGATCCACCACCTCCACCGACCCGCCGCCCACTTGTCTGGCGATGTCTCCCAGCAGGGGATGCAGCACCGCGACCTTCAGTTCTCCCGCCTGCAATGGAAACAGGCCGAGCAGGATTGTGGCGAAAAAAACACGAAACATGGCCGGAACCTGCCGCGTATTTCGCGATTCGCAAGTAAATTGCGTTTACTTGAATATTGCCAGGACCGGCCGATGGTCGGATGCCTTGTTCCATTCCTCGTCGTCGATGATTTTCGCCGCGGGAAAATCCACGTCTTTTTTCAACGCGCGGGTGACCATGATGTAGTCGATGCGGGAATAAATGTCCTGGAATTCCCAGTAGTGGGTCCATGCCATCTGGCGGGAGTCCTTCGCGGGGATGGCGGTAAGATAGGTGGGGTCGCTGTAGTTCCCCGTGATGGTCTTGAGACTCGGACTGGCGCGGGTGTCGTTGAAATCGCCGTAAACGACGAGGCGGGCGTTTGGATTTTCCTTGAGGATGGAGTCCACATGGCGGCGCAGCAGGCGGGATTCGTGGAGGCGCATGGCTTCCTGGTCGCCTTGTTCGACATCGCGTTTGGATTTCAAATGCACGCCGAGAAAACGGTAGGATTTGCCGCGGACTTCGAGCGTGGCATCAAGGATGCCACGGTTGATCGCGAAGGTCTGCCCATCGAGCTGGTAGCTGGTTTCCGACGGCTTGGCGGTGGAAAGAATGGGAAACCTGGAAAGCAGGCCCAAGTGGCGCACGGGATCCGAACCGCCGGTGAAATGGGTGTGGGGAAGGTTCAGGCCCGCTGTCTTGAGACGTTCCTGAAGATCCGCGAGATCCGCCGCGGTGCCGACCTCACAGAGGCCGATGATGTCAGGCGAGTGGCGGACCAGCATCCGGACGACATCCTGCTTTTCCGATTCCGGTTTGGGCGCGCCCTTGATGGATTTCCGCTCCACGTAGCGGTCCATGGTCAGCCAGTTCTGGACGTTATAGGTGACGAAACGGAGACCGGTGTTACTTGGTGTCGCAGGTGCGGAGGATTCCGCATGTCCGGTTTTCGCAGATCGGGAATTCTCCGGCAGGCCTGCCTGCGCCGCGAGTGGCTGCGGCGGGGGAGGGGATCCGGTTGCCTCCGAGGAAGTCGGAAGTTCCGCAGCAGGAGTATTCCAATCCGGAGTCTTGCTCTTCTCGCAAGCGGTGCAGAAAAGAACCGCCGCAGCAAAAACAGCCCCAAGGATTCTTGGGGCTCGTATCGATGTCAAATTGAGAAGGACGCGCGAACGCATCCTGACTCAGGACTCGCGTGGTTCTTTGCCGGGAACTTCCTTCACGCGGGTTTCGGTCTCCGCGCGGGTGATTTCATGCTCGAACTCGTCACGTGCCTTCTTGAACTCACCCATGCTCTTGCCGACTCCGCGGGCAAGCTCGGGCAATTTTTTTGCTCCGAAGAGCAACAAGATTATGATGAAAATCACAACCATCTCCTGCATTCCAAATGATCCCATAGTTTTGTGGTGTTGTTGCTGGTAGGGTAACGTCGCAAAACCTGCTTGCAATTCATTTACTTTCGAATAAGCGACGAATTTTCTGAGGACGCTGTTTCGAAGGCGGCGATTTTTACGGAATGGGAGGAGGCGTGCGGTGTTTCTTACGGCGTTTCGTCATGAAAAGAGCGAATCCCAAAACGACTGCGACGGGCATCAGCAGGAGTCCCAGGGTTATCGAGATCACGATCCATTCCTGTATTCCGATGTTGCTCATGCGGGTGTTTCAAGCAGTCAATGACACACCGGGCAGGAGTTCAGGGAGGTGAAGAAGTCGTTCCCCTTGTTGTCCACCAGGATGAATGCGGGGAAATTCTCCACCGTGATCTTCCACACCGCTTCCATCCCGAGTTCCGGGAAATCGACCACTTCCTGGGAGCGGATATGATCCTGCGCGAGCAAGGCGGCTGGTCCGCCTGCTGAACCGAGGTAGAAACCGCCGTGCTTGTGGCAGGCTTCGGTGACTTGTTTCGAGCGGTTTCCCTTGGCCAGCATGACCATCGAGCCGCCGTGGGATTGGAAAAGATCCACATAGCCGTCCATCCGCCCGGCGGTGGTGGGACCGAAGGAGCCGGATGGCATGCCTGCCGGGGTTTTCGCCGGGCCGGCGTAGTAAACAGGGTATTTCCGGAAATATTCGGGCAGTTCGCCGGTATCATCGAGGATTTCCTTGAGTTTCGCATGGGCGATGTCGCGGGCCACGATGATGGTGCCTGTCAGGGCAAGGGCGGTGGTGACAGGGTATTTGGAAAGTGTGTTGAGCGTTTCCTCCATGCCGAGATCCAGATCGATGGGCACCCCCTTGAACTTCCAATCGCGGAATTTCTCCGGGATGAAGCGGCCCGGATTCTTCTCCAGTTTTTCCAGGAAAAGACCGTCCTTGGTGATCTTCGCCTTCGCTTGGCGGTCCGCCGAGCAGGAGACGCCGATGCCCACCGGGCATGACGCGCCGTGGCGGGGGAGACGGATGACGCGGACGTCGAGCGCGAGATATTTCCCTCCGAACTGCGCACCGATGCCGATCTGCCGGGCGATCGCGAGGAGTTCCTTTTCCAGTTCCACGTCGCGGAACGCCTGGCCGTGTTCGTTGCCCGAAGTCGGCAGGGCGTCGTAATAACGCGTGGAGGCCATTTTCACCGTTTTGAGGCAGTTTTCCGCCGAAGTACCGCCGATGACAAATGCGAGGTGATAAGGCGGGCAGGCCGCCGTGCCGAGGGATGCCATTTTCTCGGTGCAGAACTCCTTGAGCCGCTTGGGATTGAGGAGCGCCTTGGTTTCCTGGTAGAGGAAGGTCTTGTTTGCCGATCCACCGCCCTTGCTGACGAAGAGGAACTTGTAGGAATCTCCTTCCGTCGCATACAGGTCGATCTGCGCCGGCAGGTTGGTCTTGGTGTTGACCTCCTCATACATGGTGAGCGGGGCGGTTTGAGAGTAGCGCAGGTTCTCCTTTGTGTAGGTGTCGTAGATGCCCTTCGACAGAAATTCCGCGTCGTCACAGCCTGTCCAGACCTGCTGGCCCTTTTTGCCAATGATCGTCGCCGTGCCGGTGTCCTGACAGAAGGGGAGGATGCCATTCGAGGCGATTTCCGCATTCTTCAGAAGCATCAGGGCAACCATGCGGTCGTTTTCGGATGCCTCAGGGTCTTCCAGAATTGCTGACACCTGGGCCAGATGAGAGGGACGGAGGGTGAAATTGATGGCCTTGATGGCTTCCGCCGACAGCAGGGTGAGCGCCTCCGGGGCGATCTTCAAAATGGGCTTGCCGTCGAATTCGGTTACTGAAACGTGGTCCGAACTGATCCGCTCATACTCAGTGGTGTCGGGGCCGAGAGGGAAGGGATCCTGATAGAAGAAGGGCTTGTCGGACATGGCGTGCGCCCATTTCTAGCTGCGTCGGCGGAGCGGTGCAAACCGTTTCATCGGGCGACGGCAATGTGCGAAATCGCCGGGGGAAGCGGGAAGAATGGGCTGTCATCGGTGGTTCACAGGAGGTGGATTCGTGTCCGTGGACAAGATGGTGACAGGTTGTGAATAACCCGGACCAAGCTTGTTCACGGGTTATTGACATCGATTCCACAGTTCTGCGGGAGCAAGGGAATTCACTCCCTGCCATTGGAAAATTATCGGAAACGGCTGAGGCGCGTCGATTCAATCAATAGATTTAATCGTTTGTTTGGATTTTATTAACGTTTGATCCTTCAGTTTGAATGGATTCAATGACTTCGAAATGGGGCACCGGTTAGGAGTTGATTAAAAAGTAAAAATTACTCATGATTAAAGGTATTAGATAATTTTTACCAAAAAAAATTAGGTGTTGCGATTGTTTGAGAAGTTGACTAATCATTCGATTGAATCGAACGATTGAATCGAATGATTGCTTTTTGTTATTATAACCGATCTCTTTCTACTTGGATCATGTGGCCGGGTGTATCCTCGCATGAGAGGTGAACCGCCTTGGGCTTCCGTAATTTTTCCGGCGTGGAGATCAATTACGTCCCCCGAAGTTTTTCGTAAATTTCCCTCCGCCGGGCTTGCGGCGGGGAGGGCGGGGGGGTAAACGCCGTTCGTCATGGCCAAGAAACCTGTAGTGCTCATCATTCGCGACGGCTGGGGTGTGAATCCCGGGGGAGAAGAAACCGCAAAAAAGGACGGAAACGCGACCCTGCTCGCGAAGACGCCTTTCCACGAGGTGATGTTCGCCAAATATCCGAAAGGTTTCCTCAGCGCTTCCGGCCTTGATGTCGGCCTGCCACCGGGGCAGATGGGGAATTCGGAGGTCGGCCACCTCAATCTCGGAGCCGGCCGCATCGTTTATCAGGATCTGACCCGCATCAACAAATCCATCGACGAAGGCACGCTCGGGAAAAACCCCGTCTTCGTCGAAGCCCTTGAAAAGGCGAAATCCAGCCGTCTCCACCTTCTCGGCCTCGTGTCCGACGGAGGCGTGCACAGCCATCAAGACCAGCTCATCGCCATGGTGAAGCTGGCGAAGGAAGCGGGTGTCGAAGACATTTTCATCCACGCCATCACCGATGGCCGTGACACCTCGCCGACCGGCGGCGAAGGATTCGTCGCGAAGGTCGAGGACGAGGCGGCGAAATCCGGCGCACGCATCGCCACGGTGATCGGGCGCTATTTCGCCATGGACCGCGACAAGCGTTGGGATCGTGTGAAGCTGGCTTGGGATGCGATCGTTCTGGGCAAGGGCGAAAAGCGCGAGGTGCTCGCTAGCGAAGCCATCGCCGACTACTACCGCCTGGACAAGACCGACGAGTTCATGCCGCCGATGATTTTCACGGAGGCCGACACCCAGCGCGTCCGCGACGGCGACGTCGTCCTGTTCTTCAATTTCCGCTCGGACCGTGCCCGCGAACTTTCCGAGGCGTTCCTCTATCCTGACTTCGACGGCTTCGACCGCGAGGTCACGCCGAAGATCCACTTCGTCACCCTGACCCAGTATGATGAAAAATACGGTTGTCCGGAAATCTTCTCCGCCCAGACGCTCGACATGGTGCTCGGCCAGACGGTCGCAAACGCCGGCATGACCCAGATGCGCATCGCGGAAACCGAGAAATACCCGCACGTCACCTATTTCTTCAACGGCGGCGAGGAAGTCGCATACGAAGGCGAGGACCGTGTCATCATCCCGTCGCCGAAAGACGTGCCGACCTATGATTTCAAACCGGAGATGAGCGCCCGCCAGGTGACCGACACCGTCGTCGCCAAGCTCAAGGATTATGACATGGTCATTCTCAACTTCGCCAACCCCGACATGGTCGGTCACACCGGCGTTGTCGAGGCCGCCATGAAAGCCTGCGAGACCATTGATGCCGATGTGAAGGAGATCGCCGAGGAAACACTCCGCCTCGGTGGCAAACTCCTCATCACCGCGGACCACGGAAACTGCGAGTTCATGCGGAATGCCGACGGCTCGCCGAACACCGCTCACACGACGAACCTCGTCCACCTCTTCTACGTCGCGGAGGATGCGGACCAATACACTGTGGCGGACGGGATTCTCGCGGACGTCGCCCCGACGCTGTTGGACATGCTGGGGCTCGCCCAGCCGAAGCAGATGACCGGAAAAAGCCTGCTCGTCCGCAAAACGGACCAACCCGTCAGAAAAGCGGTGAAATCCGCCGCGAAGCAGGCCTCCGTTCCCACACCCGTTGCCAAACCAGCGGCGACGCTGCTCGAGAAGAAGAAATCTCTTGTGAAAAAGAGCAAGGGTTCGCTGAAAAAGTGGAGCCGCTGAGCCTCGGATCACGTATTTGAAGCGCCGGAACGTTTCCGTTTCGGTGCGGATGAACCCCCGGAGAAGTTTCAGAACACTCCGGGGTTTTCATTTCTCCGCATTTCAGGGAAAGCGGGCCGGCGTCTTTACGAGCTGCCTTGAGTCTCAGGCCTTCGGCAGGAAGTAACCCCGCTGTTTTTCTGAAATGGGAAGCGCCAGCTTCTCCATCACCGCCAGCATGTCCTCCCACACCTGGCGTTTCACGTTGGTGCTGCCACCGCTCTGGAGCAGGTAGCTGGGATGATAGGTCACGCGGAGGGGCGTGCCGGAAATCTCGTGCCACTTTCCACGCATGGACGTCACGGAACCTTCCAGCCGGAGCAACCCTTCCGCCGCGGTGCCGCCCAGGGCGATGATGCACTCGGGTTTCACGATGCCGATCTCCGCGCGGACGAACGGCATGCAGGCCTCCATTTCCTCGGGGGTCGGTTTGCGGTTGTTTGTCGTTTGTTTCGCCGTGGCGGGGCGGAATTTCACGATGTTGGAGATATAGACCTCCTCGCGGGCGATACCCATCGCCTTCAGGATATCGTTCAACTTCTGTCCGGCCGGACCCACGAATGGTTCGCGCTCCCTTTCCTCCTGGTAGCCCGGAGCCTCGCCGACCAGCATCACGCGTGCCTCGGGGTTTCCGGTGGAGAAGACCATCGTGTCACGCAGGGATCCCAACGCTTTCGCCGGACCCCAGTTCTCCGCCTGGAGACGCAGGGAGGCGAGTTGTTCCCCGCGGGTCGATCCGGTGATGGAAAGCTCGGTGGAGACCACCACGGGCTTTGTCTCCTCGAGGGAAATTTCGATGCGGGGTTTCTCCACATTTGCCACCGAAGGCTCTTCCCGGACGGGCATGGGGGCGGGTGTTCCTCCGGACTTCGCCAGGGCGAACACCTCCCTCAATCCTTCCCGAGCGCCTTCGTCCAAATGGACGTGCGTCACTCCGCGAGCTTGCTCGGCGGCGAGAAATTCCAACAGGACATCGACAGGACGGATCACGCGGCGGACGCTAGCGGGTTCCCTGGTGCGGTGCAACCGTATCCTTCCCATTGATGGTCTGTCCGTGCTTGCGCTTGCGGCTCGTTGGAAAATGGGGCATCTTCGGGCCCAGCATTCGTCATGTCGCCCAAGCAACCACTTTCCGCCCCGCGCTGGTACTCCGCCCCGCGGCTGTGGCGCACTCTCATCCGGGCCGCCGCCACGGCCGGGCGCAAGACGCTGCTCGCGGCCTTGACGCTTTTTTACTGTCTGCAGGATCGCGACACACCGCCATGGGCGAAAGGTGTCATCGTGGGAGCGCTGGGCTACCTCGTCCTGCCCACCGACCTGATCCCGGACATCATTCCCGGCGCGGGATTCACCGACGACTGGGGTGCGATCGTGGCCGCGCTAGGGACCGTCGCGGCCTATATCAAGGATGAGCATAAAGCGAAGGCCTCGGCCCAGGTCGGACGCCTGCTTGGTTCGCCCAATCCACCACCGCCACCCGAATTTTTCGAATAAAAACCGGTCTGGTTCAGTATCACTCCGCGATTCTTCATGAAACCGAAATTCCTATTCCTCGCCACACTCCTCATCGGTGCGTCATACGCCTTTGCCGAGGTTTCCATCGATGAGGAAGCTTTCGGGAAGAGTCTTGGCGGGTGGAAACGCAAGGGAACCGCCGCGGAATACCCTCTCTCAGGTGCGGACTACCGGACCTACAAGCCGGAAACCAGCCCCACACCGGATGGTGGCATTTTCATTTCCGTCCGCATCGATCACGTGCGCGGCTGGCTTGCGACCAATGACCATGCGAACCTTGAAATGACCGTGAATTCCAAGGGGGCCATCTCCTCCGCGCAATCCACCCTCGCCATCCAGGGGCAGTCGATCAAGAGCGATGTCATCCTTGGCGGCAACGAAGCGGGAAAAGCCATTCTCAGTCCCGAAGGTGCGGTGCAGATCGGTACCGATCTCGTCGCGAACCTCACCGCCAAGCTGCTCCGTGAAAATATCGTCGAGGCTGGCCGCGTTTCGTTTCCGGCCGTGCTCAGGCACAATTACAACCGGCTTTTCCAAGCGATCCGCGTGGATGGATTCCAGATCCTGCCAAACGTTCCGACCGCCACAGTGGTGCCCGACACGTCGAACCCGGATCCCGCCGCTGCCACCACGACCCAGACCCAGTCCGTGCCGCCCGCACCAGCGACGCCACCCACGCCTCCGCCCGTACCAGCAACGCCGCCGCCAGCTCCCGCGTCCCCGCCAACGCCCGCTCCGGAAAAAGCCAAGGAACCGGAGCAGAAGCCATTGGAGATAAAACCCTATTTCTGATCCGGTGGAATCCCGGGCCGTTCGTCAGCCCCGGGGGTGGAATTGCTTGTGCACCGCCTTGAGCCGCTGCCGGTCCACGTGTGTGTAGATCTGGGTGGTGGAAATGTCCGCATGGCCCAACAGCTCCTGGATCACCCGCAGGTCCGCACCGCCCTCCAGCAAGTGTGTCGCGAACGAATGCCGCAGCAGATGCGGGTAGATGTTTTGTTCAATGCCGGCGAACCTCGCACGCTCCTTCACGATCTGTCTCACCCGGTCCGGTGACAAAGCTCCGCCGCGGACACTCAGAAAAACGTGGGACGAGGTTTTCTTGGTCACCAGGCCGGGTCGCTCGTTGGTTAGGTAATTCTCCATGGCCGCCAGTGCTTTTTTACCGACCCTCACCACCCGGGTCTTGTTGCCTTTGCCGGTGATGCGCATGAATCCTTCCTCGAAATCCATCATCTCCAACCGGACCTTGCACAGCTCGGAAAGCCGCAGCCCGGATGAGTAGAACAATTCCAGAATCGCCAGATCCCGCCGTCCCAACGGCTGTGAGGGGTCGATCGAGTCCAGCAATTTCCCAACCTCCGAAGCATGCAGGGTTTCCGGCAGGGTCATGTCCGGGCGCGGTGCGAGCAGTGGCTCGGCCGGGTTCATTTCCAGCGTTCCCTTCCGCGCCAGCCAGCGGAAAAACACTTTCAGGTGCACGGTCGTGATCCGCAGGGACGCCGCGTTCAGCCCTTCCGCTTTCCGTTGCACGAGAAACGCCGCCAGCTCGTCGGTGCCGATGTCCCGCAGCTCCATGCGGCGGGATTTCACCCATTTCGCCAGAGCATCCAGCGTCTGCCTGACAGAGGACTGATAAGCATCGGAAAGCCCGCGCTCCGTGGCGAGATAGCGGATGAACCGGTCGGTGTGGGATTCCATTTCGATTCCTGACCCTCGCCCGATTCGATAATAAGTAAAGTCCGGGACTTGATCTCAGACGTTGAAGGGGAGACCAGATGCCGGTTTACGGCTCCCCCTCCACTTTCAGGCGGAAATAGCGGTTGGAGGTCAGGGGAGGGGTGAGGACCGCGCGCAATGTATTGGGGAATTCCGGATCCGCTTCGAGGTTTTCGACGAATTCCGACCAAGGCGGGGCCAGATCTTGGGAGGATTCCAAAGAATACCGGACCGTCCCCAAACCGGAAAGACGTTGGAAGGTAACCCACAAGACTCCTTCCGTTCCCTTCGCCCGGATCGCGCCTGCGGCGGGATCGTCCGGGGTGGTGGGATTTCCGCCCGTCGCATATTCGAGGAAATTCGACCGACCGTCGGAATCCGGATCCGCACCGGGCAACTTCATCAGTGGATCGGTAATGGTCGGGAATCCGGACAGCCAGGTGCCGAAGCTGCCCACCGGGGGAGCGGTGGAAGTGGTGAATTTCGACACATCAAGACGGTTTCCCACCAGCAGCTTGGCATCGGCAAGATGCAGCGAGAGCAGTGGTTCCAAACCGGTGGGGGATTCAGGTTCGAATACCTTGCCGGGGAAACGTGCGACAAGAAACTCACCGCCCGCGGTCCGGATCAGAAGGGACACGGTCTGGCCCGCACAGGGGGAGGTGGAGGTCACCGGGGATTTCACGGCGATTTCGAACCCTCCCGGCGCTCCGTCCACACCTTGGCCGATCGCGCACTGCCCGCCGAAAGGAGTGAAGGATGTGGTGATTCCGGAAAGACCTCCATGCGAAGCGAGATCGAGGATCTGGTCATCGCTCATCCCGGGAAACGCACCCACATGGACTTGGGTGCTCGAAACGAGAGGAAGGCCCGCCAGCGATGTGAGCGGTGCCTGCGGGTGGCCGGGATCGGCCACAGAGGTGATCACCACGGTTCCGGCCCATAGCCGGGATGAAAGCAACCCTGTGAGGAGAACGGTTTGAATTGTCCGGGACATGGGTGTCAGTATGCTGAAAGCGTGAGCTTCAGGCGGTAAAAGAAGCGGGTCTGGCCCGCGGGGAGTGTGAATTTCACCACTCCATCGACGGGTGGGGCCGAGCCGAATGTCGTCCATGAACTCAGGTCCGTGCTGGTTTCGATCGCCATGTTGATGTCGCCCGGAAGTCCGGGCGGAATATTCAGTCCGACCGTGGGCAGCTCCGCAGTGAGAGGGATCTCATCGGGTTCGGGCTCGGCAGGAAGGACCGGTATGGGAACCGCCGGAGGTGCCACACTTCCTTCGACCAAAACATGTCCGGAATCCCCCTCACGCCTCAAGATGAGGGTGGACAGGAAATCCAGAGGTTGGATTGATGCGGTGCTGTCATCGACCCCTACTTCCCGCCAGCCGGAAAAATCGGGCTGTGAGAGCCGATAAAACGGGCCGCGATGGATTCCGGTGGTCGGTTCTTCGAAAATGAGGAGATCGGAGCTCTTGGCATTCGGACCGCCGATGACCGGATACGGACCATTCGAAGGGAACAATCGATCAAGCGATGCCGAGAGATTCAGCGGCAGGGAGAACACGTTCGCCCCGGAACGGACCGGAAGCAGGATCGCATCCGGGCTCATCTCGCCAGCGAGGGCGATACGGATTGTTCCGGGAGAGCGTCTGACGATGTAGAAACCGTAGGGAAAATTGAAAACAGCGTTGCTTGCGTTGGCTTCAATGTCCTTTTCCTCCCAGCGGTTGCGGATCGAGTGGAAAAAGTAAACGCGTTCCTTTTGGAGTTCAGGATCCCAGATCACCACATTGTCAGCGGTGCCGGCATCGATACCGGCTCCCAAACCAAAGCGGTTTCCCGTTCCCAATAAATCCGACAGTTGCGGATGGGATCTCATCGTGACGAGATCCCCCGGCCTGATCCAGGGGGTGACGTCTTCGGTGCAGACGATTGCGGAAGGGAGGAATTCCCGGATATTGGCGATATACCCCCTGCCCGCACCGCTGAGAACATGCAGGTAGTATTTCCTGTCCGCAGATGGATTTTCCAGGTTTCCCGATGGGAAGCTATGGAAGGAAAGACGATCGCCAGCGACATGCATGGCCACCCCCCTGAAACGTGTTTCCGGTAACAGTTGGATTCCCAAGTAGGTACGGGCCGGGATGGAAGGCTCGGACGTTCCAGCCACCTTGACAGTGTAAATTCCACGCGGGGTGGTGAATACCGCTTCCTGCGCGAGGGACGCGCCTGTCATCAGCAGGCTGGTGATGAAAACCAGGCAGCGGCGTGCGACACGCCGGAACGAGGGGCGGGGGACGGGAGCAGGGAGTCGGTGGAAGTCCATGAAGGGGGGCTCGCCCGCAAGCTAGTCATTTGGGGATGCTTGCCAAGGATTGCTTTGTCCCCAGCGCGATACGGACTCCCGCGTCACGGGGAGAATTGCATGGCGGACGAGAGTGGGGAAATCCTCCCGCCTGCCCGGAACCGCGTGAATTCCAGACAATCGGGGAAATTGGTTTCGATGTTGTAGAACAACCCTCCGCAGGTTCTTTTACTTCAGCCATGCTTTCCATCCCCAAGTTCGCCCTCGCCATCTCCGTGGCGGTTCCATGCATCCAGAGTACGGCCTTCGCAAAGGCGGATCCACAGGTGGAGGCGGCGGTGCGGGCGGTCTATCCGGCGCTGGTCCGCATCCATGTGGTGGCGGAGGAGGGCGGCGCGGGCCGCATGCAGAAGGGGCGTGCGAGCGGTTCCGGCACGATCATTTCTCCCGATGGCTACATTCTGACCAACCACCACGTGGCGGGCCGCGCGACACGCATCACGGTGCGGTTGGCGGACCGCCAGGAACTGCGGGCCACATTGGTGGGTACGGATCCGCTGTCGGACCTCGCGGTTTTGAAGATTGATCGGAAAAACCTCCGCGATCCGGAGGCGCCGCTGCCGGTCGCGAAATTCGGTGACAGTTCGACGCTTGAGGTGGGCGATGCGGTGCTGGCGATGGGCAGTCCGGCGGGTGTTTCGCAATCCGTCACGCAGGGCATCGTCGCGAACACCGAAATGATCGCACCCGGCGGAGCGATGCGGTTGGACGGTGAATCGGTGGGTGAACTGGTGCGCTGGATCGGCCATGACGCGGTGATTTTTCCGGGGAATTCCGGTGGTCCGCTGGTCAATCTCCAGGGCGAGATCATCGGAGTGAACGAAATCGGCATCGGCAGTCTGGGCGGGGCGATTCCCTCGAATCTCGCGCGGAAAGTGGCGGATGAGCTGATCGCGACCGGCCAGGTGAAGCGGAGCTGGGTGGGCTTGAACGCACAGCCGTTGCTCAAGTCGACGGACGCGAAGGCCGGGATCCTCGTGGGTGGAACCATCAGCGGATCACCTGCTGAAAAAGCGGGGCTGAAGGCGGGTGACATCATCACCCGCTGCAATGGCACGGACATCGCGGCGTCCCGTGCGCCGGAGGATGTCCCGGTGTTCAACCGGATCTTGTTGGAAGCGGCCATCGGCTCGGAAGTAACCTTCGAGGGAGTGCGCGACGGTCAGCCGATGACATGGAAGGCCGTCAGCAACGTTCGCGAGCCTGCCGAACCGCGGGAAAAGGAACTGCTTTCGTGGGGCGTCACCGCACGGGACCTGACGGAGTTGAATGCGAAGGAGCTCCTCCGCGACGACAACAAGGCGGTGCTCGTACAGAGCATCCGGCCCGGAGGTGCCGCAGCGGCTTCGAAGCCCGCGCTCGTTCCTGGCGACCTCATTGTGGCGGTGTCGGACAAACCGACGCCGAATCTGGCGGAACTCATGAAGGTCAGCAATGAAATCACCGAAGGCAAAACCGAGCCGGTGCCTGTTCTGGTTTCCTATGAGCGGGACGGCCGGAGTTACCTCACCGTTGTGAAAATCGGACCCGAACCGGATGCTGACAAACCCGGCCTGGTGAAAAAGGCATGGATCGGCATCGACACCCAGGTGATTTCCTCGGACCTCGCGGGAGCACTCGGCATTCCCGGAGCGAAGGGCGTGCGGGTGACGCAGGTCCATCCCGGCACCAGCGCCGAGAAGGCGGGATTGAAGACAGGAGATCTCCTCTTGAAGCTCGATGGTCAGGTGATCCCGACGTCACGCCCCGAGGAATCCGATGTCTTTCCCGCCCTCATCCGCCAATACAAGATCGGCACGGAGGCCGCGCTCAACATCCGCCGTGGTGCGGAGGATCTCGTCATCAAGGTGCCGCTCGACGCCAGCCCGGAAGGAACCTCCGAACTGGATTCCCATGAATGCGAGACTCTGGAGTTCACCTCCCGCGACCTCGGCCAGGCGGACCGCGTGAGCGAGAAACTGCCGGAGGATTTCAAGGGCGTGCTCATTACCAATGTCGCTCCCGCAGGCTGGGCCGCTCTGGGAGGGCTTGCTCCGGGGGACATCCTGATCTCCGCGGATGGCAAGCCGGTGGATTCCATCGAAACCCTGAAACCAATCCTTGCGGATCTGGAGAAAAACAGCAGAAGTCCCATAGTGCTTTTCGTCCGGCGGGGAATCACCACCCGTTACATCGAGCTGGAACCGGGCTGGTGAGCATCATTCCTGCTAAATATGAAAATCGTTCCAACCGCGCTTCTCGGAGCGGCATTGTTTTCGCTCAATAGTTGCGTGGCCGCCTGGATGACCCAGACAGGGAAGAGCGAAACCATTCCCCGCACGCGGTCCGAGGCCGTTTCCACCTACGGTCAGCCCGTCATCTCCCGCAAGCTCGCCAAAGACTCTCCTGTTCAAAACGATTTGAGATGGACCACCCCCGACGGCAGCAAGCGTAGGACCGGAGGGATCCGGTCCTACGAAATCTACGAATACAAGGGCTTGATGAAGGATAAGGAATTCGGCAACTCGGCCGCGATGGCCAACGCGCTCACCTTGGGAACTTCGGAAGCCATTGCCATTCCAAGTGCGATTGTGAACCGGGCGGCCGGAGTGACCAAGACGCATCGATTCTTCGCAGGATATGAGGGTTCCGATCAAATTGTGATATTCCGTCGAATCGAAAAAAATACCAGGTTTGCCACCCTCCTCGAAAAATACCCGGCTCCGGTTGATCGCTGATTCTCCCAAAAAAATAACTTAAAATCTTATCAAACCGCATCACTTCATGAAACCAATCCTCCCGCTTTTCGCCGCGCTTCTTGCCTCGCCTCTCGCCATCGCGGCCGATGGTCCCCTCAAGGAAAAGGCGCTCGCGCTCTCCGCTTCCAATAAGGACTCCGTGCTGTTCCTCAGCGCGGTGGTGGAGATCGAGGTGACGGCAGGGGACAATCCTGCGAAAAAGGAAGAAAGAAAGCTGGAGATGCTTGGCACGGTCATTGGAAAGGACGGCCTCATGGTGGTGCCGCTCTCCACGCTGGACGTCGCCTCGACCATCGATGGCCGCATGGTGAATGGTCCCCAGGGGCCGATGAAGCTCTCCGCCAAGGGCACGACGAAAGAAGTGAAGATCCTGATGCCCGATGGTTCGGAAACGGCTGCCAAGGTCTCGTTCAAGGATACCGACCTCGACCTCGCGTTCATCCGTCCGGAGAAGCCCGAGGAGGTGAAGCTCACTCCTGTCGATACCGCGAACAGCGCGCCGATGGCGGTGCTGGACGACGTCATCATCCTCGGAAGATTGGGCAAGGATCTCAACCGCGAACCGGTGGTGATGACGAACGAGGTCATCTCGCTGATCAGCAAGCCACGCACTTTTGGAAAGATCGCCACACAGGTGCTGGGCATGCCCGTATTCAACAAGGATGGGAAATTCCTCGGCATCGGTATCAACCGGTTCACCCCCAAGAGCGACAGCGAGCAAGGCCCCGCTCCCTCGAACGTCGTGCTGCCCGCCGCGGATCTCCTGGAGTCCGCCGCGCAGGCGAAGTGAGGCGACTTCGGAGCGCGGCGGCAAGGCCACGACCGGTCTAGCGCTCCGACTTCAGCCGCGTGAGGATCTCGATCCTTCCCGTATCGACGGAACGCGATACGATGCGGTCCGTTGAAACGGAGAGGAGCGTGTCGCGGATCACATCGCTGGCTTTGTAGGGTCCGGAGGCGCGGGTTTTGATATCATAGGTTTCCACCACATCCCCGACGACCCGCCAGCGGCTGGTGAAGGGGATTTCCGGCAACACGAAACTGACGCCATTGGTTTTCTTTTTGATGAGAAGCACGCCCCGTGCGGAACCGTCCGGGTTGAACTGCTTGATCATGCGGCTGTCGATGCCGTCACGCTTGACCTGGCAGGACCAGGTGCCGGGAACCGTCGAGGTGAACAGGCGTCCGAGTTCACCGGGAGATTTTGTGCCAGTCGGAAGCGAACAGGCGGCGAGGAGGGTGGACAGCGCGACAAGCGCGAGCCAGCGGAGGACCCGTGAAATCATGGTTTATTCTTTGGTGGTGGGGAGGCGAGTTCGGTGACGGGGGTAACCTGGAAGTGTTTCTTCGCACTCCGGTAATAGGCGGCCGCCGTCAGTCCGGCCGCGCGGTCCACCATCTCTTCGGGGTAGGTGGAGCGGATGACGACCATCGGGGCGTAAGCGGCGAATTTTTCCCCTCGCTTTGTCCGGACCTCGCCGAACCGTCCGATGGTACCCATCGCGAGAACGGCGGGATCGGGTTTCGCCGGAGCGGATTTGCCGACGATGCCTTCTTCGATCTTCTTTTCCATGGCGGCGATGTGCTCCTTGGCCGGTTTCTGGCCCGGACGGACACCCGGGATGCGGATCACAACCGGCACGCCTTCCGGATTGGCAACAGGTGCGACGGAGGTGTGGATGCACGAGGGAAGAAGCGCCGCGCAGAGCAGCACGAGGGCGTGTTTCATGCGGAATGCAATCCCGCAGGTTTCGAAATGCCAAGGAGCAAGTCACCGCGCCACCATTTTGCGATGGGGCGCGGCGCCGGCCGTGTGCGGTCTGTCACGGAGTGTATGCTTCCAGCTCGGAGAGGAATCCGAAGGTCTCGCTGTACTGGTCCTGCTTCGGATGGCTGTCGATGAAGGTCGCGCGGACGTAGCGGACTTGTTTGGCGGCGAACCGCGCCTGCGCGGTTCTTGCCTTCTTCCGGGGGAATTCGTTGCGACCGACTTCGGTAAAATTCTTGCCATCCTCGCTGACCGAAACCGCGACTGTTTTCGTAGCTCCGACATCCGGCGTGCCATAGTTGATCACGTGGATTGGTTGGACGGAGCCCAGATCGACCGTGACGGTCTTTGGGAAATCCGGCGATTCGCTGGTGGCGTAGCAGGTGGAGGATTCATTGCCCCAGGTGCCGTCTGTCAGGCCGGAGTCCCAGTTGTGGGTGTTCGGGTGGCTGGATTGATGCGGTTTGCCGACGGAAACCTTGTGGCCCAGGGTGGGATCGTTCGGCCAATGCGTGTTGAATGCTCCGGCGGGAAGGCCTTCCTTGTTGATGAGATTCGGCTCGGCGGACTGTGACCAGGCGAAGCGGGCCCGATCAGGCTTCGCGACGGCGGAGCTGGTCAGCAGGATGGTTTTCCCGTCAGCGGAGATTTTAGCATCCGCAGGCTTGTAGTCGCCATCGATGCCGGCGATCTCAAACAGGGTGGGGGACTTGCCATCGCGCGTCGCGAGACCGCCTCCGGTATGGTCGAAGGCGATGGCGATGCCGCCATCGACGGCCTTGTACTGGGAAAACAGCGGGCCGGATTTCACAATGTCCTTCTTCCCGTAGGTATCGGCGAGCGCCCACAGCGCGAGGCGGCGGGCGATGTCACCCTTGTTCGTCGGGTGGATGTCGCGGATATTGCCGATGTCATTGGTGACGGCCATGCCGGTGTGGGGGATTTTCAACACCTCCTGCTGCGCCCACCAGATTTCGGGGAGACCGTTCGCACGGTTGCCATCATAATTGAAGGGCGCGAGCTGGACGAAAAGGAACGGTGCGTCCGCCGCCTTGAACTGCTTGCGCCAGCCGGCGATGAGCGCCTGCATTTTCGCGGTGTAGGCCATGCCTTCCCCGTTGTTCGATTCGCCCTGGTACCAGAGGAAACCCCGCAGCGCGTAGGGGACGAGCGGATGGATCATCGCCTGGTAGGTTCCCACTTCCGAACCCGAGCCGAGCTTGAGGAGTTCGGGGGCTTTCGGCATCTCGGGGGCGGGGAGGGAGTTGTCCAGCGCCTTGGCCGCTTCATCCGCCCAACTGCGGACCGCCGTGATGTAGTTGCGGTAGGGCTTGTCATACTCGGGGAAGCCGGGGCTGCGGGCGAGTCGCTCGTTTCTCGTTTTTTCCAGTTCCGGAATGCCTTCCAGACCTTCTTCCGCCCACCATGGCTCGATGCGGGAGCCACCCCACGAGCTGTGGATCATGCCGATGGGCACCTTCAGTTCCTCGGCGAGTTTTTTACCGAACAGGTAGGCGACGGCTGAGAAATCCGCCGCGTTTTCCGGAGTGGCCGGCTCCCATTTGGCTTTCACGGTCTCCTGGCGCACGCTGTTGACCACCTTCGGCACGCTGAAAATCCGCATTCCGGGCACTGGGCCGCTTGCCGCTTCGTCCTGATCTTCCTTCCGCGTGCGCTTGATGATGAATTCCATGTTGGACTGCCCGCTGCCGAGCCAGACCTCGCCGACGAGCAGGTCTTTCACCTCCACGGGCGGGAGCCCTTGTTCCGTCACTCCCATCGTCCGGCTTTCCGCGTTCGCTGTCATGGGATCGAGCGATACCTGCCAACGTCCTCCCGCATCGGCGGTGGTGGTTTTGGTTTGTCCGCCGAAGGTGACACTCACGGATTTGCCAGCGCTGGCGCGACCCCACACGGGCACGGGTTTGTCGCGCTGGAGCACGCCGCCGTCTTGAAACAGGGGGGCAAGGGTGATTTCCGCCGTCGCCGACTGCGCGACAAGCAGTACCACCAACCATTGGGTCTTGGATGTGAACATGGTCCACTCCTACGCAATCGCCCGCCGCCGTCTAGCGAATCATTTGGTGAAATGGTTGTCATAATCCGGACGGATGTGGAAATAATGATTGCTTATCGGGGGGTTTGCATCCACTTTTCGGGTGAAACCTCATAATATAAGGTAATTAACTAAGGAATATGCTGCCTGAGCACGCCCCGTTTACTTCAAGCCAACGCCAAGCGTTGGACTCGCTCCTTTCTGGTCTTGATCCTGTCCAACGCGGCTGGCTGAGTGGCTTCCTTGCCGCATCCGGAAGCTCCGCTCCGGTGTCATCCGCTGCTCCGGTGGCAGGTGGGAAATTGACCGTGCTCTACGGAACCGAATCTGGAAATTCCGAGGTTCTTGCGGACCGTGCGGTCAAGGCTGCCAAGAAGCGCGGCTTCCAGGCGGTGATGAAAAACATGTCGGAAGTCTCTCCGGCCGATCTCGCGAAGTCGCCGAATCTCTTCGTCATCGTCTCCACCTGGGGGGACGGCGAGCCTCCGGAAACCGCGGTTGGTTTCTACAAGGAATTCATGAGCGCCGACCTCAAGCTCGCGAACGTGAAGTTCTCGGTGTGCGCGCTCGGCGATACGGCATACGAAAAATTCTGCCAGATCGGCAAGGATGTGGATGCCCGCCTTGAAGCGCTTGGCGCGGCGCGCGTTTTCGCCCGCCAGGATTGCGATGTGGATTATGAGGACAGCTTCGCCACGTGGCTGGAGGGTTCTCTCTCCTCGCTCGCACCCGCCGCTGCCGAGCCCGTTTCATTCGTCGCTGCCGTTGCCGCCCCGGCGGTCGAGTATGGGAAGAAGAATCCATTCCCCGCCGAGACGATCGAAAATCTCGTGCTCAATGGCGAGGGATCGTCGAAGGAAACCATCCATATCGAGTTTTCTCTTGCCGGCTCCGGGCTTTCGTATGAGCCGGGCGACGCGCTTGCGGTTGTCCCGGTCAATGCGCCGGATGTGGTGCGGGGGGTTCTCCAAGCCGCCAAGCTCACCGGAAACGAAGAGATCGAGGTGAAAAATGTTGGCACGAAGCTTCTTGCCGACGCTCTTCGCGAGGACTTCGACATTACCGCCCTGTCCCGCGCCGTTCTCACCAAACTCGCCGAAGCCGCGGACTCCGCCACGTTGCGCGCGTTGCTTGCCGAGGATTCGAAGGAGCAACTCAAGGAATACAACTACGGCCGCGAGATCGTGGACGCCCTCGTGGACTTCGCTCCACACGGTCTCTCCGCCGCCGCCCTCACGGGCATCTTCCGCAAGCTGCCGCCGCGTCTTTACTCCATCGCCTCCAGCCCGCTCGCTCATGAGAACGAGGTGCACCTCACCGTCGCCGCCGTCCGCTATGATTCGAACGGCCGCTCGCGCAAGGGCGTCTGTTCCACCTACCTGGCGGATCTGGTGAAGTCCGGCGACACGGTCCCGATGTTCATCCAGCCGAACAAGAATTTCCGCCTTCCCGCCGATGGTTCCACACCGGTCATCATGGTCGGACCAGGCACCGGCGTCGCGCCGTTCCGTTCGTTCATCGAGCATCGCGCGGCCCTCGGCAGCAGCGGGAAAAACTGGTTGTTCTTCGGAGACCAGCATTATACCTACGATTTCCTCTACCAGTTGGAATGGCAGGAATATCTCAAGGACGGGGTGCTCACACGCCTCGACGTCGCCTTCTCCCGCGACCAGCCGGAGAAAGTCTATGTGCAGGACCGGATGGTCCAGCAAGCCGCCGAGCTCTATGAGTGGCTCGAACAAGGCGCCCATTTCTATGTCTGTGGCGATGCGAACCGCATGGCGCACGACGTGCACGAGGCGCTCATCTCTGTTGTGGAATTCCAGGCAGGCATCTCCCGCGAAGCGGCGGAGGCCTATGTGGAAAACCTCAAGAAAACCAAACGCTATCAACGCGACGTTTATTGAATCCCCCAATTTCTAATCTACCCACCACCATGAGTGAAAAGAAACTTTCCGCCAACGAATACATCAAGATCGACAGCAACTACCTCCGCGGCACTATCGCGGAAGGCCTTGCCGATCTTTCCACCGGCTCGATGGTCGAGGACGACCAGCAACTGCTGAAATTCCACGGCACCTATCAGCAGGATGACCGCGACATCCGTGCGGGCCGCCGCAAGCACAAGCTGGAGAAGGCGTTCTCCTTCATGATCCGCATCCGCGTGCCGGGCGGCGTCGCCACGCCGCACCAGTGGCTTGAGACGGACCGTCTCGCGACCCAGTTCGCGAACGGCACCATCAAGCTCACGACGCGCCAGGCCTTCCAGTTCCACGGCATCATCAAGACGAATCTCAAGCGCACCATCGCCGAGATCAACCAGGCCGCCATGGACACCATCGCCGCCTGCGGTGACGTGAACCGGAACGTGATGTGCAATCCGAACCCCTATCTCTCGGAAATCCACGCGCAGGCGCTCAAGGCCGCTCAGGACATTTCCGCACACCTCACCCCGCAGACCCGCGCCTATCACGAGATCTGGCTGGACGGTGAGAAAATCGAATCCAGCGAGGAAGAAGTGGAGCCGATCTATGGCAAGACCTATCTCCCGCGGAAGTTCAAGATCACCATCGCCGTTCCGCCGTCGAACGACGTGGACATCTACGCGAACTGCCTTTCCTTCATCGCCATCGTAGAGGACGGGAAGCTTGTCGGATACAATGTCGCCGTCGGAGGCGGCATGGGCTCGACCCATGGCAACGAGGCGACCTACCCGCGCATCGCGGATGTCATCGGCTTCTGCACGCCGGAGCAGGTGGTGGACGTCGCTGAAAAGGTGGTGCTCGTGCAGCGCGATTTCGGCGACCGCACGGACCGCAAGCACTCGCGCTTCAAATACACCGTGGACGACCACGGCCCGGACTGGATCCTCGCCAAGCTGAACGAATACCTCGGTTACGAGCTCGGCCCCGTGCGGGACTTCAAGTTCGAGGACAACGGCGACCGCTATGGCTGGGTGGAGGATGCGAATGGCAATTCCCACCTCACCCTTTTCATCGCCGGTGGCCGCGTGCTCGACACCCCCACCTACCCGATGCGCACCGGATTGCGCGAGATCGCCAAGATCCACGACGGAGACTTCCGCCTGACCGCCAATCAGAACCTCATCATCGCGAACGTTTCTCCTGAGAAGCGTCCCGAGATCGAAAAACTGCTGGAGCAGTACGGCATCAAGGACAGCCACCTGCAAAGCGCGCTGCGTCTCAGTTCTCTGGCTTGTGTGGCTCTTCCGACCTGTGCGCTCGCACTCGCCGAGGCCGAGCGTTTCCTGCCCACCGTTCTGACCGATCTGGAGGAGTCGTTGGAAGAAAACGGCCTGCGTCATGACGCCATCACCATCCGCATGACGGGATGTCCCAACGGCTGCGCCCGGCCCTTCATCTCCGAGATCGGATTCGTCGGTCGTGGCCCGGACCACTACAACCTTTACCTCGGTGGAGGTCACGCCGGGCAGCGTTTGTCCAAACTCTATCGCGAGAACATCGCATCTTCCCAGATCAAGCCACTGCTCGCCCCCATCTTCAGCCACTACGCGAAAGAGCGGAATGACGGCGAGCGCTTTGGTGATTTCTGCATCCGCGCCGGCTATGTCGTCGCAACCGTCCAAGGGCCGGATTTCCTCAAGAACATCAAGCCCGAGGCATTCACCTCAAACAACTGATCCGTTCAACAACCGCGCTCCATCATGGCAGCCATCAAATTTGAAATACCCGCGACCATCTCGCAGGACATCGATCCTGCCGAGCTTTCCGCGGCACTAGCCCCCCTGCGCGCCGGGGACCGCCTCCGTTTGCTTTATGACCAGCTCGGTGAGCGCCTTGTCGCGTCCACCAGTTTCGGCCTGCAGGCGGCGGTCATGCTCCACCTCATTCACGAGCACGCGCCGAAGATTCCGGTCGTGTTCATCGACACCGGATTCCTGTTTCCCGAAACCTACCAGTATATGGAAGAACTCACTTCCAGGCTGAATCTCGATCTACGCGTCTATCAGCCCACGGTTTCCGCCGCGCGCATGCAGGCGCTGTGGGGGAATCTGTGGGAGCAGGGCAAGGACGGTGCGGACCGCTACGGCCTTCTCACCAAGGTCGAACCGATGAACCGCGCCCTCCGCGAAACCGGGGCGGATGTCTGGCTCAGCGGCCTACGCCGTTCCCAGTCCAGCTCACGGGTGGACCGCCCGTTCGTCGAGCAGCAGAAAAAAACCGTGAAAGCCTATCCGATCCTCGATTGGGCCGATGCGCAGGTGGATCTTTATTTCCACCAGAACAACCTGCCCCGCCACCCGCTCGCGGAAAAAGGCTACGTCACGATGGGAGACTGGCACAGCACCCGCCCCGTCGTCGACGGCGACGTGGAGGCCACCCGCTTCAACGGCGAGAAATACGAGTGCGGACTCCACCTCGACTCCACCTCGGCGGATTTCCAAATCTGACAATCGGTGGTGCGGAGCGGATGCTTCGCGATTTGATACCATGGACCTTGTCAACGCTCCTGCCTTCTGTTAGGTGGCAGAGGTAGATGAGTATGCATTGGTGCACTCCCGGCAGATTGATGATTATCGCGCTTGTTATTGGCGTCGGCTTTTCCGGCGCCGCAGCGTATTTTGGAAATCGCTATCTATGGCTTTGTGCGATTTTGACCTTTTTTGCGGGAGTCGCAGGGAATCAGTTCCAGTCTTACTGGGCTTCCAAAGTAAAGCAGCCGCCACCGAATGTTGATGACGTTTTCAGTAACAACAACATCCGGAATCTCGTCTGCCAGGCCATGATTTCCTCCGTTGAAAGAGTGACCGAGCCGCTGCGGGAAAGGCATGGCAATGTCACAGATCTTTTTCGCAGGGCCGGTCATCTTCTGGGAGATCATTTCAAAAAGGACGGAGATCTGCCCGGGGGCCCGCTTTCGGAGTTGCAGGAGGTAAACATCCCCGCCGTCCTCGGTAAATATGCCCATGGGCGGCAAAACGTTCTTTCCAGCGATGAAGCGTGGCCCGCCTTCATCGCCATCACCCCCGGCTTGGAAGATCTCACGGAAACCGAGCGTGCCGATCTCGCGGCGGCCTTGAGTGAAAATTTCGGCGAGGCGCTATGGAATCTCGCGAAGCATGACAATGCAGCCGGAGGGGAGGCCTTTGCGGGCATCCAGTTGCTTTCCCATGCGCAGCTCACAGCGAAGGTGGATTCCCTTAGAAAAATCACTCCTCCTGCGGCATTCGATAAACTTCATACCATTCCGCCACCACCACAGGGATTCATCGGACGGGTGGACGAATTGGAGGAACTGAGGAATCACGCCGGGCAGGGCGGCGCGGTCATTAGCGGACTCAAGGGAATGGGTGGCATCGGCAAGACGGCGCTGGCGTTGGTGCTCGCGCGGGAATGGGCGGCGCGGTTTCCTGATGCCGGGCTGCTGGTGGACGGCCAAGGGCTGAAACGGGACGCCGCTCCCACCGGTGCCGCGCTGTTGGCGCAGATCATTCTCTCCTTCCACCCGGAAACGGGAAATCTGCCCGAGGATGAGGCATCCTTGCGCGGTCTCTATCTCAATGTGCTGCATGGAAAAAAAGCTCTCATCCTGCTCGACAACGCGCGGGACGCTGCGCAGGCCCGGGCCTTGCTGCCACCGGACGGCTGCGCTCTCATCGTCACCTCCCGCGCGAATTTCATGGTCGATGGATGTTCTCCCTACGCTGTCGGAAAACTGAAGGACGCGGAGGCCTCGGATCTCCTGCGCAACGCCTATCCGGAACTGGGCGAGGTGGAGGTGGCGGAGCTGGTGCGTCTCTGTGCCGGATTACCACTGGCGTTGCGCCTCGCCGCCGCCCATCTGAAGCTGGACGCTGGCGACCGTGGTGGCGTGGCCGATGTGGCCGCGTATCTAAAAAAACTCGGCAGAGGTCGACTGGCTTACCTTGATGCCGGTGCTACGGATGCTGGGGAAATCACCATCTCTGAAACCCTCAGTCTCAGTGTAGATTTCTTGACCGGATACCAGCAAGCTGCTTGGAAGAATCTTTCTATTTTCAGCGTAGACTTCGACGTGCTGGCGGCGCAGAAAATAGTTGGCGCGAGCGAGGAAATGCTAGCCTCTTTCCTTCGCCGCAGCCTGTTGGAACCCGTGGGGACGGACCGCTACAAACTCCATGATCTTGCTGCTGCCTACGCTCGCAGTTGCCTCAATGGAGAGGAACTCGACAATCTAACTATCGCCCACGCTCGCCACTATACCGAGGTCGGAAAAGATGCTGAGCGATGGTATCTTGAAAAAGGAAATATGCTCACTGGTTTAGCTCTTTTTGACCGCGAGCGAGCGCAGATCGAGGCCGCTTGGATCGCGTTAGATATGCGGCGGGACGAAGCAACTGCCGAGTTGATGATGGATCTCGTTCACTCCATCAGTTATTGCAGTAATGTCCGATTTCATGCTCGCCAGCGCATCGTTTGGTTGGAAAGTCAGCTTCGCGCCGCCCGTCGTATCGGTCACAGGGGGGAGGAAGGAGCTGCGGTGGGCAATCTTGGCAACGCATACGCCGACTTGGGTGATGCGAGGAAGGCAATTGAGTATTACGAGGCACATTTTGAGATCGCCCGTGAGACTGAGAATCGGTGTGCGGAGGCTAACGCGCTTGGTAACCTCGGCACCGCATATAAAAACTTGGGCGATGCGCGCAAGGCCATAGTCTACCACGAACAATCTTTGCTGTTGTTCCGCGAGATCGGGGACAGGCGTGCGGAGGGGAGATCGCTGGGCAACCTCGGCAACGCGTACAGGAACTTAGGGGATATATGGAAGGCTCTTGAGTATTACGAGGGACGTTTGACAATCGCACGCGAGGTTGGGGATCGGCGCGAGGAGGGAGGTGCGCTCGGTTGTCTCGGTGCTGCTCACTCTACCTTGGATGATGAGCGGACGGCTATAGAGTATCATGAAGAGCACTTAGTGATCGCCCGAGAGATTGGAGACAAGAACGGTCAGGGGGCAGCACTGGGTAATCTCGGCCTCGCTTATATTAAGTTGGGCGAGATACAAAAGTCCATCGGGTATTGTGAAGATTACTTGATAATTGCCAGAGAGATTGGGGATCGGCATGGGGAGGGATGCGCGTTGGGTAAACTCGGCCTCGCACATGCCAGACTAGGCGCGTCAAGTATAGCGATCGAATATTACGATGAACATCTAGTCATCAGCCGAGAGATCGGAGATCGGATTGGCGAAGGAGGAGCGCTGTGGAACTCAGCGAATGAATTTTACAAGATGGGAGAGCGTAAGGAGGCGGTGCGGAGGGCGAAGAAGGCGCTGGAGATTTACGAAGCCATAGAGGCTCCAGAGACTGCCCAAATGTGCAAAGTGCTAGCCAATTGGAAATAATGCGCCGCTGTAAACTCTCAAAGAGATTTATCTGAAAATATTTTGACGTTGTGGGCCTCTTTATATAGCTAGGGTGACAGGTGAGCATTCCGTCAAATTAATGTGTCACAATGTCATGGTTTCCCACTACGTGACGCGTTCCAGTCCTAGTAGGCTGCATCGACGAGGGCTCCGATAGAGACACCTGACTTGACTTGCCTGCACTTCTGGGGGCAAACTGCTTGGGGATTATCCCCTATTCATCATGAACATCGCTGAAAACATGGTTGCCACCGTAGGCAACACCCCGCTGATCCGTCTCAACCACCTCACTGCAGGCCTCGAAGCAGAAGTCTGTGTGAAAGCCGAGTTCTTCAACCCGCTCTTCAGCGTGAAAGACCGTATCGGCAAGGCCATGATCGAAGCCGCTGAAAAAGACGGCTCGCTCAAGCCCGGCGGCCTCATCATCGAGCCGACGTCCGGCAACACCGGCATCGCGCTCGCCTTCGTCGCCCGTGCGAAAGGCTACCGTGTGATCCTCACGATGCCTGAGAGCATGTCCATCGAGCGCCGCGTCCTGCTCCGTCTGCTCGGTGCGGAAATCGTCCTCACCCCACGCGCCCGTGGCATGAACGGCGCCATCGCGATGGCGAAGAAGCTCATCTCCGAGAACCCCGGTTCCTTCGGTCCCGGCCAGTTCGACAATCCTGCCAACCCGCAAGTCCACCGCGAGACGACCGCCGAGGAAATCTGGCGCGATACGGACGGCCAGATCGACGCATTCGTCGCCGGTGTTGGCACGGGCGGCACCATCACCGGTGTGGGTGAGGTCCTCAAATCCCGCGGCAGCGCTAAAGTCATCGCTGTCGAGCCGGTGGCCAGCCCCGTCATTTCCGGCGGCGCACCCGGCCCGCACATGATCCAAGGCATCGGTGCCGGCTTCATCCCCGGCAATCTCAACACCTCCATCATCGACGAGATCATCCAGGTTTCGAACGAGGACGCCATCGCCACCGCCCAGGCCCTCGCCCAGGTCGAAGGCCTGCCAGCCGGTATCTCCACCGGAGCGAACGTCTGGGCCGCCCTCCAGGTCGCGAAGCGTCCTGAGTTCAAAGGCAAGCGCATCGTCACCGTCGGCTGCTCGTCCACCGAGCGCTACCTCTCCACCGCCCTCGCGGAAAAGGTGCGCGAGGAGGTCACGAACCTGCCGGTGAACGAAATCTGATTGATTTTCCATTTCGAAAACGGCGGCATCCAAACGGGTGCCGCCGTTTTTCTTGGAGCGTTCATTCCGAACATTGCTTGCCAGGGACTTCCTGTTCCCCGTGCTGGCTTCTCCGGACAGGATATCCGGCGGAGGCAGTCGCCGGGATGACGACACCCGATTTCCCACCCGGACCTTTGGCTTGCGTCATTGGCGAAATTGTTCAAGCTGCGCACCCTTTGCTTCCCCTGAATCTCCTGATGGTCGTTGAGACATGCTTCGATTTCTCCCAAAAACCCCCGTTTTGAGTTTGGTGCTGCCGGTCGTTTTTTCCGGTGTGGCGATGTCAGACGTGCAGATGCCTCCGTCCTCGGGCCAGGGGCCGATCCGGATGACAGCTCCGAAAGTCTCGGTTCCCACCGCGCCCGCACGTCGTCCCGCCACCACCGCGGCCAGACCGCAGCAGCAGCCCGGCGCCTCTTCGCGGATTCTTTATCCTTGGAAACTCCACGTGACCTGCACGATTTTCTGGATCGGCGAGCAGCCGACGGACCGGAACCCGACGCCGAACTGCAAGTCCTCGTGGGATCAGAATTGGTCGGCCAATTTCGGAGGTTATGACAATCCGGATCCGACACAACGGATCGCCAACCATACGACCGGCGACTTCCGGCCGAAAAATTTCATTCCGAAGCTCAATCCGTTCTACATCGCACTGCCTTACAATGACGTTCTCGGTTGGGCCGCGCACAAGCCGGAAGCATCGCGTGTGATCCCGTGGTTCGGGAGAATGCGTCCCGAGCCGGGGAAAACCGTGTGCAAGGGGCGCTGGGTGCAGATCTACAATGGCAGCCGCAGTTGCTACGCGCAATGGGAGGACTGCGGCCCATGGGTGACTGATGACTGGGAATTCGTATTTGGCAACAAGCCTCCCAAGGCGACCCAGAATGGCGCGGCGGGTATCGACATCTCGCCATCGGTGCGGGACTACCTCGGAATGCGGTCCGGGCAGAAGGTTCACTGGCGTTTCGTCGAGGACGGGCAGGTCCCTTATGGACCGTGGAAAAAGTACGGCCAAGAAGTTGCGGTGACGGCGAGTGCCACCGATCTCGCGGCCCAGCAGCGGTATCTGGAGTATGTGAGGAAGCTCCGCGACGAGCAGTTCCTGAAGAAACCCACTGAGTCCGTGCGGAATTAACCCGGCCAGACTCCGGTTTTCAGAAATTCCAGGCTGAGGCGGATGGCTTCCGGGTGCGTTTGGATGAAGGTGTGGTCGGCATTGATGACGGAAAATCCGCAGAGGCCGTCGATACGCCCCTTTGCCGCAGAGACGATTCCGTCGTTCTCGTCACCGAGCAGTTTTTTGAAAATGGGGATGGAGCAGCGGTTTCCCATGATGACCGCCGCCCGCACCTCTGAAGGAAGCGCGGGTAGATTCTGTGGCACGCCGTCGCTGGCGAGTTCACGGCCCGCCGGTCCGAGGGCGATGTGGAGGAGTGGATGTTTTTTTGACCAATCGACGATCTCACTGCCCGCGTTCGGTGGAGCAAGCATGATGGCCCTTCCTGTCTTCCACCGGACTTCCCCGGCCAACAGTGACCGGAGGAGGATGCCTCCGAGCGAATGGGTGATGAAATGCACGGGGCCGTCGCCGACCTTGTCCTCGATCTGATGCCGGACGTGGGTGACGAGGTGATGGATGGGCAGCCGGGCGGAAGGGTAGGGAATGTTCAGGGTGGAAAAGCCATCGTTTTCCAATGCCCGGGCCAGCGGCTGCATCGCCCGCCAGCCACGCCACAGGCCGTGAAGCAGCACCACCGTGGGGCCGCCCGTGTCATGCCATTGAGGGCGGTCCCAAGGGAATGGCGGAGTCAGCATCTCGGCCCGGTGACGCCACTCGGTGATGGTTTGCATGGCTGGAAGTATGGGAGGAAAACCGGAGTTCGCAAGTCGGGGGGGAGGTCACGTAGTTTCCGCCGGCCGGTCATGGATGAGGTTTGTCGGAACGACTGGCTTGGCTGATCTATTTCTGTTCCGCCTTCTTCGCCAGCGATGCCTTGATCTGGCCGACAAACTCCTGGTCCTGCCGACTCAGCCGGTCCAGCGCGAGTTCGACGGGCTTTTTGTCTATCAACAGCCTGATCTTTCCGTCGCGGACGACGGTGGGGTTTTCCGGCGGAGCGGGCATCACCGGCTCGGTCGCTCCCTTGGGGACCTCCGCGACGATATCTTCGAATGCGATGAGCTTTGCTTCGAGAGGCTTGCCCTCCGCGCTGGTCCAGAAGCGGTTCTGATAGAGCACGACGTGGGTGACGTAGCGGACATTCGGATTCTCAGGTTTCGTGGTGTCGATGGACACGCCGGGATTCACTCCGCCACCTACGGCGCGGGTGGTGAATTTTTTCGGGGTCACGGTGGGATTGGCAGGGATCTCGGTCTGGGCGAAGGCAGCCGGGATCGTGAGAAGTCCGAAAAGCGCAAGGATGGTGAATTTCATGCAGGAATAGTTCAATGTTGCGAACGGAGTTCGGACTTGAGGCGTTCCACCTGGTTCATCAGGTCGAGGATGAGCTTGAGGCCGGAAATGTTCGCCTCGCACGTCTGCCGGAGATGTTCGATGCGGCGGAGTGTGTGGACCGCTTCGTCGTCGAGGTCCGTGCCGCGGATCAATCCCTGTTCCTGATAACGCAGGATGGTTTGCGAGGAAATGCCGGTAAGACGGGCTACGATGTCCAGTTGATAGGTGGCTTCGGTGTCCGGCTCGTAGAGTGGAAGTTCGGAGTTCATCAGGCGGAGGGGTTGCGTGGGTTGAAGGACGAGGCGGCGCGGAGCTTTTCCCATAGTTCTCGTTCCTCCGCGGTGGATCGGGTGGGCAGATGGACGGTGATGGTGGCATGATAGTCGCCACGTTCGCCGGTTTTTCCTTTTGGCAGCCCACGGCCCCGGACGCGGAGCTGCTGGCCGTTCTCGCTGCCTGCGGGGATGCGGAGCTTGATGGACCCATCAAGCGTGGGGACGGTGAGTTCGGTGCCCAGCACGGCTTCCCACGGAGCGAGATCGAGGTCGTAGTAGAGGTCGTGCCCCTCGGTGTGGAAATCCGGATGGGCGGCGTGGCGGACGCGCAGGTAGAGGTCTCCGGCTTCCGCACCGCCGCTGCCGGGTTCGCCCTGGCCCGGGACGCGGATGCGTTTGCCATCGATGACCCCGGTGGGGATGCGGACCTGGAACGATTGTGTCTCGGTACGGCCGGTGCGGGGATCGGTCGTCTGCAGGGATATCGGGCGGACCGCTCCGTGCATGACTTCTTCCAGCGTGACGAGGATGTCGCCCTCGATGTCGCTGCCCCGGCGCTGTCTTTGTCCGGTGTGGGGTGCTCCTGTTTCAGGAAATCCGTAACGGCTCGCACCGCTGAAATATTGCTCGAAGAAATCGCTGAAACCGGTGCCGCCGAAGTTGAACTCCTGGCCGGGACCACCCGGCGCGTCTTGATGGGACTGCCGGGCACCGGCCTGCGGGTTGTCCCAGTTCGAGCCGAGTTCGTCGTATTTTTTGCGCTTCTCGGGATCGCTCAGGACCTCGTTCGCTTCGTTGATTTCCTTGAATTTCTCTTCGGCGGCCTTCTTGTCCGCGGCCACGTCCGGGTGGTGGGTCCGCGCGAGCTTGCGGAAGGCCTTCTTGATGTCGGCGGTGCTGGCGTCGCGCGGAACGCCGAGGGTTTCATAGTAATCTTTGAATGCGGCGGACATGGCTTTGCTGTTAACGCACTAAAGCAGGATCACGGCGGTTGTCCAGAGATGCGGAGGAGCGTGTCTTCCTGTGGCAATGGAAAGGTTCAGGTCTTCCGGAATCCGCGCAAGGCGAACATCCCGGCCGAACCGATGACCAGCGCGGCGGCTCCCGCGGAGAGGTAGATCCACGTGGGAACGGGGATCCTGGATTTGAATTGGATGGTGAAGGGCGTCTTGACCGCCGCTGCCAACGGCTGGTCCCATATCAGCGTCCGCCCTCCGTTTTCCGTCCGCATGGCATTGGTAAGGATAGGGGCTTGCGGCAGATGCAGGATATAGGTCAACCGCCGGTCCTTGAACTGTGATGCGGGCAGCAGGGATGATCCGGGCAGAGCGTTGCCGGCGGAGATGGTGCGCGAGAAATCCAGCGCCCATCCGTGACGGGAGACGCGCACCTTCCCCGCAAGTCCATTTGCGGAGGAGGGGAGTTTCTTCATCGGATCGCTCCTTGAAATTTCTCTCAGCTCCAGGGCGGAGTCGAACGAGGCTTTCACCCGGATTTTCAAGCGATCCCCATCTGTGACCACCTCGTGGCTGGAAGACGTGAGACCCGGAGCATCCCGGAGGAATTTCGCCAGCAGTTTTTCCACTCCTTCCGCTCCGCCTTGGAATCTGGCGGCGACGGCGGGCAGGGTGTAGGTGACATCCGCCCTGCCGCTGCCATCCGCGTTCAGCCAGATCTCCTCGTGGCCGTCGATGCATGAGGTGAGCAGGCACACGGCAACGAGAACCAACAGGCGGACGAGATGGCGTGCGGAACTCATGTCAGCTCCGGCGGGAGGGGGAATCCGGAAGACGCGCCGGTGTTGCGGGCCGGGAGGGCTTTGAAAAGTTGTGGCAGATCCGGAAGGTCCGATGCCGAGCGCGCGCGCTGTGAGGAGATGATCTTTCCATCACGGAAAAGGAACGCGCCGGGCATTTGCAAACCGTCGCCCGCGAGGTGGCCCATGCCGCAGCCCTTGAAGATCGAGATGGCGCCGCGCCACCAGACCTGCGGGCCGAAGAGTTCGAGGAAGCCTCCCTTGCCCAGGCCGAACGCGCGATAGAGTTCGCAGCGGGGATCGGCGATCCGCGAGATGCCTCCATCCTCCCGCAGATACGCGGTTTCCTTGCCGCTCTGAAGCATGTGGACGAGCACCAGATCCGCGCCATGCTCGGTGGCTTCCCGTTCGATTTCCTCGAGTCCGCGCAGGATCTGGCGGGTGAAGGTGCAGCCGAAGTGACGGAGGAAGACCATGGCCAGCAGTTTGTTTTCAGACGCCTGGGCGAGCGTCCTGCCGTCGGACAGTTGATAGTTTTCCGCCGCCTCTTCGACGGAGTAAGGTTCCGACCGCGTCGGAGGGACACCGGTATGCGCGCGGACGCAGGCCCACAGGATGACCGCGAAGGGGGCCCACCAGATGAGGTCGTCCACGAAAAGCATCCATACCGAGCGCAGATGGATCTTGTTTTCCACAATCGGTGTGACGAAACCGACGATGCCGAGCGTGAATTTCAATAAGCCGGTGAGCACGATCCTCCAGTTCCGCATCGGGCTTTTCGATGCCAGCACCAGAGCGATGCCGAAGACGCCAAGCATGAATCCGATGCCCTGCCAGAGCAGCGGGTGGTTCGGATGCTCGATGCCGATCCAGTCGAACCACAGGCACGGCCAGAAGATCGCCCAGACGGCGAACAGGATGTGGTAAAGTCCGGCGGCGAGCAGGACATTCCGCATCCAGCGCGGGGTCTCGCAGCGGCCGTTCTTACAGGAAAAGGGCATGGCGGATCGTAGCGGGCATTTCGGACGGTGCAACCGGGAGCTTACCCGTCATTTCAGCCCGGCGATGAAGGCGTAGAAGAAATCCGCACCTTCCTCGAGGGCGGAGATGTCGATGAATTCGTCGATGGTGTGCGCCTGGTCGATTGAACCGGGACCGATGCAGATGCTGGGGATGCCACCGTTGGAAAGATGTGCGGCATCCGAAAACCAAGGCGCGCCCGCGAGCCGCGTCCCGGAGTCCGTGGCGAGCAGGGCCTGGATCATCGGATGATCGGCGGAGGTATCCATCGGCGGATTTTCGTGGGGTTTCACGATTTCAACCGGCAGTTCGTGGAACTCGATGGTCTCCTGGAGCAGTTTCAAAGCTCCTCCGGCCGCCGCGAGCGCCGGAGTGATGCGGATGTCGATTTCGGCTTCCGCCAGATCCGGCACGATGTTCGGCCGCGCCCCGCCGCGGATCATGCCGACGTTCATCGTCGAGTGGCCGAGCACGGGGTGGGTGAAGGTGGCGAGTTTTTTGCCAAGATGGTGGTCCAGCAGATCCAGCGCGCGGGTGAGCTTGAGGATGGCGTTCTCCCCACGCTCGGGTTGCGAACTGTGGGCGGCTTTGCCAGTCGCGCGAAGGGTGGCCCAGAGCGAGCCCTTCGTGACGTGGACGACCTGCAGGGAGGTCGGCTCGCCGACCAGCGCGAAGGAATAGTGGGAACCGTGACGTTTCGCGAAATCGATGGAACCCCACTGGCCCGACTCCTCACCCATGAAGGCGACGAAATCCACCGCGACCGGCAGATCCGCCAGGATCTCGCGGTGCTCGTGCAGCGCCCAGAGCATCGCCGCCATGGGACCTTTTGTGTCGGAAGAACCCCGTCCCCAGATCCGGCCGTCACGGTTTTCACCGCTGAACGGCTCGATGGTCATGCCGCCCACCCCCACGGTGTCGAGATGGGGGCCCAACAAGATACGCGGTCTGCCATCCAGCGGGGCGAAGCGGGCGATCAGGTTCGGGCGGCCGGGCTTGATTTCCTCCAGCACCACCTCCGCGCCGATGGATTCCAGCCAGCCGGATAGGAAGATGGCGAGCGTCTCCTCGCCGATCTGCTCGGTACCCGGCGCGTTGTCGGGATTTACGGAAGGAATGCGGACGAGTTGCTGGAGAAGGGAAACAACGTCTTGGCTCATATGGTGGAGATTCCACTTTCCTCCACGCCGGGGCAAGACCGGGTTTTGATCCGGGGAATCGACGGGCGGATTTTCCGACCGCTAAAAGGCGGAGAATAAGAGAATTCCGGTGTTTCGGGAATTCCGCAATCTTCTGGTGTTTTCCTACGGGTGGGGTTAGGTGTGGGAATGCTCGCGAAATTTTCGCTCCTGTTTCTTCTGGCGGCCACCTCACTCCCTGCCCAGACGGGTGAGAAGCTCGTCACCTCCGCGCGCAAGCAGGTCGGTGTGACGCAATACTATGACCCCATGTACCGGACGCTCGATTTCCCGAATGGAGATGTCCCTGCCGACCGGGGAGTCTGCACGGACGTGATCATCCGCGCGATGCGCGACGCGCTGGCGAAGGATCTCCAACAACTCGTCAATCAGGACATGCGTGCGAATTTCTCCGCCTATCCGAAAAACTGGGGCTTGTCGAAAACGGACAAGAACATCGACCACCGCCGCGTGCCGAACCTGCGGACCTATTTCAAGCGCAAGGGGTATGATGTCCCGCTTGGCAAGGACAAGGACCCCGCGAAATTCCTGCCCGGAGACATCGTCACCTGCACCGTGCCTCCGAATCTGCCACACATCATGCTGGTGAGCGATAAAAAGACGGATGCGGGCGTGCCGCTCGTCATCCACAACATCGGCATGGGGGCAAAGGAGGAGGACTGTCTGTTCGGTTACCCGCTGACGGGACATTATCGGGTGAAGTGAGGGGTGTTAACTTGCGACAAACAAGGATGAGCGATGAATCTGTTCACTTGAGGCTCTCTGCCCAGAATGCCTTATTGGGGCATGTTCCGCCGTGTTTACGAGCGGCATCCATTCAAAAGGACGGAGGCCTGATTTTTTGGAGATGCGTTTTTGATGTTGATGCGACGGAGAATGACTTCGAATTGATGCGGATGGCTGGCACCGCAATCACCGCAGACTTTCCGGAACCGGCCACTATCGAGGAGGAAATCGTGACGATGCCTTTTCCCGAGATGCCACAGCATCTCAATTACTTGGTCTATCTCAGGTATGAACCTACTTGCTGTGGTGACCCAGGATTGTGAGAGGTGAAGTGATCATGAAGATTATTTTCCTACGTTCTTCAGCCGTGGTTTGAGAACCGTACCATCCATCAGCACGATGCGGTGCTCGGTGGAGCCGTTGACCTGCATTTCGACGAGGTAGAAATCCACGCGTTTCGCTGTGGCGGTGGTCAGGAATTCCAGCCGCTTGACAACAAAGGCCCTGCTTTTGTCCAGATCGTCGGATTTGCCCGCCAGCTCGATCGCCCGGATCGCGCCGAGTGGTGCGGATGCTGTGGTGTCGATGGCCGGGGGAAGTTTTTCGAGTAATCCGGTGTCGATGAAGAATTGTTTGATGAATTCCAATTCTTTGGAGGTTTTTTCCGGAGATTCCATGGATGACACGGGTGTGGAAACGGTCGGGCCGTTGTGAAGCAGGACTTCGCCGGCGGAGGAAAGCCCGGCGAGAAGGGTGGAAACGAGGAATAGGAAAGAGTTTGTTCTCATGGTGTTGATTTGTTAACTCCGCACGTGGCTCGCGACCTCAAATTTTTTGGGGTTGTCATCGCCAGAATCCATCCAAAATTCCGCACCCAATCATGAATCTCGATCTTAAATACAAAACCGCCCTTGTCACCGCCGCTTCCGGAGGGATCGGCCAGGAAATCGCCCGCTCGCTTGCGGCGGAGGGCGCCAGTGTGATCGTCAACGGCCGGACTACGGCCAGTGTGGAAAAAGCCATCGCCGAGATCCGCGCGAGCGTGCCGGATGCGGACCTCGTCCCGCTGGCGGCGGACAACGGCACTGCGGAAGGTTGTGAGAAAACCATCCAAGAGTTGCCGAGCGTGGACATCCTCGTGAACAATCTGGGGATTTATGAGGCGGTGGGATTTTTTGAGGAGACGGATGAGGCGTGGCACCGGCTCATCGAGGTGAACATCATGAGCGGCGTGCGTCTGGCGCGGCATTATCTGGCGGGGATGCTGGAACGCGGGGAGGGAAGGGTGGTGTTCATCTCCAGCGAGTCCGGTGTCAGTCCGGCACCGGAGATGGCGCACTACAGCGCGACCAAGACCATGCAGCTCGGCATTTCCCGTGCTCTTGCGGAACTGACGAAGGGCACGAAGGTTACCGTGAACTCGGTATTGCCGGGGCCGACACGGACGGAAAACGTGGAGAAATTCATGCAGAGTGTTTTCCCGGGTGTGTCGCCTCAGGAAGCCGAGCAGAAGTTCATGTCGGAAAACCGTCCGAGCTCGTTGATCTCCCGCCTGATCGATCCCCGGGAGATCGGCGACATCGTGACCTTCATCTGCAGCCAGCGGGCCGCTGTCATCAATGGCTCGTGCATCCGGGCCGAAGGCGGGCTCGTGAGAAGCGCGTTTTAAAAGATGGCTACGTAACACGCTGGTTTCCCCCGGAAGCAATCCCCGGAACAAGCGGCATGGAAGTGTGAGCGGTGCGCCTATGAGAGGTCGGCGCTCCTGTAAACAGGACTATGGACAAAGCCAGTTCTGACGCCCCGGCACGAAGACCTCGAACCCGGAACTTGAACGCGGGCTGCACCGCTCACGCGGTGGAGTATGCCGGAAGGTTTCCGAAGGGGACTGAAAAGGTGAGAAAGCCGCCGTCATTCAGACGCCTGGCCCGCCGCAGTGCGGGAGTTGACGCGAGCCGGATCGAAATGTTTCCGGAGGTGGAAGTGCGTGTGTCCGGGCGGAAAGCCAGGAAGTTCGGCGAAAACCTCGTAACCCAGGTGTTGGTAAAAATCCCGTGCCTGGAAGTCGAAGGTGCCGAGCCATGACCCGAGACAGCCTCTGGCGATGGCGGTGGATTCCGCCGTCAGGAGGATTTTGCGGCCAAAGCCCTGTCCCCGCAGCGAGGGAGAGATCCACAGGCCGTCGATCATCAGCCACCGCCACATGGTTGCTCCATAAATCCCCCCGAGGAGGGTGCCGTCTCCGGATCTCAGAGACAGGTTGAGCGGCTGCCAGTCACGACCTCCGACATCGGGTGGATCATTTTCCCGAATGCCTTTCCGCACGGCGGCGGACAAGGAATCCGCGTCGGTTTGTTCGTCGATGATGAGGTCCATCGGCGGATGCTGTTAGGTGGAATGGCGGATGGAAAGCCCGACGGCTTGAAATTTGTTGGAAATTCCGTGCCGTCAGATCAGGTCAAGCGCCTGATCCAGCGACGCGACCACCCGGTCCGCTCCACAAGCTTCGAGCTCCGCAACGGAAAAGCGTCCGGTTGCCACGGCGAGGCAGCGGGCCCCGACGGCATGCGCGCAGGCGATGTCCTTCGGAGTGTCCCCGATGACCCAGGTCTCGTCGGCGGTGAACTTCCGCCCCGCGTGCAGAGCCGCGCGTTCCAGGGCGATGGGGCCGAGCTGGTTCCGGTCCGCATGGTCGGAGCCATAGGCACCGAATGAGAAATAGTGGGAAAGACCGTAGTGGCGCATCTTCGCCGCAGCACCTCCGGAAATGTTTCCGGTGAGCAGACCGAGCGTGGCATCCGGCTTCTTTGCCAGATGTTGCAGCAGTTCGGTCGCTCCGGCGATCACACGTCCGGGGTGTCCTCCGTTCGCCAGATTCCAGTCAAGGCGGTCCAGATAGACTTGGAAATAGGTGTCGATGCGCTCACGTGTGACCTCGATTTCGAAATGCGCGTGGATGTTCGCGATGATTCCGAGATCCGTGCTGCCTGCGAGGTCGAGTTCGGGACCGTCATGGCCGAAGATCTCACGGGTCGCTTCCACGAGCGCGGTCAGTCCCGCGCCGCCGGTGTCCACCAAGGTGCCGTCGATGTCGAAGAGGTAGAGCATGAAAAAAGTGGCGGCGGAACCGAATCCACCGCCACGGAGAGTTTGGGATCAGGCCTTCGGCGCGTCTTCCGCCGGAACCTCGTCAGGCACTTCATCCGGGACGTCGTCGTCCGGGACTTCCTCCTCGTGACCCTCTTCGTCTTCGAAGTCGTCTTCTTCCATCAGCTCGCCGTGGAAGAGGTGGAACTTGCGCTTGCGCTGGTGCGCGGGAAGGGGGGAAAGGATCATCGCCACCGCCCGACCGTTCAGACGCGGGGGCTGGTCCACCTGGGCCATGGTCTTGAGATCCTCGATGATTTTGTTCAGCACCACGAATCCGAGATCCTTGTGAGCGTTTTCACGACCACGGAACTGCAGGACGAAACGGCACTTGTGGTTCGTGTCGAGGAATCCTTCGGCACGACCGAGCTTGATGTTGTAGTCGTGCGTGCCGGTTCCGACGCGGAATTTCACTTCCTTCATGCGGGTGGCGCTCTTCGACTTCTGCTTTTTCAGCTTGGCCTGCTCGTATTTGTATTTTCCGTAATCGACGATCTTGCAGACCGGTGGGTCCACCTGGCCGGCGATTTCGACAAGGTCGAGTCCGAGGGATTGGGCTTTGATGAGTGCTTCGCGCGAACTCATGACGCCTAGCTGATCGCCATTGGCGAGCACGACGCGAACTCTCGGGGCACGGATGCGGTCGTTGATCCGCGTCATATCGCGGAAACGACCCCTGTTTTGGTCTCTTTGTGGCTTAGCGATGGCTTTGTCCTCCAGTGGGTAGATGCGACACACCGCTGCACGGACGGACGATGCCGCCGCACGATACCGGTGCGAAGAGTGATGCGGAACGATGGACCGGACGCCGGATCATAGATCGGAGACAACGGGGCCAAACCGATCGTCAACAAGATCGGTCTTGAGGGTCATGCTATATCGTTCCAGGAAAATCATTGAGCGGCGGGAGCCGGAATCATCGCGTCCATCATGCCGGACCATGGGGGTAGCCAGCATCCGATGAACGTCTGAGGCAATTGAATAGGGGAAAAGATCGATTTCGGCAAGCCTCATTTTTAAGGGGATGAGCGGGATCAATTTCCTTTCTTCACCGGATGGGCCACGAGCCGGTCGATCGCCTGCTTGAGGTTTTCCCCGGCTGCCGCATCTGCAGGCAGCGCGTCTTCTCGAACGGCGGGCAGAAGGTGTTCCCAGACGACGTCGAGCTCGCCCTGCATGTTCCCTGTGTCGGCGGTGATGGCGACGACCATGTCCTGTTCCGGCATGACGATGCAGAACTGGCCGCCCGCGCCGTCGCCGCGATAGGCGTTGTGGCGGCATCGCCAGAATTGGAAGCCGTAGCCTTCCTTCCAGTCCGCGCCGATGCCCGCGTGGCCCGCGTTTTCATTCGGCACCTGTTTGGAGGTCGCCAGCCCGACCCAGTCCTGGGAGATGAGTTGTTTTTCATTCCATTTGCCCTTCTGCAAATAGAGTTGGCCGAGCTTGGCGATGTCCTCCGTGCGGAGATACAGTCCATAGCCGCCGAGCGAATTCCCTTCCGGACTGCTGTCCCATCTGGGGTTGTCGATGCCGAGGGGTTCGAACAAACGCGGCTTGAGGTATTCCAGCGGGGTTTGTCCGGTGACTTTTCTCACGATGGCGGAAAGCGTGTAGCTTCCCATGGTGTTGTATTGGAAATGCGTGCCGGATTTGAAGGGAACGGGGTGGGCGAGGAACTGCTTCACGGACGGGCCGCCATTGTCCCGTTTCGGCTCGGACTCATGTCCGCAGGTCATGGTCAGCAGGTCCCGCACTGTCATGGCTTTGAGATTTTCCGAAGGGTTCTCCGGTGCGTCTTCGGGGAAGAATTTCAGCACCGGGTCGTCGAGCTTCAACTTTCCATCCTGGATGGCCAGGCCGACCGCCGTGGAGTTGAAGCTCTTGCTCACGGAGTTGAGGATGTGTGGTTTGTCCGCTGACTCGGGTTTCCACCACCCTTCCGCAATGACGTGGCCGTGACGCACGATCATGAAGCTGTGGAAGGTGTTGACGTTTTTGTCGGCCGCTTCGACAAATTTGACAATCGCCGCCGGGGAAACGCCCTGTTCCTCGGGCGTGCTGCGGGGAAGGGGAGCCGAGAGGGCGAAAGGGGTGAGCAGGGCAGCGGCCACAACCGGGAAGAGTGAGGAATTCATGGGTTTCAGGGTGGATACTAACGATTGTCCGGCGGGGATCTTGCGGCGGAATTCAATATTTGATCATCAGGTCGGTTCTGGGACGGAAGGAGTCCGGGAACCGGGAATTGCTCTTGTCGCCGTAAGGAATGGAAGATAGGAGAGGGTCTGATGCACGGATCGTCGTCGGCAGCCCAAGAGACCATGTCAGGGGATCATCTGCCGGCTGACCGGCTGATGCCTCTGGTCTATGACGAGCTGCGGCGCCTGGCCGCCTCCCGAATGATGGGGGAGGCCGCCGGCCATACGCTGCAACCGACGGCACTGGTCCATGAGGCCTGGCTCAGGTTGCAGAATGGCAACGGAGGCATGTGGGAGAACAAGGGACATTTCTTCGCCGCCGCCGCGCGTGCGATGAGGTGCATTCTCGTGGATCGCGCGCGGAGGAAATCGGCATCCAAGCGTCAGGCCGACGAACGGTTTCCCGATCCCGCTTCCGACATCCTGCCGGAACGGGATGATCACATCCTGCGGATTCATGAAAGTCTGGCGCGTTTGGAAAAGGAAGATCCGGAGGCGGCGGAGATCGTGCTGCTGAAGTTTTTCAGCGGTCTGGGCAGCAAGGAGATCGCCGGCATGACGGGCAGCAGCGTCCGCTCGGTGGAGAGATGTTGGACACTGGCGAAAGCCCGGCTTTACCAGCTCATCCGGGAGGACATGTGACGATGGATCCTTCAGAAGGGAGGAGGGCGCGGCGCGACCCGCGGAAAGAGATCGAGGGGGCGATCCTGGAAACCGCCCTGGGCCTGGAGGATCCGGAAGCCAGGGAGGTTTTTCTCCGCCAATGGTTCGGCAATGATCCGGAGGGACTGGAAAGAATGCGTGGATTGCTGAAGGCTTCGGCGGAGTCCGCGTCTTTTTTCATGGAAGCCCGGGAACACCGGGTGTCCGCCGCGCGGGATGCTGTCGAGGACATGGAGCCCATCCAGGTGGCGGGAGTGATTTCACCACCCATCGAGGGACCCGGCTCACACATCGGCCCTTACCGGTTGCTCGGCCGCATCGGCGAAGGTGGCTGTGGAGTGGTGTATGAAGCAGCCCAGGATGAACCGGTATCCCGCAAGGTGGCATTGAAAATCATCCGTCTGGGAATGGATACCGAGGCGGTGATCGCCCGTTTCGAGGTTGAACGGCAGGCGCTCGCGCTGATGGATCATCGGAACATCGCCCGCGTGCTTGATGCCGGCGCCACGGATACCGGACGGCCCTACTTCGTGATGGAGTTGGTAAAAGGGGAGAGGATCACCCGCTACTGCGATGCCCATCGGCTGGATCTGCCACAGCGGCTGGAGCTTTTCATCCAAGTCTGCCACGCCATCCAGCACGCCCACCAGAAGGGGATCATCCATCGCGACATCAAGCCTTCCAACATCCTCGTCGAATCCCCGGACGGGGTCGCCGTTCCCAAGGTGATCGACTTCGGCATCGCCAAGGCCGCCGGTGCCGACCACCAGGGGCGGACCCAGATCACCGAGCGCGACCAGATCATCGGGACACCGGCCTACATGAGTCCCGAGCAGGTGGACCTGCGCGGCATCGACATCGACACCCGCAGCGATATCTACAGCCTCGGCGTGCTGCTTTACGAGTTGCTGAGCGGGCGGCCTCCCTTTGACGAGGCGGCGTTGGAGAAGGCCGGGATGTCGGAAATGCGTCGGGCCTTGCTGGAAGATGATCCCCCCGTGCCTTCACAACGGCCTGCTGGAGAGGTGGTGGCGGAAAACCGCCGGACGGACCCGTCACGATTGCAATCCACCCTGCGCGGCGATCTGGACGCCATCGTCATGAAGGCGATGGAAAAACTCCGCAACCGCCGCTACCAGACGGTGAACAGCCTCGCGATGGACGTGCGGCGCTATCTCGCGCACGAACCGGTGCTCGCCCGCAGGGCGGGGCGGCTGTATCACATCGGGAAATTCGTCCGCCGCAACCGGGTTGCCTGCTTGTCCGGCGCGGCTGTCGCCGTCTCGCTGGTCGGTGGCATGGGAGCGTCCACCTGGCTTTACGTGCGTGAGCGCGCGGCGTTTTCCGAACAAAAACGCCTCGCTTGGGAAGCGGAGATAGCCCGCAACAAGGAGTTCCATCTGTTGGAACAAGCTGAGGCGAGGGCCAGCATTTCACAGGTGGCAGGGCTTCTCAACCGCAGGCAGACCGGGGTGAGCTTGTCCGCGGACAACGACTTCGGCGGCGTCGCGATCCTGCTCAACGAAGGAAAGGCCGAGGAGGCGGATGCCCTGCTCCGTGAGAATCCGCTGGATTCCATCGAGCCGTCCCCCGACGCCACGCGCGTGTTCCGCACGCTGGGACATTGGAACGCGATGCGCGGCCGCTGGCATCAGGCGCTCCGTTGTTTCCAGTGGCTGGACCAGGCGAACCGGTTCGACAATATCGAGGGAATCATCGAGGGGACCGATCCCATGTGTCTCGCCACCCTGCTCGCCGAGTTCGGAAAGGAGGAGGATTACAAGAAATTCCGGCGGGAGGCGCTGGACCGTTACCTGCCGGTGCGCAGCGCGCTCGCGGCGGAGCATCTGCTGAAGATCACCCTGCTCCGGCCGTTGGAGGCCGTTGAACTGGAACGTTTGCGACAGGCTGCGGAAATGTGCGCTTCCGGCAGGCGGAGCGAGTATTCAGGGCGGGATTCTTTTCCGCAGTGGGACGCGCTGGCCCTGACGATGTTCCACCACCGTAGCGGGGAATCACGGAAGGTGCTGGAGTGGAGCGATAGATGTTTTTCCTTCTCCGGAGGCAGGGGGGATCGCGAACGCTCGACCCGCTGCCTCCGCGCGATCTCCCTGCATCGTTTGGGAGATCGGGATGCGGCGCTGGGCCAGTTGGCCCACGCCCGGACTCTGACACCCCCTCCTTCCGGACCCGAGGAAGAGCTCAAGTTGGACATCTGGCTGGATTGGTCGGTTTCCCGTGTCCTGTTGAAAGAGGCTGAAGCAGTGGCGGCGGAGTGATTTTTGCAGAGGGGGGAGGGGGAACTCCGCAACGGTTCTGAAGAGGGACTCCGGAATTTTTTCGATTTTTTGGCGGAGTCCGGGATGGGAATACGCATTGGGGATTACGGTGAATCGTCCTTTCCCCCGGATCCCGAGGATCGGTCGGATCCACCTGTCATCCTTCCACGAGGAAATCCATACAACCCAAAAAATCGATCCATGAAATTTGATAAAACAAAAACCTCCCGCTCCATTCTCGCATTGGGAATCCTGTTGGGAGCCAGCACCGCCTGTCACGCGACCATCATCGGTTTCGGCAATCTGGGCGGAAACAATACGAACATCGCCGCCGGTTTCGTGTCGAACGCGAGCGCGGACGGCAACGGTTTCGTGGTTTCGAACGGAACCACACCGGACATCGCCCTGCTTTGGGACAACAACTGGGACATCCACACCTCCAACCGTTTCGATCCGCTCGAAGCCCAGACGATCGGTGGCGGGGCTTGGGACAACGAGTCGAACATCGCCCGCATCGGCCAGCTGGACGGTGGGATCCACACCATCAAGTTCACCCCGAACGCGGGCTTCGCGGTGGTGCTCAATTCGTTCGACTTCGCCCACACCAACGAAACCGCAGGAACCACCTCATGGAATCTGAGCCTCACGGATTCCTCGTTGAACACCGTCTGGACGCAGACCGTGGGGTTCACCAATGGCCAAACCTTCACCATCACGCCGAATTTCCACGGCCAACTGGGCCAGAGTTACACGCTCAACTTCAACCGAACGGCCTCAAGCTACGGTTCCGACGGCCGCCACGGAATCGACAACCTGAGCTTCAACCAATCGCTGGTTCCCGAGCCGTCGTCAGCCGGTTTGCTGGGCATCGCGGGCTTGGTGCTGCTGAAGCGCCGCCGCAAGTAAAACCGCCGCGTCCGCTCCCAAGCCATTCCTCCGGATCAGTCCGGAGGGATGGCTTTTTTCATGGGTGAAGGGGAATCAGAGGCTCCGTTCCGCGATCTCGGATTTCACCTTCGCGACGAAGTCTTCCAGCGGCAGGGTTTCCAGCTCTTCCGTATCGCGGCGGCGGATGGAGACGGTGCCTTCGTCCACTTCCTTCTGACCGAGCACGATCATGTAGGGCACGCGCTCAAGGCGGGCGGTGCGGATCTTGGCTCCGACTTTTTCCGAGGTGCGGTCGATGGTGACGCGGATGCCGGCATCGGCGAGTTTCGCGGTGGCTGCCTCCGAGGCTTCGAGCGTTTTTTCTGAGATCGGGATGACCCGGACTTGCTCGGGAGCGAGCCATGTCGGGAATTTTCCTTCGAAATGCTCGATGAGCAGGCCGGTGAAACGCTCCAGCGAACCGAACGGCGCGCGGTGGATCATCACGGGAACGTGCTGGGCGTTGTCCGCTCCCACGTAGGTCAGACCGAAGCGCACGGGCAGGTTGTAGTCCACTTGGACCGTTCCGAGCTGCCAGTCGCGGCCGATGACGTCCTTGACGACGAAGTCGATCTTCGGTCCGTAGAAGGCGGCTTCACCGAGTTCTTCGGTGTAGTCCACGCCCAGTGTCTGCACGGCGTGGCGCAGCGCTGCTTCCGCCTTGTCCCAGTTTTCCGGATCGCCGACGTATTTGTCCGACTCCGGGTCACGCAGGGAAAGACGCACGCGGTATTCGTGCATGCCGAGGGTCTTGAGAACCTTCTTCACCAGTTCGAGACAGCCGGTGACTTCTTCCGCGACCTGGTCGGGAGTGCAGAAAAGGTGGGCGTCATCCTGTGTGAAACCACGCACGCGGGTCATGCCGCCGAGCTCGCCGGATTGCTCCCAGCGGTACACCGTGCCGAACTCCGCGAGCCGCACGGGCAGGTCGCGGTAGGAGTGGTGGTCGCTCGCGTAGATCTTGATGTGGTGCGGGCAGTTCATCGGCTTGAGCAGGTAGCCCTCGTAGGTGCCGTCCGACAGTCCGTTGATCAGCGTGGCGCAGGTCGCGTCCTCATCGGCGAGTTTTTCCAACACGTCGCGCTCGGCGATGGCCGGATACTGGCTCTCCTGATAGTAGGGGAAATGCCCGGATGTCCGATAGAGGTCCAGCTTGCCGATATGGGGAGTGAACACCTGGGAATAGCCCTGCTTGTCCAGCTCTCCGGTGATGAACTCCTGCAGAGCGCGGCGGACCAGCGCGCCCTTGGGCTTCCAGAGGATAAGTCCTTGGCCGACCATTTCGTCGATGTGGAAAAGACCGAGCTCCTTGCCGAGGCGGCGGTGGTCGCGTTTCTTCGCCTCTTCCAGACGGGTGAGATGGGATTCCAGATCCTCCTTGTTTTCGAACGCCGTGCCGTAGAGACGCTGGAGACTGCCCTTCGACTCGTCACCCAGGTAGAATGACGCGGAAACCGACATCAGTTTCACGTTCTTGCACTTGGAGGTATAGCCGACGTGGGGACCCGCGCAGAGGTCGATGAAGTCGCCATTCTGGAAGCAGGAGATCTGCTCGCCCTCGGGGATCTTGTCGATGAGGTCCAGCTTGAAGCGCGAGGGATTGCCCGGACGCTCGCCGAGTCCGCCGAGACGGCCGCTTTCCGCCATCGCCTTCGCCTCCTCGCGGGAGATCGCCTTGTATTCGAACTTCTGGTTCTCCTTGGCGATCTTCTTCATCTCCGCCTCGATCTTCTCGAAGTCATCCGGTGTGACGCGGTGCTTCATTTCAAAATCATAGTAGAAGCCGTTTTCAATCGGCGGGCCGTAAGCGAACTGCGCGTCGGGCCAGAGCCGCAGGATGGCGGTGGCCATCACGTGGGCTGAGGAGTGGCGGACCCTTTCGAGGTCGGTCATCTGGGCGCGTTCGTCGAGTGTCTTGCGTTCGGACATAAGAAAGTTGAGAGTTTGGAGTTGAGTGTTGAGGGTCAGAGGCAGGTGGAAGAGCGGTGGAAGGATGACAGGGGGCGAGGAAAGTTTTGATGACTTCTTTCTCTCAACTCTCAACCTTCCACTCTCAACTTCTTCGTCACCGGTCCATCAGCGCGAACTTGAGTTCCGCCTCGGAGGCGACCTCGCCGTTGACGAGGCAGCGGGCGCGGGTCTGGCCGATGGAGCCGCGCATCCTGAGGATCTCCGTCTGGATGAAAATCGTGTCGCCGGGCATGACCGGGCGGCGCCATTTCACGTTGTCGGCGCTCATGAAGTAGCCGATCTTTCCGGTGTTCTCCGGTTTGCGCAGCATGAGAACGGAGGAAACCTGCGCCATTGCTTCAAGCTGGAGCACTCCCGGCATGATCGGGTGGCCGGGGAAGTGTCCGGCGAAATACGGCTCGTTGATCGTGACGTTCTTGATCGCGGTGCAGAGGTTGTCGCCTTCGAAGCTGACGATGCGGTCCACCATGAGAAACGGATAGCGGTGCGGCAGGATTTTCATCACCTCGTTGATGTCCAGCACGCTCTCGCCGTCGGGGAGGTTCACGTCCGCGGGAACCATCGAACGCATGCGGGTGTATTCCGCCTTCAGCCTGGCCGCCATCTTGGTGTTCGGGCCATGGCCGGGCTTCACGGCGATGACGTGGCCGAGGATGCGGACGCCGGCAAGCATCAGGTCGCCGATGAGGTCGAGCGCCTTGTGACGGGCGAACTCGTTGTGAAATCTCATCGATTCCTTCGACATGATCTCATTGCCACGGATAACGACGGCACTCTCCAGGGAGCCGCCCTTGATCAGTCCTTTTTCGAGCAACGGTTTCACATCCTCATAATAGACGAAGGTCCGCGCCGCGGAGATTTCCTTCTCATAAACCTCCGGAGTGACCTCGGTGGAGAAATACTGGGTGAAGCGTCCTTCCGGGCCGACGTTGGTGACCGAAACCTTGAATGTCTTGCAAGGGACGATGGTGATGATGGTGCCATCGCCCATTTCCTGGTGGATGGGCTCGCGGATTTCCCACACCTTGCGGATCGCGTTCTGGGGCACGATGCCGACCTTTTTGATCATTTCCACGAACGGTCGGGAAGAGCCGTCGCCGATCGGCGGCTCGTTGGCGTCCATCTCGATGAGCGCGTTGTCCACGCCCATGCCGGTGAGGGCGGAAATGACGTGCTCCACGGTGTGAACCTTGACCGATCCCTCGGCGAGGGTCGTCGCGCGTTCGACCGTCTGGACCTTGTCCACGTCGGCATTGATGAACGGTTGATCGGGCAGATCGATGCGGCGGAATTTGAATCCGTGGCCTTCCGGAGCGGGTTTGAGAGTGAGTGTGACTTTCTCTCCGGTATGGAGGGAAGTGCCTTCAAGAGTGGCTTGGCCAGCGAGAGTATGTTGGACGGCTGCGGACATGGAGGCGCAGGTTTCATTTTTCCCGGCGAACTATCAAGCCGGAATGGTGGGGGGCTGGCGCGGTTTTGAAAATGGCCCGGAACGCACCGGATCGTGCCCGGATCCGGCCGGAATCCGGGCTTGTCCTCCCGATCCGACCGCATCCGCCCGTCCCGTCCGAGGCCCCCCCTCAATAGGGTTAGTCGGGCGTATGATGTTGACCCGGCCCGGGTGAAGTCTTCTTCTGCCGGATGAACGTGGTCGCCGGTTTCTCCCCATACCCATCGGAATCCGGTCAAACGGCACCGTTCCCAACCCAACAAAACCCCTGAACCCACGCCACATATGAAATTGTCCCGTTCCTCATTCATCCTCGGAACCTCGATCGCCACCATGCTCGTTTCCTACACCGGTGTCCATGCCGCCGGTATCTGGGATGGCACCACCGGAAACTTCGATGTGGCCACGAACTGGGACAACGATGTGGTTCCCGGTCCGATCAATGTGGATGTCAGCAACAACGGGACCGTCATCATCGACACCAACCACACGACCAACGACATCCTGACCGGCACCGTCGGCACCAGCACCACAAGCACCTGGCAGCAGGATGCCGGAGTGGTGACCATGGGCGGTGGCTGGTTCCGCATGGGCACGGCGACGAACGCCGGCGGCACCTACAACCTGAACGGGGGCTCGCTCGCCGCCCGCGGACAAATCAACATCGGTGAGGCGAACGGCACGGCCGGAGCCACCGCCACGCTCAACATCGCGGGCGGGACATTCACCAACACCGGTAGCGCGGATCGCCAGAACATCGTGGTCGGCGGCCGTCTGAACCTGGCAAACGCCGGCAAGGGCGTGCTCAACATTTCAGCCGGCCAGCTCGACAACAGTTCCGAGCTGTGGGTCGGTGCGGGCACCGGCAGCCAGGGTGTCATGAACATCAGTGGCGGAACCGTCAACCAAGCGCAATGGCTGGCGGTTGGAAGGTCGGGAGGGACAGGCGTCCTCAACATGACGGGCGGCACTTTCAACAAAGCGGCGAATGCCGGCAGCGCCACCATCATCGGAGCCAGCGGCGCCGGTTCCGGGACTCTCAACCAGACCGGCGGACTCTTCAACATCACGGCGGGTGAGACATGGATCGGTGAAACCAGCACCGGCGTCTGGAACGTCTCGGGCGGCAGCGCGAACCTGGGTGTCCTCACGCTGGGCCAGGGAGGGGCTGGAAATGGAACTCTCAACATGCAGAACGCGGCGAGCGGCCTGACCGGCGCTCTCGCCAACGGCGGCGGCACGCAGACGGTCACCGCCACCACCCTGCGTCTCGGCAACAACGCCACGGCCACGGCCACAGTCAATCTGGATGGCGGAGTCCTTGCCGTGAACAACGTGGCCAAGGTCGCCGGCACCGCCACCTTCAACTTCAACGGCGGCACCCTGCGGGCCCGCACCAGTTCGGGTGCCTTCATGGGCGGTCTGAACAACGCCTTCGTCAAGGCGGGCGGCGCGATCATCGACAGCAATGGCAACGCCATCACCATCACGCAGAACCTCCTGACGGATGCCGTTTCCACCGGCGGCGGCCTGACCAAGAACGGCACGAACGTGCTCATCCTGTCCGGTGCGAACACCTACACCGGAGACACGACCATCAACGCGGGGACGATCTCCTTCCAGCGCACCCAGTCCCTCCCGGGCTATACCACGGGCGGCGGCAGCGGTGCCGGGATGACCATCGCTCCGGGTGGTGGAATCGCGGTGGGTGTGGGAACCACCGGGTCCTTCACCGCGGCGGATTTCGACGCCATCCGCGCGAACACCAGCGGGAAGTTCAACCTTCCCGCCGGAGCGCACATCGGCATCGACACCACCGAGGCGACCACCGCGAACGGAAATGCGAACAACACGTTCACCTACGGTTCCGACATCACCGACACCGCGAACGGTTCGCTCGGATTCATCAAGGTCGGAGCGAACACGCTCGCTTTCTCCAGCTCCGCACACAGTTATACCGGTGCCACCGTCCTCAGCGGCGGGACACTCAGTGTCTCCTCGATCGCGAACGGAGGCGTGAACAGCGGCATCGGCGCATCTTCCTCCGCATCCTCGAACCTCGTCTTCAGCGGCGGTGGTCTGCTTCACACCGGAGGCGCCACCGTTTCGGACCGTGGCTTCACCATCGGACTCGGCGGTGGAACCATCGATACCGCGAACGACCTCACCTTCTCCGGCCAGGTTCTTTCCAACAGCACGGGTTCGTTCACGAAAAACGGCGCAGGCACCCTCAGCCTGACAAACACCACCGGCACCAACACCCTGGCGGGTGGAACCGGCGGCAATGCCCTCGGAGTCGTCGTCAACAACGGTCTGCTCCAGCTTGGCGGGACGACGGGAGCGCCGCTCGCCCAGACCAACCAGATCAATGCCGAACTCATCGTCGGCTCCGTCAACAGCGCCTCATCTCCCAATGCCGCGGTGGAGATCAACGGCGGCACGACCACCGTGACGAGTTACGTCGGAGTGGGTCGCGGAAACGGCACCAACAACGCCGCGACCAGCCTGACCCTCAACAACAACGCCGTTCTTTCCAGCGCGAATTTCTCGATCGGTTATTCCAACGGCGTGTCCGGCTACACCTCCTCGCCCACGGTGAATTTCAACGGCTCGTCCAGTTTCAGCACCGGGGGGGTCTTCCGCATCGGTGAATCGGCGAACGGGGTGGGTGGTGTCTCCACTGTCAATATCAACGGCACCGCGACCGTCAATCTCACCGGGGGCTCGTCACTGATCGCCGTCGGCGATGGCGGTGCGGGTGTGCTCAACCAGGCCGGAGGTACTCTCACCGTCACCAACAAGGTGGTTGTCGGAAACGCCGGGGGCACGGGAACCTACAATCAAACCGGCGGCACGCTCAATGCCAACGGCAACGTCACCCTTGCGGCCGGGGCGGGTGCGGCGAATTACAATCTGAAAGGCGGGGTGCTTGCCACCACCGCGGTTGTGAAAGGTGCGGGCGCGGGGGCCGGAAATCTCAACTTCGATGGAGGCACCCTCAAGGCCGGCGCCGCCAGCGCCACATTTGTCAGCGGTGTGACGACCAACGTGCTCGAGGGTGGAGCCATCATCGACAGCAATGGTTTCGGCGTCACCGTCACCTCGAATCTGGTCCACGGCGGAGTCGCAGGCATCGACGGCGGACTCACCAAACAAGGAACCGGCATCCTCACCCTCTCCGGAACGAACAGCTACACCGGAGCCACCCTCGTCAGCGCCGGAACGCTTCTGGTGACCGGGGCGCTCAGCGCCACCACTGGCGTCACCGTGGCCAACAGCGCGATTCTGGCGGGCACGGCCACCTCCATCGCGGGAAGCTCCATCGTCAACAGCGGAGGATCCATCAATCCGGGCAACGGTGGCGTCGGTGCCATCAGCTTTGAAAACCTCGACCTGCAAGGCATCTTCAATGCCGAGATCACCGGCAACGGAACGAACGACCGCATCAACACCAGCGGTGTGCTCAACCTTGGAAACAGCTCGTTGATCAACATCCTGCTCAGCTACAGCCCGCTGGCCGGAGACAGCTTCGATCTGGCGAACTTCGGCTCCTTCACCGGCGACAGCACGCCACAGTTCAGCTTCTCGCAACCGCTCGGTGGCGGTCTGACGTGGGATACCTCGCAATTCACCACCACCGGTGTCCTCACCGTGATCCCGGAACCGTCCACCGCCCTCCTCGGAGCAGCGGCCGGATTCATGCTCCTGCGCCGCCGCCGGAAGTGAGAGCCGGATTTTCTTGATCACAAGCCCCGGTGCCGAGAGGTGCCGGGGCTTGTTGGTGATAGGGAGAAAGGTGGATTCCCGCCTGACGGGGGAGGCCGAATCCCGGTCATCCCCAGAAATCCCACATCAGTTTCAGAGTCATCACGAAGACGACACAGAGAAAGACCGGGCGGATGAACGCCGCGCCCTTGCGGACGACCAGGCCCGAGCCCAGCCGGGCTCCGAAGACCTGTCCCGCGATCATCGCCCCGGCGGCGGGAAAATGGACGCTCCCCATGGCGAGGAAAATTCCGAGCGATCCGAGGTTGCTGGCGAGATTCACCGCCTTGGTGTAGCCGGTGGCGTGGCGCAGGTCCATTCCCAACAAGGCGACCAGTCCGATGGTCCAGAACGAACCGGTCCCGGGGCCGAAGAATCCGTCGTAAAATCCCAAGGTGATTCCAAATGCCATGGCGAAGACCAGTGGCGGAATCCACGTCTTCCCCGGATGAACGCCGAACTTCCGGTTGAGCGCCGTGTAGATGGCGACCGAGGCCAACATCCAGGGGATGATCTGCCGCAGCAGATCCTTGTTCAGCAGACTCACCGCGTAGGCGCCTCCCATGCTGGCGAAAAATGAAAATATCGCCGCAAGCCGGAGCCACGGAGTTGTCATGAGCCCGGCGCGCGCATACCGGAGAACGGCCAGGGCGGTGCCGCATGAAGATTGGAGTTTGTTCGTGCCGAGCGCGATCTGCGGCGGCAGGCCGGATGCCAGGAGCGCGGGCACGGTGATGAGACCGCCGCCTCCGGCGATCGCGTCGATGAAACCGCCGCCGAAGCCTGCCAGAAAAAGCCAGATGTAGGTGGTCGGAGGCATGGACTCACGGTTTGATCATGGAAAGCACCTCCGCTGGCGTCATGCCTCTTTCGCGCAGTGTGGCGATCGATAGCGCGGCGTTTCGTTTCGCGAGGCGGTTGCCGTTTTCATCCACGACCAATTCGTGGTGGAGGTAGATTGGTTCCGGCAGATCCAACAGCTCCTGCAGGAGCCGGTGGACATGGGTCGAGGAAAGAAGGTCCTCGCCGCGCGTGACGTGGGTGATTTCCTGAAAGGCGTCGTCCACCACCACCGCAAGATGGTATGCGGTGCCGATGTCCTTGCGGGCGAGCACCACATCGCCCAGCAGCTTGGGATCCACCGGTATTTCGCCGAAGCGGAGATCGTGGAAGGTGAGGGGACCCGTCAGCACGCCGGCCTTGTCCGCATCAAGACGCCACGCGTAGGGAATGCCGGAGCGGACTTTTTCCCGCCGCGATTTCTCCGTCAGATACCGGCAGGTGCCGGGATAGACAGGGGCCTCCGGCCCTTGCGGCGCGGCCCCGATGCGTGCCCATTCTTCCTGGATTTCACGCCGGGTGCAGAAGCAGGGATAAACCAGATTCCTTTCCTTGAGCGCATGCAGCGCCGTCTCGTATGCCGGGATACGCCCGGTCTGACGCAGCGGTTCTCCATCCCAGTCCAGCCCGAGCCATTTCAAATCCTCCTCGATGCCTTCGTAAAACTCCTCTCTTACCCTTGGTCCGTCGATGTCTTCGTGGCGCAGCAGGAAAATCCCCTCCGCCTTACGTGCGAGCGAGTGAGCCACCCTCGCGGCCAACACATGGCCCAGATGGAGGCGACCGGTGGGGCTTGGGGCGAAGCGGGTGCGCATGGAAAGGAGTCTGCTGGTTTTAAGAGTTCGGTTCCAATGGAGATGCCGCAACACCTCTTCTCTGAAAACTGAAAACCGGCAAACTTGCTACTTAAAAAGCACATCCACCCCCATCGCGGATTCCCGCATGAACTTCGGCAGTGCCTGCGGCGCGCGGGTGCGGAAGATCCGGTAGGCGTGGCTGAGAAGATTCAGCGTGAAAAGGTGGTCGAAAAGGCGGTAGCCACGCTTCTTCCTCACCATCAGCCGGATGCCCAGGGCGATGGTGTGGCGCTTGAGCTTGAACGGTTCGAAGGAGACCTTGATGCGGTAGCGCTGGCGGATCTGCTTCGGCCAGCGGGCTTTGTAGGCCTTCTTGGCGGCGCGGATTTCTCCGGCCATTTCTTCCGTGAAAGGCAGGAAATAATAACGCCGGGCGAGCAGGATGAGTCCGAAGGCGTCACGCATGTGCTCGATGTCATCCACTGGAAGACCGGCGCTCTCCGCGAGTTCGACCATCCGGGGAAACAGGGCGGCGCAGGCTTCGCCCGCACGGAGCGCGCGCTCGGGATCCGTGATGAAGTGGGAGACAATCTTCCGGACACCGTGGTTGATGAAGATGCAGTCCCAATACATGTGCAGCATCGGCGGCACGCGGACCCTGCGGAAGAACAGTTTCTGCCGGGCGAATTCCTCGATGTAGAGCAGTTCGTGGATGACGGTGTCCGCGTGGTGCAGGAGCTCCAGGACGGCGGGGGCGTTCTCATGTCCTGAAAATTCGCCGATGATCGTCTCCACGGACTTGCCGTGTTTGAAAACCCCGATGGCTGCGGCGGTGTTGAGCCGGATCCAGACATCCCGGTTGTTTTCCTCCAGGAATGCGAGCCGGCCGAAGCGGTGCCAACCACCGGTCTGGCACCATACCGACATGCCGGCCATGTTCGGAGCTCCGGCGAGCTCGCGTGCGAAGCGTTCGCAATCCCGCCCGATGAACGACGGATATTCACCCGCCCCTTCATATTCCCTGCGGGCCTGCATCTCGATGATTTTCCGGTGCGGCAGGCTGAAAAACGCGCGGTTGAGCGGCAGGTAGCGGAAGAAATCGCTCTCGCCGTGCTTCATCGAAATAATGAAATTCGGCGAGTTGATGCCGGTGAAGGTGTCCGCAAGCGTCCCACTGTGCCAGATAAGGTCGCCGATGCGGTGCGCGCCGACGGTCCAAGTGCGGAGGATGAGGTTTTTCCCGCGTTTCTCGAAATCGGGCAGGAGGCGCCTCAGCAGGTGATTCGTCTCCTTCGACGTGGTCAGGTGGAGCTGGGTGCGGATGGGGTCCTGCACGTCGTGGCCGTCGCTCTCGCCGATGCGGAGGATGAGTCCGGCCAGTTCCGGAAAATCATCCAGCACGCCGCGCACGAGCTGCAGGTAATAGTTTTCCAGCTTTTCCGTGTCGTTCCCCAGCGCGGCGGTGACCGCGGCGGTCATCGGCAGCACGTCGGTGGTGAGGTAGATCTGCAGCCGGAACTCGTGATGGAGGATCTGGAAGAGTTTTCGGAATTTCTCGCGGAAAAGCTCTATTTCCGCACTGACCTCCGGCTCGTGCAAGGGGTGGGGGGCGAGATGCGCCAAATCATCCAGCGTGACCGCGTTGTAACCTTGCTCGGAAACTTCCCGGGCGAAAGTCCGGAGGTCCGTCTCGATTCGCGCCCACCGTGATTCCCCGGCTCCGTAGAGATGGGAAAACGGGATTTTCGACCAGTTCACGCGCTCGTTCTCATAGTCCCTGAAAAACGGGCCGATGGCATCGATGAGAAACAACTCCATGTGCGTTGGCAGCATAGCCGGACAAGTGTGGAGGGCTACCAGAATCGTCGATTGACGGAATTGTCACGTGGCGGGCCGCCTGATTCCTATCTTGTTGCGGGAAAACGGAAGGCCGGAGCCGCATGAAATTTCCGGCATCGGGTTCATGTCTCATGGCGACGCCGATATTGGAAAATCTCCTCGCCATGATACGTGGGATCCGGTTGTATTGTGTTAGATCGTACTGTTTTGCGGTCGAGAATCCCATGAAGCCCTACATTGCCCTCCTTCTCTTGTCCGCATGCCTTGTCTCGCATTCTTCCGCCGCGATTCTACTCCAACATTTTGGTTCCGCGGATCCCGTATCCGAAGGATTCATTCTCAACGCGCCTGGAAACGCCACGCGGAATCCTGTGACGAACGATTTTGGAGTCAACGCCTGGTCGATCGATTTGAACTCGGGTTCCCAGTTCGGAATTTACAGTTACTCCCTGACTTCTTTGGAGAATGGATTTACCGCCCTCGGATGGATGTTGTCCGTGAATCTCCGGATTGTGGAGACTCCGGATGCGGGAAACGTGATGCTGGCGAGATTTTACACAGGCACCGAACGGTTTGACATGTACTTCGGCGCCCAAGCTGACGGCGACCCTTTCGTCAGAACCTCCGGCGGACAGATTTATACCTTGGAAGGAAGCGGCGGCGGGTATCACCAATACACCCTCTACTGGTATTCTCCGACGCAGACCTCCTTGGCAGTCGATGGAACCATGCGTATCAACGGGATCACCGGAACTCCGCTCATCTCCGCTCCGAGGGTGGATTTCGGCGGAGCGCAAGGGGCGTCACACGCCAACTGGAACCAAGTCTTCCTCAACAGCATCCCGGAGCCTTCCACCGCCGTATTCATGTTGTTGAGCTTGGCGGGTCTGGGGTTTCGTTCCGTTTCCAGAAACCGCGATTGATGCGGCTGACGGTTATTCGTTTTCCTGAATCAACCGCCCGCCTCGGTCCATCAAGCGAGGGAAGGGCGGTTTCCTTGTGAAAAATTTCACAAACGTCTTGAGACGTCGGGCGAGCGGGGGCACACTTCCGCCAGCAGTAACGAACCATGGTCAGCCCTTCTTCAAGCACTCTCCACACGGCCTACGATTCGAAGATCGAAGGAAATGTGATCATCACCCGCGTGGATGCCGCCATCAACTGGATGCGGAAGAACTCCTTGTGGCCCATGCCGATGGGACTCGCCTGTTGTGCCATCGAGCTGATGGCGACGGCGTCGAGCCGTTTCGACATCTCCCGCTTCGGGATGGAGGTCATGCGTTTCTCGCCGCGCCAGGCGGACGTTCTCATTGTTTCAGGCACTGTGACTTATAAGATGGCGCTCGCCGTGAAGCGGGTCTGGGATCAGATGCCGGAGCCGAAATGGTGCATCGCGATGGGTGCTTGTGCGTCTTCCGGCGGCATGTACCGCAGCTACGCGGTGCTCCAGGGAATCGACAAGCTCATCCCGGTGGACGTTTATATTTCCGGTTGTCCGCCACGGCCCGAGGCCCTCATCGAGGGGTTGATGAAACTCCAGCGGAAGATCGAGGGCGAGGAATCCACGATGGACCAGAAAAAAGTGTTCCTCGAGGAGAACGCCTGATTTTCAACGATTTTCAAACATGTCAGCAGCAGACGATGTCACCAAGCTCCGGGAAGCCTTCGGAGAAAAGATTTGGGAAACGGTGGAATTCCGTGGCGAGCACACGGTGCGGGTGGAGCTCGGCTCCCTGCACGATGTGCTGTCGAAATGCCGGAAGGATCTCGGTTACGAGATGATTCTGGATATTTCCAGCCTTGATCACTTTGGCGACGACCCACGGTTCGAAATGGTGTATGAGATCGCCACGCTGGATGACTCCAAGCACCTGCGCGTGAAGGCGAAGGTGGGCGAGGACGAGACCGTGCCATCGGTGACGGACGTATGGGTCGGCGCGGACTGGCATGAGCGCGAGGTGTGGGACATGATGGGCATTCCATTCACGGGTCACCCGAACATGAAGCGCATCCTCATGTGGGAAGGGTATCCGTTTTTCCCGTTGCGCAAGGATTTCCCGTTGGCGGGACGTCCCACCGACATGCCTGACGTGGCGACCACTGGGGTGGCTCCATTGGAAGGCGGTCCGTTTGTGACCAGCCCGAGCGTGGAGGATGTCGCCAAGCGGGAGCCACGGGCACGGGTGGTGGAGTAAGAATGATCCATTAGAATCGAACCGGACCGCGCACCTGTATGAATTCATCGGGTGCTCCGTTTGCTAATGCCGCGCGCAACCTGCGCCAGCTCCGGAGCTCTCCAGCCTCCTGGGCTTGTGTGGCGGTGGTTCTGGCGATCCAATTGGTGGTCACCGCGGCAGGCGGCCCCGACCAGCAGCCTGCATGGAGATGGTTCGAATGGTTCGGTCTGAGTCGCGGCGGAGTCCTTTCAGGCCGAATCTGGCAGGTTTTCAGCTACGGCCTGCTGCATGGCGGGTGGATCCACGTGGTGATGAATTCGCTGCTGATCCTGCTCGTCGGTTCACGGGTTGAGCACATGACGGGACAGGCGACCATGATGAAAGCCGTGATTTTCGGAATTTTGGGTGGAGGTTTGGGCCACCTGACGCTTGCCCCGGGCGGGCAAGGAGCCCCGTTGCTTGTCGGACTTTCAGGAGGGTGTCTCGCGCTGTTGCTGCTGACGACGACACTCTCTCCGCAGTCCCGGATGATGCCGTTGTTTGTGTCCGGTCGGGTTCTGGGATTTGCTGTCCTGACCGTGGAACTGGCCATGGCCTTGATGGAGCCGGTCATGGGAATCGTCGGATTTTCCCACGTGGGACATGCCTGCCACTTTGGCGGCGGGCTGGCCGGCTGGGCTTATGGCCGCTGGCTCTTACGCCCCCGGGTTTCCCTGAAACGCCTCCGCCGCGACAGGGAGCGGCGGGAGGCGGGGAGTATCCGGCGTCTGGATTGATCGGATCAGCGGTAGCCTTGCACCCGGCCTTCTTCCTGGCGGGGTTGCTTCTTGCCTCCGGAACCACGGCCTGCCTGAGGTTGTTGTTGCCTCTGGGGCTGAGGGCGTTGGTTGCCGAAATTTTGTGGTACGGCGCGCTGGCCCTGCTGCGGACGCTGGCCTTGGTAGGACTGCCGCTGCGACGGGTTTGTCACCGGACTGTTGAAGCGCTCTGGTGGGCGGTTCCCGCTTTGCGGGCGGTTGCTTTCACGGTTCCCGCTTTGCGGACGGTAGCTTTCCCTCGACTCCCGGCCGTTCTGACTGCTCGGCTGGCGGTCGCGGGAGTAGCCTCCGGACGGACGCGAATCGTTGGTCGATGGGCGTGAACCACTGCCGGACGGCCGCTCGAAGAAGTTGTTCGACGGGCGGTTGAAGTTATCCGGGCGCGACCCGTTTCGCGGAGAATCGTTCCGTTGGAAGCCGCCTTGTGGCGGACGGCTGCCTTGCACACGTCCTCCTTGTGGAGCCTGGCGGACTTCTCTGGCCCATTTGTAATTGCTGTTCCGGTAACGGCCCTCGCGGTTGCGGTAATCCGAAATGTAGCCATGGGAAACGTAGCGGGGTGGCGGGCAGTAGCCGTGGCCGGGACGCCAACCACCCGGATGGGGAACCCCGTAAACCACGGGTGGGCGATATCCGACGGGGTAATAACCATTCAGGTAGGGATCATAGTAGCAACGGCGGCTGTAGTCGTAGTAGCTGTAACAATAAGGATCGTAACCCCAGCGAGGATCGCCGGTGCTGACAAAAACGGAGGTGCTGAACGAACTGCCACCGTAACCGTAGCCATCGCCATATCCCCCGCTGCTGTAGCTGCCTCCGACAGTTGTGGTGGCGTAGGGATCATAATAGCAGGACGTGGAGGCGAGGGCGGTCAAGGCGGCCAACGCCGCACCGGCCAGCGAACGGAAGTTTTTATTCATGCCGTTAAGACAGCACAGGTCGGAATTCTATTCGACCGGATTTTGTGAGAATTTTTCACTTCCGGCTCCCATGGGTTGACAGAGGAGTGGTTTCTCCGGTTTCCTCTCTGCGCAAACTTATGATTGATCAAAGCGCACCGATTCTCGTCACTGGAGGAGCTGGCTACATCGGCTCCCACACCGTCCGGCTCCTTGCGGGACAAGGCCGGAAAATCGTGGTACTGGACAATCTCGTATTCGGTCACGACCAAGCCATTATCGACGAATCCGTCGAGTTGGTGGTCGGTGAGGTGGGCGATCAGGCATTGGTGCGTTCCTTGTTTGAGAAACATCAGTTCGGCGCGGTGATTCATTTCGCCGCCTACGCCTATGTCGGAGAATCGGTGACGAACCCGCTGAAGTATTATCAGAACAACACCGCCGAGCCCATCAAGCTGCTCCAGGTCATGCAGGAATTCGGCTGTGAGGTTTTTGTTTTTTCCTCAACCTGTGCGACTTATGGTGTGCCGGACAAGCTCCCCATCACGGAGACGAACCAGCAGAACCCCATCAACCCGTATGGCATGAGCAAGCTGATGGTGGAGCGGATCCTCGCGGATTGCGACACAGCCTGGGGTCTTCGCAGCGCCTGCCTCCGTTACTTCAACGCCAGCGGATGTTCTCCGGACGGTCTGATCGGGGAGGATCACAACCCGGAAACCCACCTCATCCCACGGGTGATGATGGCTGTAACCGGGGAAATCGAGCATGTCGAGGTTTTCGGCACCGACTACGACACTCCGGACGGCACCTGCATCCGCGACTATATCCATGTGGACGACCTTGCCGACGCCCACGCCCGCGCGCTTGATCATCTCGCCGCAGGCGGGCCATCCGTCCGATGCAACCTTGGCACCGGAGTAGGAGTTTCGGTGAAAGAGATCATCACCGCTGTCGAGGCGGTCTCAGGGAAAACCGTCCCGGTGAAATACGGCCCTCGTCGTGAAGGAGATCCGCCATCCTTGGTCGCTGACCCGACTTTGGCAAAAGAACTGCTCGGCTGGGTCGCCACCCGGCGCGACATCCGCGACATGGTGGGTCCGGCATGGTTGTGGGCTACGGGTCCTCATCAAGGCCGATATCCCGAGAATAAAAACAAAGCGTAAATGCGATGTATTGACATTTGCACTTGCGATTTACAAATATTGAACCACTTTCCATCAAAACGAGCCTTAAAACCCATGAACTCAAACGATTTGAATTTTTCCTCACGGCGGCAACGCGACGGCTTCACGCTGGTCGAGATGCTGGTCGTCATTGTCATCATGTCCATTCTGATGACAGCCGGTGCCATCGGCATTGGTAACATGGGCGGCAAAGGGGTTTCGAGTGGTGTGGCGAGCGCGGAATCGTTGTTTGACGAAGCGCGTTCAATCGCGGTCGGCCAGCGCATTTTCGCCCGTGTTCTCATCGCCAAGGATCTGACCAGCTCCAGCAGTGACAACCTCCGCCGGATGGTTGTCGTTGCCGAAGAACTCAATCCGGACGGCAGCCGGAATCTGGATGCCGGTGGACGGCCTACCAGATGGGTGATGTCGAGCCGCGGCGCCTTGCTTCCGGATCAGGTGTATTTCAGTGAAAACTTCAGCAAAAAGGGAGACGGTGGAAGCATTGAAGTGGAACCCCTTTCCGGAGCTTCCAACGCATACGCGGGTTCCTATTATGCCTACGAATTCAATTCCGAAGGCATCTGCACCACACCCGGTGCCAGTTTTGTCATCGGGACCGGATCGCGCAATGTCAACGCTCCTACCGAGCAGCCTCGTGTGACGTCCTCGGGCAAAAGGGATTTCGGTGGTTTCGTGGTCTGGAGAAACGGCCGGACTTCGATCTATCGCAGCCCCGAGCAAATTTCCCCCACCATCAAATCCCTCAGCACAGGAAGCAAATTCTAAGTCATGAAATCCTCACCTTCATCCCTTCATCGTGGATTCACCCTTCTGGAGACCGTCATCGCCATCGGTGTGCTGGCAGTCCTGCTGACGGGCTTCATGCTGGTGTTCTCACCTGCCGCCGAGGGCATCCGCAAGTCCATCAATGTGCAGGAGGCCGATCGCTTGGCATCCGCGCTCGAGCAAGAACTCGTCACCCTGAGAGAGGGGGAGGAGACCACGGACATCGCCACCGGTTTTGACAAGGCGTTCAATTTCATCGAAGGGTCCGACACCGCTGCCGACGCGTTGCTGGTCTATCAGTACCGGGGCAATGCGGATCCGACCCGTGTGAGGACGGACGGGACACCCGAGCCGGTCGCTTCGGTGAAGGACAAGATCCCGGGCAAGGATTTCATCGTTGTTTCCATGGCACGCAAAGCCAGTGACAACCTGTTCAGCAATGAAAATACCGGTGATATCTCCGCCGTTGAAGGAGCGGTTTACCTGGTGAAATGCACCCAGCTTGTTTTCGGCAACGGGAACAACGCGGGTCTCGAACTGGGTGATCCGGGCAAGATCGTGGATCCGAAGGACACGCAGAACACGGCGTCAAGCGGAAGCACCTATTCCGATGCGGTTATCGCCTTTGCCGCGGATTTCTACATGCTGCCGGCGAAAAACGCCGCCTTCTTCTCCGGTTCGGCATTCGCCAACAGCTTCAACAACATGAAGACTCCCGTCTTCACCCGCAATCTGGCCGTCCGCCGTTAATCCTTTTTCCAACATTTTATGAAAACCCAACGGATTTCCTCCAAAAAAACCGGCTTCACCTTGGTGGAGTTGTTGGTGGCCATGTTCATCACCACCATCATCATCTCGGTGTTGGTGGGCATCACCTCGATCGCCTTGGATACCTGGAACCGCAGCCGATCAGAGCTGCGCGCGGCGCGTCAGGCGAAAGCGATGATTGATACGATGGCACGCGATCTTGAATCACTGGTCACCCGCAAGGGCAATACGAACGAATGGCTTTCGGCGATCGCCGATGACAGTTCCATCGGTCAGAACCTCACCAGCACCAACGCCACGAAACTCATCTTCTTCACCGCCGCGACCGACCGCTATGACGGCAACATCGGCGGTTCGGACGACAGGGGCGGCGATGTTTCCTGCGTGGCATACCAGCTCGAATACAAGGATCCCATTGGTTCCACCGGTGCGGCGGGCGGAACCTTCGATACTTTCGTTCTGAACCGTTTGTTGGTGAATCCCGATGAGACGTTCGACAAGTTGCTCGGCGAGACCCAGACCGATCCCAACAAAAACGTTTCCACCCTGGAAGATGTGTTCAACCAGAATTTCTCACAGGATATTTCCGATGAGCAGAATTTCGTTTGTGAGAATATTTATCAGTTTTCCGTCACTTTCTACGTCCAGACTTCCGAAACCTCCGGCGGAGCGAATCCGACCACTGAAGTGAAGAATCACCTGGTGAAGGTGGATAAGAATAATAACAGCTTCCGCATCTTGGGCACCGGTATCGAGACCGAAGCTCCGGCTGGGGTTACTCCAGCCACATTTGCCGCAGGCCGTGTCACCGCAGTGCAGATCTCCACGACGGTTCTTTCCGACTTCGGCGTCGATCAAGCCAAAAAGCGGAGCTTTGCAAGCGACGAAGCAAAAGCCAAGTTCTTCAGCCAGAACTCCTTCGAATACTCGAAAATCATTCAGATTCCGAGCATGTGACCTTGTCGAAGGTGATCCGGATTGGTTCCGGCTCATGAGATATTCCTAACTAAAAAACGGACCGAACGATTTTGGTCCGTTTTTTTGCTTTTGGAGGAAGCTCATACCAGAAATGAACTTCCTGACTTGTTACCATTTCAGAAAGTTCCACAGCAAGGGATGTCCCTCGGAGCAGTTGTCAGAATGACGGCGCCCCAGTGGTCGTGGGAGAAAGGAGGGCGTTGATTCTGGACGCTATCTGCCGTGGACATTCTGTCCGGCGACGGTGTGAAAGGTGATCCGCATGCGACCGATCTGGTAAATCAAGAGGCAAGGGCACTTTGGTGCCGCCTGTGCCATTTGATTTCTTGTGATTCGAAGGACTCGGATAGAGTGCGGGCCGCCGTCGCATCTCAAGCGGCGTCTTCAGGTTTCAGGCCAAACCGGATCCACCCGCCGAATCTCACAGCGCGCCGAACCGCCGGTGCCGCCGCTGGTATTCCTGCACGGCCTCAAACAGGTCGCCTTGGCGGAATTCCGGCCAGAATTTTTTAACGATCACCATCTCCGCATAGCTGATCTGCCAAAGCAGGAAGTTGGATACCCGCATTTCGCCGGAGGTGCGGATCAAAAGGTCGGGGTCAGGCATTCCCGCCGTATGAAGACGCGAGGCGAAGAGTTCGTTGGTGATATCCGTGGGGTCGATTATCCCTGCCACCGCATCTGATGCCAAAGATTTAGCGGCCGATACGATTTCCTCGCGGCTGCCATAGGACAGCGCCAGAACCAGTGTCAGGGCGGTGTGGTTGGTCGTGCGTTCCTGGATCTGTTCGATCAACGCACGGGTTTTTGCGGGCAGTCTGTCGAGCTGGCCGATGGCAAGCAGCCGCACGTTCTGACGGTCCAGATCCTTGGCCTTCTCCTTGAGAAACCGGTCGAGCAAACCCATCAGGGCCGTGACCTCGGCCGCGGGACGATTCCAGTTTTCCGAGGAAAACGCGTATAAGGTGAGGTACTCCACACCCAGCTCGATGCTGGCCTCCATCACCTCCCTTACGGATTCTGCCCCCGCGCGATGTCCTTCAAGCCTCGGAAGCCCGCGTTGCTTCGCCCAGCGTCCGTTGCCATCCATGATGATGGCGACGTGGCGGGGGATGTCGGGCTGGGTAGCCATGGCGGTGGATGATGCTTTGAAGAAACCGGACTTCACAAGGGGGTGGGGCACGTTCATTTCGCCGGAGGATGATTCCGGTGGATGAGGGGGGTATGCGGGACTGGTGAAAATTGAATGAACTCAGACGACCAGCGTCTGGGCACGGTCCGGGCCGACTCCGACAAAGGAGATCGGAGCACCGCAGAGTTCGCCAAGGCGGGTGAGGTAGGCTTTCGCTTGGGCTGGAAGTTCGTCGTAGCTGGCACACGCCGTCGTGTCGGATTTCCAACCGGGGAGTGTTTCATAGACCGGAACCGCCTTGTCCCACGCCTTGCGGTCCGCAGGCGGGAGTTCGTGGATGGTGCCGTCGATGTCGTAGCTGGTGCAGATCTGCAGCGTGTCGTATTCGTCAAGACCATCGACATTGGTCACCGCCAGGCCTGTGACACCGTTCACCATACAGGCGAAGCGCAAAAGGACGGTATCCAGCCAGCCGCAACCGCGCGGGCGGCCGGTGGTGGCACCGAACTCGCGACCGAGGCCGTGGAGGTATTCGGAAAGCCCTTCATCGCCGGTCGGGAAAGGACCGGAACCGACGCGGGTGGTGTAGGCCTTGCAAACGCCGATCACGGATTGGATGGCCGTGGGTGGCAGTCCGGTGCCGGTGCAGGAGCCGCCGGACGTGGTATTGGACGAGGTGACGAAGGGATAGGTGCCGAAGTCGATATCCAGCAGGGTGCCTTGGGCTCCTTCAAACAGGATGGACTCTCCGGCTTTCCACGAGGAGTGGAGAAGGGGAATCGTATTGGTGACGTGCGGACGGAGTCTTTCGAACGCCGTGTAAACCTCCTCGATGACCTCCTCCGCCTTGAAGATCGTCAGATCGTAACGCGCGAGCACCTCGTTGGCTTCGGCGACGCGGCGGGTGATCTGTTGCTCGGTGAACTCCCGATCAAGGAAATCCGCGACGCGCAGGCCGCAGCGGTTCACCTTGTCCGCATAGGTCGGGCCGATGCCACGCCTGGTGGTGCCGATCTTCTGGTCGCCGAGAGCGGCTTCGCGGGCGGCGTCGAGTTCCTTGTGGAATGGCAGCACGACGTGGGCGCGGTCTGAAATGAGCAGTTTTTCCGGAGTGATGGAGATTCCCTGGCTCTCGATGCGTTGGATTTCCTGGACGAGTCCGACGGGATCGATGACCACGCCGTTTCCGATGATGTTCTTCTTCGAGTCCCAAAGAATGCCGGAAGGCAGGAGGTGGAGCACGTATTTGGTCCCCTTGGCGATGACCGTGTGGCCGGCGTTGTTTCCGCCTTGGCCGCGCACGACGACATCGGCGTCCTCCGTGAGATAATCGACGACCTTGCCTTTGCCCTCATCGCCCCACTGGAGGCCAACAATGATAGTGTTCATTTGAAAATTTGAATCTGAAATATGAAATCCGGGGCAGATACGGGTGTTCCGCTCTTTGTCCGGGATCCGGGGTTTATTGCTTCGTGCTTTCGATCAGCTCGGCGAATTCCTCGAAGAAATAACTCGCGTCGTTCGGGCCTGGAGCGGCTTCGGGGTGGTATTGCACGCTGAAAACAGGGAGGGTCTTGTGACGCATGCCTTCCACTGTGCCGTCATTCAGGTTCACGTGGGTGACTTCCACATCGTCCGGCAGGGAGTCCGGATCGACCGCGAAACCGTGGTTCTGCGAGGTGATGGAAATTTTTCCGGAACGGAGATCTTTCACCGGCTGGTTTCCGCCGCGATGGCCGAACTTGAGTTTGAAGGTGTTTCCCCCAAAGGCGTGGGCGAGCAATTGGTTTCCAAGGCAGATGCCGAAAATCGGTTTTTTTCCGATGAGCTGTTTCAACTCCTCGTGGATGTAGCCGAGGGCGGACGGGTCGCCCGGTCCGTTTGAGAGGAAAACACCATCCGGATTTTTCGCCAGAACCTCGCTGGCGGTGGTGGTTGAGCTGACAACCTCCACTTCGAAACCTGCCTGGCGTAGGCGGCGGAGGATGTTGTATTTCAAGCCGAAATCGAATGCCACGATGCGGTGGCGCACCGGTGGGAGGTCGCGATAGTTCCCGACTTCGCCGGTCATCGCGTTCGGCAGCATCCATTCGCGGGATTCCTCTTCCCAGAGGTAGGATTCCGGGGTGGAGACTTCCTTCACGTAGTCCATACCTTCCATGGAAGGCGAGGCTTTTGCGGCGGCGATGGCGGCCTCGCAATCGAGTTCGGTCGTCACGCAGGCGCGCATCGCCCCGCGTGAACGGAGGTGCTTGGTCAACGCGCGGGTGTCGATTCCCTCGATCCCAAGGATCTTGTGCTCAGCGAGATACTCGGAAAGTGGCTGGCTGGAGCGCCAGTTGGACGGCACTTCGCAGAGTTCTTCGATGACAAAGGCCCGGATGTGGGGTCCTGCGGACTCCGCGTCATCCGCGTTGATCCCGTAGTTCCCGATCTGTGGGTAGGTCATCGAGACGATCTGTCCACGGTACGACGGATCGGTGATCACCTCCTGGTAACCCGACATCGAGGTGTTGAAACAAATTTCTCCGGTGGTGGTTCCCGTGGCTCCGAAGGCAGTTCCTTCGAAACAACGTCCATCTTCAAGGGCTAGAATAGCGGTAATCGGCACGGCGGCGGCAGGCTAGGCAGGCGATTCCGACGATGCAAGCGAATGCTCATTCCCGGGAGCGGGTATCGATAAAAATGGTGACAGGTCCGTCATTGATCAGGGCGACTTTCATGTCAGCACCGAAGATTCCCCGGCCCACGGGCTTGCCGGTTTCCCGGGACACGGCTTCGCAAAATTTTTCATAAAGCGGCTCGGAGACCAAGGGTGCGGCGGATTTCAGGAAAGAGGGCCGGTTTCCCTTTTTTGTGGAAGCGTGCAGGGTGAACTGGCTCACGACGATGATTTCGCCCCCCGTATCGGCCACGGATTGGTTCATTTTTCCTTCCTCATCGGAGAAAATCCGCATGCGGGCGACCTTGCCGCTGAGCCAGCTCACGTCCTCGGCCGTGTCACCCTCCTCCACTCCGAGCAGGATCAGAAGGCCGGGACCGATGGAGGAAATGAGCTGGTTATCAACCGTTACGGAAGCTTCGAGGACGCGCTGGAGGATGGCTCGCATGTATTGAAATCGGTGGTGTGGCGATTTTTTTACGATCAATAGGCGTTCCTGCGTCTCTGTTGGATGATCCTCACATCGAGATCGTGCGCGCTGACTTCGGCTGACTTGCCTGAAGAGGCCGGAGCGGTGAACCGTTTTTTTAGAAATTTGACTAAGATTGTCCCGGCTTCCGCCTCCAGGGTGTCCCCGTTGTTGAGTTCCTTGCAGACCGAATAAATCCCGAGGTCCTGCAGCTTTCCCAGTTTCTGGTCCAGAATCATAGGGGCCGCCAAGTGATCCGAAGAAAGGCTTTTTGAGTCCTCCTTTACAACGACTTCCAGGAAGTTGAAGAGGGTGTAATCGTCATAGTCGCTGATGCGCCGGTTCCGGATACCGCACAAGTCCCGGACCAGGTTTGCCACGGATTCGTCCTGATTTTCGCCCAGTGGGGTGTGGAGGAGGGTTTTCATTCGGTCGTCCTTGGATGGACAACAGGATGAGAAAAGAGGTGAAGGTGGCAATCATGGATTAAAAGTTAGGGAATTTTCAGTCGTTTTTTTATCCCATTTGAATCATCGTCGCCCCCCGCACATGGCAGCCGACACCAAACCAGCACCCGCATTCCGAAAGACCGCAGAGCTCCAGCAAGGCGCTTCCACGGTGGATGATGTGACACGCGCGCTGCCGCACGCGCTGGGGCCTGAGAAGTCGTTGTTGTCCTCCATCCTTCAGGACCCTCAGGAATACATCGGCGTGGCGATCGAGGAGAAGCTGACGGCGGATCATTTCTACCTGCCGTCGCATTCCACGCTTTTCACGTTCCTGATCGAAATGTTCGAGGCCGGGCATGAGATCGAGCTGGTCTCTCTGGTGCAACGGTTGCTGGACCGCGGTCTTCTGGACCGGGTGGGCGGCCCTTCCTCGTTGACGGATCTCTACACCTACGCACCCAGCCCGGGGCATTTCCGCCACCACCTGAAGTTCGTGAAGGACAAGTTCGTCCTGCGCGCGATCATCCAGAATTCGAACGAAGCCATCGCCCAGGCCTACGACGCGCCGGATGAGGTGGAGGCACTGCTTGATTCGGTGGAGGCGAAGGTGCTGGCCATCCGCGAGGGATCGGAGACGAACAAGGCTCCAACCATCAAGCAGTCGGTCAACGAGGTGATCGAAAAATTCCAGGCCTTGCTCGCCGGGGAAAAGGACGCGCAGGGCATCAAGTCCGGCTTCGAGGAGCTGGACCGCATGTGCAACGGCATGAAGGCGGGCGACATGTTCGTCGTCGCGGCCCGTCCGTCGATGGGCAAGACGTCGTTCATGATGAACATCGTGGAGCACGTGTGCATCACGGAGGGGAAGCCGAGCATGGTTTTCTCCTGCGAAATGAGCGCGTTCCAGATCGTGCAGCGGGTCATTTTCTCGCGTGCGAAGTTCGCGATGAGCCAGCTTTCCCGTGGCTACACTCCCACGAAAGGAGACCTGCAGCGGATCCAGCGTGCGGCGGTCGAGACCGCCGCGGCGAAGCTTTTCATCGACGACACCCCCGGCATCACGATCAACGAACTCCGTGCGAAGGCGCGCCGCAAGAAGCGCGACGAGGACATCCAGTTCATCGCGATCGACTACCTCCAGCTCATGAAGTCCCGGACCAAGCAGGCCGAGGGCTCGCGGGAGCGGGAAATCGCGGAAATTTCCGCAGGCATCAAGGGGTTGGCGAAGGAACTCGGCATCCCCATCCTGATTCTCGCCCAGCTCAACCGGGGTCCGGAAAGCCGGACCGGCAAGAGCCTCGGCGTGCCGCGGATGTCCGACCTCCGGGAATCCGGCTCCATCGAGCAGGACGCCGACATGGTCGGCCTGCTCTACCGGACCGCCTACTACGCCGAAGATGCGGAGGAAAAAGAAGCGGAAGCGGGCAAGGCGGAACTGGTTCTGGCGAAAAACCGTAACGGTGAAACCGGCCATATTCCGCTGACATTCGTAGCGGAACTCATGCGCTTCGAGACCGGCGCTCCGGCGCGTGAGGAGGGTTGACAGAAGTCAACCCGGGTCGGCTGAAGGTCGTTCCTCCTCATGTCCTATCGCTGTCGATTCAGTCTTCACCGATCTGATCGGTGGGCATCTGGAAGCGCGGCGCCGGTGGTTTGGCAAAAACAGCGAATCAACCATTTTTCAACGTCGTCTCGAGCCCTCGCAGGTTGCGAAGGCTCCCAGTGTCTTTTTTAGTCCTGACCCTGCCAATGGAATTTGCCGGATTCGAGGTCGATATCACCAAATTGCGAGGAGGTGAATGCGATGGCGAGCACCGGGCCTTTCAATTTGGAATAGTTGGCGGACCTTCCGAAATAATGGATGAACGGATGTTTCACACGGTATGGCCCGAGTTTCGCATCTTTATAAGGGTTGATCTTCCAAATGAGATCGCCATTCGGTTTTTTCGCGATGATGGTTCTCCGATCACTTTGGAGTTCGTAGGTGAAACCTGTTTTCTTGTCCGTGATGCGGATCGGATACAAGGCGTATTGGAAATGCAGTTTGCGGGTGAGGAGGAGGTCTTCCTTGCTCGTGCCATTTTTCAACGCGGTCCGGTCGGCCTCGATGGCGGCCTTCCTTTCCAGGTAAAAATCCGGTAGCGCGGTGATCGGCGGAACGACAGCAGGCTCCACATAGGTAACTTTGAATCGGTCGGTGGAAGCTTTTCCGGTATCGAACGCCGATGCAACCTGACTGACTCCGAATGGCAAAAGCGCTGCAATGAATTGCTGTTTCATCGGTAATAAGACACTCAGGGCTGGTTTTTCTTAGACGGAAGTAGTCGCTTTCTATCTCCTGACCGGAGGGTGTCAAAAGTTGAAGCTGTTCCGGGGAGTAGGGCTGTCATTCGCGCAATGAAATTCAAATTTCCAACCACCCCTCGATACGCTTCCTCGCGGAAAGCAGATGTCCGGTCAACCCGGGTCGGCTGAAAGTCGGCCCTCCTTGCGCACACGCTCCAACAACTCCGGATCCGCCTCCAGCGCATCCGCCACCGCGCGGATGACATTCAGCGTCGGGCGCGAGACGTGGTGTTCCATGCCTTCGACATCGTGGTAGATGGTTTCCTCGTCGATGCCGAAGAGCCGCAGGAACCGCGTGAGCGTCTCGTGGCGCTCGATGATGGCGAGGGCGATGCGCTGGCCCTCGTCTGTCAGGACGGTGCCGCGGTATTTCTCGTGTTTGACCAGTCCTTCCGCATCCAGCCGCTGGAGCATGTTGGTCACGCTGGCCTGTGAAATGCCGAGGTTTTTGGAGATGTCCACGGCGCGGGCGTAGCCCTTGTCCTTGATGAGATGCAGGATCTGCTCAAGGTAATCGTCCATGGCGACAGAGCCGCTGGTGCGCCGGGGTAGTGAAGTCATGGGAGGGCGACGCTAACGGGACGAACCGGGGAGGGAAAGCTCGGTTTTCTGATAAAGGTCGTTATTGGTGGCCTGGAACTCGGCCTTGAGCCGGACCTTGACCTTTGACAAATCCACGATCCGCCATCCCGTGAATTTCCATGCACCTTCCTTGCCCTCATGCTCGATTCCGGCCAGCAGATGCACGGCGTCCTCGTTGATCTTGAGGGTCTCATTCTTCGGCTCGAAATGAAATGTGAGGGACGAAGCGTCCGCCGTGCCTTGAGGAAGGGGTTTCGGATCGAGGTAGAAGACGATCTTCGATTCCTCGTCAACGATGCGGAGGTTCGGATAATCAGGCCGCTGGTGTCCGGCGCCGCGGGCCGGCGGGGGATCACACTTGATACCGGGAATCCCGTTCAGGTGTTTATGGATGTTGTCCTCGAAAAATTTGGAAATTTCATCAGCACTGTGGAGCTTGCTGACAGGGGAATCCTCGCGGCCCGATCCTTCAAAGGTGGCTGTCAGCGCTTTTTCGATGGCGGCGGTGACCCGTTTGTGTGCCGCGTCATCGGTGAGCGGGAGCACGCGTTTTCCGGAACAGGCCTCGGCGACGGTTGCGAAGGAAAAAGTCCTGTTGGAAAGGTTTTGTCCCAGCAGTGAGATCACCAGTGCGGCGTCGGGATCGGTTTTCGCCGGGGCGGGAGGGGGGATCGCCGGTGCGGGCGCGATGGGTTGGGGCGGGGTCTGGGCCTGGGAATCATGGGCGAGGCCGCCGAGGAAGAATGTGCAGAGGAGCGGGATGATCTTGCCCGGGGTGCCTGTGGTGGGATGACGGGTGGTCATGAGCGTTTGAATTGGTGCCAGCGTGACGTGTCCGGTTGCAGCAGCGATTCCACGGGGTGATCCGCGAGATCGTGGGACTCTACCACATAGGCGAGCAAAACGAGGGATGCAACCGCATCGAACAGGGCGTCGTGCCAGGATTTCTCCGGAACCAGCGTGTGGATGGCGTTTGTCAGGCCGTGCGACTCGCAGAGCGCGCCGAGCGAATGGTCCGCCAGGTGCGGCCACGCCGCGCGCGCCAGCAGGAGGGTGTCGATCCAAGGGCCGAATCCATGGCCGGGAAAGGCGCGGAGGAAGCGTTTTTCGGTGCCTTTCCCATGTGCGACGACGACCGCGCCTGCCATGCGCTTCCTGAACTCCGGCCAAAGCATGAGGAGGGCGGGGGCGTCCTTGAGTTGTTCGGGGCCGATGCCGTGGACCTTGCGGGCGGACCACTGGATCGGGGAATCCGTTTGCAGATAGGAGACGAACGGATCGGCGTGTCCGTCCGGCAGCGCCCAGGAGGCAAGGCCTACCTGCACCGGACTATCGGTTTTTCCCCGTGCCGCCCCCGCCGATTCGAAATCGATGGCGGAAAACCGGCAGTGGCGGACAAGTGTCATGCGACCCAAGACAGCGGACGACGGTCTCCGAGGCAAGCCAGCACTCGACCGTTCCCGACGTGCTCCGATCTCTCTTGATTTGTTAAGGTCTGCGAAATAATCTCCGCGCGAAACCCGCATGGTGAAAAAGCCCCGCTCCCCGGTCTCCGCCCGCCGCCCGTTGGAAAACCAACGGCGCGCGCGTGTTTCGTTCGCGGAAGCGCTCAGTTCCGCGAACAACAGGGCACATGAACAAGCGAACCGCAAGGGGGGCAGCCGCAGCAAGCGATATGTCTGGGTCGCGGATGCCGCTGATCTTGAGGAGAATGCGGAACCATCCGAGTGGCCGAAGCGGTTGGTGCGCTGGAGCCTGGCGACGCTGCTGCTTCCGTTGTGCTGGGTGACCACCTGGACCTTCCTGTCCCGTTTCTCCCAAGCCACGGTGCATCAGGATTTCTGGAAATCCACCGAGTTCTGGTATTTCGCAACGGGAGCTCTGGTCATGATCGGCTGGTTCTGGTCGGGGCTGTTGCAGACCTTTTTCCTCTACCTCTATGTGCTGGGTCACGAACTCACGCATGCGGTTTTCGTGAAACTCTACCGGGGGAAGGTGTCCGAATTCCACGTCAGCGCGGAGGGCGGCTACATCACGACGAACAAAACCAACCTCGTCATCGCGCTCTCGCCGTATTTCGTGCCGTTCTGGTCGGTCGTCGCCGCGTTGTTCTACGTCGTGCTGCGGTTTTCCGCGGGACTTTCGCCGGAGTGGGACCGGCTGCTCTATGCCACCATGGGCGTGACATGGACGTTTCACATGGTCTGGACCCTGTGGATGATCCCCCGGGACCAGCCGGACCTGAAGGAGAACGGGACCTACCTCTCGCTCGTCATCATTTTCTTCGCGAACATCCTCGTGCTCGTCGGATTGTTCTGCCTCGCGGAAAAGTCGCCGTTGCAAAACATCCGGGACTTCGGGATGGAATGGCTGCGGCACGCCGCGACCTGGAGTGACATGGCCCTGCGCTGGGGGAACCACCTGTTGTTAGAATTGCGCGCGGCGGGTAGATTCTGACAAATTCCTCCCGTGATCTACCTGGATGCGAATGCCACCACGCCGCTTCTCCCTGAAGTGTTGGATGCCATGCTGCCTTGGCTGCGGGATGGTTTTTCCAATCCCTCGGGAGCTTACGCGGGTGCAAAAGCGGCCCGAAAAGCCATCGACCACGCACGCGGACAAGTCGCAGCGCTGATCGGCGCGGAACCTGGCGAGATCATTTTCACCGGAGGCGGTACGGAGAGCGTGAACACCGCCCTCCATTCGCTCGATCGCCTGACGGGGCAGGGGAAGGCGGTCGTCTCCTCCATCGAACACAGCGCGGTGCTGCGTTATGTGGAGGGCTTGGAAAGATCCGCCGCCAAGGTCGCCGTGACTCTGGAAGGGAGGCTGGAAATCGACAATTTCGTCAGCTCGCTTGATGGGGCGGCATTTGTCTCCGTGATGGCAGCGAACAATGAAACCGGCGTCATCCAACCCCTGTCCGAAATCGTCGCTCTCGCACACGAGCGCGGGTTGCCGGTTCACACGGACGCGATCCAGGCGGCGGGAAAAATTCCGCTCGACGTTCGCGCGCTCGGCGTGGACATGCTCTCGATGTCCGCCCATAAATTTCACGGACCGAAAGGTGTGGGCGCGCTTTTCGTGCGCGACGGCCTGCGTTTCAAGCCGCTGCTGGAGGGTGGTGGCCAGGAAGCCGGCAGGCGCAGCGGCACGGAGAATACGGCCGGCATCGTCGGGATGGGAGCCGCTGCGGAATGGATGATGAAGCATTCCAGCGAATCCACAGGTGCGATCCGAGATGCTTTCGAAGCAAAGGCGCTTGAAGAGATTTCCGGAATCCGGGTGAACGGGGACACCCTGCACCGCCTGCCGAACACGTCGCACCTTTCCTTCGACCGGTGCGATGCCGCCGGTCTGCTGATCCTGCTGGATGAAGCGGGGGTGGCTTGTTCCGCCGGATCGGCATGCATGACGGGCAAGCAGAAACCCTCGCACGTGCAGCTCGCGATGGGTATTCCGGAGGAGATCGCCAAAAGCAGTCTCCGTATCAGTTTTTCCCGGCTCAACACGATGGAGGAGGCCCTGGCCGCAGCCACCGCGCTGAAAAAAGCCGTGGAAAAACTCCGCCGCGTGCAGGGCAGCGGTGTGGGACCCGTGGTGGTTTATTCGCCTTGATGCGACGTTCGCAGCGGACCGCCGCCACCTCAGCCGCCAGCCTGGATCCGCTTCATCGACTCCTTGATCTTGGAATCCGTTTCCTCCCTTTCCGCCTCCGCGGCCTGACTTAGAAGCGCGGACCGGTTGTTGCTTTTCTTGATCACGCTGATGGCGGATTCCTCCGCCGCCTTGCGGAAATTCGCATCGTTGTGATAGCGGGCGATGCTGAGGTAGGCCTCGAACTGCTTGTCATCCGTTACGCTGCGGGTGACCTCGAAGATCGCGATCGCGGATTTGGTGTCCTTCGTGCTGCGGGCGAATTCGGTGAGGCCGGGCACGGACGCCGGAGTGACGCGTTTCGACAGCACCGAGCGGATCATCAGCTCGCGGACCTCCGGAAGAATCTGTGTGGTTTTGATGATGAAATCCGAGGTCGCCGCATCAATGTCGGTGCCGTCGTTGGCCTTGGCTTTCAGCAGGGCCTGGAAATAGGCCTGGCGCTTGTCATCCGTACCCGCATCCGCCGCATCCTTGAGGAAGCGGCTGTATTCCGCGCCAGATACGGGCAGCTCCTTGACCTCGCTTTTTCCTGCCTCGACGATGAGGTTCGGGTAGCGTTGCTCCAGCTTGTTTTCCGCGAGCCGTTGCTTCAAAAGCATGGCCAGTACGCCGAAGATCACGAGCAACAACAGCGTGCCTGCGATCTTCGCTCCCTTGTTTGATTTCTTCTGGGGAATGATGACCGTGCGGGTGACCGTCGGCATGATGCGTCCGGTGGGATTCAATGGAACCGTGGGAGTGGACACCACCTCGGGAATCTCATGCGGGCCGGTATGGATGCTTGGCTTGGAGCCTTCCGGGGGCAGCAGCGGCTGTGGCGCGGTGGTCGTCGGCGGTGGTTCGGGAATGGGCTCCGGCTCGGGAGCGGGGGAGACATAGCCTGGCGGCTGCATCCTCGGATCAAGGATGGGCCGGCCGGGTGTGATGGCTTTGGCGGTGGGTGCGGCCGATCCGCTCATGCGGGGGCGCGGGCCTGCCGGGACAACCGGAACCGCCCGGCCGAGGCTTACGGTGGGTGAGGGATTCTTGTCGTTCTGCAGGAAAACCTGAAGGGCTTCCCGGGCGGATGCGGGGCGGTCGTCGGGCATGCGGTTGATCATCCACATGATCCAGTCACAAGCCCATTTCGGGATGCCCTGGCGGATGTCCTGCAGGGGGATGACGGTGTGGTGGAGATGGGCAACCATCACTTCATTCCCCGTTTCCCCCCGGAACGGATAGGTCCCCGTCAGTGCCTGGTAGTATACGCAACCCATCGCGTAGATGTCCACCCGGGCATCGATAGGCACCCGCTCGAACTGTTCCGGAGCCATGAAAAAGATGGAGCCGAACACCGCCTCCAGCTCTTCCAATTCTTCCTTCGTCTGCGATTGGGTGAGGGTTGCCAGCCCGAAATCCACGATTTTCATCTGGAATTTTCCCGACGGCAGCCACGTCAGCATCAGGTTGGACGGCTTGATGTCGCTGTGGATCAGGTCCAGCTCCTGTGCGGCGATCAACGCCTCCATCGTCTGGATCGCCAGCTCGCGGAAGTCCGGCCATGTCAGCGGCGCGCGTTCGATGAGCTCGTCCAGCGTCTTGCCATTGATGAGTTCCATCACCACATAGGGTCCGTCGGCATCGGAGCCGACATCGTAGATCGTCACGATGTGTGGATGTTGTAATGACGCCAGCGCGCCCGCTTCCTTGATGAGCTGGCGGGTGGATTCCTCCTGCAAGGCCGGGTCATCACTCGTGACAGAAATCCGCTTGATCGCGACTTCGCGGTTCATCCGCGTGTCGTATCCCTTGTAAACCGCACCCAGACCGCCTTGCCCGATTTTCCCGCGGATTTCGTAACGTTCTTCCATGATGTCGAATTGCCAGATATTGAAAAATTTCAAACCATGCCGCAACCACGAAAACGCCCCGGCGCGGTTGTTTTGCCTATTACCCATCGCCGTAGGGAATTCTGTTAGCAAATGATCTTTTTGGGGCGCGGGCGGCGCTTGCGATGACCGGAGCGGTCCGCAATCGCGGGAAATCCCGGAATTCTCCTCTCGATTCGCCGCTTGCCCGCCGCGCCGCTTCATGATTGCCTCCCGCCCTCATGAAAATCGTCGTCGCCTATTCCGGTGGTCTTGATACCTCCGTCCTTCTTCTCTGGCTCAAGGCCAAGTACAATGCCGAGATCATCGCCTACTGTGCCGACGTCGGCCAGGGGGACGAGCTCGACGGCCTGGAAGCCAAGGCTCTCAGCACCGGTGCGTCCAAGTGCTACATCGGTGATCTCAAGGAAGATTTCGCCGCGAACTACATTTTCCCGATGATCCAGGCGGGCGCGATTTATGAAGGCCGCTACCTGCTCGGCACCTCCATCGCCCGTCCCTGCATCACGCACGACATGATCAAGATCGCCCTTGCGGAAGGTGCGGACGCCATCGCCCACGGAGCCACCGGCAAGGGCAACGACCAGGTGCGGTTCGAACTCTCCGCCGCCGCTCTCGCGCCGAACGTCAAGTGCATCGCCCCATGGCGCGACGCCGAGTTCCGTAAGGAATTCCCCGGCCGTGCCGAGATGATCGCCTACGCCGAGGCGAACAACATCCCGATCAAGGCTTCCATGAAGAAGCCCTACTCGATGGACCGCAACCTCCTGCACATCTCCTTCGAGGCCGGTGCCATGGAAGACCCATGGTATGACGCCACCACCCCTGCGGATACCGACATGTATGTGCTCTCCGTTTCCCCGGAGGACGCGCCGGACAAGGCGGAATACATCGAAATCCTGTTCGAGAAGGGCAACGCCATCGGCCTCAGACACGAGAACCTCGACGCCATCCTCACCGAACTCGGCGATGTGAAATCCACCGGCACCCAGGACGGCTACGCACTCCTCTCGCCATATGGCGTGATGCGCGTGCTGAACCTGCTCGGCGGACGCAACGGCATCGGCCGGGTGGACATCGTGGAAAACCGCTTCGTCGGCATGAAGTCGCGCGGCATCTACGAAACCCCCGGCGGCACCATTCTCCTCGCGGCCCATCGCGATCTGGAAACCCTCGTGGTGGACCGCGAGTCCATGCACATCCGCGACAGCCTCATCCCGAAATACGCGCAACTCGTCTACAACGGCTTCTGGTTCGCACCGGAGCGCGTGGCGATCCAGGCGCTCGTCACCGAGACGCAGAAGACCGTGACCGGCGAAGTCCGCCTCAAACTCTACAAGGGCAACGTCATGCAGGCAGGCCGCCGCAGCCCTTACAGCATGTATTCCGAAGCCGTCGCCACCATGGAAGGCGGGCAGGAGGAGGCCTACAACCAGGACGACGCCACCGGCTTCATCGCCCTGAACGCGCTGCGCCTCAAGGCCACCGCGCGCCAGGGTCTCTGATCCGGGAATTACCGTCTGTTTTTCATCTCAAAGCCGCATCCGGTTCATCCGGATGCGGCTTTTTCAGTATCTGATGAACCAATGGTTGATCGACGCCAAAAAGCCCACGACCGCCAAACAGCCGTGGCCATTGCGATGGTCGACCTTTCCCAATTGTCGAACCTAGGTCCCAGCCAGTAACGCAAGAGAGCTCCGAAAAACAATGGTCCGCTGCCGCAAACGACCAGAATGAGAGCATACCCGGAGCCCCACCACATTCCCACAGCGATCCATGGCAAAATTCCTCCTGCGATCACTCCGATGTCCGTGATTGGGTTCTTGAAGCGATCCGCCACCACCGCGCGGACGGCGCACAGGCTCATCGAAGCGGCTGTGATGAAAACGGGTATTTCATGAGGCTTCATAGGGGGGCACCGCTGCTGGTTTTTCTGGCAAGTCTGACGTTCAGCTGGGCCAACGTGCGGGAGGTTTCCACAGGTTGTCGGATTGTGTTTTTCTGAAGCGTCATTCTGTAGCCCAGTAACGTCACATAGTATCCCGCGACCAATCCGAAGATATTATATGGAACCGACAGGAGGACGACCACCCATCCGGTGCTTGCTCCCGTGATCGCACCCCACGCGATATCATTCCAAAATCTGCTTCCCTCCGGAAAGTAGCCCGCCTGCATGTCGTGGATCACCCATAGGACGCCGCCGGCCGGTGAGGCGGCCAGGATGCTTGTGAGCATGATGAAGGGAATCATCAGGTGCGGCCACCTGCCCGTGAGATTTCCGCACAGGAAAACCACCGATGTGGCGACGGCCGCGTAAATTAGGGATACGAGGCCGATGTATTGGAGCGGATGTGCCCAATGATAAAGAAACATGCGATACAGCGCGCCGAACACCCAGCCGTGTGGCATGATCATTCTGAGTGTGAAATAGCCGACGCCTCCGAGGGCGAACGAGCATCCTCCGAAAAACAAGAAAAGTCTCAGGACGATTCCGGGGTTCGACGGTATTTGTGCCGGCGGATCATGCCACTTTCTCAAACCATATCTTCTCCGTGAGTCTGAGGTGGTTCCGTCATCCTGTGGCATGTCGTCCATCCTGGATCTTCCGGATATGGATGACAACGAACTACGGAATCCGCACCAATTTTTCACACAGCCTTCATCTGGTTTTCTTCATCGAAAGGCATCTTTGCTCCAAGGAAAAGCCGACGAAAGAACATCTCATTTTTTAAACCGGAATTCATCATGAACTCACTATCAAACCATCTCTTCCGGGATGTGGACCGCTCCGCCATCGATCCCGAGCAACATGCCGCCTGGCTGGTGAAGCGGGTGCTGGAGCACGGGTGTTGGGCGGATTGGCAATGGCTCGTCTCCCATTACGGCAGGCCCCGCCTGGCCGCGGTGGTCACAAGTCTCCGCACTCTCCAACCGCGGGCCTTCGAATTCTGCCGCGCCTGGTTCGATCTCCCGCCATCTTCATTCCGATGCTCCACTTCGACGCCGTTTCCGTAGCGTTGGCTGGATCGCGACAAGTGTTGAAGGAATCTCTCTCCACGGGGCTTCTTTCGTGCTTTGCCTCCGGCGTGCAGACCACTATCCTACTTTCATGACCTCGCTGTCAGACCATCTTTTCTGGGATGTGGACCGCTCTTCCATCGACCCGGAACAACACGCCGCCTGGCTGGTGAAGCGGGTGTTGGAGTATGGTCGCTGGGCGGATTGGCAACTGCTCGTCTCGCATTACGGCAAGCCCCGCCTCGCGGAACTGGCCACCGGCTTACGCAGTCTCCAGCCCCGGGCTTTCGCGTTTTGTTGCGCTTGGTTCGATCTTCCTTCTTCCTCATTCCGATGCTCCACTTCGACGCCGTTCCCGTAGCTTTGGCTGACTTGTTGAAGCATCTCATCTCATTGGATGCGTTGCAGGACTTCGCGCTTGGAGGAGGCACTTCGCTGGCCCTGCGTTTCGGGCATCGCTGGTCCGTGGATTTGGATTTCTTCACCACCCGTGAATTCGACCCGGAAGTGCTGTTTGAAGATCTGGAACTTGATCATGCCACTGTCACCGGGCGGGCGCGGAACACTCTCACCCTGGATGCGGGAGGAGTGAAACTCGACCTGCTCCGGCATGCATACCCTGTGATCCAGCCTGTGGAGGTGATCGACGGCGTCCGCCTGATTTCCCTGCCTGACATCGCGGCAATGAAACTCAATGCACTCGCCAACCGTGGATCAAAAAAGGATTTTTATGATCTCGCCGAATTGTTGGAGCACCACACGCTTCCGCAGATGTTGGACTTTTTCTCCCGGAAATACCGGTCATCCGATCCTTTCACGGTCATCCGGAGTCTGGCTTGGTTCGAAGATGCCGAGCTTGAGCCGGCACCCGTTGCCTTGAACGGCCGCGATTGGGCAGGTGTGAAGAATACCGCCCGAAAGGCTGTTGGCGGGCTTTGAAATGCATGGGGAGTTGTCAGCTTTTTCCCTACAAAAAGTTCAGGCATTTGCACGAGTGCGGAATCGAAGGAATTTTGCTAGGGTTCCATCGCCGTGAAAACCGCATATTACGAAAAAAAAGCCCAAATCATGACCCTTGCGACCGCTTTCTACGAAGGTGATGAAGCGACGCGGAACTGCTTGCGCCACAAGGCGGATTTTTTCCCGCTCTCGCGTCCGGACGAAACTCCGTATGGATTGCGGTCCATGGTCATCCGGTTGAACGGTGAGATTTTCCTGGTGGAAGATACGAGCGGCGGCGAGACGGGAGTTTTCTCGCTGCTTCTCCCCCTCATGCAATCCAATTGATGAGGTGGAGCTTCGTGGATGTGTAGGTTCGTCCACGGAGCGCTTTTTTCATTTGCTGGAAACAGTTGTGGGGTTGGCAGGCGTTGATAGCTGCAGAGTTGTCGGTTATTCTCTTCTCTCCGCCGGAAAAACCAACGAGACTTGTCCCAGCCACCTCATGAAAAAGTGTCCTTATTGCGCGGAAGAAATCCAGGACGAGGCGATCAAGTGCAGGTATTGTCATGAATTTCTGGACGGCCCGAGGCAACCGCCCGCGTTGCCGGATCGTCCAGGGGAAAGGCTGCCTTGGTATTTCGGAACCACTTTCATCGTGCTGATGTTCCTGTCGCTGCCGCCGCTCGCCCTGCCATCGTTATGGCTTCATCCTAAGTGGCATGTGGGTTGGAAAATCGCCGGGACGCTGGCGGTGGCCGGCTTCTGCTGGCTGTCCTATATCGCGATCATCGGATTCATGCACCAATTTGACGAAGCGACGAAGATGCTCAATCAGATGAAAATTTGAGAAACCGGTGGGGCCCGGCCCCAATACGGCCCCGTTTCAAGTCCTGCTGAAATATCGGGACTCCAGTTCCTTCCAATCGTCGAACGTGATGTCCGGCGAGCATGCGCCGTCCCGCAAGGACTCCGGGTGTCCGGCAAACAGCGCCGTCTTGAAACCCGCCGCTGCTGCCGGGATGATGTCGTGCCGGGGATCGTTTCCGATGTAGAGCGTTTCTTCTGGGGAGATGCCGCGGCCGGCGAGCCGGCCGGCCAGGATTTGGAAAATTTCCGGAGAGGGCTTCGCGATGTGGTGTTGGTAGGAAAGAATCGTGAGTTCCGGCGAGAAGAGAAGGGACATTGAGCCGAGGTCGGCAAGGGTGTTTGATTGGGCGTTGGACAGCAGCCCCAGCGAAAGTCCGCGGGCCGACAGGTTGCGGATGAACGGTTCCGCACCGGGCATCGGGCTTGCGGGATGCCATGCGTTCTCAAGGGCCCGCACGAGAGAGGTGGTATCGGATCCGGCGGGAAGGTGCAGGATTTCACGCCAAAGGACCCGGAGGTCGATCTCAGGATGATCAACGCCCGCGGCGGCATGATGACGGAGGACCGCCGCGTGAAGTTCGCTGCTGGGCGATACGGGCGGCTCGTGACCATGTTGGCGAAGCACCTCACGCAGCACGGGATCGAAAAGGAGATCCGGCTTTACTCCTCCGGCCGGGGCGATGAGCAGAGTCCCGTAGATGTCGAAAACCACGGCCCGGTAACGGGGCGGGCGGGATCTTGGTTCCAGCGCCGAGAGCAGGAAATGGAACGAGCCGGGGGTAAGGTGTGCGGTGAGGATTTTTTCCGCGGACAGGTGGCGGACAGGGGAGGGAGGTTCCGCAACGAGATTCTGATAAAGCTTGGTCAGCCGGGTTTGGTAGTTCTCAATCGACCACGGTGCGAGTGAATCCGGTGAAGCGCATGGGGTGCGGATCGCGATGACTTCCGCGAGCCACCTGGTGAGGGGGACAAGCCGCAGCGGCAGTCCGCGCCCGGTGTTTTCATCCGGCGACCCGGCGGTGTGGTCCGGATGGCGATGGACCGCTGCCAAAACCTGGAGATGGGGCGGCAGGGTGGTAGCATCTCCGCCACAGGTGGCGGAACATTCAGGAGCGCTTTTGCTTTTCACCACTTTCTCAATGAGCGCCTGCTGCAAACACTCCGGAAGGTTGCCGAAATCCAGCCAGCCTTCCTGTTCGAGTTCCTTCATCGTGGCGGAGACATGACCCGATGGCATGCGGCGGCGGTAAAGCCGGAGATTCCTCTCCAGTGTTGTTGTCAGATGCGCTTCCAATACCGGGCGATCGATCCATTCCTCCGGGATGAGGATGCGATGGTAGACAGAAGAATGGCGGATCCCGTGGGCGGCCAGTTCTTCCGACAAATAAGGCAGATCACGTCCCAGCAGCGGTTTGCCGTGAGCAATGGCTTCCAAGAAGGGCAGCCCGAAGCCTTCGCTGACGGAGGTCGTGACGAAGTGGCTCGCGTGGGCGATCCATGAGGCGAAATCACTGCCAGCTCCCGCTACGGGTGTGAAACGGTCCACAACATCGAAACCGATCGGCAAACGGTGCTTTTCCGCGAATTTCCGCCATGTGTCGTGTATGGGCAAGGCGATGGGATTGGCCGGGGCGCGACTGACCGCCACACGGGTCCCTGCGGGAGCGAGCGCGGCGAGCAGGACCAACTCGCCCAGGTTTTTCCGGCGGATGCCACGGACCGGTGAGAAAAGAAGCGCCTGCCCGCTGTTGTCGCTGTCCGGGTTTTTTCCGCCGGCAGCCACGGGGTTCGGCAACAGGGACGCGTTTTCAGGCGGCAGCCCGGCGGAGGTGAACACCGCAAGGTCGCGGTGGTTCAGGAATGCGTAGCGGATGCACGGGGAAACCGGATAGAGGTCCGACCGGTCGGCGATCACCGGATAGTTGTCAGGCCGCCCTTGTTCGGCGAGATCGTGAATCTGCAGGATGATCCTTTCCCCTCCGGCGGCGAGCTGTGCAATGACCGCCGGAAGGAGCGCGTTTTTTCCAAGCGAGTGGTTGTGGAAATGCCAGACATCCGGCGGGGCTCCGAGAGCCTGCGTCGCAGCCCGGAGCAGGTCTGCGGTGAGGTGGGAAGCCGTTTGGCAACCGGGTTCCGACAGGTATTCAAGACCGGATACCCGGACATGCCTCGGGTGATCGCTCCGTCCACCTGTGAGAATCACATGTGGAATGTTTGCTGCCGAAAGAGCGTCCGACGCGCCACGGATGACGGTGGTGACGCCGCCGGGATCAAGGTGGTAGTGGACGATGGCTGCGAGCATTGTCTGGTGCGCTGGCTTTCAATAATTGCTCGCGAGAGAATACCGGTTCATAGGGGATCTGGTTTCTCCCGCTCACAATTCAAAACCATCAACTTTCCCGCCCCTTCCAGTCACCGATCGGCTTGATGAAATGGAATCCCCAGATCTCAAATCCCAACCGATGATAGAGGCGGTGCGATGCGGGGTTGGAAACATAACTGTCGAGGGTGAGAACGTTGCAATCCAGCTCAAGGGCAAGAGCTTCCAACCGGGCGATGAGCTGGCTGCCGATGCCGGATGACCGGTGTTTTTCCGAGACAACGAGGTTGTCGATTTCCAGATAGCGCCCGCACCAGATTTTGGTGGCGACCCATGCTCCTGCGACGCCCGCGAGGCTTTCATCCGAAAACGCGCCGAGGAGATGATAGTGGGGGTGATCCGTCAAAATCGTGCCAAGCCGCTGCCGGATGACGTGCTCCGGGGTGTCCGGATTGAGAGTCGCGAGCAGGAGCGAGGCGGCGGGCACGTCGCCGGGAGTGAGCGGACGGATGTGGATTTCTGCCATGGAAGGGATCTACGGTCGGCGGAATTATCGGAGATCGATGGAGGAAGGAGAGCTGTTTCCCGGTGGCCCCGTCATTGGTCAGGGCGCGGATGTGTTTTTATTCCGCAGGCTTGATGGAGATGAGCAGGGCGTTTTCCGCACGGAGGTATTTTTTCGCGAGCGCGTTGATTTCCTTCAGCGTGATGGAGCGGTAGTCAGCCTCCCGTCCGCGGGCGAGTTCGAGGCGTTTGGGATCCGCTTGGGACTGGCTCATGACGGTGCCGAGCCAGTAACTGTTGTCGCGCAGGGATTTATCCAACTGCCCGAGAGTGGGTTTGAGCGCGCGGTCGAGCTCGTCGTCGGTGGCACCCTGGGTGGCGAAGGTATCGGCGAGCTCGCGCATGGTCTTGAGAAGGAGGTCGAGGTCTTCGGGCTTGCCGACGCTTTGACCGATGACATAGCCGAAGCCCTCGAAGGCGTCCGATCCATCCGCGCCAGCGTTCGGACTGTAGGAGGCTCCGAGCTTTTCACGGATTTCCTCCCGCAGACGATCGCCATAGATTTCTCCGAGGATGTTCAGCCGGCGGAATTCCGGTTGATTCCCACGCAAGCCGTCGGTTTTCCACAAGGTGGAGGCGACTCCTTGGGGAATCTTGGAGTCGTAGGTGAAGGTTTTGACTCCCGGTGCGTTCGGAAACCGGATCTTGCGCATGTCCGCGAGAGCGGCGGGTGTCGCAGCGCGGGGAGGAAGCGCGCCGAAGGAGGCAAGCAGGTCCGGCGTGATTTTTTCGATTTCGAAATCTCCCACGATGGAGAGTTCGAGGTAACCCTTGGCGAGTTCCGGAGCGAGCCACTTTTTCGCGTCCGCGATGGTGTAGGCCGCGAGCTGCTTTTCGGTGGCCACCGAAAACCGGGAGTCGCCACCATGAAGCCAGGCATCCATCTCCTGCTGAGGACCGGCGGGAGTGTGTTTGAGCTGTTGGTAGATCATGGGGATGGCCTTCTGGAACTGCCAGAGCCCTTCGTCGCGGTAGCCCGGATCGGTCAGGGAGGCGCACATGAGCTGGACCTGGGTGGTGAAGTCCGCCGGGGTGGTGGAACCTCCGAGAGTGAAAGCGTCTTCTCCGATGGAGAGGGCGGTGTCGACGTTCCTGCCGGCGAGGATTTGTTGGAGATCATCGTTCGAGTGTTTGCCGAGGCCGCCGCCCTCGAAGACGGCGGTGGCGAAAGCGTCCAACATCGGGGTGTCCTTGGGCTGGGTGAGCTTGCCGGAGCCGATGCGGGCGAGCAGGCGGATCCTGCCTTTTTCAAAATCCGTAGGCTTCAGGTTCACCCGGATCTGGTTGGAAAGCACAAGCTGGGTGATGCCCAGATCCTTCACTTCCTTGCGGGAGGTGATCGTGCCGGGCTTGCCGAAATTCGTGTATCCGAAGGGAGTCAGCTCACGGGCTGCCGGAGCCTCCACCGGTTTGCCACGGGATTCCTCAAACAGCGAGACGAGCTCTTTGTCCGAGTTCTCCGGCTTTTCCTTGGTGGTGAGAATGAGGTGGTGGCCGGTCGCATCCCAGAATTTCTTGAACGAGTCGTGGCAGGCGGCGAGATCGATGGAGTCGAGGGCTTTCCTGGCGATTTCCAGATCCGTCACAGGATCCGAGAAAACGGAATCGTCATTGATGGAACGGGCGAGCACGGTGGCGATGCCTTCCGACTTGCGGGTGGCCTTTTGTTTCACCTGTTGTTCATAGGCATTGAGGAGGTTCGACTTCGCCTCGGCGAGTTCGGCGGCGGTGAATCCGTATTCGAGGGCGCGGCGGAATTCCTGCTCCAGAAGCGGAACCACTTCCTGCCAGCGGTCGTCCGCGGCGGTGATGTCGATGGAACCGATCTCGGCATAATTGAAGAGCACGTTTTCGGAGGCTGAACCGGTTGCGATGGCGGAGCCTTCGATTTTGGAAAGCCTCTCGAAACGACGGCTGAGAATGGAATGGGCGATGCCCAGCGTCATGCGCTCCGCCCGCACCGCGGCCGTGTCCGGCTTGGGGGTGTACGGGCGGACGAGCGTGAGCGAGACATCGGTCGAGGAGACCTCCTTGTCGGCGAAGACGGACGCCTTGATGCCCTCGGGTTGCTTGATCGCGCCGAGTTCCGGGTTTTTCCCGGCGGCGGAGGGATTAGTCATCGAGGAAAACGTGGCCTCGACCCGGGTTTGGATCTCCTTGGGATCAATGTCGCCGACAACGATGAAAGTCATGCGCTCGGGAGTGTAGAAGCGCGTATAGAGGTCGAGGAATCGGTCACGCGGGGCCGCCTTGATGACCTCTTCCGTCCCGATGGGGAAGCGGTTCGTGACAAGCGAGTCCGGCAGGATCGCTGCGAACTGCTGTTCCATGAGGCGGAAGCTCACGGAATCGCGGCTGACTTTTTCAGACAGGATGACGCCGCGCTCCTTGTCGATTTCATCGGCGGTGAGAAGAGCACCGTCACCGAAATCCCGCATCACGGTGAAGCCCAGGTTCAGCGTGTCCGCCGAGAGGTCCGGCAGATCAAGCATGTAAACCGTCTCGTCGAAGGAGGTGTAGGCGTTCGCGTGGGCGCCGAACTGGATGCCGAGGCGCTGCATCTTCGGGATCAGCTCGGCTGCGGTGTAGTTTTTCGAACCATTGAAGACCATATGCTCGAGGAAGTGGGCGATGCCCCGCTGGTCGTTCGCCTCCATGAGCGATCCCGCCGAAATGTGGAGCCGCAGCGAGACGCGCTTGGGCGGTTCGGCATTCGGATAAATGATGTAGCGCATGCCGTTCTCCAGCGTGCCGAACGTGGCGGCGGCATCCGGGGCGATGTCCGAGGACGCCTGGGGCCAGGGTTTCGGAGCGACCTTCGCAACGGCGGTATCCGTCTTCGCCGTGGGTTGGGGCTTGCTCAAATCCGGTGCGGGGGCGGAAGCTTCGGCTTGCGCCACCGGCGGCGGGTCGGTGAGAACCGCCTTCTTCGGGCGGACCGAGAGGTAGGTCGCGGTGGCGGCGAGTAAAAGGACGAGAACGAGCGGCGTGGCCTTCTGCATGTGCTCAGGGTGGTTGAGTGCGGGAGGGTTTGGCAACGCCGAAAACCGCCTGGTTCCGGCCCGCGTATGACAATCTGCGAAACTTTCCGAAAAGGGGTTGCAATCCGTCGGACGACATGCTGTTTTCTCCGCCCCGACCGCAAGGTTGGGACAATGTGCGCGCGTGGCGGAATTGGTAGACGCGCTAGATTCAGGTTCTAGTAGGGGCAACCCTGTGGAGGTTCGAGTCCTCTCGTGCGCACCATTTTACTTTCAACGGATTAGGGAGTCGGAAACGACTCCCTTTTTTATGCCGAGATGGTTATGATCCGATAGTTCGGTGGTTAGGAAGGGAAGATGAGTTTGTAGCGTCCGCTTCCTCTTTCCGGATTTGAGGTTGCTTCGCGATAACCTCTTCGTCGCTGGAGTACTGGATTTACCTCTTAGCGGAAAAAGCCAGGCGATCTTTGAAGGGGAAAAGATCAACGACTGAAACCTTCAGAGCAGAAGCGAGCAGTAGGAGTTCGAAGTCTGCTAGGGAATCCACCACGGGAAGCATGCAGTTGCACAAGAACAACACCGGAATGATGGCCGTGACGATCTTGAAAAGGCGCGGAGTGATCAGGTTGTAGTCTTTAAAGAAGAGCATGGTTTCAAAATCGGACGGAGTTGCGACGCCTGCGAACATAGCCGCATCCGACTTCAAGTAATGAGGAGACGGCTTAATATTTAATCTCAAAATACGACTGCATGTGTCGGGCATATTGCACGCCGGGCAAATTGCGCTATCGGTTGCATCTAAATAAATTACAATGGTCTTGTTAAACTGGAAAGTGCCCCTAGATTCGGCGGAATCCCCTCGAAATCGAGCCCTCCCTTTCTTCTTATGCAAACCCTTTGTGCCTGTGTGTCGAGATATGTCCGGTCCTCCATGAAACGGGCGTTGCCCGAACAATCACACCTTTTTTTCCCCCGATTGTGGCTGTTGTTGGGCCTGATGTTTTTTTCCGCGAACGCTTCGGCAGCGATCCTGCGGGTGGCTTCTGATGCGACGCATGCCTCGCCGGACGGCTCAACGTGGGCGAAGGCCTACCCCGATCTCCAGACGGCACTCGCGGCGGCGGCTCCGGGCACGGAGATCTGGATCAAGACCGGCACCTATAAGCCCACGACTGGGATCGACCGGACCGTGGCGTTCCGTCTGAAGAACAACATGATCCTCCGAGGTGGATTCCGGGGGGATGAAGCAACGGTGGATGCCCGATCTCCTTGGGGTAATCCCACGGTGTTGAGCGGTGACATCGGCACTCCGATGATCGGTGCGATCACGGCGCTCAACGGATCTCCCGCGCTGCTTGCCTCCAACGACGATCCCGGATGGGCGGACAACAGTTACAACGTGGTCGTGGGTGATGGTGTGGAAGGCGTCACTTTGGAATTCCTGACGATCACCGGCGGAGCGGCCACCAACACCGCGATCGACCGGGCCGACATCGACGGCTACGAGATGTATGCGGATGTTCCCGAGACGACGGGTGCCAAGTCCGCCGTGAAGCCATACTCCACGGTGGTGGGCGGAGGACTTTATTTCAACACGGGGTCGACCTGGACGGCGGCGCGCTACGGGTTGCAGATGCTGAACTGCCGGTTCGCCCGGAACCAGGCACGTGGTTACGGCGGCGCGGTCGCGCTGTATGACGGGAGTGCCTTCATTGGCGGGTGTGAATTCGAGCAGAACCTTTGCGAAGGTGCGGCGGGGGCGTTCTGGGGGCTGAACCAGCAGAGTGGCTTTGTCCAAAGCACCTTCAGCAACAACTTCTCCAAGGACGGCGGAGGAGCGGTCAAGATCATGGGCATCCCGTCCGAGCGTGCGAGCGATGCCAACGTTGACGGATTCAATGACACGCTCCGTTCGGTAGCATTTTCGATCTATGGCCTCAACGACGAGACGGCGACCCGGGAAAAGATCGGCTCCCTGCTGACGGCGTATGGCGTTTACAAGGCTTCGAACAAGTTCATCACTTCCGAAGGCGGGTTCTTTTCCAAGTTCGCCTCCACGATTCCGAATCCATTTGCCAAAGGATCCACCCAGGTCGGGGGAGCGACGGTCACGAACACCAACATTTCCCCGGGTTCGCGCCTGATGGCGGCCTACGCCGTTGTGCAGATCGGCTTCGCCGCGGCCGATAACATCGTGAAGGTCCTGGACCACTTCGGGAAGCTGGATAAAAACAGCGCGGACTACAAACGGTGGGTCGCCGTCAACGAGGGCTTCAACAAATATGCCACCCCCCAGGGCCTGATCAGTCTCGGGGCACACGCCGCGATCAATGCCGCCCTGCCGGGTGTTTCCCCGGACCTGATCGGAACCAAGAAAGCCGGTTATGAAAACTATACCGAGGCAGGGCGGTCCGCCTTCGCCTCTTGCACATTCACCGGGAACGAGGCGGGCAACGAAGGGGGAGCCATCGAGCTGGTCTTCAACAACCTGCTGGTCGAGAACTGCACCTTCACCAAAAACAGGGCAGAGTCGAATGGTGGCGCGATCTCCAGCGCGATGTGGAACATGCCGCAGGTGATCAGCTCGGTCTTCGCGAACAACACCTCGACGGATGGCACGAGCGCGGTCGCGAACAGCTTCAACTCGATCATGATGATGGTGAACTGCACCGTCATCAACAACAAGTCCGAGACCGCCCTGGGCAAGGCCCTTTCGGCGGCGATGGGGGCGGATGTCCGGGTTTACAACTCGATCCTCTGGAACAACGCGAACAAGACGGTGGCGAGCGGCGCGGATGTCGAGGCGGTCACGGAGTCCATGCTCGATGAAAACGCGCGCGCCCGTTACAACGCGCTCCAGGGTGAACAGGTGAACTGGCTGGGCATCATGGATATCCGGAACTCCATCATCCAGAGTCTGGACACCATTCCGCTCGGGACGGACCGCATCGCGCCGCGACTTGCTGGCGTCAACCTGTCCCAGAGCGAGATCAATGCGGCGATCGCCGCCACGCGGGAAGCGGACGCGCGCGGCGAGCTGGAAAGCTCTGGCGCGGTGAACGTGGGTGAGGGTGTCCGGCCGAAGCTGCGTGACCCCGCCTATGGCAACAGCTCCGCGGACCCGATGCTGGTCTCCTCTCCGAAGGGGAAACCCAGCGTGCAGTCGCCTGCCAACAACGCCGGTGCCAACCAGTGGATCACCTGGAAGATGATTTCCCACGCCGTCGATCTGGAGAACATCATGGACGTGGCGGGTAAGAAGCGGGTGCTGAATTCCCGGGTCGACATCGGTGCCTACGAGGTGGACAGCACGCTGCCGGATTCTTCTGCGCTCGCGGGCACCACCGTGGAGGTTGGCGCGGGGAGCTCCAGCAACCCGGTGGCGTCGGGCGTCGGCGCGGGTTCCGCAGGCATGATCAACGCGACCATCCCTTCGGGGGTGGCGGTGTATTATGTGAGACCTACCGCAACCGGTAACGGCAGCGGTTTGAGCTGGGCCAACGCGACGAGCGATCTGGCGGCGGCCGTCAGTCATGCGAACGCCGAGGTATGGGTCGCGGCGGGCACCTATCGTCCGACCACCGGCAGCGACCGGAATGCCTCGTTTTCACTTGCCGACGGAGTGCGTGTCTTCGGCGGATTCGCCGGTACGGAGACGACGCGCGCGGCGCGGGATTGGAAGACCCGGGTGACCATCATCAGCGGCGACATCGGCACTCCGAATGTCGCGGGTGACAATTCCAAAAACCTTTTCAAGAACACCAACGCACGCCGGGCGAGCTCGACCGTGCTGGACGGATTCACGCTCCGTGACGCATATAGCTCGGATGCGGATGGCGGCGCGATCCTCAATGTCGATTCCGCACCGCTGGTCCGGAACTGCGTGTTCCTGAACAACCACGCCCGGAACGGCGGCGCGATCCATTCTTCCGGCCTCGTGGAAGGCTCGATCCTGGTGAACTGCGAGTTCCGCAACAACTCCGCTGAGGCGGCGGGTGGAGCGGTTTCATACGCGCATACGTTGTTCGGAAACAATCTGGTCTTCAACGGAAACACTGCGGGCACAGCGGGTGGCGCGATCTCCGTGACCGGCTCCATCCCCGGCCAGTTCTGCACGATCCAGAACGGCTTGTTCTCCAACAACGCATCAGCCTCCGGAGCGGGTGGGGCCATCTCCAGCTCGATGCTCCAGTTGAACGTCGTGAACTCGACGTTCTACGGAAACAGCGCCACCGCCACGTCCACACAGAAGACGGGCGGCGGTGCGATCGACGACGGAACCTCGGTTCCGGCGGATACCACGGCACAGATTTTCAACTCCATCTTCTACAAGAACACGGCGGTGAATCTCGGCACCGGTGGCGGGCAAACCGTGGAGAAACAGCAGATCCAGTCGGCGGGCCCGCTGCTGAGAAACTCGCTGGTACACGGACTGAGCACCTTCGGCGGTGGTCCGATCAATGGCAACTTTAGCGGCGACCCACAGTTCGTCACGGAGGGAACGGATTTCCGTCTGCTGCCAACGTCCCTTGCGATCGACTCCGGCGACTCAGGGAGCATTTACACCCAGGCGATCACCCTTGATCTGGCGGGTGCGAGCCGCCTGGTGAATGGGAAGATCGACCTTGGTCCCTATGAGCACAGCGGGGCTCCCGCGCATCCGGTGAAGAATGTGGCAAAGACCTCGGTGGGGACCGAGAGCTATATTTTCTCCACGGGATACACCGCCGTCTCAGGTGATACGTTGCGGTGGTATGTGGATCGTGGCGACGGGCTGGGGTATGTGGCGTTGACGGAAAGGGAGGAAAACCAGGGCGTGGCCACCGGCACACTGACCGTGTCATCCCGGCCGAACGGATTCTCCTATCGTCTGCAACTGACCCACAACGGACTGAATTATCTTTCGCCCGTAGCCATTCTGGAACCTACCGCGGAAAGCATCTATCGCTATGTCTATGTGAAACCGGTGGCGACGGGGGATGGCAGCGGCTCCAGCTGGATCAACGCCACCAGCGATCTGCGGAGCGCCATCGCGCGGACTTCCGCCGAGGTGTGGGTCGCGGCGGGCACTTATGCTCCGACATCGGGGACGGATCGGGACGCGTCATTTTCGATGGGGGATGGAGTGGAGGTTTATGGTGGTTTCAAAGGAAATGAAACCAGGCTGGCGACGCGCGACTGGCGTGCGAACCCGACGATCATCAGCGGAGCCATCGGCGGCTCCGGCGCGGAGGACAACACCCGGCATCTCTTCCGTAACACAGATGTGGGGAGTTCTGCGGTGCTCGATGGACTCTATCTTCAGGACGCCCATGCGGAAGGTGAGGACGGCGGTGCGATCCAAGGCATCCGCTCGAACCCCTCGATCCGGAACTGTGTTTTCCGCAACAACCACGCGCGCAACGGTGGCGCGATCTCCTCGACCGACACCACCGGAGTCGCATACGGTTCCAAGCTGTTCAACTGCGAGTTCCACGAAAACAGTGCAGAGCTGGGCGGCGGTGCCATTTACATCGACGGCTCATGGGCCGGAGCGAATCTGCTTTTCAAAGACAACACCGCACAGACGGGTGGGGCCATCCAGACCACGGGTGACATGGATGGGCAGAACTGCACCGTGCAGAACAGCCTGTTCGCCGGGAACCGGGCGACCGCCGGCACGGGCGGAGCCATCTGGGCGAAGGGGATGGGTTTTTATGTCATCAACTCCACGCTCTATGGCAACCGGGCCACGGTCGGTTCGACCGGTTCTGCCGCCGGTGGTGGTGTCTCTTTTGACAAAGGATCCGGCAACGCATCGCTGGGATTGTATAACTCCATTTTCTATAAAAACACCGCCGTCAACACGGGAACGGGCGGAGTCGCGAACACGGAAAAACAACAGATCTCCCTTGCCGCCGGCAGCTTCGGCGGAGCTAAGAACTCGCTGATCCACGGACTCCAGACTTTTACCGGAAACGGAAACTTCGATGGTGATCCGGTCTTCTTGCAGGAAGGCACGAACTTCCATGTCGCCGCCACCTCTCCGACCATCGAGTCCGGATCGATGAACGAGATTTCCAGCCGGCTTGAGACGACCGACCTGGATGGGAACAACCGCATCATCGGCACCATCGACCTCGGGCCATACGAGCATCCTCCGACCCCCGCCAATCCGATTCGGAAAATCGCTGCGGCCTCATCCGGACTGGAGAGCTATAGCTACACCGCCACCGACTACGACGCTCAGGAGGGCGACATCCTCGCATGGCAGGTGGATCGCGGCGACGGCACGGGCTTCGGTATCCTCGGCGCGAACGACCCGGGCGACGAGCCTCTGCCGGATGCGTATCTCGGGTTGAACACTCCTTCGCTCACGGTCCTGACCCCGCCGAGCAACTTCCTTTTCCGCCTGCGGCTCATCCGGGGTGCCTCGACTTATTATTCCCCGGTCTCACGGCTGCGGCCCACTGAAATGTCAAAGGCTGCCTATGTCTATGTGAGGCCGGTTGCCACGGGCGATGGCAGCGGAACCGGCTGGGCGGATGCGACCAGCGACCTGCAGGCGGCGATGGCCAAGCCCAACGCGCAGGTATGGGTGCAGGAAGGAACGTATTATCCAACCACCGGCACGGACCGGAACGCTTCCTTCTCGATCAACAGCTACGCGGTGAAGGTCTATGGTGGCTTCAAAGGCACCGAATCGCTGCGTGATGCGCGCAAGCCCACGGTGCGTGTGACCCGCATCAGTGGAAACATCGGGTCCTCATCAAGCGCCTTGGACAATTCACGGCATTTGTTCCGGAACGAGAACGTGGGTGCCTCCACGATCCTGGACGGACTCACCTTCGAGAACGCTTACTCGGACGACGAGGATGGCGGCGCGATCCTCAACATCAGCTCCAGCCCGACGATCCAGAATTGTGTTTTCCGCGACAACCACGCGAGAAACGGGGGAGCGGTCGCCTCCACCGGCACGCCGGGTTATCTGTTCGGCTCGGACATAACCGGCTGCCGTTTTGAAAACAACACCGCGGAACTGACGGGCGGCGCCATCAGCTACAACTCATCGGTTTCGATCGAGAACTGCATCTTCAAGAACAACCGCGCGGGATCGGGTGGCGCGGTCGCTCTGAACGGAACGACCGCCGGTTTGTCCTTCAACCTGAAAAACGGTTTGTTCTTTGGCAACCGCTCTTTGGATGGCCGGGGCGGCGCGATCTCCAGCCAGGGAATTTCGCTCAGGCTCACCAACTCCACGTTCTACGGAAACCAGGCGAAGCTTTTGTCCGCCACCCCGCTCGGTGGCAGCGCGGTTTACCAGGATCATACGATTCCCGGTGCTTACACGGTGGAACTCTACAACAGCATATTTTACAACAACTCTGCTGTGAACTCCGGTTCGGGCGGACTGGACGGACTCGAGGACCAGCAGGTCCTGGTCAAGGGCGACGGCCCCGTGTTCGCGAATCATTCTCTGGTCCAGGGGCTGAACCGGCATGCGAACATTCCGCAAATGGGCAACTTCGATGAAGCTCCGGGATTCGTGGACATCAACAATGAGAATTTCCGCCTAGCCAGCGCGTCGCCCGCGATCAACTCGGGAACGGCTTCCTACGGCGGTGGTTACCTCCTCACCGAAACAGATCTGGAGGGAAATGCCCGCGTCAGCTCGGCGGTTGTGGATCTCGGTCCTTATGAATACACCGGTCCGGCCGCTCTCGGGCGGGTCATCGCAAGCTCGGATTTCTCAGGCGGTGTGCTTCGTTTCATCAGGAACACCACCTTCGCGGTGGAAGAGGGGGATGTGCTCGTCTGGTATGTGGATCGCGGCGACGGCAACTTTGTTCCGCTCACGGAGGACGGGGTGTATTCGGGAGTCAATTCCCGCACGCTGACGATCACCGCGCCGCCGGCCGGTGCGAATGGTTACCTTTTCCGTCTGCAGGTCGTGCGTGGCGGGACCACCCTCACGACGACCTCCACACGGCTCACGCTGCCTCCGGCGCGGATCTATGTAGATGCCGCGCGGCTCAACATGTCGGCGGACGGACTCTCCTGGCACACGGCCTTTGGCAGTCTGGCGGATGCGTTGAAAGTCAGCGGCCCTGGCACCGCGGTATGGGTCGCGGGCGGGACCTATCTCCCGACCAGCGGAGGGGATACCAATGCGTCTTTCCAGATTCCGCTCGGAGTGAAAATCTATGGTGGTTTCCATTCTTCGTCGACCGCGCTTGTTGACAGGAATCCGGTCACGCGTCCCACCATCCTGAGCGGCAGGTTGAATGGCGCGACAAACCGCACCGGATACAGCCGCCACGTTGTCTCCAATCATTCGACGGACCGCACCGGCCTGCTCGACGGGTTCATTCTCGAGGACTCCTACTCCGGCCTGCTTCATAACGACGGAGCTTCGCCCACGATCCGGAACTGCGTCTTCCGTGACAATGACAGCAGCCGCGCCGGAGACGGATATGGAGCGGCCATGTCGAACATCAATGGCGCGAACCCGCTCATCGCGGAGTGCCAGTTCCTGGGGAACACCGGCGTCTACGGCGGCGCGCTTTACATCGCCGGTGCGAGCGCGACGGTTGAGAATTCGGTCTTCGCGCGCAACAGTGCGAGCGGCAGCGGCGGTGCCGTTTTCATGAAGAAAGGCACGCTGGATCTGGTGCACTGCACTGTGGCGGACAACACGTCAAAAGGAACCGTGGCCGCGCTGTACGCACAGGACAGCACCGTAAAGGTGAGCAATTCCATCTTCTGGAACAACCGGACCACCTACCAGGGCTGGACCACCTATGAGCGCGCCATCCGCGCGGACGGCGGCACGCTTATGTTCCGTTCGTCCTGCATTGACGGCCTCACATCGCTGACAGATGGGAATGTGAAATTCGACCCGATCTTTGATCCCGCCCGTGGCGGTGACTACGCGCTCGCCCTTTACTCGCCACTCGTGAACGCGGCTTCCACCGTTTACACGACTTCCTCCACCACCGATCTTCTCGGCCGTCCGCGCGTCCGGGAGAGCGCTCCGGACATGGGTGCCTACGAACTCGCGGGCAATGCGGCCGCTCCGGTCCAGTTGAACTCGCTGCCCCGGTCACGCACGGCCTACAACATCGGCGGCAGCGTCGATTTCACTGTAAGCTGGCCGGTGGGAACCACGTTGAACCCTGCCTGGACGCTTTATATCGGAACCACACCGTTGCCCGCCGGTCGCTACACCTTCGTCACCGGACCCGGCTTTTCCACGGTGCGCGTCAATGGCCTCAGCCTGCTGGATTCCGGCCTCAAGGTGAGCTTCTCGGATACCGCGCGTCAGGTGAATTCCATTCCGTCCGCCATCCTGACGGTGAAGGAACCCCGCATCGTCCGCGTGAACCCGGTCGCCACCGGTACCAACGACGGCACGAGCTGGTTGAACGCTTACACCAGCTTGTCCCGTGCTCTGGAAAATGCGGAAACCGCCGACGAAATCTGGGTGACCGGCGGAACGCACACGCCGGTCTCCGCTCCCAATTTCAATCTCAACGGAGCGGTCAATCTCTTCGGTGGATTCGCCGGAACCGAAACGACAAGGAGCCAGCGCAATCCGCTGACCCATCCGACCATCCTCCATGCGGTTGGGACGAATCCGGTGTTCTACGCGGCCACCCCAGACTCCGACTCCGGTCTCTCGTCCGCGATCGACGGCTTCACCATCGGAGACAGCACGGGTCCGGCGACGATCTACCACGCCGGGGTCATCATCGCCTACCGGAACTGCGTTTTCCGTAACAACGCCGGGTATCTCGGAAATTTCCAAAGCCAGGTGCAGTACGAGAACTGCGAATTCACGGGCAACACCGGGAACCTTTTCATTGTCGACCGCAGCACGGTCACTCTCGGCAACAGCCGCATTCACGACAATACGACATCGTCGGACCTGCTGACCTCTTCCAACGAATCCACCGTGGTGATCAGCGACACCGTCGTGAACGGAAACACGATCGCGGGTGCCTTCATCCGCAGCGGAAGCGGGACCGGTGCCCACCTGACCGTGCTTCGCAGCGCGTTCCGTGGAAACACGACGGGCGGCGCCATCATCGCGAACAACACGGCGGGTACCTGCGTGATCGAGGGATCGTTGTTTGCCAAAAACATCGCCAGCGGAGGCATGGCGACCCTGCAAAACAGCGGCAGCCTCTCGATGACCTTCAGCACCGTGGCGGACAACCGTGGCGGATCATTCGGCGGCGGTCTCTACACCTACCGGCAGGCGGCCTCCACGATCAAGAACAGCATCTTCTGGGGGAACCGTGGCACCCGCGCCACCTCCACCTCCGAGCAGCACCAGCTTGGAGACCCCGCGGGCACCGACGGCATGGGCACGGTGACTGTCGGGCAGTCGATCATCGAGAGCGTTCCCACTCCGCTCTCGTCCTACAATGCGAACAACAACATGTCGTTCTATCCACTGTTCGTGGATCCGTCCGCTGGGGATTACCATCTGTCGCCCAATTCTCCCGCAGCCATCACGTCGAATGCCTCGAACATGACGCTGCTCAGCAGCACCGATCTGGACAAGGTCCAGCGCCGTGGTTTTTACGGAGCCGCCGGTGCCTACGAGTCTCCCGCCGACTCCGGGAATCCCTTGCTGATTTCCAACTATCCCACCTCCACCTCGGCGACGGAGGGGACCGACACGTCGTTCACCTACGTGGGACACAATTTCAAGCAGTGGCAGTATCTCGACGGTAACGGCAACTGGGTGACCATCACCGGTGACACCGGCAGCTTCCGTCTCATCCGGTCCCCGGATGGCACCACGAGGACGCTTTACTTCGACGCACCGTCGCTCGCGATGAACGGGGCCCGCTTCCGGGCCGTCATCGAGCGGACCACCGGCGGCGTCACGCAGACCATCACTTCGGGCGATCTGGTCCTCACCGTCACGCGTCCGCAGGTCATTTATGTGAATGGCGGCGCAGCCAGCCCGGGCGATGGCAAGAGTTGGGCGACCGCGTTCGGCACCATCCAGCAGGCGCTGGCCGTGACGAACGAATACAGCGAGATCTGGGTGCAGGGCGGCAGCTATGACATCAACACGGCGAGCCTGAAATGGAACGTCCACCTCTATGGCGGATTCGCGGGGAATGAAACGGCACGGGCGGACCGCAATGTGGCGGCGAACGAGGTGACGCTCCTCGGCAGCGGCAGGCAGATTTTCCTCAGCGCGGATTCCACGGCGGCACGGAATGCCAAGACCACCGACGCCGTGCTCGACGGATTCACCCTGATCGGCGCGAACGACAAGACAGCGGTGTATCTCAGCAATTCGGAGTCCGTCATCAGGAATTGCACGTTCCGCGGAAATGGAGGTGCCATCGAAGCGGCCGGACAGTCGAATCCGGTCATCGCGAACTGCGTGTTTGATTCCCACAGTTCCACGGTTCTGGTTCTCGATGGAGACGCCGCGACCATCAGCGGCTGCTCGTTCCTCAACAACGTGAATACCGCCTCTTCCGGCACGACGGTCTACATCTACCGGGGGAATGTGAAAATCACCGACAGCACCTTCAGCGGAAACGTCAACAATGGCGCGCTGTTGATCGCCTTCAGCGATTACTCCTCGACGTCTGCGGCCAACGTCATCGACGGCAAGGCCACCCAGGTGACCATGAACCGCTGCGCGATCACCGGGAACTCGGCATACGCGGTCTTCCAATCGAGCCAGGCTCTGTTGAATCTCGATAACTCGCTCGTCGCGCGGAACACCGTGTATGCCCCGGCCATCAGGGGCTTCAGCCAGTGCCAGTTCAATCTCACGAACGTCACCATTGCTCACAACAACGGCGCGACCGAGACGGCGGGCATCGCCAATGACGGCAGGACGAATCTCAAGAACTCGATCCTCTGGGGCAACCGGACCTCGTGGCCGTATGCGGCCTTGAACAATCCCGGCAGCCAGTCGCTGGTGGAGAATTCCCAGATCAAGCTCGGCAGCCAAGGGACCGTCATCTCGAACTCCCTCGTCGAAGGCGCGTATGTCATCAATGGAAATGGCAACGACGGCTATGATCCGTTGTTCATCGATGCGGACGCCGGGAACTATCAACTCCCCGCGTTCTCACCTGCCGTCAACCGGGGCACCGCCAGCGGCATCCCGACGGGTGCGCTCGACCTCGCTTCGACGCCGCGCATCCAGGGATCGAATCCGGACAGCGGAGCCTATGAGTTCACCGGCACCGCGGTCTCTCCGATCCAGTTGAAGACCAATCATGGAGCAAGGGCGGTCGTCGTTGGCCGACAGGTCCAGTATTCCGTGCAAACCACCGCCGGAGTCAACGTCCAGTGGCAGGTCAAATCCGGCGGTTCCTTCGTCAATGTCGTTTCCGGAGGGGATCTGGTCCTCTCGGGCAATGGCAGCATCATGACGCTGAACAAGGTGCCGCTTTCCATGAACGGGACGGAGTTCCGCTTCGTGCTTTCCGGAAACGCCACCTACACTTCGTCCGGCGGGGTTCTGACCGTCACTCCGAAGACGATCCTCTATGTGAATGCAGGAGCGACCGGTGATGGCAACGGTACCAGTTGGGCGAACGCCTTCACTTCGGTGAACGGCGCCATCCTGGCCGCAGCGGATCCGCTCACCGGCGGACCGCGCGACATCTGGGTCTCCCGTGGCACCTACGACACCTACACAAGCCTTCCTCCGGGAGTGGATCTGTATGGTGGCTTCGCAGGAGTGGAGGCCGGGCGCGACGAGAGGAACGTGCGGGGCAATCCGACCATACTCATCCGCAATTCCTCATCACCGGCCGCCACCAATATTCTTTCGAGCGGGAGTTATACCGATACGCTGAAGTTCGGCGAGGTCATCGATGGCTTCACTTTCACCGGCAGCACCGGTGGCATCACTGTTTCCAACGCGCCGCTGCTCGTGAGAAACTGCACGTTCTCCGGCTTGGCGGGCTATGGCGTCATCAACGTCAAGGGACCGCTGACCGTCGAGGATTGCACCTTCAACCAGTCCGGAAGCGTCGCGGTCGTCGGCGGACCCTCGAGCACAACCACGATCCGTCGTTCCATTTTCCAAGGTGGCAAGGACAACAGCGTGCAGAGTTCCGCGCAGAGTGTCATCACCGTAGAGGACTCCGTTTTCCAAGACAACACTCCCACCGATCCGACGGACCCGGTGGTTTACGTCAGCACCGGATCGACCGTGAATCTGGTCCGCTCGAAGTTCGTGGGGAACCACAACAACAGCGTGGTCAATAACGATGGCCGCATCTTCATCCGCCAGAGTTTGTTCGCGGACAACCATGGCGCGGGTGTGGACATGACCTATCGCGCCGAGGCGACGCAACTGGTCTCGTGCACCATCGCGGGCAACGACCAATGGGGCATCGGAATCGGCTGGCAGAACCAGTCTCTCAGACTGACCAACTGCATCATCGCCGGAAACGGATTCCGCCAGCAGATCTACACGGATTCCGGCGGAGTGTTCGCTTCGTATACCCTTGTGCAGGGCGAGACTTACGGTGGCACCGGCAACATGAGCTGGGACCCGCTTTTCACGGATGCCGGGGCGGGGGACTACACCCTTTCCGCGCGTTCTCCAGCCGTGAATGCCGGCAATGCCGCCGCCGTGAACGCGGGGGAGACCGACGTCACCGGAGCGGTGCGCATCCAGTCCGGCCTGCCGGATCTCGGTGCTTACGAATCCTCTCACGCACCGGATCCGCTTTACCGCAGCGCGCTGCCGACATCCCTCGCCACGATCCGCGGAGTGGACGGTGTTTTCTCCATCACCGGCGATCCAAGTTACACCTTCACCTGGCAGTATAAGAACGGTTCGGAATGGATCACCATCACCTTCAACAACGTGACCGGCCAATGGGAGGGACCGAACGGAATCCCCGTCATCATCACGACCGTCAACGGCGTATCCAAGCTGACCTTCCCCAGCCCGGCACTGGCCGCGAACGGAATCAAGGTCCGTGTGACGATCAATGGCCAGGGTGTCACTTCCGAGGAACTCACCCTCACCGTCAATGAACCGGAAACCATGTACGTCGACGCATCGGTTACGACCACCGGCGATGGCAAGACCTGGGCCACCGCGTTCAAGACACTCGATGAGGCGCTCGTGGAGAATCCCACACGCCTCAGTCCGGGGCGGCGCATCATCAGAATCGCGAAGGGCACCTACACCGCACCCGTCTATGGCTTCGGCATCCGCCAGCGCGTGGAAATCTACGGAGGCTATCCGAATGGCGGCGGTGCCCGTGATGTCACCGCGAATCCCGTCATTCTGAGCGGCGAGCGCGGTGACCCGTCTTCCACCGGAGACAATTCGGATCAGGTGCTGTCGGTCAACGCGATCAGCTCACCCATCGCGGCGGATACGATCTTCGACGGCTTCTCCGTCGTGAACGGGAAGCGCGGCATCAGCGTGACCTCCAACGCCCGCCCGACCCTGCGGAATCTGATCGTCTCGCGGAATACCGACGGCGGTCTCTCGATCTCCTCCGCCGGCGGCAGGGTGGAGAACTGCCAGTTCCTTGAAAACACCTCCTCCTCGGGTGCGGGTGCGTCATTCAATGCCAGCACGGTGACCCTCTCAGGCTCGACCTTCCGCGGAAACGTCGCAAGTGGCAGCGGCGGTGCCATCAGTATCTTCAACGGTTCGGTGCGGATGGAAAACCTCGTCGTCACCGGCAACAAGGCGACCGGCTCGGGCGGAGGAATCAACATTTCCGGGGGTAATCCACACGTCCTCCTGAACAGCACGGTGGTGGGGAACTTCGCGGGTGAGGGCGGTGGTCTCTACGCCTACATCAGCGCCGGCGCGAGCATCCGGAACTCGATCATCTGGGGCAACCGCGCTTCCAGCGGCTCGCTCGACGCACAGCAATACACCAACCATCTCTTCGGAGGAGGCTTCTCGCTCCAGACTTCCAATGTGGAGGGACGTGCCGCGGGCGGACCGAACCTGGGCTTCGCGCCCATCTTCTACAGCGATATCAATGCGGCGGATGCGCCGATGCTGGCGGGGGACTTCCGGCTTCAGGGAGGATCGCCGGGCGTCGATGCCGGTGACAACAGCCTGCTGGAAGGACTGGCCATCGATGCGGACAACGCACCGCGTGCGGTGCGCACGGTGGACCTGGGCGCTTATGAATTCCAAGGCTCGCAGAGTGATCCGCTCATCATCACGCAGCAGCCTGCGGATCTCGTGCTGCCCGTGCAGGCCGGTCCGGGAAAGTTCCAGGTCGTGCTTGCCGGATCGAACTACGTCTTCCAGTGGGAATATTCGCCGAACGGCATCGCTTATACCCCGGTCGTGGATGGCACGGGCTTCTCCGGCGCGCGGACATCCACGCTCCAACTGCTCTCGGATGATCCGACCAAGCACGGCTACTTTTTCCGCGTGAAGGTCAACGGAACCAACGGCGGCGCGATCATCTCACGCAGCGCGGTGCTGTCCGTTTACCCTCAGCGCTATTTCGTCAACGCCGCCGCAGCCGATGACAATGGCGACGGCTACACCTGGGCGACGGCGTTCAAAACCGTCGGCACCGCCTTCACGAAGGCGAGGCTCAATCCCACGACAGGCGTACAGTTCTGGGTGGCCGGTGGCACCTACCGGCCAAGTGAGACAGACACGGCGGCGGCGTTCCCGCTGCGGTCGAAAGTCGAGCTGTATGGAGGCTTCAGCGGCACGGAAACCGAACTGGCACAGAGGAACATCGTTTCCCATCCGACGGTCCTGCAAGGTATCGCCGGCACTTCGTCGATCTTTGCTTCCGTAGACACCACCACCGTCACCGGCATCCGGATCGATGGATTCTCTTTCAATACCGCGACGACCGGTGTGTCCATCGGCAAGAACTCCACCCTCACCGTGGCGAACTGCTCGTTCGACGGACTTGGCACCGGTATCAAGTCGATTGCCGACGCGGCGACCATCCAGCATTGGATCACCGTCAAAAACTGCCGGTTCACCGGAATGACCCAGGCGGGGATCAACACCGTTTGGAGCTCATTGAACGTGACGGACTCCGTGCTCACCGCGAACCGGCAGGGGATGGTGCTGGTGCAGGGTAATTCGTACATAGGCCGCAGCGAATTCCGTGGAAACGGCGCTGCGGATGTGAATGGCGGTGGTCTGAAGACCTACGTCGTCTCCGCCGCCATCGAGAGCTGCTTGTTCAGCGGCAACTTCGCCCGGTATGGCGGAGGGATCTATTCCGAAGGTGGGGACAACGTGGTCTACCGCAACTGCACCATCGCAGGAAACTACGGGGTGACGGGGATCGGCGGATTCAACTTCACCCGCGCCCAGAACACCGGACGCATCGAGATGTATAACACGATCGTCTGGGGCAATGCCACGGGCGGACTCTCCCAATACACGCAGTACCTCATCGATGCGAACGTCGGTGGCGGAGTCTCCACTTCCAACAACGACGTGCAGGATGCCGTGGCCCACTTGGATTTCAAACCCGCCAATGGCAATCTCACGATTGATCCGGGGTTCGTCGCGCCGGTCGCGGCCTCCGCCACCGGAACCACGGCGGGCGACTATCGTCTCTCGCCGCAGTCGAGCCTCATCAACCGGGGATCAAACGCCCTCTTGGGCGGTTCCGCCACCGATCTCGCCGGAGCCACACGCGTTTTTGAAACGACGGTGGACATGGGAGCCTACGAGTTTCCTCTGGTGCCGATCCGCCTGACGACCCAGCCGGTCGATGCGAATGCGGGTGACGGCATTCCCGGAGTTTTCTCCGTGGCCGCCAATTTCTCCGAGGTTTCCTACCAATGGCAGGTGAGCCTGAACGGCACGTGGACGGATCTTGTAGAGTCTTCCACCGAGTCCGGCGTTCAAACGCCGACGCTCACGGTCACCGGTGGTCCTTCCTATCATGGCCGCCTCTATCGAGTCCATGTGACGACCGCCACCGCGGGCGATCTGTATTCGAACGCGGCGACCTACATTTACGTTTACGCCACTGCCGGACCTGAAGCCGGTATCGCAAACCAGATGCTCACCGGACCCATTTCGAAGGTCAGCTTCGTGGTGGACGGAGGCGTCCTGCCGGCTTCGATTCTTGACGGCTCCTTCGCGGTGCACGGTTCGCAAACCGGCCGCCTCTCCCTCGCGGACGGATCACTCACCGGATACAGCATCGCGGGCAACACCGTCTCCCTGCAAACGGCGGTTCCCTTCAAGGCGGGTGAGCAGGTGCAGTTCAGCATCACCGGCGGGCTCAAGCGCCTGGACGGCTATTCGGCATTCCCGGCGACCTATCAGTTCCGCGCGGGCAGCCGGAGCCGCTATGGAATATTCACCACGCCCGGCGCGATCTCGGGTGCCTCGTCGGCCAACGCCCTCGCCAGCGGCGATGTGAATGGAGACGGATCCGTGGATCTCGTCATCGGTGGGGCGAACGGCGCGGGTGTCTGGCTCAACAACGGAGCGGGTGTGTTCACTCAGGCCGGGCACGCCCTGGGCAGCGGCGCGGTCTCGCAGGTGCTCGTCGGTTCGCTGGGCATCACGCGCTCCTCCGGCTCGCGCAACAGGCTGGATGTGGTCCTGCGCAAGGCGGGTGGCGATGTCGAGATCTGGAGAAACGATGGCGATGGTGCGTTCGGCAAGACGTCCACGCTGGCAGGCCTCAGCGCCACCTCGCTGGGCCTCGCGGATCTGAATGGCGATGGCACTCTCGACCTTTTCATCGCGACAGCCGGTGCGGACCAGGTCTGGTTCAACAACGGCGACGGAACATTCACGGATTCCACCCAACGGCTCGGAAGCGGCGCGGGTCTTTCCGTGGCCTTCGGAGACTACGACAGCAACAGCCGCCTGGACGTTTTCACCGCCAACGGTGACGGCCCTATGGAAATCTGGAACAACGACGGGACAGGCCGTTACTCCACCGGGCCCACGCCCACCGGCGGCGAGACGAACCGGGTGATCACGGCGGACTTTGACAAGGACGGGCGATTGGATGTCATCGGCGTGAGAAACAACGGTGCCATCCGGATCTACCGCCAGGCGACAAATTCCCGGACCTTCAACTTCACGAACCAGACCACGCCGGTAGGGCTGTCCGTCGCGGACGCCGGTTCGCTGAATGTGGCGGACCTCGACAACGATGGATTCGCCGATCTCGTTTTCCCGTATCAGTTCGACAACAATCTGATCCAGGTCTGGAGAGGAACGGGATTTGACGGATCATTCGCCCGCTTCCAGAAGATCATCGAACAACCGGCCTTCGCGATGTCCAAGGCGCTTGACCTCGTCGATCTCAATGGAGATGGAATGATGGACTCCGTCTTCATCTCCGCCAGCGGTGTGCCGATGGTTTCCTATTACGTGGGTACACCCGCTGCTCCGACCGGTCTGGTCGCGACGGCGGAATCCGACACGCGGATTTCCCTCGCATGGACGGACAACTCCACCGGGGAAACCAACTACTCCGTCGAGCGTTCGCCGAATGGTTCCACGAACTGGACCGTGCTCAGCTCCACGCTTGCGGCGGACTCGGCGAGTTACGTCGATGCGGGGCGCTCGCCTTCGACACCGTATTTCTACCGCGTCCGCAGCAATGTCGGCATCTTGTACTCCGGCTATTCCCCCACGGCGGGCGTGACGACTCCGGCTGCCGTGGTTGCCAGCGCGGATGCCATCGCCATGCTTGAAAACGGCACCGCCACCACTCTCGTGAGCGGTGCGGCCAGCGTGCTTGCCAATGACAGCTCGCCCGCGGATCTCACCGCCGCCGTGGTCACGCCGCCGGCTCATGGGAATCTGACGTTCTCTACGGACGGCACCTTCAGCTACAGTCCCGCCGCCGGTTATTCCGGTACGGATGTTTTCACCTATCGCGCCACGAATGGTGTGACCCACGCCAGCGCGGTGGGCACGGTTTCCATCACGGTGACCCGCCTGAACGAGGCACCCGCCACGCTCACGCTGGCTCCGGCAAGCGGCACCCTCTACACCGGCCAGACGGCGGGGCTGACGGTCGCCACGCTTTCCGCCACCGACCCGGATCCGGAGGATGCCGGCCTGCTCACGTTCAGCCTGGTGGCGGGCGAGGGTTCCGCCGGAAATGCGGACTTCGTCATTACCGGAGCGAAGCTGAAGACCGCTGGCGTGATCGATGCCGCCGGCGGTCTCACCCGCAGCGTCCGCATCCGCGTGACGGACACCCTGGGGCTGTTCCGTGAAACGATCCACACCATGACCTTCACCCGGGCTCCCGCCGCGGCTCCGGCCACTTTCGTGACTGACGAGGACACCGCTGTTGCCGTGCTCCTGTCCGGAACCGGTGGTGCCGCCCCGCTCGGCTACACGATCGTGAGTTCGCCAAGCCACGGCTCGCTCGCACCGGGTGCGAATGGAAACGCCTACACCTACACTCCTGCCGCGAACTTCAATGGCAGCGACAGCTTCACCTATCGTGTCACGGACTCGGTGCTCACCTCCGCCGCCGCGACGGTCACGATCAACGTCACGCCGGTGAACGACCCGCCGACGCTCGCCGCGGTCGCTCCCGTCGTAACGGTCGAAAACACCCCGGTTTCCTTCACCCTTGCCGGTAGTGACGTGGATGGCGATGCGATCACGTCCTATCAGCTCACCAGCACGCCCACGCTGGGACGTGTCCAAGTGAATGGCGCGGTCGTCACCTACACTCCGTTCACCAACGTGCTCGGCACCGAGACTCTCACCTTCACCGTCACGGCGGGAGGCCAGACCTCGGCACCGCTGGAGGTCATCGTCGTCATCACCGGCGAACCCGTCACCTCGCTCGTCTATCGCGGTCTGTCCGAAACCACCACCATCCCCGCCGCTCCGGGGGACTGGAGCAATCCGGCCATCGCCATCACGAATCCACCCGCCCATGGCACGGTGGTGAATACCGGAACGGACTTCCTCTACACCCACGACGGCGGATCCGCGACCGGGGACACCTATACCTACACCGCCACGAACACCGGCGGAGAGATCCGGACCATCACCGTCGCGATCACGATTTCCGACCACGTCATCATCGTGAACAGCACCGATGACGACACGCTCAACGCGACCGACGACGCGGGCCACACCACGCTCAAGGAAGCCCTCGCCATCGTGGACCGCTTCTGGGACAAGCCTCTCGCCGGCACCAGCGGCACCACGGCGGACTGGACGATCCGGATCGCCTCCCGCCCTCGGGCCTATGTCCTTACGCCGACCGGCTATGAAGGCGGCTTCGCGGAAGGCTACCGCTCCGCCTTCAGGATCCGGGGCAAGGTCAGCATCGAGGCTCCTCTCGCGGCCGGGCTTGATGCTTTCGTCATCAAGGTTCCGTATGTCACCAACACCCCCCGGAATTTCCTTGTGACGCCGGGTGCGCGCCTCAGCCTGAGAAACCTCGTCCTCCGTGGCGGCCAGGGAACGGCGGTCTACAGCGCGGGCCAGCCTGCGGGCAGCAATGTCTCCCGTGGCGGAGGCATCTACAACCTCGGCACCTTCACGGCGGACAATGTCATCTTCGACGGTCTCACCGCCCACACCGGAGCAGCGATTTATAACAACGGCGGCACGGTCGTGCTGCGTGACTGCGATTTCGGCTTCAACAACTCGACGCTGTTCCAAGGCAGCGACGGCGGCACCATCTGGTCCCGCAACGGCTCGCTTTCCCTGGAAGGTGTGGCGCTCGACGACAACGAGAACCCGGAGCTTTTCGTCGTCGGCGACGGCGCGCTGGCGACCGTGGATGTCTACAACTCCCTCATCAGGTCCGCGGGACTCATCAAGCGGAACGGTGGCACGCTCGCCATCTCCGGCCTGCCGCTCGCCGTGGATGACACCGTCACCTATCCGGTCGGCGCACCGCTCACCTTCGGCATCGACACGCTGCTTGCGAACGATTTCGGGACACCGTTGAAAAACATCACCGTCAGCCCGACCAGCGCCAAGGGTATCCCCATCACCCGCGATGGCAACAACCTCACCTACAACGCGGATGCCGCGCTCGACGGTGACAGCTTCACCTACTCCATCACGATGGCCACCGACCAGCGCCTCAGCTCCAGCGAGAGCACGAGCGACATCACCTCCACGGCGACGGTCACGCTGGACTTCGATCAACTGGCCGGGTTCCCCGGAGGCGTCGCCGACAGCGGCACCGTTTACCGTGGTCTCTCCACCGATATCAATGTCCTCGCTAACGACACCGATCCCACCGGGGATCCGCTGGCCATCGCCTCCTTCAGCCAGCCGGCCCACGGCACCGTCACAAAGGTCGGTTCCGTCCTGCGCTATACGCATGACAACAGCGCGAAGGCGGATCCGGAAGATGCCACCCCGGAAACCGACAGCTTCACCTACAGTGTTTCGAATTCCACCGGCACCACCGAGAACGTGAGGGTGGATGTGATGATTCGCGAACGTGTGCTCGTCGTCAACAGCGGCCAGGATTCCGGTCCGGGCACCCTCCGCGCCGCCATCAGCTTCATCAACAGCTTCACCTCCGCAGGAAACCCGTCGAGTTCTTGGACGATCCGGATCGCAACCGGTGCCAACGACCGCTGGTCGATCTCCAGCGGCACCGACTACGGCGATCCCATCTACCGATCCGCCTTCGAGATCCGGGGCGACATCACCATTGATGCCGGAGACTCGGAGAATTTCGAACTGGGGACCTCCTTGGATTGGAACTCCCCGACCTCCCTCCGTCTCTTCCTCGTAAGCGACAATGCCAGCCTCACGCTGAAGAATCTCAAGCTCACCGGCTCCCGGGGTGGAAATTTCTTCAACCGCTTCGTCGGCGGCGCGGTGCTCAACTTCGGCAGCTTCACTGCGGAAAACGTGGGCTTCCAATACTTCGAGGCCCAGCTCGGCGCCGCGATCTTCAACGATGGCGGAGACGTGGTCCTCACCGGTTGTGATTTCCATGACAATTCCGTGAGGTATCCCGGTGGCGCGAACCTCGGCATCGTGGTTTCCCACAATGGCGATCTGACGTTGGACGATGTCTCCTTCACGGATTGGACGGATACAGAGCTTTATGTCTACGGCGACGGCACCGAGGGAGCGATCGTTCGTTTTCTCACCGTGCCGGATTATTCCCGCCTCCTGAGTGGCAATGTCACCACACCGGGCCTGCCCTTCGTCAGGGACGACACTGCGGAAACCCGTTCGGGCGCGACCTTGAACATCCCGATTTCCACCTTGTTGGCCAACGACAGCGACACGGCGGACACCACGCTCACCGTCACTTACAGTGGAGTGGGCTCGGTCGCCATCAATGGAAGTTCCATCACCTACAGCAACCCGAATTGGTTTGAGGGGCAGGACAGCTTCACCTACACCCTGACCACCGCCTCGGGCTACTCCAGCACCGCCACGGTGAGGATCGATGTGACGCCGCTCCCTCCGGCTCCGAGAATCGCCGTTTACAATCAGAATTACAACCAGGTGGGGGACGGCGCGACCATGGACTTCGGCACCGTGCAATCCGGCACCAGCCAGGGCAACAAGTACACCGTCACCGTGATGAACCAGGGCAATGACTACGGTAGCTCCCTGAACATCGGCCTGTCTCTTGAAGGTGACCATTCCGGCGATTTCGAAATCAACGAATTCGGTAATGGCATGAACCCCTGGGATTTCTGGAATCCTTATTTGTATCCGAATGATTCGAGCTCGTTCCAGGTGATCTTCCGTCCATCGGGCCCCGGAGTCCGGACCACCAGCCTCCACCTCCGCAGCAACGATCCCGAAAAACCGGACTTCAAGCTGACGCTTACCGGATTCGTCAACACCGTGCCGACCTTCGATGGCTATGCCGCCAACGTCCCCCACAACACGCCCGTGCCGCTTTCTCTTGCGAAGATCCTCGCGAAGGCACACGACGAGGACGGAGACACGCTCAGCTTCACCAATGGGGGAACGACGGCGAATGGCGGAACCCTGGTCCGCAACGCCACCGTCATCAGCTACATACCGCCGGACGGCTTTTCCGGTGAGGACAGTTTCCCGATCACCATCCGCGACACCCATGGCTCCACCATCACGGTCACGGTCACGCTTCAGGTCGCGGCACCTGTGGATGACAGCCCGCTGGCGGGGAATCCGAATCCGCCGAAGCTCACCATCGTCAACGGCGACATAAAACTGGACTTCCAGGGGATTCCGAACCGTGCCTACGACATCGAGCGCTCCGTGAACCTCGGGGCATGGGAAGTGATCGCCACCCGCAACGCGAACCATCTCGGGAAGATCGAGTTCACCGATGTGAACCCACCATCCGGCAGCGGCTTCTACCGCATCAAGAAACACTGAAGAAACAACCTCCACACCTCCGGACTCCCTCTCTTCATGAAATCATTCCTTCCGCTGTTCGCCTGTCTCCTCACCGCATCCGCAGATGCCGCCGTGACCATCGTGCGATCGTCGATCACCAGCACTATCATTCCGGACTACAATTTCTCCGGCTACACCAATGCGGTCACCGTCACGGCGGACTCGGGGGATGTCCCGCCGCTGCAGGAGATCTATCACATCACGCATGTCACCGTGAACCTTGTCTTCAGCGACGGCTGGAACGGCGATCTCTATGTCTATCTGGTGCATGGCGACACCATGGCGATGCTGCTGAACAGGGTGGGTCGTGAGAACGGAGTGGAGGATGGCAGCGGGAGTACCGGCATCAACATCACCCTGGATGACAACGCCCCCTTGGATGTCCACACCCTGGCACCTTCAAGCGGCCCGTATGCCGGCACCTACGCCTCCGACGGCCGCCTGGTCGATCCGGACGATGTCACCGGCGCGGATCCCCGCACCGCCACCCTTTCCGATTTCATTGGCGACAATCCCACGGGAGACTGGACCCTGTTCGTCGCGGATGTCGGCTTCGGCAATCAAAGCACGCTGGAGAGCTGGACACTGACCGTCACCGCCATCCCGGAGCCGACGGTGCCGATGTTGTTGTGTGCTTTCACTCCGCTGGCGATCCTCCGCAGGAATCGGAAACCGTAGGGGGATGGTGCCTTGCAGTGGCGCACGACAAAAATCTCAGGTGCGGTGGCGGATTTGTCCGTGGAATGCGCGCCGCCCCCGAGACTTGTATTCTTGTGTGGCGGTGGTGCTGGCAATGCAGTCCACAGATCGGAAGATTCGATCCATTTGAATCAACCGTGTGTGGCCGGGCGGCAGCTCGCTTGCGGTTACCGGCATTTGCGCTAGAGTTCGCTGCAATCAACCTCGCTCTCACGATCCGCTAAATTCCATGTCCGGCCAATCTCGTCCCAAAAGTGTTGACGAAATACTGGATCGCTTCAAGGAGGTAGCAAAGGATGAAAAAAGAGTGTCACTGAACATGCTGATGGATGCGGTGGGTAGGAGGTCATTCGGTCCATTGATATTGTTCGCCGGGATTGTCCTGCTGGTGCCCGGCGTCTCTGACATCCCCGGGGTGTCAACGTTGATTGGAATTTATGTGCTGTTGGTGGCTGGACAACTGATCTGCGGACGCAGTCACTTTTGGCTTCCGCAATGGCTGCTCGATCGTTGTGCGAGCGAAACCATCAAGACGACGGCATCGAACAAATGGATACGAAAGTTGGCGAAATTAGTCGATAGGATGGTGACCCGGAGGCTCGTTCCAATGCCCATGCAAAGCGGTCAATGGAGTTTTTCATTTAACGAAAAAGTCCTGCCGTGAGCTATGCTTCAACATCTTAGACGTGGGAATAACTCCACGACTATTCACGGCAGGACTTAGATTCGATTTTCGATGTTTTCCCGCGCCTCGGTCATTACTCTTCGGTTTTCGAATGCGGATCGATGTTGAAGCACCGACGGGCGACGGATGGCAGAAGCGGGCGGAGGAGTCGATGGGAAATGACGGACATTATCGCGAATAATGTGGACATCACCAGCTTTCCGTAACAGGGATGAGAGGTGATAAAAGTATCAATCGTGTTTGTTTCCACCACTCTGGCGTCGGCCTGTTTCAGTCCAGGGGCCACCCTTTTTACCAGTGGCGATTCCAACAATCCGGGCCTCGGATTTGTCAGTAGCCCATACGCAAGCCAGTATATCGCCGCGCAATTTACTGTAACAACCGCTATCAGTCTCGCGGGGATCAACGTTGCGGGACGGTACGGTGGAGTCGCGCAGGATGATCAATTCAGCATCGCTATCATGGCAGACAGTGGTAATTCCATGCCAGGCGAGTTAGTGGGAAATTATGTTTTCTCTTCCATTCCCAGCACCCGCTCCGCTTTACCCTCTGGCGAGGGCTATATAAACAGCTTGAATCTCTCTTCTGCAATTACGTTGGGAGCTGGCACTTACTGGTTGGCGGTGGCCAATGGAAGCAGCTCCTATTGGTCGTGGTTGAATTCCTTGAGCAGCGGGACCCCGTCTGCGTCCAGCAGCACATTCCTGACAAGCGGCTACCTGCCGTTTAATGACGCGCCCGTGCCCTTTATCTTCAACTTGGAAGGTTCGGTTATACCAGAGCCTTCCGCGCTGGGACTCGGCGGTCTTGGAATCGGTTTGCTGGCAGGTCGGAAGCGGCGCTGCACTGGGTCCCCTCAAATCTGAGGATACCCCAGTTCCTCGGCTGGCTCCTGAAGATCGAAAGGAATTCCTTTTGATGTCTCGAGATCGGCACGAAAAGCCCGCCGCCCATTTTCAGGACGGCGGGTCTATCAGTTGACGCACCAACCGGTGCGTGACGGCAAGGGCACCACCCCTCGCCGGAAGTGTTAGTAGTGGGGCTCCTGTGGTCCGGGTGACGTGTTGCTGACGCCCTGCGCGGCAATCGCCGTGATCTTCTGAATCTCGGTGAGGATCTGCTTGTTCACGTCGACGTTGGGAGCGAATGCCCCACCACCGCCTCCGATCTCGGCAAGCGAGCTGGTTTCGACGGTCGGTCCTTTTTGCCAAGAGCCTCCAGTCGTTCGATCTCGCTATTCGGCTCCTCCATCTGCTTGTCCTTCAAGTCGAGAATCTGACCCTCCAGACCGCGCGCCTGCGTCCGCGCTCGTATCCGGTTTTCCGGTCACCCCGCTTGAAAGCATCATCGGATTTTTCTCTCCCGTTTGGATTTGGAGGCAGTGAAGGCCAGCAAGTTCGACAGGCTGGGAGATCCTGAGAAAGTCGCATCGCTGGCCAAGGACCGCGACAAGCTGATACAGGAATCTTCATCGATTGGCTACGCGATGGTGAAGGCTCAACCTGTGTCGCCCCATGGTGCCTGCGAGCCCGGCCAGGAGCACCCGTTTCAATGCCCTCAGCGTGGGCAGATTTGCCATCGCTGCCACCGGACTGCGGAGTCACCATTCATGACGATCCCAAGACTCCCACCCAGTGGATGAAGCCTAAATTCAACACGGACCTATTGAGTTTCTGAAGAAGCTTGGACTTGTGTGATCGAAGATCCATTCGACACAGTTCGCAGCAGCGATTTGTCGGGCCTGCTCTTTCGGAATCGGACTTCACAAAAACCTTTGCTCCCCAGCTGAATCTCCTTCTGTGCGCCATCTGTCCGATAGCCCGCCTTCTCGTAAAACCGAATCGCACGCTGATTATCCCGCAGCACCCAAAGTGTCGTGCCCGGACCATCAGGCAAGGACGCTTCCATTTGGGCCATCAGCTCCCGCCCGACGCCGCAGTCCCAGTGCTGGGATGACACGTAAATCGCATACACTTCCGCATCGCCTTGTGCGTCTGCGTCTCGACCTGCACCACCGGCAACCCAACCGATGACCTGATCGTCTTTCTCGGCCACCCAGATGATCGTCCGACCGTCCGTCAACCGCTGCTGCCAACTCTTGGTGCGTTGTTCTTCCGACAGACTGGCGAGATAGTCATCGGGAACGATCCCGGCATACGCGACCCGCCATGTACCGACATGGATTTGAGCGATGGCCGCTGCGTCCTCGAATGTTGCTTTACGGATCATATATCTGCCCAACGATAGAGTGGATGCACCGGCGGTGGCGAGCCCGAATTCAACGAGGGAGGTTATCGCCGGTTGCATCCCACGGCTTGTTGGCATCTACTGCCGTTGTTCTAAGGAAGAAATATTTCTCGCCCTGTGCCTGCTGGGGTCGCCCTTGCTGTCGAATTGATCCGGCCCCGATAAAGAGGATGCTTTTCGATGCATAGTTTTTTAGGGTAAAACCAGCGAAACAGACACAATAAAAAACGATACAGTGCGGAACAGATCATCCGCATCCTTGGAGAAATCGGGAACAGCGCCAGAAGGTGTCCGGCGCCTGCCGTCACCAAGGCAGGGACCATGTCTTCTCGTGGGTGAAAAACTTGATTCCCTCGATGACTCCTTCTTTCACGCCGAGTCCGGAATCCCGGGTGCCGCCGAAGGGGGTGAGTTCGAGCCGGTAGCCGGGGATTTCGTTGATGTTGGTGGTGCCGGTCCTGAGGTCTTTGCAGGCCTTCATCGCCAGTGCGAGGTCGTTCGTGACGACACCGCTGCTGAGACCGAATGGCCCGGAATTGTAGTAGTGGATGGCGTCGTCCAGATCGCGGATCGGGATGATCGGGGCGAGGGGGCCGAAGCTTTCGCTGGCCACCATTTCCGCTTCCCGTGGGACGCCTGCGATGATGGTGGGCTCAAGTCGCGCGCCCCGGCGGCGGCCGCCGAGGAGCACTTGTGCTCCCATCGCGACGCTGGCTTCCACGCGGCGCTCGAGTTCGATGGCGGAGGTTTCGTTGATGACGGTACCGACGACCGTCGCCGGATCTTCAGGATCTCCGCAAGGGTATTGCTCGCGGGTGATCCGGACGAACCGTTCGGTAAAGGCGTCGAGAATTTCATCCTGGACCAGGATGCGTTTCACCGCGGTGCAGCGTTGGCCGGAATTGCGGAACGATCCTTCCGCCGCGAGCTTGGCGGCGAGGTCGAGATCCGCGTCCCGCAGGACGATCAACGGGGAATTCCCACCGAGTTCGAGGCACATGCGCTTGTAGCCGCAGGTGCGTGCGATGTGTTTGCCGATTTCCACGGAACCGGTGAAGGTGACCGCCTCCACCCGGTCATCGGTGATCATGGGCGTGACGATGTCATCGATCCCACCGAGGAAGAGGCTGAGCATGGGGCCGGGCAATCCCGCGTCGTAGAGGATTTCCGCGAATTTCAATGCCGTGAGCGGAGTCCGATCCGAGGGCTTCAGCAACACCGGGGTGCCTGCGGCGATGGCGGGTGCCAGCTTGTGGACCACCTGGTTGAGAGGATGATTGAATGGCGTGACCGCCGCGACCAACCGCAGCGGGTAGCGGGAGGTGAAGATCTTGCGCGGCTTGCCGTTCGGCGAGATGTCGCAGGAAAAGATCCGTCCGTCGTCGCGGAGGGCTTCCATGGCGGCGAACTCAAGCACGTCCGAGCTACGGGTGGTCTCGTAGGTGGCCTCGCGGATCGCCAGGCCGGTTTCACGCGTGATGAGCGCGGCGAATTCGTCGCGTTGTTCGGCAAGCGATGAGGCGGCCTTGCGCAGGATGTCGTGACGGTCGCGGCGGGTGAGTGATTCGTTGGGAAACGCGAGCGCGGCGTTGATCGCCTCGTCGAGGTGGCAGGGGGCGATCATCGCGGCGGTGCCGGTAAGGGAGCCGTCCCATGGGTAGCGCACTTCCAGAACGCGACCGGTGGTGACGGGATTTCCGGCGATGTAGGAAGGCAGTTGAACGGGTGTGAAAGACATGAGGAGAGATGAGAAATGATTTTCAGGCGGGAACGGGGAAGTATTCCCACCCGCTCCGTCCATCCGGCCAGAGTTTCAGCAGCGCGTAGCCGGCGGGAGTGCGTTTGAAACTGCCATCGCCCTGGGTACCGGCCTCCCACCAGGAGCCGCTCAGGGCACCATTGCAGTGAAAGCGGAGATTCCAGAGTGACTCGCTGCTCTGGATGTGGATGTGGCCGCTGATCAAGACGACGGGGGCCGCATGGGAGGCGAGTTGGTCGATGACCGCCTTGGCCCCCTTCATGTTGCCGCCTTCGTAGTCGCCGGCCAGTGAGAACAAGGGCAGATGCGAAGCGACGAGCAAGGGAGTGGCGGCGGGAACGGTTTTGATGGCCTCGGACAGCCATTCCCGCTGCGCGGCATCGAGCGACCCGCGGCAGTTTTCCAGTGCTAGAATCTCCCAGCCGCCATGCTGCGTGGAATAATACGGCTTCGCGATGGCCAGCCGTTTGCAGACATAGGGAATGCCATGCATTTCATCCTCCTTCGGTCCGGCCCACCACAGGTCATGATTGCCGATGGTGTGCAGTATTGGCAGACCTTTCAGTCCGGCCATCACCGTCTCGTCCCATATTTTCCATTGCTCCAAGACGCGCTCGCGGGTGATGTGGGAATAATCCGCGGCGTAAATGCTGTCGCCAGTGTTGATCACCAGATCGATTTCAGGATGGCGTTCGCGGATTTTCCGCAGGATGCCGGCACAGCGGACCGGTGCCTCGCGCTCGGGGCGGATATGGATGTCGGTGAGATGCAGCACCGTGAGCGGTCCGGTACCGCCGTCGGCGGCCAATGCCTGCCGGACGGGGAGGGCGGCGGCGAATCCGGCGGCCAGACCGGACGTGAGGAAACGGCGGCGGGGCAGAGCGGATTCAGACATGGCAGGCGAAGTGGAAGACATCGAAGTTCCGGGGATCGCCTTCTGCATGACGCTGCAGTTCCGGAGTGAGGGGCTTGGAAATGACGAGCGGCACCATTTCCTCATAACGGCCGCCATGCGACCTCAGACCGCCGGTAAGAACGGAAAGGTCGTGATGTTCGGGGGATTTTCCGACCACCACATCACGCCCCGACAGGACGACGAGGTCACCGATGCGGTCGCTGGCCAGCTCAAGCTTGATCACAGCCTCTTCGCGGGTCAGCACCTCGGTGATTCCTTCCCGAGCGAAAAGATATTCCGCCACCTCGGTGCGGATGGAAGGGTCTTCGAGGTGGACCATCACCAGCGAGCCGAGCGCGCCGTGGTGGACGACGTAGGGATCGGTGATCGGACAGATGACGCGCAGGGAGTCGCCGAACTTTTCACGGAGCAAGGTCTCGACAAAGATGACCTTGGGGTTTCCTGATGTATCATTCTTCGCGTTCATGCCGTGGTCCGCGGTCAGGGCGACGGTGCAGCCGGCGTCCAGCAGCCGGCCAATGGCGTTGTCGATACGGGCGTGGAAGTCCAGAATCTCCGGCGCTTCGGGGCCGAATTTATGCTGCATGAAATCCGTGGTGGAGAGATAGAGGAAATCCGCCCGGCCTTGCTCCGCCAGAGCTGCACCGGCTTCCAGAACGTAGATCGAGGCGTCGCCTGAGTAGATCTCCGGGCGTGGCTTGCCGATGATTTCCATGGCGTTGTCGATCCCGTGGGTGGCGAGTTTGGCCTCGTCCACTTTTTCCGAGGAAAAAACGATGCCGCCGCGTTCGACCACGCCGTCGCCCAGGACGGTGCGGAGTTTTTCCTTGGCTGTGATGAAGGCGACCTTGCGCCCGGCATCTGCGACGGCGGTGAGTATGGTGCCGCAGCGTCGGAACTGCGGCCCGTTCATCATCACTTCCTCGCCACTTTCCGGATCGAGGAAGAAATTGCCGCAAATCCCGTGGATGGCAGGGGAGACGCCGGTGACGATGGAAGAATTGTTGACGTTGGTGAATGAAGGGAGCGCGCCGCGCACCATGCCGCGCCAACCGTCCCGCGCCATTGCCGCGAGGCGCGGCATTTTCCCTCGGGCGATCGCCACGCTGAGGTATTCATCCGCGCAACCGTCCAGACAGATGACGGCGATCGGGGTGGCAGGAAGGGTGTAGGAGCGATGGTTGACGATGACATTCATGGCAAGGGAATCCCCAATGGGTGAGACCCGATTCAATCCGCCATGAATTTCCCGTAAAGATAAAATGTTTCCTTGGGGAAACATTATTGTCACCATTTTAAATCACATCGGGCGTCCTAGGAAAACGCTGAGTATTTTCGCGCCGTGGGAATTCGGGTTGATCAGGCGGTGGTCGACTTCGGCGTCGAAGTAAGCGGCATCCCCCTCGGCCAGCAGGTGGATTTCCCCATTGTATTCGAAGTTCACATTCCCTTTGAGAACGATGAGGAATTCCTCTCCCTCATGCGGCATGGCTTCCCGGCGTCCGCCGCCCGCGGGCACCTCCAACACGAAGGGATCCATGTTCCGATCCGGCCTGCCGTGGGCGAGGCCGTAGTAACTGATGTCCGATTGATCGCGATCCCGTTCGATCTCCTTGCGCTCGTTCGCCCGGACGATGCTGAGCTTCGGCTTGCCATCCAGTCCCTCGAAAAGGTCGGAAAGACTCATGCCAAGTGCTTCGCATAACTTCGCGAGAGTCGGTAGCGAGGGCGTCACCCGGAAGTTCTCCACCTTGGAAAGCAAACCCTTGCCAAGGCCTGAAAGCTCCGCCACACGGTCCAGGGTGTAACCCTTGGAAATCCGGGCGGCTTTGATGCGTGAAGCGAGTTCAACCAGGTTCATAAAGTGTGAAATCCACAATCGGCCGCTGCTGAGGGATGGTCAAGCCCCCTCCACCAGCGGGAAAAGGATCAGGGGGCGCCGGGAGTGCCTTGCGAAAGATGGCGGAACACCAGCGACCGGTCGGCCGAACCGGGGGCCCACTTGTCTTCCAGCGTGTCGCCGCCGGTATTGGCGGCGGAGGTGGCGGTAGGGAGCGCCTGAGGAACTCCGGCATGGTAGAGCGAGCCGATTTCCTCTGCGGAAAGCGCCCGCGACCAAAGCGCGACCTCATCCAGCAGGCCGTCGAAATTCCGACCCGTGCCGGCGCGATGGCCACCGATGACAAAGCCGCCGGTCTCAGCAGCTGGTCCAGGTACGGGCAAGGAATGTGTGGCGACCTGTGCGCCATCGACATACAATCGCAGGGTGGTGCTGTCGAAGGTCACCGCCACGTGACTCCAACGGTTGGTGAAGAGGCTTCGGTCCAGCATGCAGGAGAAACCGCCTTGCGAGAGAGGCGTCGGCGAGGAGGTGGAGGCTCCGGTCGCCGGCTTGAAGGTGTTGGTGAAAAGTTCCAGATCCACCTGTCCGGCCATGGGAGCGGCCTGCAGGCCGATGGAGATCGAATAACCGGCGTCCATTCCAACAGTGCCACCGAGCGTGCTTTCCATGAGAAAATGGCGATCCGCGCTTCCGTGGGCGGGGAGTGAGGCGGGTTTGCACCACATCGAGACGGTGTTTGCCGCTCCGTTGTCGTCGAGTGCGCTGCGTCCGACATGGAGATACTGGCCGGATGCGCGGTTGAGCGAAATGGCTCCGCCCCGCAGACCGCCGTCCTTGACCAGGGCCGCGCCATTGACCGCATCGGCATCGACACGGCCGCCGAGCACGGATCTGTTTTTCAAATCTCCGTCAAATGGCCAGTAGGCGCGCAGGTCACGGGCGAGGCCTTGTCCTTGTTTCGGCGTGAGTTGATCGTAGGGGACCACCACCTCGCGTTGTAGCGAGCCGTCCGCGAGATAGAAGCGGGCGGTGAGTTTCGGCGGATTCGAACGGGTGTCGGCGGTGAAAGTCATGAACTGGCGAGGTTGCTGTGACGACCACTCCAGCGAAGGATGCGGGACATCCAGGCTCGGGATCACCGAGGTGTGCGCGGGTGAGGTGACGAAATCGTGCAGGTCGTAGCCGATCCTCTGCGGATGGACCAGATGCCGGGAAACATGGATGTCGCCACCGACGGTGACCACCCCGGGAAGCGACCGGGCGCGGATGTAATCGAAGAGCGCGTCGCGTTCATACCAGTAGGTGAACATGTCGTCGTTCTCCGAGTTTTTCTTGTCCTCCCAGACCTCTCCCATGAGCAGCACCTTGAACGGCGCGCGAGAGGCTTTGAGAGAGTTGAGTATCCACTGCCACTGCCCGGTGCCGAAGGTGGTCTTTTGGGACGGATCCACTGGTGAGGCGGCGGTTTGTGAGAACCATCGCGGATCCAGCAGGAAGATTTCCATCACTCCCAGGTCCACCTTGTGATACACGGCTTCCGTACCATTGCCATATTGCTCGTGGGCCCGGTATTCCACGAACGCCTTGCGGGTGTTGGCCCGGCGGTCCGCGGCGGTCACACCGTTGCCGTTGTTCAGACCGAAGTCGTGATCGTCCCAGATGCCGACGGTAGAGGTGCTCCGGATGAGCGATGCCATGAAAGGTGTTTCCAAGAAACCGCGATGCTTGGTGCGGGCTGTGGCCAGGTCCGCGACATCGATATACGGGGTGTCGCCACCGAGCACGAGTTGGTCGGGGTTCAGCGTGGCGATCCGCTCCCACACCGGCTCCGACGTGGAATTCGCACAGGAAACGATGGCGACGGTTACGATACCGCGGGTGTTCTCCGCGAGGCGGGTCTTGAACTTGAGGCCATCCGCCGGACCCTCGATCTGGACCGGAGTTCCGGTCGACAGGTCTTCGATTTTATAGGTGTAGCGGGTGGATGCCTGCAATCCCGTGATGTGGAATTTCGCGACGTAATCCACCTCTGCCTCGCTGGTCGATTCGTTCGTGCCGACGACGTTCTGGTTCGAGTCGAGCACGCTGAGGCGGAGCGGCTTCACCACCGCACCGGGCCGGTAGAGGAACCATGCTTCCGTCGTTTTTACGGTGCCGACCAGCGGCCCGGTTTGTGCGCGGGCTTGCGTGGGCAGCGAGGCGAGGAGTCCGGCACAGAATGAGGGAAGCAGGAAATTGGCGGGTTTCATGGAGTTTCGTTCGGAGAGTGGTAGGGTGGAGTGGGAGGATAAGGACGGGCGGGGAGGGGAGGCAGCGGCGGGACTGCGTGATTCCAGTCCGGAAAATAGGCGCGCATTTTCCAACTGTCGGGCGTTGCTGACGGGGCCACCGGAAACGGCGCGTTGGCTTTTCTCATTTCGAGCAGGCTGCGGTCGGTAAAGGCGTCCATCAGTGCGACGAGGTCGTCGATTTCCTGATCTGTCAGGCCGAGTTTGCCGGAGTCCTCGTGGTTGACCGTTTCTGGAAAATCCGTCTTACCCCAGCGTCCGGGTTCTTCATCACGCTTGTTGTAGAACTCGACCACCTCCCGCAGCGTGGCGATGGATCCGTTGTGCAGGTAGGGCGCGGTCAGCGACACATTCCTCAATGTCGGCGCGCGGAACCGACCCATCTCCTCCGCAACCCCGGTGTGACCGCCGAGGCCCGGGTCCTTCGGTCCGTGCGAAGGGGCTCCCAGATTGTCGTAGCCGTAATCGCTGAGCAGCGGCTTCGGCCATGCGCCGGGAATCAGCAGGTGACAGTCGGCGCATTTCGCCTTGGTTTTGAAGATCTCCAGTCCGCGCTTCTCCGCTTCACTCAGAGCGTCGGGGGAACCGGCGAGATAGTCGTCGATGCGTGCATCGAAGGGCCGGAACATCGGCTCTTTTAAAAACTCGACCAACGCCCGGTAGCAGCGTTGGTTGACATTTCCGTCGTTCGCCCAGTCCTCATCAGACAGGTCTCCCCTGAGACGCCGGGCGTATGGTGCCGCGCGGAGTTTTGCGGCGAGATCCGCCGGAGAGCATACATTCATCTCCGCGTGATCGAAGAACGGTCTTTTTACCTGTTCGTACAGGGTTCGGGAGCTGCCATCTTGAAACAGGCCCCCCTGCCAGACCCAGATCTGCTCGCCCGTTTCTTCAAGGATGTCTTCCTGGGAAAAATTCGGGATCAGCGCCGCATACATCAGGCTTGTCGCGTTCCGGCGCCCTTCGCGGCCATGTACCGCGCCCGTTGATAGCGCTTTGGAATCCGCAAAGGCGGACTGCGGGACATGGCAGCTCATGCAGGATTGGCCGACCGGATTGGAAAATCGCGTATCTTGGAAAATTTCCCGACCCACCGCCGCAGCGGCTGCCTGCTGCTCCGGAGTTTCCGCCGCTTTCGTGGAAGCCTGCGACAATGTTGCCGCAAGCAACAGCACGGCGACGGGAGGCTTGGTCATGTACGGCAGTCTAATTGTAGTTTCCCGGAGTGCAACAAAATCGTTTCAAGGAAACTTTTCTCATGATACGATCCGTGTCGTCCACTAGCGGCATCGGCAGCCAGCCGGTGCCTTTGCCATGAATTCCGTCCCTTCCAACAAAAGTTTTGCAGCCGCCAGAGTGAAAACCCTGATCGCGGTAATGTTTTGTTACCTGTTTTATTATACGGGTCGTCAGAACTTTGGTTTCGCCATCCCGGGAATGATCGAGGAGTTGCACCTGACGAAAACGCAACTCGGGTGGTGCGGTGCGGCGATGTTGTGGTGTTACGCCATCGGACAGGCGATCAATGGCCCGCTGGCAGATCGCTTCGGCGGCCGCAGCCTGATGACGCTTGGCGGAGCGCTCTCATTCATCATGAATTGGGCGGTGAGCCTGGCTGGAGGAATGGCGGGGGTGCTCATCCCTTGGTCGGCGAATGGCTTGGTCCAGTCGATGGGCTGGGCACCCGGCAGCCGCATCCTCTCGAACTGGTGGGATCGCGGTCACCGGGGGCGCGTATATGGTTGGTATCTTTTCGCCGCGGGGTCCTCTTCGGTGCTGACCTACCTGATGGCGGCCTGGCTTGTTGACTTCGGCTGGCGCTGGATTTTCCGCCTGCCGGTGGCGCTCATGTTGGTGGGTAGCGTCGTCTTCTGGCTGGTGGTCAGGGACAAGCCTTCGCAGGCGGGTTTCGTAGACCTGCCGGAAGAACCGGGAGCCGGTCATGATCCCGTTCCCACCGACCGGGAAATGACACTGTGGGAACGCTACCGCATCGGTCTCAGTTGCACGCCGTTTCTTTTCGGCTGTGCGGCGATCGGTTTCCAAAGCCTCGCCCGCTATGGGCTGCTCATCTGGGTGCCGGTCTATTTCCTCGGCGACAACTGGAAGGAATCACCGCAGAAATGGATCTCGGTGGCCCTGCCGGTGGGCATGGCTCTCGGAGCGCTGACGGCGGGATGGATATCCGACCGCATCTTCCGCGGTGGCCGCGCCGCACCGGTAATTCTGTTTCTCCTGCTGGCGGCGGTCTTTGCTTCAAGCATGGGAGTGGTGGGCCGTCACTCGATGTTCGCGGTTCCGTTGCTGTTCCTCACCGGCTTCTTCGTCTACGGGCCGCAATCCGCGTTCTGGGCGCTGGCTCCCGATTTGCTCGGCAAGCGGATGACTGGCACCGGGACCGGGATGATGAATTTCTTCGCCTATCTCTTCGCGGGTCTGGGTGAGCCGCTGACCGGGTATATCATCCAGACCACCCGTTCCACCCATATGGTTTTCCCGGTGGTCGCCGTTTCCTGCGTGCTCGGCGCCCTCCTGATGTCTTTCGTCCGCATACCCAAATGAATACCGAACGTTCCAGCGCCCGCGCCCTCGCCGCCATTTTTTCAGGCCCCGGCCTTCCATTCCGCCTCGAGGAATTCCCGATCCCGACGCCCGGTCCGGGGGAGATCCTGGTGGATGTGAGTTGCAGCACGATCTGCGGAAGCGACCTCCACACGTGGCATGGCCGCCGCCAGGAACCGGTGCCCTGTGTGCTTGGCCATGAAATCGTGGGGCGCATCGTATCGTTCGGGCGCGGCACCGCCCGCATCGACCTGCGCGGAGAGCCTCTGGCCGCAGGCGACCGCATCACGTGGACGCTGGCCGCTTCCTGCGGCGGCTGCTTTTTCTGCCGCCGTGGCCTGCCGCAGAAGTGCGAACACCTTTTCAAATACGGTCACAGTTCGATCGCTCCGGGACGCGAATTCAGCGGCGGATTCGCCGAATGCTGCCTGCTCACGGCGGGCACCGGCGTGGTGAAACTGCCGGACTCCCTGTCGGACGCGCTGGCGGCTCCGGCGAACTGTGCGGTAGCCACCGTGGCCGCCGCCTTCGACCTTGCAGGTGCGGTCGAGGGGGCGACCGTCGCGGTGCTTGGCTGCGGTGTGCTCGGTCTCACCGCCGCCGCGATGGCACGTCATCTGGGTGCCGCCGAAGTGGTCGCTTGTGACATCGATCCGGAGCGCTCCGGGCTGGCATCGCAGTTCGGCTCCACGGCATTCAGTCATCCTTCGAGCCTGTTGGAAGATGTCCGCGAGCGGACCCTCGGCCGGGGGGCGGATGTGACGCTTGAGTTCTCCGGATCGGCGGCCGCCGTTTCCGGAGCGATCGCCGCCACCCGGACCGGTGGTGTTTCCGTCATCGCGGGAACCACCACTCCGGGTGGAAAAATCGAGCTGGATCCGAACGATCTCGTCCGCCGGATGCTCACCATCCGCGGCCTCCACAACTACCGCCCGGAGAACCTTGTGACCGCCATTGATTTTCTAATAGAAGCCTCCGGGACAGTTCCTTTCGGCCTGCTGCAAGGTGACCGATTCGAGCTCCGAAACATTGAAAACGCGTTCGCCTCCTCCTCCTCCCGGAGTGGCCGGCGCACCGCCGTACTGCCCTGACAGCATCTGATTTCACCAACACCCGCAGGCGACCTCTGCCAATCATTCTGGCAATTTCCGTAACCGCGGCATCGTACAGCTTCTGGCTTCCACCCTTCGCTGACCCTGTATCACAACGAGGGCGTTCTGACTTTCCGACCATGCCGACTCGGCACGATCGCGCCGCTTGCTTCAAGATGCTCATAATCGGTTTCTTCGAAAACCTTCCCATCGAACGCGCCATCCCCAGCCGCCCCGCCGATTCGCTCCCGCCGCGTCGGCTACGGGCTCGAGGAGGAAACCCCGAACCGCTCCAGCCTTCCGGTCACCCGCACCCGGCGCGGCCGGAGGTGGATCGCCCTGCTGGAAACCATGGTGACCGGTATCGCCGAAGGACGGTTCCTTCCTCAGATCGGCATGGCCTGGGCAAAGTGTCCTTTCCGCAACGGATGTGCGGGGTGGTCACCAGTCTGTCATTACGGAAAGGAGTGCGGCATGACCCGATGATCCGAATCCTGCCGTCCGTCCTCTACCTGTCATTTGCCGCCTGTGAAGAAGAGCGGTCCGGCATGGGGCGGGAGGATCGAGCTACCGGGGTCGGAATAGGGAACGGTCCGGAACTCCGGTGAAATTTCCGGATGCCCGAAGGCCGCTCTTTCATGGCTGGAACCGCGCCCGAGTTATAAGCCAAGGCAGCTTGCTCCTGGCAATCTTGTGCCACAACGCAGGGTTCTGTTAGTTGCGAAGTTGCGTATCCTTAACACGATTCGTGAGAAGCGGTGTCAGTTATGTCGTTCCACAATCGAATCGCCTGAGGTGAATCCGGGATGGACTTTCATCGCCGTCGGAAACAAAGGTGATTTTTTGAAAATCGGTTTCCGTGGAGTTTGAACGAATCCAGCGCTGCCGATCCTGCTGGATATGAATTATTCAAGTCGCAATACATTTATTGTGTTGATGTTGTGAAGTTTGTTGATCTTGATTCAACAGGATTGGCCGTGTTCAAATCGGAATGAATTCCCGACAATCTAACAAGTGTGGCGGTGGTGTTCTTCAAGGTGATGATATTAGGATTTGACGCCCCGTAGTGAAGTTTGATTGCTTTCTGCAAGTGAAAGGCCCGATCCCACCGCATCATGCCAAATGGGTATCATTCATCACCGCACCGACCCTTGTGGTTTTCTGCCGGCTCTACGGACAAACGCTGGGAAAGCGGAAGCAGGGATCAGGGCTGAACGCCTCCTTCGCATGTGATTTTTTTTGCGGGTATGATTTACAAGCCGCGTGACCAGGTCCGGCGGCGCGGCATTCCGTCCCGATTCAGAATAACCCAGCCTCAATCTCTAGAAACCTCCCGATGAAAACCACCCGCCACAATCAATATCTGGCTGCCGCCATCACCCTCACCATCACCGCCTCGGTAATGGTTCCCGCCCTTCTTCATGGAGCGGCCACGCTTGATTCCAAAGACGTGTTCATTGTGACAGGAGTCGTGGATGGCAATGTCATCGTCCCGGGGGATCTGAGCGTTGTCAGGGGAATCGACCTCGGAGCCACGGCTTCCTCGGCGCTGCAGATCGATTATGTCGGAGGCTCTACGGACAGGGCGACATTCGGCACCACCGAGGCGGCCAATGAATTCCTATGGAGGGACAATGTCAACGCCACTCCGAGAAACAAGCTGCTGCTTGGCACGGGCAACATCCTGACGCTTTACAAGGCGGACGGAACGACGAATGGCATCATCCTGGCACCTGACACGGGTTCGATCGTCCTGCCGGCGACAGGTGGAAACATCAAGGTCGGCTCGGTCACGGCGTTGACGGCGGGCACCACTGGAGAACTGACTTTTCCCAGCGCTCCGACTTTCTCCAACGGACTTCTGGTTCCGGGAGGACAGCTCAACGTGAGCGCCACAACGGCATCCAACGGCCCGACCTCGGGAGCTCTCACCGTTGCCGGTGGTCTCGGTGTGCAGGGAGACATCAACGGCGTGAAAGTGGGAAGAGGCGGTGGCAACATCGCGAGCAATACGGCGGTCGGGGTCAGCGCCCTAGGTGCCAATACCACCGGTGCTGGCAACTCCGCGTTCGGAAGCCAGGCGCTTTTCGCGAACACCACCACCAATTCCAATTCCGCGTTCGGGAGCCAGGCCCTTTATGCGAACACCACCGGCTTTGACAATACCGCGACCGGTGCCGGGGCCCTACGCACCAACACCACGGGCTATTTCAACTCGGCACACGGGAGTTTGGCTCTTTATTACAATGTCGGCGGCAATTATAATTCCGCTTTCGGGTATCAGGCTCTCTATCTCAACACCACTGGCAATGCCAACACCGCATACGGGGTACAGGCCCTCCGCGGTAACACCACCGGCCAACAGAACACGGCGACGGGGACCGGCGCTCTTTACACCAACGGTACAGGCTCGGACAATACGGCGATTGGAACCAACGCGCTCTATATCAACGGATCGGGCGCTCAAAACACCGCGATAGGATCTCAGTCCCTCCGCGGCAACACCACGGGCTACAACAACTCGTCTACCGGCTACCAAGCCCTTTACACCAATACCTGGGGCAACAAGAACGTCGCGACCGGCAGGCGGGCGCTCTATTTGAACACCTACGGCAGCACGAACTCCGCGCTCGGACATCAAGCTCTCTATTCCAACACCATAGGGAATAACAATACCGCGGTCGGGGGAGATGCACTCTATTCAAACACCGACGGGGCGGCGAACACCGCAATCGGAGTCGATGCCATGCGTTCGAGCACCTGGGGGGCGTACAACACCGTGGTCGGCTATCAAACCCTCCGCAACAACTTCTACGGCGGTTATAACGCCGCTTTGGGAACCCAAACTCTCCAAGCCAATGTTACCGGGTCGAGCAATGTCGCACTCGGTGATTCCGCTCTCTATTCCAACATCTCCGGCCATTACAATGTCGCGTCCGGATCCTGTGCGCTGTTTTGGAACACCACAGGCGAGCTCAACGCCGCCGGAGGGTTTTACGCCCTCTTCGCCAATACCACCGGCAGCCAAAACACGGGTATGGGCGAATATTCGGGAGCGGGCAATACGACGGGTGGTGGCAACCTCTTCCTGGGTTCTTATGCCGGCAGATACCAAACCGATGGCACAACCGATCTCGCCGATCCCCAGAACAGCATTTACATAGGAGCCAACTCGCGGGGCAAGGATGACGGCGACGACAACTCCATCGTCATCGGCGCCAACGCCGTCGGCGAGGGCGCGAACACCAGTGTCCTGGGCAACGCCTCCACGGAAAAGGCACACGTTTTCGGACAGACCACCCTCACCAACACTCCTTGGAAAACGCGGGCCGTAGGCGTTTCCCCCCTGGCAGATCCAACCATGTCCGAATCCGACAACGGAGGCGACGCCCTGGTGATCGAAGGGCACACCGTGATGAAGGGGAAGGTGACGGTTTCCGAGCCGCAGGGCGACATTCCGATGTTCTCAGGCTACTGAGCGGGGCGTGCTTTTTCGCCGTTTCCCAATTCATTTTCCAATCCCTCCGAGCATCCCCATGTCGAGCCGCGCCATCATACCAGGCATTCTTTTTCTCTGTATCGCCTCATCCGTCTCCTCTCCGCCTCCTTAGTGGGCCTCCCGCGGTGCGACGGACTGCAATCCGAGGAATAATGATGCGCCGTTCAACCAGGTTCAGCTCAAGCGGTTACGCAGAAGGCGGTCCTGGAGCTGGATAGCAGCATTCCCGGATGAGGTTTTTTCCCTTTGTTTCCGGAAGTCTGGTTGTCCGGAATCACCAGCCATTTGGATAGTTGTGGAGATGGATCGAAAGGAGGGGAACCTTTCCACCGTTGTGGTGGTTCAATTTCCAATCATGATGAGGCTTTCACTGGCGAAACTGGTTCGATGCCGCGTGAGATCACGTCGGGTCGGCGTGATGCTGGCAGGCGTGGCCGTCGTGGCGGGCGCGAACCATTCCTTCGCCGCCGACAATCCCGGCGACCTGCTGTGGTCGCTGGCACCGGTGAACCGTCCGGTGGTGCCGGAAGGTGACGCTGCCATGACGAACCCCATCGACCGGTTTCTCGAAGCGGAACGTGTGGCCAAGGGGCTCGGGATGGTGGGTCCTGCGGACAAGTTGACCCTGCTCCGTCGCGTCCATCTTGACCTGACCGGACTCCCGCCTTCTCCTGAGGAACAGGAAGCTTTTCTCACAGACACTTCTCCGGAGGCCTACGAAAAAGTGGTGGACCGGCTTCTGGCTGGGGAACAACACGCGGTGCGGTATGCGCGGCGTTGGCTGGATGTCCTGCGCTATGCGGATGTGGATGAAAAGATGGGCCCGGGGTCGGGAATCCATCTCTGGCGGGACTGGGTGGTCAACTCCATCCGCGACGATCTTCCGTATGACCAGTTCGTGCAGCTCCAGCTTACCGGCCGCCGCGTCGGCGAGCGGACCCAGATGTCGGATACGGGCTTCCGCTCGCGCAAGGAGCCGAGACCGGGTGATGTTTTCGCATTGGGGTTTCTGGCCCGTGGTGTGGGGGCGGATCCACAGGATCTGGCAATTAATGCGGTGGACACCGTTTCGACGGCGTTCATGGGGCTGACCATCGGTTGCGCGAAGTGTCACGATCACAAGTTCGATCCCGTTTCGCAGGTCGATTATTATTCGATGAAGGCGTTGTTCGACCCGCTGGTGGCGAAAAAGGTGAATCTCGCGAGCTCCGCGGATCTGGTTGCGGCTGGAAGGGCGATGGAGGAGACGCAGAAAAAGCGGGCGCCTCATGAAAAGGAACTCGCGGCATTTCTCGATCCCTACAAGTCGAAGCTCCGCGAGGAACGGATCCAGATGCTGCCACCGGAAGTGCAGGCGGTCATCAGGAAACCCGAGAAGGAGCGGACGGTGGAGGAGCAGAAAACCGCCGACGATTATTTCCCCATCCTCCGCATCGACGACGGCAAGATCGAGGAAGTGCTGCCTGCGGAAATGGTGGGCCGGTATCGTGATTTGAAAAGGCAGGTCGAAGAGGCGGGGCGGGGGAACTCCGCCCCGGAGCTTCCGGCCTTCACCACGGTGGATGTGGACCGCGGCCGGGAGCAGATGAAAAGCTACATCCTCACCAGCGGGGAGCCGGCCCGTCCCGAGCTTCAGAACGAGGTCAAGCCCGGCTGGCCTTTTGCGGCCGGGGATTACGATTTCCGCGACGGACGTATCGAGGCATTCGCGGATTGGCTTACAAATCCATCCAACCCGCTGTTCGCCCGGGTGGCGGTCAACCGTCTGTGGCAATGGCATTTCGGCGTGGGACTGCAGAAGCTTCCCAGCGACTTCGGATTGCAATCCGATGGTCCGTCGCACCCGGCCCTGCTGGATTGGCTTGCTTCGGAATTCGTGAAACAGGGCTACAGCATGAAACAGATGAACCGCCTGATGGTGACATCGCAGGCCTACCGGATGAGCTCCGAGGTGCCGCCTGAATCGATGGCGAACCACAAGATCGATCCGGATGACACCTATCTCTGGCACTTCAGGTTGCAACGTCTCGAAGCGGAGCCGATCTGGGATTCCATCCACGCGGCGGCGGGTAATCTGGATTTGCAGGTCGGTGGCCGCTCCTTCGACCCGAATGGTGGCGGGCAGGGACGCCGTGGTGGGGATGATGCCTCCAGAACAAACGCTTCCGTAAAACGCCGTGCCGCTTACATGATCCGTGGTTATGCTCCGAGCCGTGACGTCACTCCCGGTTTCCTGCAGTCCTTCGATGTGGATGACGGACGGGTTCCCTGCCCGGTACGCACCCAGACGGTGACCGCACCGCAATCGCTTTTCCTCATGAACAGCCCGGAGATCGAGGCCGCGACGAACGGACTGGCAGAGCGGTTGAAAAACGAATCCGGTGGAGACCTGAACCGCGCGGTGGATCTGGCCTACCGCCTGACCATCGCCCGGCCACCCAGCGCTCCGGAGATCGACCGCGCCACGGCCTACCTCGAGGGCGATCCCGAGCGGCTCAAACCGTTTTCCTGGCTCCTCTTCAACCTAGATGAATTCACCTATGTCCGGTAATCCGAATCCATTCCCTTGCGGACGTATCTCGCGCCGGAACTTCCTCTTCCAGGCGGGCGGGGGATTTCTGGGCACCGCGCTCGGCGGCCTGTGGGCGCAGGAAGGCGAGATCAGGGACGCCATTCTGGGACCTCATTTCCAACCCAAGGCGAAGTCCATCATCTTCCTCTTCATGTGCGGCGGGGTCAGCCACATCGACACCTTCGATCCCAAGGGCAACGACCATGCCGGCAAGTTCATCGACGCCATCGGCTTCGGTGACAACCAGGCCTCCATGAGGCGTCCGGTCATACCCTGCCTCCGGACGTTCACCCGTTATGGAAAATCCGGCATTCCGGTGTCCGACTGGTTTCCGCATGTGGGCGGTGTGATCGACGACATTTCGGTGGTCCGTTCAATGTGGTGCCACGAGAGCAACCACTTTCCCGCCGTCATCGAAACCTGCACCGGCCACCGTGGCCGCGCTTTCGAGCACCCGACGTTCGGCAGCTGGGTGTCCTATGCGCTGGGTTCTGTAAATCGCAACCTGCCGACTTTCGTGAACATCGGCCGGCCGTCATCGCCGGTGCAGCTGACCGGTGGCTACCTCGGCGCGTCTGTCGCCGCCACGCCGTTCCAGGCCGGTGAGATTCCGATTCCGAACCTGCATCCGCCCAAGGGCAGTTCCAGTGCGGAGCGCGACCGGCAGGCGCGGGAGCTTCACGAAATGAACCGGGAATTCCGCCAGCGTTACGCGATCAATTCGGACATCCAGGCCCGCGCCAAGGCCTACGAACTGGCCGCCAGCATGCAGATGTCCGCCCCCGAGGCCGTCGATTTCTCGCGCGAGCCGGATCATGTGAAGGAACTGTATGGCATCGACAGGCCCGAGACGGTGGAGTTCGGCAAACAACTCCTCCTCGCCCGCCGCCTCGCCGAGCGGGGAGTCCGTTTCATCCAGATCTGCAATTCGGGCGGCGGCAACGGCGGATGGGACGCCCACGGCGACATGAAGACTCACGAGCCTCTCTGCCGGGCCACGGACAAGCCCATCGCCGGGCTCATCAGGGACCTGAAGCAGCGCGGCCTGCTTGACGAAACCATGGTCGTCTGGACCAGCGAGTTCGGTCGCACGCCCTGGTCGCAGAACACCACCGGCCGCGACCACAACCCCAAAGGCTACACCTGCTGGCTCGCCGGTGGCGGCATCAAGGGTGGAGTGGTCCATGGGGCGACGGACGAAGTCGGTTACAAGGCGGTGGAGAGCCCCCACTACTACAGCGACCTGCACGCCACCATCCTCCGGCAGCTCGGGATCGACCACACCAAGATGGAAGTCCCCTCCCTCGGAACCGTCTCGCGGCTCGTCGAGCACGGCGGTCCCATCAAGGAGATCATCAGTTAGCCGCCGGGAGCACGTTTTGATCGAGAACCGCTCATCGGGTTTTGAGGGCGTCCGATCTCCCCGCCGCATAAGCACCGAACACCGCCTGAATTTCATCGCGCACGCGCCTGAACATGACCATCTGCTCCTCCTCCCCGCCTTCCGCGTGTGCCGGGTCGTCGAAGGGAAAGTGATGTCTGTTCACCTGCCCGGGAAACATCGGACAGACCTGATCGGCATTGCCACAGACGGTGATCACCGTTTCAATGTCATCGCCGAGAAATTCGTCGAGATGCTTCGAACGGTTGCCGCTGATGTCGATTCCGATTTCAGACAACGCGCGGATGGCGAGGGGATGAACGTAACCAGCGGGTCTGGACCCCGCGCTTTCTATCCTGAAGCCGCTGCCAAGTTTGTCTCTCAGTATGCCTTCCGCCATGTGGGAGCGGCATGAGTTTCCGGTGCAAAGGACGAGGATGGCGGGAGTGGACATGATTTTTGGTTGTTGGGATTGGGAGAATCAAGGGTGTGGAACATGGGACCCGCAGTCGGATTGGCGCACGGCATGGCACAAGATGACCCCAATGAGAGCACCCAGGATCGTGGCCGATGGATAAAGCCATAGATCCTGGAAATTTCCGCTGACAATGGCGGGGGCGAGGGATCGGACCGGGTTCATCGACGCTCCGCTGACAGGCCCGGCAAACAACGCCTCGAGGCCGACCAGTCCACCGATCGTGATGCCGGCTGTGATGCCTTTTTCCTTTGCTCCGACCGACACACTGAGAATGACCAGCATCAGAATCGCCGTAAGCACGACCTCCAATACGAAACTTTGAAACACGCTGCCGGAGGGCATCGTGGCACCCAGGGTGGGGGAGGTAGGAAAAAGGATTTTGAGAAGAACACTCGCGGAAACGGCTCCGATGGACTGCGCGCCGATGTAGCCTGGCAGCTCACGCCACGGAAAACGCCCTGCGACCGCGAAGCCGATGGTGACCGCGGGATTGAGATGCGCACCGCTGACATCGCCAAAGGTGTGGATCATCACCAGCACCACCAGACCGAATACCAGGGCTATCCCGAGGTGGGTGATCGCTCCGCCGCTTGCCTGATTGATGACGATGGCTCCCGTTCCCGCAAACACGAGAAAGAAGGTTCCCAGAAACTCGGCGAACAAACGTTTCATCAGATCAGCAGCAACCGGCAGGGCCGCAGCAGGATGATTTGCCACCGATGGCCGGGAGGCGGTCGAGAGGAGGGAGACCGCACAACTCGGGAGCGAGGCATTCGGTATGTTTGTGCGCGAGCTTCAGAATCACGGCGTCGTCGGAAAGCTCGTGGTCTGTGATGGTGTATTGGGAGATGACCCGGTCTTCGTATTCGATTTCGACGGGGATGCCTTCGTCCGGCAGATAGGCCTTCGCCTTTTCCAGAATGGCGGCCATTTTTCCGGTTTCGATGCGGTGGTCATAATCCTGCCCGACCCAGACCTGGAGCTGGCAGGTCACGGATTCACGGAGCGTGCCGCCGCAGTCGAGAAAGGTCTTCCACACGCGGCCGACTTCGGTGACGTGGAAGGAGAGCGGGACCGGGTTACCGTCGGGCAGGGAGATGCGGAACAGGCGGGCGGAATGATCGCTGAGAAGGGATTTGAGTTCGGAGAGGTTCATGCTTTGGCGGGTTTCCTGAGTGTCAGGGTTTTCGGACCAGGGCAGCAGCTGGTTTCACGTTGGGCCAGCCGCTGGATCGAGCGTACGGTGTCGGTTTGGGAAATGAGGTTGTCCGAGTCGCTGAAGAATTTGGCAAGCGACCGGATGATCTTGCGGTAGTCGCCGTCGATCTGGAAATAGGTCCATTTTTCGCACTTCTCGCTCTCCAGGAGGCCGGCCTTGCGGATGATCTGGACGTGGCTGGAAACGGACGACTGGGGCATTTCCAGAATGTCGGCAAGCTCGCACACGCAAAGCGCCTGATCCATCACCAGCCGGATGATGCGCCAGCGGGTGGGGTCCGCGAGGGCTTTGGAAAACGTGACGATGTTTTTCATGACGGGAAGATTCATAACGATAAATATCGTTATGTAAAGAAGGAACTTTGCCCGGTAGACAGATCGTGTTGCTTGTGGGCACCCCCGCAATGCCAAGGCTGCCAAGGGATGGCGGGACGGGATGGCTTTCTAATTTCTCCAAGGGCGGCCTTCGCCATTCTCAAAGGAGAAGCGGCTGCGAAAGACCCTCTCCATGGGATGGATTATCCATGGAATCCAACAACCCGGGAGCTGATGTATCCTGACATTTCTTTTTATGTAAAACATAACAAAGCTCTTGTGCTGCCCGAGCGGTAGGGGTGGGCTTTCGACGGAATTTCGCCGGCGCTTGGCAGGTGTGGCTTCTTGTGTTGATGTCATTTTGAATTCTGATAGACAATCATTCCGCGCGTCGGTGTTCTTTGAAATGAGGAAAGGTTTTTAACAAGCCGTTCTCATTTTCATCTCATGAAGAAATCTATCAGAATATTGTTGTTGGTGGTGCTGGTCGCGGTTTTCGCCATCATCTTGACCGGAAAGCCACAGAGCGGGAATCCGTCCGCGGATGTGAAAAGCGATGCTTCCGGCATCGTAACGCGCGCCGCCGGCCGGGAGAAGACGGATCCGGAACTGGAGGCGCGGCGCAAGCGGTCGATCGATCTGGCCGCGCAGAAGTGGTATGAGGAACTGCTCGAAAAATATCCGGATATGAAACCGGTTTACAGGGATGTGCCGGATGAGAAGAACGGTTATCTCCAGCTTCTCCAGCTGGCGGAGAGCATGGAGAAGCCTCCGTTGGATGATGAGTTGAAAGATATGATTTCAGGAGCCGCGGGAGAGTGGGATGCCGGAAAGTTCAAGGCGTGGCAGTCGGAGAATCAATGGTACTTCGATGAGTTGCTGCGGATCGCGGAGCTGCCGGACCGATCGACAAAAGGGATCGCCATGGATCGGATCTTCGGAGCTCCGGCGCGGTATGGTTCGGTATTTGGTAGCATCCTCAGGGCATCCGCACGCGTCGCCTTCGAGAATGGGGATCAGGAAACAGCGCTCCGTCATTTGAAAGCCTCGACAGCCATCGGCGACCACATCGTGGATACGGAAGTGACTTCCATGCTGGGTGAGGTTATTTCAGTGGGCATCCGCAATTCCGCCCGGGACTTGCTACAGGTGAATTTCCTGCCCGTCCTCGCGAATGATCCGGAGTCTTTGAGTCGATGGAACGAAGTGGTCTTCCGTAACGAAAAACCGGCTGCTGAATATGCCCGTGTGATTGCCGGGGAGTGGAATGCCAGCATCCGCAGTCTTATTCTGCCGGCACTCCTTGGAGATCCCTCGGCAGTCGAGTCGTTGCCCGTGGGTGAAGTGCATGATGTGGAGGAACTGCTCGGTTCCTACACCCGGATGCTCCAGCAGACCGCCGAGGGAATACAGCATTCCGGGAGCGACAGGTTTGACGTGGAGAGGGCGACCGATGCTTTTCCTCCCGCCGAGAGTCTGGTGAACCGAACCGGTGAGGAATCCCACAAGGTCACCGCCGAGGGGATGCTGATGTCCCTCCGGGGATTGCCGGTGGCATTTGGAAAGAGCACGACGCGGACGGCGATGGCCTCCGCCGCGATTTCCATCCTGCTGGGAGAGGAGCCGCCCGTGGATCCGGTCAGCGGAGAGGCGTTTGTGTGGAATGCGGAAACGAGAACATTGAGCGCGCCCGGTGACGGGGAGGAATTTGAACCGATCGTGGTTCCCGGGGGACATTGAGACGAGAACGCGAGGCGGTTCTTCTTACCGACAACGTGGGACCGATCGATTGAATTTCACCTATCCGATGATAGTGAACCGAGACACCACACTCACTCTCCTGACGGGAATCCTCATCGGCGCCTCGGGCGGTTGGCTGGTGAAACCAGGGATTCCCGCAAGAACCGGCACCGAACCCGGGTCGGCAAGGACAGAGACAAAACGAACCACACGACAGGATGCGGTCGCGCTGCAAAAAAGCCGCGACGCCACACGATGGGCGGAGCGGATCGACAAGGACGGGGTGGTGGATGTCGTGAAGGAGATTCCCACCGGAGACATCCGGGCTGTGTTGGAAAAGATGATGGCCTCGATGTGGGCCGGGAGGGATGACCGGCGGGTGAACCAACTGATGTCCCTGACAGGGACATGGGCCGAGCGGGATCCGGAAGGTGCGTTGGCATGGGCCAGAGGACGGGATGTGCCGGGGCAGAGGCAGATCGCCCTGACAGGGGTGTTGTTGGTGGTGGGAAAGACAGACCCGATGGCGGGTTTTGAAATTTACACGGAAGTTGGGGAGGAGCATGTCCCCATCAGCAGCGAAAGATTGAGCGACCTGATGAGGGATGTGTATGAACTGGCGCAGGAAAAAGGACTGGATGCGTTGCTGGACATCGTAAGAAGAACTCCGGAAACCAAGGGATCGCTGGAAATGGTGCATGTCGCCTATCCGGACGGATTTGATTTTGCAAACTGATCGATGGCTTGGCGAAGTTGGGCAAGGTGGGCAAGGTGGGCAAGGTGGGCAAGGTGGGCAAGGTGGGCAATGGTCCGTGGGTGTCGAAGAGTTTCAGTCCCGACAATCCTTTGGGCAAATGGGCGGTCAAAGATCCGGATGCGGCGTTCGACTACGCCGTGACGCGGAGCGGAGAGGGACAGTATGTGGCCTTGGGCCAAATGGGTTACGAGATGGGACGGGAGTCAGGCTCGCTGGAAGCGGAGAGGTGGATGGGAGAGAAGCTCGCGTCCCTCGACTCCGGCCAACTCGCCGCCCTCCTGCCCAAGTCGGGACTCTTGAACAGCTCGGGCCAGTTGCGGAACTACATCCGGGTGATGCCCGAGGATGTCGCGGATGAGTTCCGCTTCCAAGCGATCAAGGCTGAGCCTTATGTCATGGAGATCCTGCAGGACGTTCCCGATGTCGAGGACAGGCTGGCGGTGATCGAACGCTTGCGGAATGTGAAGGATACGGGGTTCATCCGCAGCGTCATGAAACAATGGCAGGTCCCTCAGGACAGGGGTGAACGGGTGTTGGAGACTGTGAGGCAGACGGAGTAGGTTGACCGTTACGGGAAGAATTCCACCTTGTATGGTCGATGGGTTTCATTCAGTTGTGAGGTCATCCATATGATGTCCGGGAATCGCCGATTGATCCTCACAGGAGTTACCCACTGCGCCGCCTTGTTGTCAGGTTGGGCGGGGTGGAAACTGCTTGATGAGGGAGTGCATGGCTCCGGGACACAGGCCGCCGAGACTCAACGGCCGCGGACCGGAGAGGTAAGATCGTCGGACGAGATCCTGGCGATCATCGCACCGGAGAGACCCCGTCCCAAGCTGTCTCCCGCAGAGTGGCGGGAAAAGCGCGCGGCTTATCTGAATGGGCTTCCCGAACTGGTGAAGACAATGCCGGTGCCGGACGATCTGGAGGCGGCGCTGGAAGAGGAGGTGAAAGGGTGGAAGGAGGGTGATCACGGGCCTTCGGCGCGGCTTGCCACCCTGATGTATCAGTGGGCGGCCAAGGATATGCCCGGCCTGCTGAAGTGGCTGAAGGAAGGAGTTGGCCCGGACAATGCCAGAGGAGCTGCCGCCGCAAGCCACCTGGGAGATGTGGTGCAGCAACTGGCCGGCGACAAAGGGGTGGATTCCGTCCTGCCGTTTTTCGATGGCGGGTTGGAATCCGAGACCATCTTCGCGACCTCGCGGACGCTTGGCGAATCGGGGAACCTGAAGCTCCTGGCGGAATTCAAGGGAAAGTTGGTCCCGGACCAGTGGAACAGCATGAAGTTTTTCCTAAGCAGCCAGTGTCCGTGGGAGCGGAGATCGACTATCGTCGAGTTCGCGCGTTCCGAAAACCAACCCGAAATTGTGGCGAACTTCGGCAGGTTTCAGAAAGAGAACTCCTCGGAGGCCGCCGCATGGATTCTGGAAATGCTCGGTGACGAATCCCTTGACGCGGAGTTCCGCGAAAGACTCTCCGATAACAACCGGCTGAATGAAATCGCCCTTTCCAGTGCGGTCCTGCCGATGGACCAGCGGATCGCCCTCATGCGAAAGGGAGAGGCAGGGCCGGCCGATCAGAACCTCTATGACGAACTGGCGAGGACGGATGTCGCAAAGATCCTGATCCACGGGCGCGATTGGACTTACGAATTCCGCCACGGAAATGTGGAGGCTGGCGAAGTTCTGGCCAGCATCGCGAAGGAACTTCCAGAAACAAATTTGAAGGCGGCCGAGGCGGTCCGGGTGGCTCTTTTTCAGAATCTGGCGGAGGAGGATGGCGGACGCGCGATCAAGCTGCTGGAAGGTCTCACGCCCACGCGGCGCGCGGAGGTGGTCCTGGATACCGCCCGGAATGGTTTCCATTACGTCAACCCCGAGGCCTTCCTCACCGCTCTGCGGCAGGTCCCCGAGGATGACCCGCAATATCGGGACGCACGGCTCGATGCGTGGGTCCGGCATGGTCCGGAGAATTATGAACGCCTGGATGAGGGCTATGTGAAGTGGGTCAGGAACCTGCCTGAGGGGTTGGACCGGGACATGGCCCTTTATTCGCTCTCGCTGGCTTCCGCCAAAAGCAACCCCTCGCTTGCGCAAAGCCTCCGTTCGGAGGTGAGGGATGAGGAACTCAAGCGAAGGATGTCGAACCCATGACACGTGCCCGAAGCATCATGAGCCATCTGGTGGCTGCGGGCATCGGTGTGGCGATCGCCGCCACCTGGTTTTCCACAGAGAGATACGTTGGCGCAGGTTTGCCAAAAAAGGCCGGGACTGTGTCCGGGAGAGGCGGCGATGCCGAATCGTTTCGGGGACGCAAGGACGCGAAGCGGCAGCTATCGAAGAACGATTACAAAATCGCATGGGCCGCAGTGCCGACCCGCAGGCTCAACAGGCTGGATCGGATCACGCTCCAGCAAGAGATCATCGGAAAATGGGCGGCGGTGGATTTGCAGGGCGCTCTTGATGCCGTGATGAAAGAGGCGTGGGACGAGCGCGGACAGAATGTCGGAGGGACATATTATTTCCCTCCACCGCTGTTGGAGGCTTTTTCCCAAGCGTTTTCCGACCGTCCGTTGGATGCCTGGGAACTCATCCAGAGCGGCCGGTATGGCGTGGCCACGGAACTGCTCCGCCGACAGTGGGTGGAATCCGTGGTCAAAACCGATGGTTTCCTGGTGGCTTCGATGCTCTCCAACCTGTCGGAAAATCTGCGGAAAGAAGCGATCACCGGCATCGTGCGGGGGGCCAAGACCGCCGACGAGCGCGCGGCGGTTGTTTCCCGGATCATCGATCTGGCAGGGAAGGATCACGGCGATTGGATCCAGCAGGCGTTCAATCAACTTCCCGGTGGTGATGATCCCGGAGAATTGCGGAAACGTTGGTCGTCATTGCCGGAGGGGACGACGCGGCGGATCACCATGATGGAGTGGGGCGCGAGTTTGAAAAAGATGAAATCCGCGAATCTATCCGCCGAACTGGATCAAATTCCTCCGGATGCGCGGGAAAAGGCGAGCCAGGTGATCCTCTCCCAGCTCACCTCGGACTATCCGGGATTGCTGACCGTGCTGGACTTCGCCATCTCCGCCGGGCAGTTGGAGGTTGTTTCGAAACTGAGTCCGGCGGCGATCGCGGATTTCGCCGAACGGGGGCTCGTGAAACCCGAAGAACTCGTGGAGTGGGCATGCAACCTGCCGGAAAGCCCCGATACCGTGGAGATGTTCTATAAAGCGGTGGGCCGTTACATCCGGGACGATCTACCCAGGGCCAGACAGTGGCTGGAAGCGATGCCCGAAGGATCGTGGCAGCGGGAGAACGGTTTGGCTGAGTTTTCCCAACAGGCGCTCTGGAGAAAAAACGATCCCGCCGCCTCTCAGTGGGCGCTTGATGCCATCACAGACCCAGCCGTCAGGGCGAATGCGGAAAAGTGGCGGATGGATTGGGAAAAACAGAATGCCCCGACTCAATAGGCACTTTCAATTGATGGAGATGAACTGACAAGACCGCCTTGCCGCGTCTTGCGGAGCCTCCCAAGTGAGAAACTTTACAGCGGGCGGTTTTTCAGGAAAAAGCCGGCAGCGCTATTTTTCGGCGAAAGCTTCAAGCTGTTTTTCGGTCAGGACGCCTTTGGGGAGTTTCGAGAGAATTTTCAAAGCCGCTTCACGGACCCCGTCGTCATTAATATCCGCAGAACAGGCGTTGAGAGCTTCCTGACGGCTTTCCGCAGGAAGGTCTCCAATGCGGGCGGCCAGGAAAAGCGGATCCTTATCCCCGGCGGTTTCTATCCAGAAGTGTCTCAGCAGACCGGTGTCGATCCCGAATCTTCCGCTCGCGACCAGATCCCACACCTCTTGTGGATGCGTGATGAAAGGACCGTAAAACGCTTCAAACAGGGTCTCTCTCAAAGCGTCTTCACCGGGCTCGTCGTTCCATTGCCGGCCGAGCGCGGCTTCAAGGGCCGAGGCGAGGTCCCGTGCAGCCCAATTCTGGAGCATGTTCCTGCGTATTGCGGTGCGTTCGGGCTTTGTGAGCGGCGCGCGTCCGAGTGCTTTCCACGCACCGGCGAATTCACGGGTGCTCCATGCCCCGGTGGACTGGAAAGCCTCGGGGGGAGTGCTCACGGCGGCGCGCGGGCGCACAGGCCTTTTGATCGATACCGCCTGTGGTTCATCCGGCGGGCGGGTGGCTTCGCCGCCTGAGGGACGTCCGAACCACAGGCCTGCGGCAATCACCGCCAGATGGCTGGCGACTGCCAGTGATAGGAAGCGGTGGTTCATGGGTCTTTTTTGGAAAGCTGTTCGCGGTATTGCCGTGCCCGCTCCGGATCGGGCGTGGAGTAAACCACGGAATCCACCGCGGCGTCCCTGTCGAATCCCGGTGGCATCTGTCTCACCCATTCCACATATTCCCTGCCATACCGCTCAAGATATCCAGAAGTCCTCATCCTCCACCCTCTTGTCCGGTCGTCTTTTTCCGCTGCCGTCACGGGTTGGGGAATCTGTTGTAGAAATCCCAGAAAGTAGTCCGGACGGGCGTTGTCATGGCTTTCCCAAGCCGTATCAGAAAGAATCCCGCGCCGCATTTCCTCCGTCATCGTATCCAGCAAGGGCAGCGCCTTCGCGGGGTCTTCGACGCAGAGTTGGTAAAACAGGGCTTTCCGCAGCGCCTGCTCTCCTTCGGGAGGAATGTTAGGGAGATTCTCCTTCACCTCTGTCAGGACATCCTCGAGCGATGTCGCCCCATTTTTGAATTCATGCCCCCAGTCTCGGCCCTGATCGAGCAGGGTTCCGACATCAGCCATGACCAGATCGTCCATGAGGGCTTGTCTGGATCGGGATTCATTTCCGAGAGCCAGCCGCCGCGCCTCCAACCGGGCGTTCATTTCCATGTCCGGAAGATTCACGACGGCATCTCCGATCTCACGCTTCAGCCTCGCGGCCAGGCCTCCTTCGAAAACACCCCGTGCGATGAGGTCCAGCAGCCATGGGGCGGCACGTGCGTCGGAACGGGCGAATCCCGACAAGAGGAGTTGCTTGCTGACTTCGTCCGGCTGCCGCTTCACGAAATCCAGCAGCTTCTCTTTTTCGTCGAAGGGAATGTTCTTACCCGCTTCTTTAAAGAACGGAGGGCCGTCGTCGTATGGATTCTCGGAAAAGTCCGAGGCTTCCTGCGTGGAGGTCCGGTATTGGTCTTCATAGGGATTGCCTTTCATCGCCTCCTGCAGCGCCGTCAGGGTGGCCACACCACCGCCCGTTTTCATCTCATCGACAGCGCAGGTGCCCAAGGCACCCAGCAGATCCTCGCTTTTGGTCAGCCAGGATATGGATGCGATCACCCCGTGTTCGTGGATCACGTCCTTGAAAACCCTTTCCACGAGCAAATTATTCAGCCCGATCAACCGGCACACGGGATTTTTCAGGGCGAAATCGACCGCCTTGTCCGGCTCCCGCAACATCCAGTCCAGCATCCGCACTTCGAAAACCGCGAGCAGTTCGTTGACCTCATTCCGCGTCAGCCCGGTTCCGTCGGCTTGTTCCAGGCGGTCGCCGTATTCGGTGACCGCCGCCAGAGCAGCCGCTTCCAGGTCCGCGGCCACCGGGAGGGTTTCCTTCAGTTTTTCGTATTCCGTTGGAGGGTCGATCAGTTGCCCGTCGAAGACCTCCATCAGGCGATCTGCGTCATGACGGTTCATCTGTGGTTCACGATGGGAGACTTTCGACTTCAGTCGCGGCGTTTCGGGGACGGTCCGGGGCGGCGCGGGAGACATCACGAGTTTCGCGGTCGCAACGGCACCTGCGAACGCAAGGACGTGGGTGGCGATGAGGATCTGGAGGCGGCGTGACATGAAGGTGGAATACGAAAGCGGGGCGGGCGGGACAGTGACGGCCTATCTAACGGATTTATTCGAAAGAATGTCGAAGTCGGTTTTCATGGCTGGCCGCCAACCCTGTCGATGCGGGTGGAAATCCATTTCACAGGATGTTGCTTCCACACGGCATCGCCTTCTGGATTCCCCGCCTCTCCAACGGGTGAATGTGGTCGGGAGCGGCCGGTTCACTTTCCCAACAGCGTCCGGTCTTCGGGAGCGAGGTTCTGTCTCCACTTTTCCGCCGCCTCGTGGTTGACGAGGGACCAGCGGAGGTCGAGAGCCTGCAGCGCGGTGGCGCGGAGGGCCGGTGTGTCGATGGACGTGGCGATTCCGGCGGCTTTGTCGAAGTGTTCGAATCCAGCCAAGGCGGGGATGCTGGACGCATAGAGCGCGTCACGCTTTTCTCCCGCAGGTTGACCGTCGAGCCATTTGATCGCGGGCTCCGGCTCGGGCCAGAACCATGATCCGATGGCGAATACGATGGGTTCCGGGATGCCGTTCGAGACATCGCTTTTCCGGAGCCATTCGTCGAATGTGGCCTGCGGATCTTTTTTCGCACGGCCCACTGTTTCGGCGAGTTCGAGCGCGGCACGTTCGGCCGCATCGAGTCCTGGGGTGTCGATGATCGCTCTGGCGGCTTCGGGATCCATTTCCCCGAGGACCGTCACCAGGATGGTCCGGACTTCCTTGATATCCCCGGAATCGCCAGTGCTTGAGGCGTAATCCAGCAGTCTCTTTCTTACTTCCGGGTCTTTTCCGTGAATGCCCGCCCAAAGTTGCAGTTGCTTGGAAACATCCGCCGGTTCCATGCGCGGGAGTTCCTGCATCGCTCGGTCGGGTTCGGTGTCCATGAGAGACATGAGTGAATTGAGCCTGATGGTGGACGCCCGCTTCTTCAGTTCGGGAGGGAGGTTTTCATCGTTGACCCAAGCGAGCGCGGCGTCCGGATCGACGGTGGCCCATTGCATGACCATGGAGGTGGTCTCCATGCTGTCGCGACTGCCGGCGGCATGGGGTTCCGCTCCCATGTATGCCAGCGCGGCGGACCCGTCCTGGAGCACCCAGCAGGAGAGGATGATCCTCCGCAGCTTCCACTCCGCTCCGGGTGCGAGGGATTTCAGGAATTCCCCGATTTGTGACGAGGACATGTTGGAGACCAGGCGGCTGATCTCCGAGGAGGCCTCAGGGTCATAGTCCGGGTGGGGGCTTTCCTTCCAGGCCTTCCACAAGCGCTGATAGGTTTTGTCCACGGATACGGTTTCATCTTTTTCCGATGGTCCGCGTGCCTTTTCTGATGAGGGAGTTGCGACGCTTGCAAGGGGGCGGGTATCCCGGGTGCGGTTGTCCTCTTTCGCGTCCGCGAGGCCTTTCAAGTGTCCGCCGACACCCGATAGGATGATTACGAGAATGCCGATGGTGATGGTGCGGCCGTGACGGGAGAAGTCAGTTTTTTTCATCGTTGTCCGGGGATTTCAGCCTTTCTTGCAACGCAGGGTCCACGGATGCGAGCCAGGCGGAGGCTTGCCCGGGATCATGGGTGGTCCACAGGTCGTAGTGGGTTTTCAGGCGTGAGAACAGCATCGCGTCCGAACGGGAGTTGCGTCCGAAGGGAATCCACCCGCCCTGGTGGTAGGAGGCAAGGAGGTTTTTCATAACCGTATCCCGGAAGCCGGGGGACAGCTGGGAGAGGTTTTCAAATGCCATGGAGGCATCTTCCGGAGCCCGTTCCGCCCACTTTTGATAGATGGCGACCTGCTCCTTCACGGGTTGTGGATTTTCACCGCTGGTCATCCACGCGATGACCGCGGCGGGATCTTTCTCAATCCAGTTGTTCAACAACTGCCGCCGGGTTTGTTCTCGGACTCCTCCATCCAGTTGAAGATCGTCCAGTCCGTCCAACGCTGCGGCGGGGTCTGAATCCGCCCAAGATCGGACGAATGCTTTCAACGCGTATGCGGATTCTCCGGGGGCGACGCCGCTGTTTGCGAGCATGGTGAGGAATTCCGCCCGTTCCTCCTCCGTCTCCGCCATGGCGTTGCCGATCCGGCCGAGAAGAAGGGTTTTCACCTGCGGATCGCAGGCCTCGGCTTTCTCCAAGGCTTCGGCCGGTGGCAGAGAATAGAGGAGTGTCGCCATCTCCAGCGAAGCCAGTTTTTTGTCAATCCGGGAGGATTTCATGGCCCATTGGTAGGCCGCGTCCGGGTCCTTTTTCATCCAACCGGTGAAGGCGCTGTGGAGGGTCTGTTTTTCATCCTTCCCCCCTGCCGCCTCCAGTGCCTCCAGAGGATCGATCTGGGCCCAGCAGAAATAAAGCATCGCCTCCTGATCCATGGCCGCATCCGTGCGGTCGCCCGCGGAGATCTCCGCCAGGGCTTCTCTGATCTGCCGGATGGAAAACCTGCTGATGACGGTCCATGCCTCGCCGGAGGTTTTCAGATTGAAGGGACGTTCCCGCAACAGGCGCAGCTCTTCCAGTGGTTCGCTTTTCGTGTCAGCCGGACGCGTGCGGCGGGCGTCCTGGCGGGCGGCTTTGGTGATGGCGGGTGGGGGCGGCAAAGGAGGGTGTGCCTGACGATAACCCAGCCAGCCTGCCACGAAGGACCCGGCGGCGGTGAAAAGGATGATCCACATGCGGGACGACATGATGGAATACTGTTTGATGACACCGCCGGTTGTCGATGGACAAGTGGGTGAAATTTCCCTTGGCTAGTCGCCCCCTAAACAAAACAAGCCGATCCGGGAACCAGCACATCATTCCACCGGGAGTTCCGGCCTTTTTCATCCGTTCAACAGTCCGTTTGACTCATGCGGGAGGGAACAGTCATCGGGTCATCTTTTCTCACTTTTCTCCCTCAATTCAAGAGCTTGATTTCTCAGTCGCCCGTTGGGGAGTTGGTTGATCCAGCCCGGGTTTTTCTGATCCCAGTCCTTGTTCCGATTCAGCCAGGATTTCAGTGCGATTTCCTGTCGGTAGGTGGAGGTGTAGGTATTGAGAACTTCGGAGAGTTCGGCGGGAGATATGGGATCGGTGTAGTGATCTGCAGAGGTGAAAACCATGCCATCGAGCAGCCGGTTCCGGGCGAGCGGTGGCAGCGATCCGACCCAGGCGAGCATTTTCACGCGCTCCGATGCGTTGGCACCCGGATAGGCCGACCCGACGAGCGAACTGCTGAGATTTCCATCGTAGATGCCATTGCTGCCCCGATCCCTGAGGACGGCTTGTAGGTTTTCCGTCGTCGGCTGGGCATAGAGGCGGGCCTGCAGGATGTAGGCTTTGTCATAGACGGAACCACCGGCTTCGTCGGGGATGCGGTGGAACAGCTCGGATGCGCGCTCGGGGTGGACTTTCATGAGTTCGCTGAAAAACTCCACACGCAGGGTGGTTTTGTTGAGAGTGTTGAGAAAATCGAGAAACGCGTCGGGTCGCTTGTTCGCGGCGTCCGCGTATAGAGGTATCAAGGCGAAATTCGCATCGGCTTGGATTCCGACCTTGAAAACTTCCCCGTCGGGCAGGACTCCGGCCTTCGGCTTGATGTAGGCTGCCCACGCGATGTCCCTCAGGTCGTTATTACTGATGTTGTTCAGCAGCGCGATGATCTTCGCATCGTCCCATGGGAGTTGCGCGGCCGCGTCCCGGATGAGGTCCTCCACGCCGGGCAGACCGGGGAGTTTGCCGATCAATTTGAAAAATGCCACGGGGTCGGCGCTGGCAAGTTGGCGCAGCAACACATGGGCTTCGTCGATTTTTCCCGCCCGCAGCGATGCACGCACGGCGGCGGAGGTTTTCTCCGCACGAACCGCCTTGGTGGGGTGAACGGGGGATTTTTCAGTCACCGATTCAGCGGTCGGTGTCCTGACGGGGGCCGGGGAAGTGGATTTTCTGGAAATGATTGTCACGGTCAAGGACAGGGCGAAGACCACGACTGGCAATGTTTTCCGTGTGAGGCTCATGGCTGGAACGTGGTGGCGATGCGTGCGATCTTTTCCCGTAGCGCGCCGGCAGGGAGAGTTGCCACGTAATCGAGTGCCTCCTCCGGATCTTCCTGAGCGAGTTCGGTGAGAAGTTTTTCCTCGAACTTCGCACGTTCGTCAGCATCCGGGATGCGGCCCGCCCAGTCGAGGGCTGACCGAATGTCGCCTTCACTCCCCCAAACCAACCCGGCGGCGTCTTTCAACAACGATTGTTTTTCCTGAGAGGTGAGATCGAGCGATTCGAGTTGATCGACGCACTGCCGGGCGGCCTCGGGCCGGAATTCCATATTGTATTGTAAATATCTCTCTATCCCGATCTTGCGGAGTTCCGGCGGCAGCTGGGTGAGGGTTGTGAGCGGGATGGAGGTGCTTGAGTTCCACGAGTTTCTCAAATACTCGGTGAATTCGGCCGGCTTGAGTTTTGCCAGATCCTCCACTTGCGGCGGAGCTCCGGCAGGGGCCTTGTCCACGAGTTCCTGCTGCTCGTGGAGCGTTTTGAACTGGTCGAGATCATTGCTGAAACCGGGCGGGAATGTTTTTTCCATTTCCCGCAGCCCATCCTTATCGGTGTGCTGAAGGACGAACCAGGCACGTCTGACGAATTCCGGCGGCTCACCTTTCCAGCGTCCTGATTTCCATTCCTCAAGGATACGTCTGGCGTTTTCCTCTCCCCGGGGGAAACGAAGTTGTCTGGCTATGTCCTTTTCGGAGAAACCCAGCGAAGGGTCGAGCAGCGTGTCCGCAACGAGCGGTGAGCCGCCGCAGTAACCGAGAATTTCAAGTCCCTTGCGATGCTCGATCTCGACGTCCGCCAGAGCCGCCTGCCGCGCATAGGGTGAATGACGGATCAATTCCCAAGCCGCATCGGGTGAAAGAGCGCCGAGTTTGAAAATCGTGAGCCGGGCCAAAGCGACCCGCCGGTCTTCCGGTAAGGTAAGAATGAATTTGTCCAGCCAGACCGGGTCGGAAAACAGCGCAAGCGCGAGCCAATCGGCGATTTCGTCATCCTTCGCTTCTGCTGCGAGAAGTTTCTGGAGTTTTTTGCGTGCCTCGGTGCTGCGTCCGGCGATGGTGGCGATTCTGATGATGGCGGGATCGTCGGGAAGCGCTGCCTCGGCTTTTACCGCAACGGGTGGCGAAGGGAGCCCGGGTGCTGTCGGGGGTTGCTCCTGCCTGGTCATGACGAGGCCAACGGAGATTCCTACCAAGGCTGGCAGGACGCATGACTTCAGAATTGTTGCTGGATCGGGTCGTTTGATGGCGTCTTTTGAACTATCCGAATGCTGTTTGGTGTCAAGGTAAGGAGAATTTCCGCCCCGTCCTGCCGATTTTCAGCGCAACTGGTCTCTCAGCGATTGGTCCGGAATGCTATCCGCCCACTCGCGGGCCGCGGCGGGATCCTTATGACGCAGATAGGCCATCACCACCGTCGCCGCCTGGAGGCTGTTTTTCTGGTTGGGGTTCTCCTTCACCCATCCACTGGCTGCCTCCAGATCCTTTTCACACCAGCCGGAGATGGCGAAATGCATGGCGTCTTCCAGACCTGTTTCGACCGCCCACCGGACAGCCCCTTCGGGATCCTGCCGTGCCAACGCGCGGGCCGTGTCCACCACCATTTCACTGTCCTTCACCCAAGCTTCGCCATGGCGTTCTCCTATCCATTCCGCTGTCTTGGCCGGATTCATGGAACGCGCGAAAGCTGCCAGATCCTTGTCGGGCACCGTCGTCGGATCCAATTTGAAAAACCAGGACTCCAGCCCCTCCTGGCCTCCATTCCGTCGGAAAGCCGCGACAATTTTTTCGTATTCATCGCCCATGGCCAGGCCGTTCCGGAACAGCCAGTCCGCCGCCCCTCCGGGATCCGTATTCGCCCATCCTTCCACGAGCCCGTATACCATGGCGCGATCTCCGTTCATGAAGCCCTCATCCGCCTCGACAAAGCGGCGGGCCATCTCCGGATCGGCATGCGCCCAAGTCGCCAGCGTGCGGTTCCTTGCTTCCCCCAAGGCCAGGGGGCTCCATCCGGTCCAGTCGTAGGTCGTGAAAAAGTCGATGGCCGACTGCGGGTCGCGTTCGGACCAACTGACCCAAATGCGGGTCCACTCGTCGCCCGAGTCATTTCCGCGCAGGTCATTCTCGCGGATGAGGGCGACCAGCTCCGGCAAGCGATCGACCCCGGTTTTCTCGACCAGTTTCTCGAATCTGGCAATACGCCGTGCCTTGACGTTTTCCTGGAAAATGGCACGGGCAGACCGGGCCAGATCCTCGGAAACCTTTTTGGAAGCGGCCGTCTCCCGGTCACGGCGTCCATCGGACGTGTTGGCTCCGGTGATGTCCTGCTGCGCGCCGCCATTCGCCGCCTGAGATTGAGCGGGGGACGGGTGAAGCGGTTCCGCGGTTCCGTAACCCGCCGTGCGACCCAACGACCAACCGCAGATAAGTCCCACGCCCACGCCGATGGATAACAAGGCGAGAGGATGAAAGCGGAGGAATTTGAACGGAACCTTCATATGGTGGATTTGCTTCCCATGTTTCCGCATGATCTATCAGGACGGGGACATGGGCACAAGAGGTGAATTCTCCGCTGCCTTGATCCACAGGTTCGTGAGTGCCGGGCCGACTCACCGGCCAGCCGAGGGGGGATCTGCGGGAAGGCGCTATTATGGACCTAGCGGCGGAGTTCCGGCGCGCAACGAAACGGCGGATACATCCAAGCGGATAGCGTCGCGCTCCGTAAGGAAGAGTTCGCTTGAACAATGTTTGTCGTGGGTTAGCGTTCCGCACCCGTCCGTGCCAGGAATCCCCGTCAAGCTCCACCCGTTCTATTACCTCGATCATTTCGAGGAAATGCTCTCGTTTCTTGAGAAGAACTGCGCCGCCCTGCTGGGGGAAGGGGAGCAGGCCTTCGTGCGGGATTTCCGTGCGCTGCCTCCCGACGCCCGTGCCCTGGTCGTGAGGTTGGCGAACCGGAGTGGCAGCCATGCCCGGATCTCCAATCTCAGATACAACGAACTGCGGGAGATCCCTGCGGTTCTGGCACTTCTTTCGGAAGCGGGGTTCATCCGTTACCCCGGCGGGCCGGATCACACCGACCTAATCCTGACGCTCACCCGATCCGAGATCGTGAACCTCTTGAAGCCTACCAAGGGCCTGTCCTCGAAACCAAAGGCGGAACTCCTGCGGATGGTTTTCCAAGGTGCGGAAGCCATCCGGTTGCCGGATGACATGCTTGCGGACTTCGTGATCCAACAGCGTGTCGAGACAATCGGGTTCCTGTTTTTCCTGTTTTTCGGGAAGCACCGGAAGAATCTGCAACCGCTGGCGCTGAGGGATCTGGGCATTATGAAGACCCGCACGGGTCAATCCTCCTTCGAGGTCCGTTTCAAGACGAGGGAGGCCGCCACGCATGGCTTTTTCTACGCGAGGATTTCCGCGGAGATCGGTTCGGGCGAGGGGGCGGGGCTGGTTCATCTCGCGGAGTCCGTGCCGGATTGGCCCGTGTGCTCCGAACCGGCGGCTGAGGGCGTCAGGGACCGGGAGATCTGCCGTCTCGGTGCCAGGCTGGAACAAGCCGGATTGGCCGACGATGCGATGAAGGCCTACCTCCACGCAACCGGACATCCGGCACGGGAACGGATCTGCCGCATCCTCTTCTCCAAAAATGAAACCGGACGGGCAAAGGAGCTTTTGGAGCAGATCATCTCGAATCCGTCATCGGACGAGGAACTGCTTTTCGCCGAAGATTTCCATGCGAGAAAATTCGGCACGCGGAAACTCAGCCGTCTCACCCACCTCCTGCGCTCGGCACCGGTCATCGAAATCGATGAAGCCTTCCGCGACAGTGCCGAGGATGCCGTGGTGGAACACTTCAGGAAGGAGGGGGAAAGGGCTTTCCGGACGGAAAACCAGCTGTGGATCTCGCTTTTCGGCCTGTTGTTCTGGGATCAGCTCCAAGGCGGAAACGGCGAGACAAAGCACAACGAGTTCGAGCACCGGCCGACCCAGCTTGCCGACGGAACGTTTTTCACCAGGAACGAGGCCGCCATCAACCGGCAGCTCGCCCTGCTTCATGCCGGCTCCGTGCTTCCACATCTGGAAAGCGTCATCGAAGCGCATGAGGGAAAACCGAATGGTGTGTTCGGATGGAGGAGGGACACGCTGCCCCTCATCCGGGAACTCATCAGTCATGGACCACCGGGAGCCATCGAAGCCATCCTGAGGCGGATGGCCGTGGATCCCTCCATGGGCGACGCCGGATTTCCGGACCTCATGGTTGTCGCCGGAGGCAACCTGCGTTTCGTCGAGGTCAAGGCGGAGGGAGACCAGATCCGGAGACACCAGTTGGTCCGGATGCAGGTGCTGGAAAAAGAAGGATTCACCGTGGAGGTTGTCCGCGTCCGGTGGTTTGCCGACCCTGACCAGGAATATGTGGTTGTTGACGTGGAAACCACGGGTGGCCGGGCGGCCCATCACCGTGTGACCGAGATCGGCGCGGTGAAAGTGCGCGGAGGCCGGGTGATCGATCGATTCAGCACGCTGGTGAATCCCGGCAGGAGGATCCCACGGGAAATCACCCGCATTACGGGGATTTCGGATGCGATGGTGGCGGATGCACCGGAATTTTCAGAAATTTCCGGAGCATTCCGGGAATTCGTGGGAAAGGCGGTGTTCGTCGCCCACAACGCCCGGTTTGACCACGGTTTTCTACGGGAGGAATATCACCGCATCGGGGAGAATTTCCGCTGTCCGACCCTTTGCACCGTTGTGGCGATGCGGAGGTTTTATCCAGGTCTTCCTTCCTACAGCCTCGCCCGGCTGGCAGGGCATTTCGGCATCCCCCTTGAATCCCATCACCGGGCGTTGTGCGATGCGGAGGCGACCGCGGAACTGCTCCGTCTCATCAACGCAAGGCGGAACGGGATGGATTGATCGCAGGTGACGATAGCCATGTTTCGATTCCCGGGACGTCCCGGTCCAAGCCGGATTGTTCCGCCTTTCAAAAACTCATGGATCGGTCACCTTCAAGCGCAGGAAGAGCCGGGGATTGTTGCCGGCGGGAATGCTGAAAACGTGCTGGGGCGGGATGCCGGTGTCCGGCACCGCCTGCCAACTGCCGGGCAGCAAGGTCGTACTGGATTCCGCGCCGTAGGTGATGCCGCCGACTCCCGAGGGCTGGGTGAAGCTGGTGCTCAGATTTCCACCGATGCGTTGGATTTTTGGCAGCAGTCCGATGCGTGCGGTGGCTGGATTCTGATTGGGGCCGAAAAAGGCGAAAACGTGGAGGTTCTGGATTCCTGTTTTATAGGGGTCCGCGGTATCCTTGGCGTTTCCACTGCTGGCAGGGGTTCCATACCACGTCTGGCGCCAGCTTTCGATGGGAGTTGGAATCAGGTAGGAACGCACCAATCCATCGGAAATCGCGCCGGAGTTCTCGCTATCGCCACCGATGGCGAAAAGGGAGGTTCCCGCCGTGGTGAGGAGATTTCTGGAGAGGAGGAAATCATTGTTGTGCGCGGTCCCGTCAAAGACGGTGTCGTCAGCGAAGACTCCCGCTGTCGTGAAGCGGGAAACGAGGATGTTCGATTTGTTTGTGGGGTCCGCCACGCAACCGGCGGTGAGCACATCGTCGCCAAGCAAGCGGACGGAGAAAAAAGCATCCGTGGCTTCGGGAAGCGTGTTGCCGCCATTTTTGGCAAACGACCAGGTCACGGAGCCGGTGGCACCTGCGAGTTTCGCGATATATGCCGTCTGGCCGGTGGCGGAGTTCCTCAGGAGGCCGGCCGCATAGAGATTGTTGGATGTATCCCTGACGATGTCGTAGGCGAGGTCGCCGCTATTGGCGGAGCCATTGACCTCACGTATCCAGGTTGAACCGCCGCCCGCTCCGGGGTAGCGCGCGACACAGAAGTTCTGCCCGCCCGTCGCACCGGTCACGTAGCCTGCGACGGCCAGATCTCCTGTGCTCAGGAACGTCACGGCATTCCAAGCGTCATAACCATTTCCCGCGCCGTTGTAGGTCTGCGACCAGTTGACGGTGCCGGTGCCGCCAAGGCTCACGACAAACGCGTCCTGGCCGTTGCGTCCCGCGACGGCCACGTTGCCGGATGGGTCGGCCGCCACCGCCGCGGCATCCGTGCCATCGATGGTGCTGGTGTGATTCCATATCTGGCTGCCGGTGGAGGAGTTGATTTTCGTCACCCGCAGGCGGCTGCCGCCGTTCACGGGATTGGTCTCCATGCCCGCGACGACGATGTTGTTGTCCGGGGTGAACGTGATCGCGCGGGGCTGGTCGTTGCCCGTGGTGGCGTAGGTGTGGCTGGTGGTCCAGGCAAGGGTGCCGTTGTTGCCATTGATTTTGAAAACGAGCCAATCGAGACCGTTCAACGCCGAGGCGGAGCGTGCGGCAACGAAGCTGTCTCCGGTCGACGGATCCACGGCGATGGCCACCACGTCATCAGCAAGTCCGGCAGCGCCCACATCACGTGTCCATGATGCCGCACCGCCCGCGCCGGGGAGACGCTGGACGCGGATCTGCGCGCCCGTGCCGGAAGAGATCTGGGAGGCGGCGATCACATCCCCTCCGTTCGTCATGCCCACTGCCTTGATGCGGTCGCTGGTGGACGCGCCGGTGTCGACGGGCGTGCTCCATTTCAATAGGGGAAGGGCAAAGGCGGGGCCGGCGATTCCGAGCGATGCCACCACGCCTGCGGGGAACCGCAGCCCGATGCTGCAAAGGGTGGTGAACAAGCGATTCATGGCTGGTGGAACGGATGGGGCACTCAGTTGCGGGAAGGGAAGACGCCGGAGAGGGCGATGCAGAAATTGACGCAGGTGTAAGGCTGCATGTTGCCGTGGGGCTGGGAGCCTCCATCGGTGCCGGTGTTTACCGCACCGCCGAGGACACCGGTGGACGTCGTCGAAAAGGAGTTGCCGCCATCGGTTGGAACCGCGAAAACCCGTCCTGCGGGATCGGTATCGGTGGCGGGTTTGTCGCTGGCGCTGCCGGTGGTGCCGACCGCATGAGAGTGAGGGGCCAACTGGGAAGCGAGCAGGGTCACGCTCTCGGTCCCCGCGAGTTCCCCGATGGTGTGCGCCACCGACTGGTGGACAGGAACCCTGCCACGCAAATCCGGCAGTGCGAAGGTGGTCTGGCCGTTGCCGCCGTAGGTGGTGCCCAAAAGGCTGAAGAGCGCGGTGTTCTGGGCAATGGGCAACAGTTGTCCGTTGCAGAGCGCCCAGTCTTTCGGGGCGAAGTTTCCGCCGAACATCATGATCTGGCCGACTAGAGGTAGCGCTGGCATGGCTGGGTATGAAAAAGGGTTGGTGGGTGGGGACGGAAAATCAGGAAAGAAGGACGAGCGAGCTGACGACGGCCTCACCTTTCTGCTGCCCTTCGAACCGATCGGCCGAGCCCACCGGCGAGATGAAAAGCTCCAGGTTGCCGAGGACCGGGTGGCGAAGTTGATGGATACGGCTCTCGATGCGATGCCCGGGAGGCGCGTCGAAACGAAGTGAGAATTGTTCGCCGGCAAAGCCCCCGGCTTTTCCCAAGGCCTCGGCCTTCGCAAGAGTGAAATGAACCGGGGGATGCGACTCCGTGGCCGCCGCCACGAACAAGCTGCCGAGATGGGCTTCGAAAGCGGCCAACCCGGGCAGCGCGGCGGTTGGCGGAACCTCCGTCGAAGCAACCGTCGCCGGACGACGAAGGCGGCTGGCGATGCCAGCCGCGAGCGGCACCGCGCACGTGACCGCCGCCCCTGCGCAAAGAGTCAGGAAATCGCGGCGACCGGAGGCGGAAGGGCAGATCGTTTCACCGCTCGTGGTGGATGCGTTCATGGGTGTGGAGAAGGGTGCCTTCAGTTCCGGGAAGGGAAAACGCCTTGAGTGGCGATGATGAAATTGACGCACAGCGAAGGCATCAGGTTGTTGTGGGGCTGGTTGCCACCGGAGGAGGCCAGACTGGTGACGGTGCTCGCGGCCATCTGCGTGCCGGTGGTGCCGGAGTAGGGAGTGCCACTGGCGGGAACCGCCGGATAGCGGCCGAGGGGGGACGGACTGTCCGCGGCCGAACCAAAGCCCTGGCTGACGGTGTGGTTGTGGCTTGGCAAATGTGAGGTGGTCAGTGTGACGGTCTCCGTCCCGGACTTTTCCCCAAGAACGCGCTGGGTGAGGCCCGGCCCTTGCCCGGGGTGCATCGGCAGCCTGCCCTGAAGATCTGGCAAGGCGAAGGTGGTCTGACCATTGCCGCCGTAGGTGGTGCCCAGAAGGCTGAAGAGCGCCGTATTCTGGGCGATGGATAACAACTGCCCGTTGCAGAAAGCGTAGCCACGAGGCGCGAAGTTTCCGGCAAACAGGGTGATTTCAGCGACGAAAGGAGTGGCCATGATAAGGACGATTGAAGTGTGCCGGGTGCAATCCGGGCTAGTTGCGGCTGGGGAAGATGCCTTGCAGGGCGATGCAGAAGTTGACGCAGAGGTAAGGCTGCATGTTGAGATGCGGTTGGCCGCCACCGACGCTGGAGATGGAAGGCGCGCCCAGGCTGCCATTGCCGGTATCCGCGTAGAGAGGGCGCGGTGTCACCGCCGGAACCATCCCTGACGGACTGCTGCTGCCACCGGCAGCGGGACTGGCCGACATGGGTGCCACGACTCCGCCATGGTTGTGAGCGGGCATTTCCGGCACCGAGAGGGTCTGGTTTTCCGTTCCCAGAACCTGGCCCAGCGTGCGTGAAGTGAGGCCGCCGCCCGCGCCGGGATGCATCGGGGCGCGGCCTTGCAGGTTCGGCAGCATGAAGGTCGTGGTGCCGTTCCCGCCATAGGTGGTGCCGAGGATGGAGAAAAGTGCCGTGTTCTGGGCGATCGGGAGCGTCTGGCCGTTGCACTGGGCCCAACCCCGCGGCGCGAAATTGAAACCGAAGGTGGCGATTTGAGCGATGAAGGGTGTGGCCATGACGTTGGTGGCGGAGGGAAAGTGTTCCCGTCAGGGGACGATTTCACGGTTGATCGATGCCTCATACCAATTCAGGTCGTGATCCGGCGACATGACCGGGGTGATGAACAGTTCGAAGTCTCCGAGCGTTTCGTGCCTGAAGCCGTGGATCCCCTGTTGCAAGGGCCTCTCCGGACCGGCGGTGAAAATGAGTGAGAACTTCTCACATTCGACGGGCCGGTGGCCTCCGACGGGACTGGCTTCCGCCAGCCGCATGGTCACCCGATCGTTGCCGCGCGACAGATTGAATTCGTCGCCCACAAAAGGCGCGAAGGTCTCCAAGCGGAGAAACCGGGCGGGTTCCTCGGGTTTAGGAACTTCCAAAATCACAGATACCATCTAATGTTCGGGAGGATGGATTGCAATGTAAATTAATGCTTCGGATCCGGCGATCCATGCGTTAGATGAATGCTGTCAGCCGATGTCATGTCTGTCGATGCACCTGTATCCCACCGGCTCCGTGCCGCTACCCGCGACGACCTGGAGTTCCAATTCCGCCTGTATGCCAGCACGCGGCAGGAGGAACTCGCCGCCGCCGGTTTTCCGGAGGCGATGAGGGAATCATTTCTTGGCATGCAGTTCGAGGCTCAGACCTCGCACTACTCGCTATGCTATCCGTCAGCCGAGTGGCTGATCATCGGGTCCGGAGGCGAGGATGCGGGACGGCTCATTCTGGATCGCGCCCCGGATCATCTCCACATCATGGATATCGCGCTGCTGCCCGGGTTCCGCGGACGGGGCATCGGGACGGCGCTGCTGCGGCAGGTGCTCGCGGAGGCTGCGGAGAAACAGCTTCCCGTGCGCTTGTTCGCCTTTACCGGAGAGCGCGCGACGGGACTTTACCGCCGCCTGGGCTTTGAAAGCATCATGGACGACGGCATCCACACCGAACTGGTCTGGCGGCCGGCCAAGTGACCCATCCCGCTCTCTTTTACAAACACCGCCGAACCGGCATTTCCCGACACGACATGGCCGAAACCCATCCCATCCCGCCCAAGGCGGCCCGTCTTCCCCTGAACTTCGATCCCGCGGCCCTGCAGGAGGATCTGGCGGCGCTTGGATCGGGGGAATGGGTGGCGCACTTCAACACCGGATTTTTCAGCGGTGACTGGAGTGGTGCCGCACTGCGCGCGGTCGCTGGATCGGCCAACGCGATGGTTGCGGACACGCATCAGGGAGAGTTTTCCGATACGACGTTGCTCGGCCGATGCAACCACCTGCGCGGGGTGGTGGAGAGTTTCAAGTGTCCCTTGCGCTCCGTCCGTCTGCTCCGCCTGACGGCAGGCTCGAACATCCGCGAGCACCGGGACTATGATCTGGGTTACGACGCGGGCGAGGTGCGGGTCCATGTACCTGTGATCACCAATCCGGGGGTGGAGTTTTTTCTCGATGGAAAACGCATCATCATGAACGAGGGGGAATGTTGGTATCTTGATCTGAACCGGCCGCACCGGGTGCGGAACCGGGGTGAATCCGACCGGATCCACCTGGTGATCGACTGCCAGCTCAATGACTGGCTGCGCGGCATGATCGCGGAGGCCACGCCCGACGAGGGGAGCGAATCCGGCTTCGAGCCTTTCCGCCGCCTGGTTCTCTCCGAATCCGCGATGCAGGAAGAACTCGGCGCGATCACCGACCGCGGGATTTTTCTCAGCCATGCCGTGGAGCTTGGCAGGAAACATGGTTTCGACTTTCTGGAAGACGACGTCGAGGCCGCTCTCCAGGATGCCCGCCGCAAGTGGATGGAAAGGTGGATCGCATGAGCCTGCCGGATCTCCAGGGTTGGCTGCCGGTCGGCATCACGCGCCATACGAGCGAGCCGCTGGTGGACTGGTGCCGGATGGGATCCCGGCGTTTCACGGAACCATTCTTCGACCATTCCGTGGAGGCGGCGATGCAGGAGCCGTTCAACCTGCTTTTCCGCCACCAGCTTCCGCTTGATTCATTGATCGAGTGGCAGGAACGCAGCCCGGGACCTGTTCCTGACGGCTTTATCTTCCATATGTCGCGCTGTGGCTCGACACTGGTGTCCCGGATGCTCGCCGCGCTGCCCGGCCACATCGTGCTTTCCGAGCCGCCGCCGCTGGACGCGCTGCTGCGCACGGACCTGCGGGGAGCGGACGACGAAATCCGCATCGCCTGGTTGCGCGCGTGGGTCGGGATCATGGGCCGGCCGCGCAATGGAGAGCGCGGTCTGTTCGTGAAGCTTGACGCGTGGCATGTGTTCGACCTGCCGCTGTTGCGCCGCGCCTTTCCCGACACGCCGTGGATTTTCCTCTATCGAAATCCCGTGGAGGTAATGGTCTCCGCGATCGGCAACCCCGGCATGCATCTGGTTCCGGGAATGATCGGCGTGACAGTGCCGGGAATCGATCCGGACGAGGCGATGCGGATGCCGCAGGCCGAATACATCGCCCGCGTGCTTGCCGCTGTCATGCTTGCGGGCCTGGAACATCTCGGCCCGCTGGGTGGCAAGGCCATCAATTACGACAGTCTGCCCGAAGGGGTGTTTTCCTCCATCGCTCCCCACTTCGGCTTGTCCCTGTCCCCGGCGCGGATGGAGGCGATGAAGGCCGTCACCGCCTTCCACGCCAAGGCCCCGTGCTTCAATTTCGAACCCGATTCCGAAAGCAAGCGTAATGCCGCCGGCGGGGAGGTGACCGCCTTGTGCGCTGCCTTGCTGAACCCGATCTATGAACAACTGCGCAAGTTGTCGGAATGAGTCGCCCGTTTCCGGATGGGATTGCCGTCAACGCCGGCAGGCCGTCCGGTGGAGATTCATTTAATGATTGCCAAGGCAATCATTTGAATTAGTTTCCTTGGCAACTTGTTACGCCGCATGCCCGAGCCAGCAAATATTCCCGAACTGACCGACCACCTCGGGTATTGGATGCGTGTCGTATCGAACGCCGTTTCGTTTTCATTCGCCCGCAAACTCGAGACCAAAGGAATCACGACTGCGGAATGGGTCGTGATGCGGGTGTTGCACGATCTCGAATCCGCGCCGCCGAGCCGCGTCGCCGGAAGGATGGGTATGACCCGGGGGGCGGTCAGCCGCCTGACCGACCGTCTGGTTGGGAAGGGGATGGTGTCGCGGAAGGATGATCCGGCGGACGGCCGGGCGCACAACCTCAGTCTTACCCCGGCCGGGCGACGGCTCCTGCCCGAGCTGGCCGCGCTCGCGGAGCGGAACGAAGCCGAATTTTTCGGAACATTCACCCGGCGGGAAAAATCTCAAATCGAGGCTTTTTTCAAACGTGTCATCAAGGAACGGGGCATCGACGGGACCGCCACGGACTAAATCTCCTTCGCATCCGAATGGGGAAACCAATCAAAGATAAAGACCATGAATGATAGGATCAAGAGAATCGCAGAAAAATGCCTGAGGGCCAGCCATCAAGGCGACATGGTGTTCCCCGAGGTGCTGTCCACCCTCGCCGGAGCCGGAATCGAGGGCTATCTGGTGGACTATCGGAAGGAAACCACCACCTACTTTCTTCCGTCCGGGGAATTCGTGGAGCTGGCACACCCGGATTCGCCAGGCCCGGCCGTCGCGGGCGAGTTCCGAGCCCGGACCGTGGAGGAGAACGTAAGGAAGTCGCAGGCGAACCTGCACACCTACAAGGAATTTTCCGCAGCCGTCCGTGAGGCGGGTTGCGCGGGATATATCGTCTCGCTTCTGGGAAAACGCGTCACCTACTTCGGCAGAACCGGCGAGACCCATGTCGAACTGATGCCATCGTGAACCGCCCTGCGGCACGCCGGGGGCTGGCTGACGGCGGCATCTGATCCAAAGTGTTCCGGAATGGTCCGTCCGCAGCACCCGTGAAGCAAAAATCCTTTTCCCGGGACCGGAAACGCGCGAATATTCCGATTTTTCGGAACACCCGCCCGACTTGTGAAATGATAGAGTTGTGATCCCGATGAAGCCGTTCCTCCTGCTATGCGCCCTGTTTGCCACTCCGCTGACCGCGGCGGAAAAACCCAATGTCGTCCTCATCATGGTCGATGACATGGGCTATTCCGACATCCGTCCCTATGGCGGTGAGATCGACACTCCCAACATCGACGCCCTTGCGAAGAACGGGCTGCGCTTCACCCAGTTTTACAATTCGGCCCGCTGCTGTCCCACCCGCGCCACGCTGATGACCGGGCTCGCACCGCACCAGGCCGGCATCGGCCACATGACGGGCGAGGAGTCCGCGGACAACAAGGAGGTGCCTCCCGCTTACGCGGGCAATATCAACGACTCGTGCGTCACTCTCGCCCAAGTCGCGAGATCCGCCGGCTACGCGACCTTCATGGCGGGCAAATGGCATCTCTCGGGCAAGGATCAGGGGGATTGGCCGCTGCAGCGCGGTTTCGACCGCTACTACGGCTGTCTGGCCGGGGCGACGCACTTCTTCGAACCCTACGGCGCGCGCATCATGTATGACGGCAACACACCGGACCCCGCTCCGAAGAGCACCACCGACCGCCCGTTTTACACGACCGACGCCTTTGCCGATCACGCGCGGGCCTTCATCGACGGGCACGCGGCGGGGGTGGGAAGGAACAGGCCGTTTTTCCTCTACCTCGCCTTTACCGCGCCGCATTGGCCGCACCACGCGCACGATCAGGAGCTCGAAAAGTATCGCGGGAAATATGCGATGGGCTGGGACAAGCTGCGCGAGCAACGCTTCGCCCGGCAGAAGGCATCCGGGCTGGTTCCCGCATCGTGGCAGCTTTCTCCCCGCGATCCGGAGGTGCCCGCATGGGATTCGCTTGATGCGGAGCAACAGGCCGCGTGCGCGGACCGCATGGCCGCCTATGCGGGGATGATCGACCGCGTGGACCAGAAGATCGGCGATCTCGTCGCCACTCTGAAAAAGAACAACGCTTTTGAAAACACGCTCATCCTTTTCCTGTCCGACAACGGTGCCTGCGCGGAGGGATCGATCCTCGGCAAGGGAGACCCCGTGAAGGATCGGGCTCCCCGGACGGATCTCATGCTGCCGAGCTACGGCCAGTCCTGGGCGAATGCCTCGGCCACGCCCTACCGTCTCTACAAGCATTTCGCCCACGAAGGCGGGGCGAACACACCGTTCATCGCCCACTGGCCCGCACGGATCAAGGCCGGGCGCGACTGGTTCCGCGAACCCGCGCAGCTGATCGACATCATGCCCACCTTGATCGATTTGGCGGGGGCTTCCTACCCGGAGGAATTCCAAGGGCACAAGGTCACCCCCATCGAGGGCATCCCGCTGACATCCGCCTTCGATGGCAAGCCGCTCGGACGCAAGCAACCGATCTTCATCGAGCATGAAAACAACGCCTTCGTCCGCGACGGCGACTGGAAGCTCGTCGGCAGGGGCGTCACTCCGCCGCGAGGACTGCAGAAGGACAAGTGGGAGCTCTACCATCTGTCCGAGGACGGTACCGAACTCCACGACCTCGCGAAGGAACAACCTGGGAAAGTCGCCGCACTCTCGGCGCAATGGGAGGCCTGGGCGGAGCGCTCCGATATTTACCCCAAGACGACCCCGAAAAAAAATCCATGAAAAACCTGCTGGCCCTTTCCCTGCTCCTGGTCGTCTGCGCCGCCACCGCGCGGGCCAAACCGAACTTCGTGCTCATCATCGCGGACGACTGCACATGGAGTGATCTCGAAATCCATGGCGGGCAGGCCAAGACTCCGAACCTGAAAAAACTTGCGGAAGAGGGCATGACCTTCACCCGCTGTTTCCAGAGTTCCCCCACCTGCTCGCCCACGCGGCACAACCTTTACACCGGACTCTATCCGGTGAAGTCAGGAGCATGGCCGAACCACACGATGGCCTACGACCATGTGAAGAGCATCGCCCACCATCTCCAGGCGGATGGATACCGCACCCATTTGTCAGGCAAGACCCACATCCTGCCGGAATCCGTGTTTCCCTTCGAATACTCGGGCGGGGGCGGGAACCCGGACATGGCGGCGATCCGGACCTTCTTCGGCGAGTGCAAGGAGCGGAAAAAACCCTTCCTGCTGATCGCCGCATCCCGGGAGCCGCACTCGCCGCACGACAAGGGAGACCCGGACGCTTATCCGCCGGGGCAGATCAAGCTCTCGCCCATCCAGGCGGACACCCCCGCCACCCGCAAGGCGCTCTCGGCCTATTTCGCGGAGATCACCTATTTTGATTCGCAGGTGGGACAGGTGCTCTCCGCTCTCGACGGGCAGGGACTGCGCGACGAAACCTTCGTCATCGTCCTCAGCGAGCAGGGATACGACCTGCCTTTCGCAAAATGGACCTGCTATGACGCGGGCCTGCACAGCGCGTGCGTCATCCGCTGGCCGGGCAGGGTGAAACCCGGGTCCTCATCACGGGCGATCGTCGAATACACCGATGTCGTCCCCACCTTCCTCGATGCCGCCGGATTGCCGCGCCCGGAGGTGCTCGATGGGAAATCGTTCCTGCCCGTCCTGACGGGGGGCGCGGAGACGCACCGCGAGTTCACCTTTTCCCAGGAAACCTCGAAGGGGATCATCGCCGGACCGATTCACTACGGCATTCGTAGTATCCGGGGCGGGCGCTACCGTTACATCCGCAATCTCACCCCCGGGGTGACATTCAAGAATGCGGTCACGCCGGGCAAGGTCTTCCAAAGCTGGGTCCGTGCCGCGGCGAACGGCGACGGACGTGCGGCGGAACTGACGAAAGGTTTCCAGCATCGCCCGGCGGAAGAACTCTACGATTGCGAGGACGACCCGTGGAACCGCCGCAACCTGATCGGCGACGCCTCGCTCGCCCCGGTGGTGACGGACCTCAAGGCACGGTTGGAGGCATGGATGAAATCACAGGGTGACGAAGGCCAGGCCACCGAGGAAAAAGCCCTTACCCGCATGCCGAAGAAGGGCGGGGGGGATTGAGCGGGCTGCCAAGCAAGTTCATCGGTTGGAGTTGGCTGGAAACTGTTCTCTTGAACATTTTGGATTTCGAGGCAGTTTTCCGGCATGGCCTCTGCGGCAGCGGAAATCCTGAGACGGCAACTGCGTGAGAAATTCCCGCAGGCGCATGGATTGCGGACCGGGCCGGAGCTGCCTGATGCGGGAAGAAAGCCGTTCGAGATGGAGGCTTTTCCCGCAGGTGCGATTTCCGAGGTGGTGCCTGCCGGGCCGGTGGCGGGGATTTCGTTGATGATCGCGGGGCTGATGGGGGCTCCGGAGGAATTTTGTCCGCAGCCGGAACTGGTGCTGGTGGACGGTGCGGATGGCTTTGATCCGGATTCCCATGAGGATGCGGCGTGCTCGAAGCTGCTCTGGGTGCGGTGCCGGTCGGCGTTGGAAATGGTCAAGGCGGCGGACCTGCTGGTGCATGACGGGAACCTGCCGTTCATCCTGCTGGATGCCACCGGGTTGGACCGCAGGGATCTCGCGGGCATCCCGTCCTCGGCGTGGCTGAGGATGAAGCAGGCCGCCGGGCGGAACGGCAGCAGGGTGGTGATCATGGCTCCGTATCCCTTGGTGCCGTGCGCGAGGCTCCGTCTGACACTTTCCGCCGATTTGTCGCTCCATCACTTCGATGTTCCGCGGTCAGACCTGCTTGACCGGCTCGGCATGGTTTCCGAATCGCTGCGCCGCGCCACTTGATTCCCATGTTCGCCTCGCTGCATATTCCGGATTTCACGATGGCGGCGGCCTTGCGGGCCGCTCCGGGGGCGCGTGGTCATGCCTGCGCGGTGCTTGCCGCGGGAGGGGCGTCTGCATCACAGGAAAAGCTGCCGCTGCTTGCGGTCAATCTGCAGGCGAGGGATGCCGGGATACGATCGGGCTGGCCGCTCAACCGCGCGTTGATCCGTTGCCCGGATCTCCGGGTGGTTGCGCGCGATCCGGTGGCGGAGTCCGCGTTGCGAGGGGAGTTGATCGCATTGGGTGAATCACTTGGCCCGGACCTGGAAGTCACGGCACCGGATACGGTGACCATCGACCTATCCACACGCCGTGGACCGTTGGGTGACGGGCTGGCGGCTTTAGAACTGGAGGGTGCCGCCATCTGGCATGCCCGCGCGCGGACCCCGGATCTGTCGCATCTGGCGGCGAAACATGAGGCGACACAGGGGCGGATCGTAGAACCCTGCGATCTGGTTTCCCTGCCGGTGGAGATTCTCCATTCCTTGGCATGTGGGAAGGGACCGATGGAGATCCTGAATTTGTGGGGGATCAGGCGGCTGGGGGAGTTCATGGCGTTTCCGCGCCAAGCGTTGGCGGAGAGGTTGGGACCTGAGGCGGGGCATTGGCATGATGTGCTGCATGGGAAGTCCTGCCGGCTCCTGCGGCTGCACCGCCCGCCGGAGTCGTTTGTGCAGGAGTTTGATTGCGATGACTCGATCACCTCACTGGAGCCGCTGGTCTTCGCGCTGAAGCGGATGCTGCACACTCTGGCGGGGCGGATGGCATCGCGGCATCTGGCGGCGGGCGTGCTGCATTTCCGGCTGGATCTGGAATCCGGCGACGCGGTCGAGAGAAGCGTGAGACTGCCCGAGCCCCAATCGCAGGTGGAGGGCATGCTTTCGCCGCTGCAGATGTGGTTGGAGTCGCTGCGGCTTGATGCTCCGGTTTCTCGAATGCGGCTTGATGCGGGAACGACCTTCGCCGCTTCCTCCCAGCGGGAGTGGTTCGGCCGGCAGATGCCCCAGCCGGAGCGGTTCGCGGAGACGCTGGCGAAGCTGGATGCGTTGTTGGGGAACGGGCGTGTCGGCATTCCGGCCCATGGTCCTTCATTCGCGGCGGATTCCTGCGTGATGCTTCCGGTGATGGGGGCGAGGGGGGCGGGGCCGGTCGGAACAAGCCGCCCGGAGTGCCCGGTGCCCTTGCACCGGTTCCGACCGCCACGGAAGATCGCGGTGGCGCATGAGATGCGTGATGGCACGCCATGGCCCATGGCATTGCTAAACGGATCGCATCCCGGCGAGATCATCGACCGGCGCGGACCGTTTCCGATGTCCGGCGACTGGTGGCGGACGGAGGATTCGTGGGAACGGCTGGAGTGGGACATCCAGCTTGCGGGCAGGCACCTCCTGCGGCTGGTGTGGCTCCGGCAGGATGATTGGCAATTGGATGGCATCTACCGATGAGCGCGGCATTTACAGAACTGCACGCGTGCTCGGCGTTTTCTTTCCTGTATGGCGCGAGCCTGCCCGAGGTGATGGTGGAGCGGGCGGCCGACTTGGGGTATGATTCCATCGCCATCACGGACCGGGCCGGGTTTTATGCTTCGGCACGGGCGCATCATGCGGCGGTGGAGCATGGCATCCGTGCCATCGTCGGGAGCGTGCTGGATCTGCCGGATGGTTCGCGGTTTCCGGTGTTGTGCGCGACCCGCGATGGATACCGGATGATGAGCCGCCATCTCACGGACAGGCATCTGCTGCCCGAGGTGGAACATGCGCTGCGTCCGGCGGCCGGGCACCTGATCGCGCTGACCGGAGACCGCGGCGGACCCATCTGCCGGCACCTGCTGAAAAATGACAAACCCGGCGCGCTGGCGGCGGCGGAGCGCATGGTGGGGATGTTCGGCAGGAACAACCTCTACGTGGAACTCATCCGTCAGGGACTGCGTGACGATGGCCGCTTGAACCGTCTCCTGATGGATTTGGCCGGGCATCTCAAACTGCCCGTCATCGCCAGCAACGCGCCGTTGTATGCGAACCGTGAGGATCGGATTCTGGCGGACGCGTTCACCTGCCTGCGGCATCACGTCCCGCTGGACGGCGCGGGCAGGCTGCTGGCACGCAACACCGAGCGCCATTTGAAGCCGCCGCAGGAGATGGCCGCCTTGTTCGCGGACCTGCCGGAGGCGATCATCAACACGCGGAGGCTCGCGGACCGGATCGGCTTCACGTTGGAAAACCTCGACTACCGGTTTCCGGATTTCCCGGACGAAAAGGGCAATCCTCTTTCCATTGACGGGCAGGCGGCGCTGCTGCGGCGGCTGGCGTATGAAGGGGCGTCGCATCGTTACGGTAAATGCAGTTATGAAGTGAAGGAACAGTTGGAAAAGGAGCTCGGTCTCATCCACCAGTTGGGTTTTCCGGGTTATTTCCTCATCGTGCGCGAGATCGTGGAATACGCGCGCGGACGGGGAATCCTGTGCCAGGGCAGGGGATCCGCGGCGAACTCGGTGGTGTGCTACGTGCTCGGGATCACGGCGGTGGACCCGGTCAAAAACAGGCTGTTGTTCGAGCGGTTCCTTTCGGAAAACCGCAGGAGCTGGCCGGACATCGACATCGACTTTCCCTCTGGCGAAAAGCGTGAGGAGGTCATCCAGCACGTATTCAAAAAATACGGAGAACGGGGAGCCGCCATGACGGCGAACGTGATCCGCTACCGCAGCAAGCTGGCGTTCCGTGAAATGAGCAAGGTGCTGGGGTTCCCTCCTTCGGTCGCGGAAAGATTCTCCGCCACGCCTTCCTCATTCAAGGGCGAGGGCTCGAATGGGAAGAGCAGGGAGGAGCGTGAATTGGATTTCGATGAACGCGTGACCAGCGTGATCCCTCCATCGCATCCCAGGCTTGAGGCACTCACCCGGCTTTATTTTGCGGCGGTCGGCATGCCGAGGCATCTGGGACAACATCCGGGCGGAATCATTGTTTGCGACCACGGGCTTGATTCCAGCGTTCCGCTACAGCCCGCGACCATGCCGGGGCGGAACATCGTGCAATGGGACAAGGATGACTGCGATGAGATGGGGATCGTGAAGATTGACCTGCTCGGTCTTGGCATGCTGGCCGCCATCGAGCATGCGCTGGAGATCCGCACCCGCCGGGGCGACCCGATGGACCTGGCGGATATTCCCACGAATGACAAGGCTGTGTTTGATATGCTCTGCCGGGCGGACACCATCGGCACCTTCCAAGTCGAGTCACGCGCCCAGATGGCGACGTTGCCGATCATGCGACCGAAGAAGTTTTACGATCTGGTGATCGAGGTGGCCATCATCCGCCCCGGTCCGATTGTGGGTAATCTGGTGCATCCTTATCTCAACCGGCGCAGCGGACGGGAGAAGCCGGATTATATCCATCGTGCTTGTAGGAAGACATTGAAGCGCACGCTGGGCATCCCTCTCTTCCAGGAACAAGTGCTGCGCATCGCGATGGAGGTGGCGGGTTTTTCGGGAGGGGAGGCGGACGAGCTGAGGAAGGCGATGGACTTCAAGCGGGATGACAGCCGGATGCAACGCGTGACGGCGAAACTCCGGCAGCGGATGGACGAGCGCGGCATCGATCCGGTGGTTCGTGAAAAGGTGGTGGATTCCATCGGTTCCTTCGCTCTGTATGGTTTTCCCGAAAGCCATGCCATATCCTTCGCGATGATCGCCAATGCTTCGTGCTGGCTCAAGGTGCATCACCCGGCGGAATTTTACACCGGACTCATCAACAACCAGCCGATGGGTTTTTATTCGGTGAACACCCTGATCCAGGATGCGAAACGCCACGGCATCCGCATGCTCCCGGTGTCGTGCGTGTGGAGCGAGGAAGTCACCGCGGTGCTGGATGATTCCACCCTGCGGCTGGGCCTGCTGCGGTTGAAGGGCCTGGGCCGCGTGACAGCGGAGCGGATCGTCAGGGAGAGGAAAGCCAGGCCATATGATTCCCTGGAGGATTTCTTGTCGCGTGTCCGCCCGACGGAAAAGGAGAAGCGGTTGCTGGCTCATGCGGGCGCGCTGAACGATCTGCCGCAGGTGGAGCATCGTCGGGAAGCCCTGTGGCAGGTCGAGCTGCCGTTGTTCGATGATCTGCTCACATCCGGAAATCCCACCCACCACGGAATCATGCCGCGGATGGAAATGGCGGAGCGTCTTTCCTCCGATCTTGCGACGCAGGGAGCTTCGATCGGTCCGCATCCGATGCGGCTGTGGCGCGAACGAATGGGAACAAGACAGTACCAACGGGCGAGGGATCTGCACTATCTCCCTTCGGGCTTTCCGATCAAGGTGGCGGGAATGGTGATCTGCCGGCAACGTCCGGGCACCGCGAAAGGGCATTGCTTCATCTCGTTGGAGGACGAGACGGGTATCGCCAACCTCTTCGTCAAGAAGGAGACGTTCCACGCTTTCCGTCTCGTGATCACCAGCGAATCCTTCCTCTCCGTGGCAGGCCGGCTCCAGCGGTCCGAGGGCGACCAGCCGACGGTTTACGTCACGGGTATTTCGCCTCTTGAGGGAATGGACCGCGGCCATGCGGCGGAGTCGCATGACTTTCATTGAATGAGGAATAGGGACGGCACCGTATTCAAACAGTGAATGTTTTTAAATCATTATAATGTTGCCTGAAATTGTATTCTTTGGGTTGACCCCATGCCCTATGCTTTCTAGCGTTGTCGCCGGAGGACATCGGGATCCTCCTGTTTCGGTAGAAGACCAGACCTCTGGATGATCCGGCTTACCTCGCTAAATCATCATGAGAAAACCACCGCTTTCCCTGCTCCTCGCTCTCGTCGCGCTTTCATCCTTGGTTCATGCCGCGCCACGGAAGCCGAACATCATCCTGATCGTGGCGGACGACCTCGGTTATGGCGACATCGGCCCGTTCGGATCGAAGAAGAACCGCACGCCGCATCTGAACCGTCTCGCCTCGGAAGGCGCGAAGCTCTCCAGCTTCTATGCGGCTCCGGTCTGCACGCCCTCCCGTGCCCAGATCCTCACCGGCTCTTATGCGAAACGTGTCTCACTGCCGCAGGTCCTGGGACCCGCCGCACCCATCGGCCTTGCGAAGGACGAGCCCACGCTCGCCAGCGTCCTCCGGCAGGAGGGGTACGCCACCACCGCGATCGGCAAGTGGCACGTGGGGGATCATCCGGATTTCCTGCCCACCGCCCATGGCTTCGACAGTTATTTCGGGCTGCCGTATTCGAACGACATGGGCGGCGGCCCGGGCAACGGACGCCGCCCCAACCGGCCGCCATTGCCCTTGGTGAAGGACGCCACCGTTGTCCAGACCATCACGCCCGAGGACCAGAAGAGCCTGACCGCCCGCTACACCGAGGCGGCCGTCTCATTCATCCGGGAAAAGAAGGATCAACCATTCTTCATCTACCTGCCCCACACCGCCGTCCATGTTCCGCTCCACCCGGGCAAGGACTTCGAGGGGAAGTCGGCGAACGGGCTTTATGGCGATTGGGTGGAGGAGCTGGACTGGAGCGTGGGAAAGATTGCCGACACGATTCGAGAGCTCAAGCTTGATGAAAACACCCTCATCCTCTTCAGCAGCGACAACGGCCCCTGGCTGACCAAGGGCAGCGAGGGTGGGGAAGCCGGTCCCCTGCGCGGTGGCAAGGGCGGCACCTACGAAGGAGGCGTACGGGTTCCCACCGTCGCCTGGTGGCCGGGGCACATCCCAGCCGGCCGCACCATTGGTGCGATCACCGCCAACTTCGACCTGCTTCCCACCTTCGCGGCGGTGGCGGACGGAAAGCTTCCCGAGGGCCACAAGATCGATGGCAGGAGCCTCCTGCCGCTGCTCCTCGGCGAGACTGATGAGAGTCCGAGGAACAACCATTTCTACTTCGCGGGCAACAACCTCCAGGCCGTGCGTTCCGGCCCGTGGAAACTTGCCGTCGCCCGCCAGAACGAGGCCAATGGCAAGCCGGACGCGGACGGCGGCAAGCCTTTCACACCTACACTCTACAACCTGGATGAAGACATTGGAGAAACCCGCGATCTCGCCGCTGGGAAACCGGAAATCGTGGCGAAGCTGCGTGAACTCGCCGCGACGGTGGATGCCGATCTCGGCAAGGAAGGCACCGGTCCCGGAGTCCGCCCGCCGGGCAGGGTGAAAAATCCCACCGGCTTGTGGCTGCCCGGCCACCAACCGTCCGCCGGCGAGCTGTCCGCCCACTACGACGCGAAGCCGCTGGCGGATCTCAAGCCCGGTGCGACGCTCGCATCCGGTGCTGCCCCGCAGATCGGCAACAGGCCTTTCACCGTCTCGGCGACCATCGAGCCTTCCAAGCCGGATGGCATCATCCTGGCGCAGGGTGGCAGCGCCGCCGGCTACGCCCTCCATCTGGTCGGCGGCAAGCTGCACTTCACCGTCCGCACCGGCAGCGGCGAGGCCACCGTGGTTTCCTCCCCGGCACCGCAGGCCGCGAAATACGCCATCGAGGCGCGGCTGGCCCCGGACGGCACCGCCACCCTCGCCATCGATGGCAAACCGGCGGTTTCAGCGAAAGCGCCGCGGCTCATCCCCCGCCAGCCTGCGGAGGATTTCGCGCTGGGTCACGACAACGCCGCCCCGGTGACAGACTATCAGGAAGCGGACCGTTTCTCCGGTGCGATCAGCCAGTTGAAGGTCTCGATCGACTGACCCTATGAAAACGCTTCTCCATTTCGCCCTGCTTCTCACCTTCGCCGCGCTCTGCAAGGCGGCACCGGATGCCAAACGCCCGAATGTCCTTTTCATCTTCGCCGATGACTGGGGCCGCTACGCGGGTATCTATCACAAGAACGCCGCTCCGGGATCGCCGTTGTCCGCGCTCAATGCTTTCGTGAAGACACCGAATTTCGACGCCATCGCCTCGCAGGGCGTCCTTTTCCGCAACGCGCATGTCAACGCGCCCTCCTGCACGCCCTGCCGCAGTTCGCTGCTTTCCGGTCAATATTTCTGGCGCACCGGTCGTGGCGCGATCCTGCGCGGGGCCGTGTGGGATCCGGCCATTCCCTCGTTCCCGCTGCTGCTCCGCGACTCCGGCTACAGCATCGGCAAGAGCTACAAGGTGTGGAGTCCCGGAACTCCGGTAGACGCCCCCTTTGACGGCCAGAAATACAACTATCAGGTGGCCTCGCGGCGTTTCGGCCAGTTTTCCCAGCATGTCACCAAGCTCATCGGCAACGGCAGATCCAGCGACGCCGCCAAGCAGGAACTCTACGACGAAGTGCGCGGGAATTTCCGGCTGTTCCTCGACAAGCGCGACCACTCGCAACCGTTCCACTACTGGTTCGGCCCCACCAACACGCACCGCGCGTGGGAGAAGGGCAGCGGCAAGGCGCTTTGGAACATCGATCCGGATTCGCTCAAGGGAAAGCTGCCGCCATTCCTGCCCGACGTGCCCGAGGTGCGTGAGGATCTCGCCGATTACCTCGGTGAAGTCGCCGCGCTGGATGCCGCCATCGGCACGGTCATCGACGAACTGAAGAAATCCGGTGAGTATGACAATACGCTCATCATCATCAGCGGGGATCACGGAGCGCCCGGCTTCCCGAACGGCAAGTGCAACCTCTACACTTTCGGCACCGGCGTCTCGCTCTCCATCAGCGGACCCGGCGTCAAGGGCGGCAGGGTTGTCGATGATTTCGTGAATCTCACCGATCTGGCTCCGACGATCCTGGAGGCGGCGCAGGTTCCCGTGCCAGCCGCCGTCACCGGCCGCAGCCTTTGGAGCATCCTGCGCTCGGAGAAATCCGGCCAAGTGGATCCGGCCTGGACATGGACGGTCACCGGTCGCGAACGTCATGTGGCGGAGGCCCGCGAGGGATACCTGCCATATCCACAGCGTGCCATCCATTCCGGACAGCATCTCTACATCATCAACTTCAAGCCCGACCGTTATCCCATGGGCCGCTTCGACCTGCTGGATACGGAGAGCGCCAAGCTCACGCCCGGGCTGATCCTCAAGGAAACACGCTCCGTCATCGCCGACATCGATGCCGGTCCCACCAAGTCCTGGCTCATCGCCAACCGGTCCACTCCGCAGGGCAAACCATTCTTCGACAGGGCCTTTGACAAACGGCCCCGCGAGGAACTGTATGATCTGGCGAAGGACCCGTACGAAACCGTGAACGTCGCCAGCGACCCGGCCTACGCCGCCATCCGCAAGGATCTCGAGACCCGGCTTCTCGCCGAGCTGAAGCGCACCGGAGATCCACGGTTGGAGAACGACGGAGCCTACTTCGAAAATCCGCCGCTTTCCGGCCCCGCTGATTGAGCCTCTTTTTCCCGCCATTGCCATGCCCGCACCGCATTCATTCCTTTCCCGCCTCACGTTCGTTTCGCTCGCATTGTCCGCCATCGCCCCGGCAGCCGACAAGCTGCCGAACATCGTCCTGATCTATGCCGATGACATCGGCTACGGCGACATCGGCAGCTACGGGGCCAAGCGCATCTCCACGCCGAACATCGACAAGATCGCGGCGGCGGGCATCCGGCACACCAACGGCCATTCCGCCGCCGCCACCTGCACCCCTTCGCGCTACTCGCTCATGACCGGCAGATACGCATGGAGGCAGCAGGGGACCAACATTCTGCCGGGCGATGCGAATCTCATCATCCGTCCCGGCTCGCTCACGCTGCCCTCGCTGCTGGCGAAGGCGGGCTACGAAACCGGAGTGGTCGGCAAGTGGCACCTGGGTCTTGGCGATTCGAAGATCGACTGGAACAAGGAAATCAAGCCGGGCCCTCTGGAGATCGGCTTCGGCTCCGCTTTCATCATCCCCGCCACCGGCGACCGTGTGCCGACCGTCTTCGTGGAGGATCACCGCGTACGGAATCTGGATCCCGCGGATCCGCTGGAGGTGAGTTATCAGGAAAATTTCCCCGGCGAACCCACGGGCAAGGATAATCCCGAACTGCTCCGCGTGCGCCACAGCCACGGCCACAACCAGTCCATTCACGGCGGCATCGGCCGCATCGGCTACCAGCGCGGAGGCAGGGCGGCGCGTTGGACGGACGAGAACATCGCGGACGACATCACCGCCAAAGCCGTCAGCTTCATCGAGGGACGGAAGGACAAGCCGTTCTTCCTGTTCTTCGCCACCCACGACGCGCACGTGCCACGCACACCGAATCCTCGCTTCGTGGGAAAAACCCCGCTGGGACCGCGAGGCGATGCCATCGCCGAATTCGATTGGTCGGTGGGTGAGATCGCCAACACCCTCGACCGTCTCGGTCTGGCGGACAACACCCTGGTCATCATCTCCAGCGACAACGGTCCGGTGCTGGATGACGGCTATCAGGATGGCGCTCCGGAGAAAAACGGCGACCACCGTCCGGGCGGTCCTTGGCGCGGCGGCAAGACCAGCGCCTTCGAAGCCGCGACACGCGTCCCGTTCATCGTGCGCTGGCCCGCACGGGTCAAACCGGGTGTCTCCGGCGCCCTCGTCAGCCAAATCGACCTCACGGCCTCGCTCGCGTCCCTCACTGGTCAAGCCCTCGCGGCGGACGACGCACCGGATAGTTTCAACCAGCTCGCGACGCTCCTCGGGGAATCCAAGAAAGACCGGGATTATCTCGTCAGCCAGGGCTCGGCGGCCTCGATCACACGGGACGGCTGGAAATACATCGAACCTGTGAAAGGACAAAAACCCACGAAGATCGCGGCGAGCACCAACACGGAAACCGGCCGCGACAATGTTCCGCAGCTTTACCATCTCACAGAAGACCCCGGCGAGACCACGAACGCGGCTGCCGAGCATCCCGGACGTGTTGCCGAATTGGTGAAGCTGCTGGAAGAAGTCAGGTCCCGGAAAAGCACACGTCCGGAGTGATGGGGGGACAGGATGCCCCCGGAGCAGTCGTCAGAATGACGACGCCCCGCCGCCTGCCATCGAAAGCAGACCGTCCATCCAGAGCAGCGCATTATCCAATGGAGCGCGTTCATCCTGAACGCTACGTGCCCTGGACATCCTGTCCGGCGGCCGGATGAGGCGTGATCCCTGTTACGGAACCAGAGAATTGGACACCTTCTTCAATCCGTAAATCAGTGTAATCAGTAGTTAAATGATCCCCTCAAGACTGCCACTGGCCACCCAACTCCGCGAGCTGGGGGTGTGCGGACTGCTCGGGAAACTCCGCTTGGATCGCCTGGAGCGCCATGGCGATCAACAGGCACCAGGGATTGTCCCCGATGAGCGCCTGCCGCAGCTCCTGGCCATTCAAAACCTTCGAGGCCCGGCCGAGAGCTTCCTCCACCTGCGGGTTTCCCGACTCCTTGCCGACGAGCAGGAATCGGGTGAAACCACTCGAACTGTTCCTGCCGAGGAGATCCAGCAGCCTGCCTTGGGAAGCGGCTTCGTGGATCTCCTGGAATGAGAATGGCGCGGGCCTTCTCGCGTCGATCTGTGAAATGGCTTCCCAGATGATGGCGGTGAAATTGGTGACTTTCATGAATGGTGGGATTTGAGATTTTTGAGCCGTGGCGAGGGACCGGTTTCCGCCCTTCCGTGGAAATCTCCGGCGGGGATTCCGACCAGCAGATATTTCCCCGAAACGAAAAACCAAGGTGTCTGATGCGGATGCCGTGGCGGGAGCCGGAACGTACGGATCACCAGGTGCTGCGCGGGGTGGTCACGCTTGGCGACAAAGACGGTGTTCCGTCCCTGCGAGCAGGGCGAAGAAGGATTTGATCAGCCGGTAAACACTCATTGATTTCGATTTCATCATATCAAATGGGGTTTGGTTCGCCTCTCGGGCGCACGTCTGGATAAACCAGATTCTACGGATTTGTCAAACAAATATTACCATATTTAGCAATTTGATAATGAATTGAATGGTGAAACATTATAAAATTGCCCAATTAAATATGTTTTAAGGTTGACTCGGAGTCTGCCTCCTGCTATTCCCCCGCAGGGACAGTTCCCCAATTACCCGAATTTCGGAAGAAGACCAGACCTCTGGATGATCCGGCCACCGCTTTCATCATGAAAGATCTGTTATCGTCTTCGCTTCCATTTTCCTTCCGTCACGCCCGTAGCCAACGGTCCCTTCCTGTCGGAATGGGGCCATGCACGCCGGGGCCGGGCTTCGGAGAATAACGACCGCCACATCAGGTCGGGAATTTTCCGGCAGGCTGGTTCCCATCTCCGGTATCCCGCGGCTTTTCCAAATGGCACCGAGTGGCGGCTGATACCTCGAATCACTCCTCCCGAATTTTTCCGCCGTGTTCCGACAACGTGACACCAAGCGGTTTTCGGGTCCCTCCAAACACACCACATCCCCACATGTATCCACACTTCAAGCATACCGTCCCAGCCCTCGCGCTGTCCCTCATCGCCCTGTCGACCTCCTCCCGCGCCGCCACCTACAACTGGCTGGCCACCCGCCCCGCAGGCCTCGGCACCGGAGAAGGATTGTTCAATCGTGCGAACTACGCGACACCGGAAGGCGGCGTCAACTCGGCGTTCACCCCCACCAGCGCGGACGTCATCAGCCTCAATACCGGTGCCCGCGCGGCCACCGTCAACGCGGCCGGCACCATCGGCCAGCTTTCCATCGGCTCCGGCTATGGCGTGACCAACGTCAACCAGACCAACGGCAACATCCTCACCATCCAATCCGGCGGAGTGGCCGACGCCGGTGTCCAGATCCAGAGCGGAAGGACCGGAAATACGAACATCCACGCCCGCGTCAATTTCCAGGGCGACGTCACCATCGCCAACAACGGAGACTCACGCGTCCGTTTCGGCAATCCCGGCGACCTCGCGACCCCCACCGGCAACGGAGGCATCCAAGGTTCCGGGACGCTGGCCATCACCAAAGGCACCGTCCTGCTCGGGGAGTATCTGGCGGGCGGGCACACCTACAGCGGAGCGGTCACCGTCACCGGAAGCAACAGCGTCCTGCAGGTGGCGGGCGGAGGGGTTTTCAACACCTACAGCAGCCTGACCGTGGTCGCGGGCGCATCGATCACCGGCGGAGGCACCTTTGGTTCCGCCGATCTTTCCGACGGTGGACGGGTATCTCCCGGAGCCGAGGGTGGTTTCGGTGCGGGTCCCAACACCCTGACCTTCACCAATCTGCTCAACCTGCAAGCAACGGGCCTCGCCGTGCTGGACATCCGCGCCGCCGGCACCGACAGTATCAACGTGACCGCCGGAACCATCAACCTCGGCGGTGAACTCCGCCTCCGCCTCAACAGCGACTATGCCGGCGAGGGTGTGTATCAGCTCTTCACCGGTCTCACTCCTTCCAGCGGAAATTTCGATACCGTCACCATCCAGACCGACGCGAACACCGTCAGCGCCATCACGCTGGAAGATGACAATGGAGACGGCCAGTGGGATGGCTACTTCGCCTCCCGAGGATATGGCGTCAGCTTCGATGCGAATACGGGCCTCCTCAACCTCACCTCCATCCCCGAACCACACACCTTCGGTTTGTCGTTGATCGCCACCGGTTTCCTGTTCCTGCGGAGGGGGCGCCGGCAAACCTCGGCGCTCTGACAAACCCGCTTTCACCAGAGACCGTCACCCGGCATGGGGACGGTCTCTGGTGGGCCTTTCGTTTCCAATATTAATCCGGCCTACCGTGCCGCCCATTCCGTCCCAGCCACATGAACCGCGGATTCCTCCTCATCGTTACCGGCTTCATCTCCGCCATCTCCACCTTGAGAGCGCAGCAGGTGTCCGACACCAGCTACCAGCCCGGGATCGGAGATCCCGCCTACGGTTCCGGGCAGGGACCCCGCGTGGGGATCGATGAGGCGCACCACAATTTCCATACCGCCGGAGGGCGCTACCAGCCCTTCGCCAATCTTCTCCGCCGCGATGGTTACCAGGTCGGAGGCTTCACCCGATCGCTTTCAGCGGACGCGTTGAGGGAAGTCGATCTCCTCGTGATCGCGAACCCCGTCAACGAGAGGAATGCGAAGGACTGGTCGTTACCAACACCTTCCGCGTTCACGAAGGAAGAGATCGCCGCCCTGCATGACTGGGTGGAGAAAGGCGGCTCGCTGCTGTTGATCGCGGACCACATGCCCTTTCCCGGCGGAGCGGGGGAGCTCGCGGAATCCTTCGGCGCGGTGTTCAGCAACGGCTACGCGAGAACAGGCCGCCCGCAGCAGGAACGCGGGCCGGATGTTTTTAGAACAGGAGAAGGGCTTGCGGAAAATTTCATCACAAAAGGGCGCTCGGAGGATGAGAAAGTCACGCAGGTGGCGACCTTCGGAGGCTCAGCATTCCGGCTGCCGGAAGGAGCCACACCCATCCTCACCTTTTCCACCGGTTCCATCTCACGGGAAACGAGGAAGGCTCCCGGCATCACGCCGGACGCGCCCGTCGTCCGCATCGAGGGCTGGTCACAAGGCGCGGTCCTCACCCTCGGCAAGGGACGTGTCGCGATCTTCGGCGAGGCCTCGATGTTCAGCGCCCAGCTTTCAGGCCCGGAGAAAAAACCGATGGGCATGAACGCCCCCAAGGCGGAACAGAACCACCGGCTGGTTCTCAATCTCCTCCACTGGCTGAGCCGGGCGGGAGAGGCGGGCCGGTGATCCCCCATTCCTGGAAACGTCGGTTGGAAGGAGCGCATTCCGTTGACCTGACGCCCGACCTGGTGTTTATTATAACATGAAAATCCGTGAAAAATTCGAAGACTGCGCGATCGGTGAGGGCGTGAAGGCCGCATCCGTGGCCATATCCGGTTCTCCTTATCCCATCGACATATGGGACATCAGAAAGGTGCCGTTGGAAAACGGCGACGAATTTGTTTGGGTGAGAAGAAGATGAAAATCGCTGGTGACCGCGAATCCCCGCAAGGTCGATCTAATCGCGTGACGGGGCGGTTCTCACAACAGGCAGGATAATGCTTTTTCCTTGTTGAGGCCGTCGCCCGGTATTCACTAGGTGGAGATCTGATGATTGTGGCAGGAAATGGAATCATCGCAGCGAGCGCGGCGGCTTTTGCGCTGGGTTTGAGCGATTTCGCGCTTGCGGAAGATCCGGGACGCAAGCCGTCCGCAGAAATCGTTGTGGTGATCGACAGCGGAGTGGCGGTGGATCATCCGGCATTTCAGGGAAAGTGGTTGGATAATGACGCCGTTGGAAAAAAACTGCCCGCTCCCATGCAGCGGGGAGACGGGAAGTATTGGTTCGGTTGGGATTTTGTGGAGAATGATGCGACTCCTCAGGATCGGACCGGACACGGCACTCATGTTGCGGGCCTGCTGGCGGCGGAACTGGGAACCGCTGAAGCTCCCGTCGCTCGATTGGTGATGTTCCGGACCGGCGACAAGCATCAGGAGTTGTCTCAGGTGGCCCATGCGCTGGAGATGGTTTCAGCCCTGCGAAGTGCCGGGTGGGACATCCCTGTGATTCTCTGCGCCTTCGACTATCGGAAATCCCCAGCCGACGGAGATGCATACGACCGGTTCGCCTCAGCTCTTGGCAAGCTGCTGGACTCGGGCGTCCTCTGTGTCTGTGCGGCTGGAAACTCCGGATTGAATCTCGATTCGCCATCGAACAACGAGGTTCAATATCAAGCGGTCCTGCGTCACCGGAACATGATCACTGTTACGGCGTGCAGTGATGAAGGACAATTGCTCGCCACCTCGAATTATTCCGGAAACACGGTCCTGCTGGCCTCACCCGGCCTTGCCGCCTCCTCCGCCACACCTGATGGAAAAATGGCGGGATTGAGCGGATCGTCCCAAGCCGCCGCCCGCGTCGCCGGTCGTCTGGCCAGGCAGGCCTCGGTCCCCGGATATCGCCAGCCCGGGAAGCTCAGGGAGTGGCTTCTCCAAAACGTCAGGCAACATCCCAGCCTCGTTGGCAGGGTGGGGAGCGCCGGCTTCCTGCCAGCGAAGGTGGATTGATTTTCCCGGGGGAGGCGGCGTTCGAACGGGCGCGGCGGCTCTTTCTAACAAAATGCACGATTTCAGGGGGAGTACTCCAACAGTTAACAATTCCAAAATTTCCCCGGACGCTAAAGTCCCTTATAAACCGGGATCTCATGCTGAAATGTTGACGCCCCGGACCCAACTCCGTTAGGAATTGGAGGTATGACGACGGTAAGAAACGTTGCCTGTATGTTCCTCATGGCTATCGGTTTGGCCTCGGCCCAACCGATGCTCGATTTGCAGGAATCCCCTCCGGCCAGCGGCTTGCTCACGGCCCGACTGACGTCTTCTTATACCACCACCGGGTTCGGAGGAGCGAAGATCTGGACGTTCAATGCGGAGGCAAACGACCGCGTGACGTTCCTGGTCCGCACGGACTCCGGTATCAACGCGAATCCGGTCATACGCCTTGTTTCGCCTTCCGGTTCCACCGTGTCCCAGGGGGGCGGTTCGTACGATGGTTTCGCATCGTTGGAGAATGTGGCTCTCCCGACTCCCGGTGTCTATCAGGTTGCCATCTACTCCGACTCGAAGGCATCCGCTTTTTCCTTGAGCGCCCTGCTGGGCCGTGGAGTCGAACTGGAATCGGAAATCAACGACATCCGCACGCTGGCGGATAGGTTCCGTTTTTCCCCTCAGGGTGGAGGTTTCCGTGGGACGGTCGCCGGTGTCCTCGATCGGGATGCGGACTGGATTGATCTGGGAACCCTGATCGCGGGGCAGACGGTCAATCTTTCGTTGCAGCCTCCCGCGGGTTCCTCGTTATCCGCTTCAGCGGTGGAGCTGGCGTTGTTCAAGGATTCGGACACGTCCGCATTGCTTGTCGCAACGGGCGGTTCCTTGGTCCACTCCGTTGCCTCGGGCGGCAATTACCGGGTCAGGGTCAGGGTGCCGGACCTGGACGGGCGCAACCTGCGTTTCGAAGGTTCGCAGTCGGTCTCGTTGGGAAATCCCGAGGCTCTCAGGATCACCGGGAGCCAGACGATCGAGTTCTGGATCAAGCCCGACAATTTCAACTCCCGTCAGAATCCCTATGCCAAGGCGTATGCGGGCGAAGGTACCATGACGATCGAAACCGACGGGACGGTCAATTATTTCTATGGCACCGGTGGCGGCAATACCGCCCCCTATCAGACGTTCAACACCGGCACGCCGTTGCGCGCCGGACGCTGGCAGCATCTCGCGCTTGTCCGCGACTTTTCCTCCACCCCCAAGCAACTCCGGTGGTATCTTGATGGCAGATTGGTGGCACAAGCGGAAGCCAGTCATTTCCCTGCGGTCGCCAGTTCCTTGGACGCGACCATCGGCACGGGCTATGCCGGAAATCTGTATGGTAGCATGGATGAGATCCGCATCTGGAATTCTCCACGCTCCGGAACCGAGATCCTCGACAACCTGGACAATTCCCTGGCGGGCACGGAATCCGGATTGGTCGCCTATTACCGGTTCTCGGAAGGAGCGGGCGCCAGCACCGCGGATGGCAGCACCAGCGGGATCACCGGAGCAATCGCCGGAGTACCCGCCTGGGAGGGGACGGCATCTGCGAATCTGCCGGACTTCATGATCCAAGGGCAGAACTCGAGCTATTTCCTCAACGCTTCGGTTTCGGATACCTCGGCACCCTCGGTGACCGCCGTGGATTTGATTCCCAACCGGGGTCATCTCATCGAAGGCACTTCCTTCGCTCCGTCCAACATGTCCGCCCTCGCGGGGAACCAAGGGCAGTCCTATCTCTACACACTCCAGGGAGAAACGGGCGGCTCGATCGCGGGTACGGACACGTACTCCGTGGATTCCTCGTTAGGAAAAGCGGCGGTCCACGCCGGGATCTTGTTGCCTTCCGAGATTGGAGCGGTTCGCGTCACGATCCAGCCCGGTTTGTCGTTCTATTACGCGAGTTCGCGCAACGGGGTTTCCTCGGCATCTTCCGGAAGCGGCGCCGCCAGCTACAGGATCGAGAGATATGTGCCCGCGGTGCCTTTCGCGTTGGATGCGATTTATTCCAGTCTCAGCATCTCGTTCGACGAGGAAATGGACGAGGCGTCGCTGGCTTCGGGAGTGACATTGGCCGCTGCCGGACCGGATGGGAATTTGGGGAATGGCGACGATATCTCCTATCCTTTGACGTTTTCGAGTTTCACTGGAGATCGCCGTTCGATTTTCCTGATAAACGACAATCGGCTCCTTCTTCCCGGTGCCTACAGGTTGACGGTTCCCGCCACGGTGTCCGATCGCGCTGGTAACGTGCTTGCCTCGGCTTATGTGAAAAATTTCACGGTGCTGGGAATCGGGGGTTATGCCAATGAAGATGGGGACAACGGATCTCTGGCGACGGCGGACACGGTCTCGACCGGGGTGCTGGTGCAGGGGGACGGCTCGTTCCTCGACGCGGGGCGGACGGTGGCGACGGCGGGCTGGCCGTTCGACATCGAGACGGCGGACCTGGACGGCGACGGCAGAACCGACGCGGCGGTGACCCACCTGGGATCGGTCGACGGGCTGCGGATCTATCCGGGCAACGGGACGCGCGGGTTCGGCACGCCGGTGGTTTTCGACGGGATCGCCGACGAGCCGTACGACGTGCAGCTGGTCGACTGGGACAAGGACGGCGACATGGATCTCGCGGTGACGCTGGCGGGGACCGACGAGGTGGGCCTCTTCCGCAACGACTCGACGCCGGGGAACCCGGTGTTCGTGCGGCAGGCGGATGTGGCGGTGGGCGACTATCCGCGGCGGCTGGCCCCAGGGGATTTCAACGCGGACGGTTATCCGGACCTGGTGGTCTCCAACAACGGGACGGACGGGACGACGGGCTATTCGGTCTCGGTGCTTCTCAACGACAAGGCGGGTTCGTTCACCGAGAGCAGGCTCGGGTTGTCGCTGGCTCCGAAGATCCGGCCGTGGGGGATCACGTCGGGGGATTTCAACAAGGATGGCAAGGCGGACCTCGCGGTGGGCGACATGGACAACGGCGACCGGCTGGCGGTGTTCCTCGGGGTGGGGGACGGGACGTTCGGCGCGCCGTCGTTCCTCGACATGCCGGACGGTCCGAACGTGTCGGACCTGAAGGTGGCGGATTTCAACCGTGACGGCAATCCGGACCTGGTGGCGGTGGCCAACGACAACCCGGCCTACAGCTACTGGATCTTCCCGGGCAACGGCGACGGGACGTTCGGGACGCGGGTGGATTTCCTGTTGAACTACGGCTACTACAACGAGTTCGTGAAGGTGGCGGATGTCAACGGGGATTCGTGGCCGGACCTGCTGCTGGGCGGCTACGACCACCTGACGGTGGCGTCGAACCGCGCGGACGGGACGTTCGGTTTCAGCTACGTGCGGCGCAACTGGTACAACACCTACGGGGTGGCGGCGGCGGACCTGGACGGGGACGGACGGGCCGAGCTCGTCGTGGCGGACAATGACGAGCATGTGCTGCGGGTGCTCGACGGCAACGCGCGGGCGCCGCTGGCGGCGGACGACACGGCGACGGGGATCCGCCACGGCTTCGGGCGGGGATTTTTGTCGGACGACCCGGACCGCGATTATTGGAGTTTTACGGCGTCGCGGGGCCAGGTGCTGACGGTGGCGGTGGACCACTCGACGGCGACGGAGGCGGCCGGGCTGGGCTGGGAGGTGCTGGACGAGACCGGCGCGGGTCTCACCAGTTTCGCCAACACCAATGCGGGCTGGCGCGGCGAGAGTCCGCCGGTGGTGATCCCGCGCGACGGGACCTACTACGTGCGGGTGAGCCCCTACTACGGTTATCGTGGCGAGTATCGTTTCCGGGCGAGCCTGGCCCCGGTGGGGACGCAGGTGGAGAGCGAGGGCAACGACCAGCTTTCGCAGGCGGACGGGGTTTCGTTCACGCTGTCGGGCAACTCGCTCGGCGCGACGGTGGGCGGCTA